>CP136010.1:3646860-4322325 GCA_030263805.2 Pseudomonas sp. FeN3W
CCTTGCTGACATCGATGCGGCGAGATGGGTAACTTGCCTCAGAGGCCTGAGACCGCTTCTAACTACCATCCAGCCAAGCGCAGCACTAATTAGAGCGCTGACGCTTAATCCAACGCCGAACCAACGCTGCAAAGTCTGAAAGAAATGCGCGTGGTTAGTGACATCAAGAATCAACAGTGCTGTAAGTGGTTCGGGCTGGTCTGCTACCGAGATTCGGGCAGTCAATCCTCTATACAGGCGGCCGGCATATTTCCATTCCCACATATTCTGCTGTTCTGCGTCCCTATAGCTTTCCGGGACGTCGACTGTCTTGGGATCAGAAAAGAGCACTCTGCCATCTTCGCTCAAGATGGTCGCCGCTAAATCATGATGGGCACCTAGCAGAGCTCGCAACTGCGGTAGCTCCTCAGCAAGGTTTGCGCTGCTGCGTACGTTATTGAAAATTTTCTTGGTCGATTCGAGCTTCTCCACCAAGGCCTGCCGATCCAACACTTCGAAGTGATGCTGGCTAAGCAAATTGAAGCTCAGCCCAGCTATGGTGAGAACTACAACCACCACAGACATGAACATGACACTCATTCGGGCGGTCAGCGAAAGGTGACGCAGTCTCACTCCGGTGCATCCATCATATAGCCCATGCCACGCACGGTATGGATCAGTTTGTGCTCGAAGTCGTCGTCGACTTTTGCGCGCAGACGGCGTACCGCGACCTCGATAACGTTGGTGTCGCTGTCGAAGTTCATATCCCATACCTGAGATGCAATCAGAGACTTCGGAAGCACCTCGCCGCGTCGGCGCATCAACAATTCCAGCAGTGAAAATTCCTTCGCCGTCAGATCAATTCGCTTCCCAGCACGAACGGCGCGGCGCTTTAGCAGGTCCACTTCGAGATCTGAAATTTTCACGGTGGTTTGGGTGGGGGAGCCGCTGCCCCTGCGAAGCAAT
This sequence comes from Pseudomonas sp. FeN3W, assembly GCA_030263805.2. Classification (NCBI taxonomy): domain Bacteria; kingdom Pseudomonadati; phylum Pseudomonadota; class Gammaproteobacteria; order Pseudomonadales; family Pseudomonadaceae; genus Pseudomonas; species Pseudomonas sp. FeN3W. The sequence goes on from CP136010.1 coordinate 3,647,806, forward strand.
GTCCGGACCCTTGCCAGAAGTTCGGAGAACGCGAACGGCTTAATCAGGTAGTCGTCCGCGCCCAGCTCCAGGCCTTTGACGCGGTCTTCCACGCCATCACGTGCGGTCAAGAACAGTACGGGTATTTCGTGCCCTGCTGATCTGACCATGCGTAGCACCTCCCATCCATCTAACCCTGGCATCATCACGTCAAGGATTAAAAGGTCATAAACCTCACTCAGCGCATATTGGAGCGCATCTGTGCCAGTCGTGACCCGGTCGACGGTAAATCCAGCTTCGGTAAGTCCTTGTTGCAGGTAAGAACCAGTTTTGGGTTCGTCTTCAGCGACCAGTAATTTCATGCAGGCAGATTCCGAAAGTTTGTTTCGACTCAGTGTGCAGGTTAACGAGGCCGCCATCTAGAAGCTTACAAAAATGTAACGTACAAATCAGCTCGCTGACAGGCGGAGGTGATAGTGTTTCACATAAGTCGGAATCTATGTTCGAGCAAAATATGAGCAGTGACTCTAAGAATGCTAGCAGCTGGTTTTTCCAGGCCTTCCACATTGCTCCCTTGGCCTAATGGCGCCTCAACGGCGCCTTTTTTTTTTGGTGATCTGATCAGGCGGGCGAGCCTTACAGATAGTAATTTAAGTGTGCGCACCTCTGAACTTGAAGTGAATTAATTCATTCCTCTGCACGGAGTTTCTTTCAATGCTTAGATTGGGCGCGACATCCATCAGTCGGCTATCAAGCAAGGAGGGTCGGCAAGGTGAGGATCCGTTAATCTCCTTAGTTGGCATGCTATATCTATCGGGACGAGCGGCTCATGCTGACGCAACGTACTAAAAATACCAGCACTGGAGGTCACTGCCGTGTATCACCGCCATCTTCATCGGAATAATGAAATATCTTTTTGGAAGACTAGACCCGGCGTAGCGCTCTTAATGCTGGCAATAATCGGTTTTTTCTACTTGGCACGCGAGCATTACGGTCATCTCTTGCAGGGACTGCCATACATAATCTTGCTGCTTTGCCCGTTGCTCCATTTGTTTGGTCACAACCATGGTGGCCATTCCAATCCCACCCGTGTCTCCAAGGACAAAGATAGGAAGTAAATGGCATGCACAATTCTTCCAGCAACCACGACCGGCATCAGGCTAACCATTCGCACGATCAAAACGGTAAACAGTACGACCCGGTGTGTGGAATGGCGGTCAAGCCAGATAGTCCTCATCACGAGACCTTCGAAGGAAAGACTTATCGCTTTTGCAGCGCAAGGTGTCAGGAGAAATTCCAGGCTGCCCCTCAGCGGTTCGCAAGCGGCCGGCCGCATGAGCAGCATCAAGATGTAGCTCAAGCGCCGTCCGGACCTAGCACCGAATACATCTGTCCGATGCATCCGGAGATTCGCCAGGCAGGACCAGGAAGCTGCCCAATCTGCGGTATGGCATTGGAGCCTGTCATTCCGGAACTAGACGAAGAAGAGAACCCGGAGCTTAAGGACTTCTCTCGGCGCTTCTGGTGGACCCTGCCGTTGACGGTGATCGTCACCGTGCTGGCCATGGGTGGGCATTCCCTGAACCTGTTCCACGGCACCACGCAGAACTGGGTCGAGCTCGTACTGACCACTCCGGTAGTGCTTTGGGCTGGCTGGCCATTCTTCGAGCGCTGCGTACGCTCGTTCGTGCTGCGCAGTCCGAACATGTGGACGCTGATCGGCCTCGGCACCGCCGCCGCCTACCTGTATAGCGTCGTTGCCACTCTGGCGCCAGGCGTGTTTCCTGCCGACTTTGTACAAGACGGGCGCATCGGCGTGTACTTCGAGGCGGCGGCGGTGATCATCTCACTGACTCTGCTCGGCCAGCTCCTCGAGCTGAAGGCACGCTCGCAGACCTCGGCGGCGATCAAGTCACTACTCGGCCTGGCGCCGAAGACCGCGCGACGCATCAATCCCGACGGTACAGAGGACGACATTCCGCTCACCCATGTTCATGCGGGCGATAGGCTACGCGTACGCCCTGGAGAGAAGGTGCCAGTCGACGGTCTGGTGCTGGAAGGCGAAAGCGCGGTGGACGAGTCAATGCTGACAGGCGAGCCGGTGCCGATCATGAAGCACGTCGGTGACAGTCTCATCGGTGCCACCCTTAACGCCCACGGCAGTCTGGTGATGCAGGCGCAGAAGGTCGGCAGCTCGACCATGCTTGCGCAGATCGTGCAGATGGTTGCCCAGGCGCAGCGCTCCAAAGCACCGATGCAGCGACTGGCTGATGTTATTGCTGGTTACTTTGTGATGGTGGTGATCGCTATCGCCATACTAACCTTCCTTGTCTGGGGGCTTTGGGGTCCGGAGCCGAGCTGGGTCTTCGGTTTGATCAACGCGGTGGCGGTGCTGATCATTGCCTGCCCGTGCGCCCTGGGCCTGGCCACGCCAATGTCGGTAATGGTCGCAACCGGCAAGGCGGCCGGCAGCGGCGTACTGTTCCGCGATGCGGGCGCCATCGAAAATTTGCGCAAGATTGACACGCTGATCGTCGACAAGACGGGCACCCTGACTGAAGGTCGCCCGGCCTTTCACAGTGTAGAGGCGGCGCCTGGTTTCACTCCGGATGAGGTGCTGCGCCTGGCAGCGAGCCTCGATCAGGGCAGCGAACATCCCCTGGCCCACGCCATCGTCGACCATGCCCGCGCGCACGGCCTGGCACTGAGCACGGCCGAGACATTCGAATCAGCCTCCGGCATCGGCGTACGTGGCCAGGTTGATGACCACCACCTGCAACTGGGCAACACCGCGCTGATGAATGATGCCGGCGTGGATGCCAGCTCCCTCAGTGCGCGGGCCGAACAGTTGCGCGGCGAAGGCGTGAGCATCATGTTCCTGGCGGTGGACGGCGTCCTGGCTGGTCTGCTGGCAGTGGCTGATCCGATCAAACCGACGTCGAAACTGGCGGTAGAGCGCCTGCAGGCAGACGGCGTGCGGGTGATCATGGCCACCGGTGATGGCCTGACTACTGCTCGCGCAGTGGCCCGCGAGCTAGGCATCGAAGAGGTGCACGGCGAGGTCAAACCACAGGACAAGGAACGCTTGGCCGCCGCCCTGCAACAAGAAGGGCACCGCGTGGCCATGGCCGGCGACGGCATCAACGACGCCCCAGCCCTGGCGCGCGCCGATATCGGCATTGCCATGGGCACCGGCACCGACGTGGCGATGAACAGCGCTCAAGTCACGCTGGTCAAGGGCGACCTGCTGGGCATCTTGCGCGCAAGGAGCCTGTCAGTGGCCACCGTGCGCAATATGCACCAGAACCTGACCTTTGCTTTTCTCTATAACGCTCTGGGCATCCCGCTGGCCGCAGGCCTGCTCTACCCGCTGACCGGCCTGCTGCTGTCGCCGATTATCGCCGCGCTGGCGATGAGCCTGAGTTCGGCCTCAGTGGTGTTTAACGCGTTGAGGCTGCGCAAGGTATCGATCGATTGAAACGCTTGACCTTGCCGCTCTGGCAAGGTTGAACATCTGCTCAACCATTACGGTGACTTCCCAGGAGATTCTCATGAGCACCATTGAACTGAACGTCGAAGGCATGAGCTGCGGCTCGTGCGTCAAGCATGTCACCGAGGCGCTCAACACTGTCGAGGGCGTCACCAAGGTGGATGTCGATTTGCAAGCCGCCAGGGTGCGGGTTAGCGGCCAGAGCGACAGCCAAGTGCTGATTGCTTCCCTGACTGATGCGGGATATCCCGCGCAGCTGGCCAGTCCGGCAGCCGGGACGAACAACATGAAAAAGACGGGTTGCGGTGGCAGCGGTGGCTGCGGCTGCAACTGAAAACGAGAGGCAAACAAGGTTCTTATATGTCTAGAAAACTGCGTATATCAGCCCTTGCGGCGCTGCTGGTAAGTGGGGCGATCCATGCCGCTGAACCCTTGATCATCGATGTACACCGAGACGCCAACTGTGGTTGCTGCAAGGACTGGATCTCCTATCTGGAGGACAACGGCTTTGCGGTCCGCGACCATGTTGAACGCAACATGCGTTCGGTGAAGCAAGACCTAGGAGTGGAGCCGCGTCTGGCGTCCTGTCACACCGGTGTGATCAACGGCAAGTTCGTTGAAGGCCACGTGCCGGTGGCGCAGATACTCGAATTGCGCAAGCGTTCCGACCTGCTAGGTATTGCCGTGCCCGGCATGCCGGCTGGATCGCCCGGTATGGAGCACGGTGATGCCAAACATGCCTACGAGGTAATCGGGCTTACCCGTTCAGGGCAGGATGAGGTCCTCGCCAAGTACCCGTAAATTCAGGCTCCGTGCCGCTGACCGGCTTTCCCAGGCGGGTGGCAGCAAAGAGAACGCGGGGGTGATCACTGGATGATCGCAGCGATCACCCCGTCCGGCTCGCTTGCTCAGGACAGTTTCCTGACTTGCGAGGCGGAATTATGTCCGGAGCCTTTCGTTAACTCTTGTTCCGCGAGATACCCATGTTCCGCCTTTTGCTGTGCCTGCTTTTACTGATCCCACTGCCGGTCAGTGCTGGGATTTTTGATCTGCCTCGCTTACAGCCGGCCCTGTTCAACGCCCCCCTGAATAACAGCCAGGACTTCCTGCCGGTGGATCTGGCCTTTGGCCTTGATCTGATAGAAGCCGACACCGACAGTATTCGCCTGCGGTTCATAAATGCCGATGGCTATTACCTCTACAAACATCGTTTCGCCTTCAACAGCGACCATCCGCAAGTAACAATCGGCACCCCGCAATGGCCTGCAGCCGAACCGAAAACCGATGAGTATTTCGGCGATGTCGAGGTGTTCTACGGCATTACGGACTTAGAACTACCGATTGATAACCCTCAGAACAGGCCGTTCACCCTGCAGGTGAGCTACCAGGGCTGCGCCGATCTGGGACTGTGCTACCCACCTGAAATGCGCACTTTTCAGATCGGTAACTCGCCCCCGGTATCGCCTGCGCAACCGGAAACGACCTTGGACTGGGGAAGTCTGGCACTGTTCTTTCTGGCCGGTTTGGGGCTGACTTTCACTCCCTGCGTGCTGCCGATGCTGCCCATCCTTTCCGGCGTAGTGCTGCGTGGACAACTCGGTGGGCTACGAGGTTTTCGCCTGTCGCTTGCCTACGTACTTCCCATGGCTGCCTGCTTCGCACTGCTCGGAGCGCTGATGGGCATGTTCGGAGCTGGCCTCAACCTGCAGGCGCGCCTGCAGTCACCGTGGCTACTGGTGCCCTTTGCGCTGTTCTTTTCGGTATTTGCCCTGGCCATGTTCGGGGTGTTCGAGTTGCGTATGCCGCGCTTTATTACCGAACGAATGGATCGCCTGGCCAGCCGAACCCGCGGGGGTTCAATGATAGGGGCCGCAACGCTAGGCGTGCTGTCAAGCCTGCTTGTATCACCCTGCGTGACAGCACCACTGGTCGGTGCGCTGCTGTACATCAGCGCCACCGGCGATGCCCTGGGCGGCGGGCTGAAGCTGTTTTCGCTGGGTCTGGGCATGGGGGCGCCGTTGGTGTTGTTCGCCACTGGTGGCGCCGCCTTGTTGCCCAAGTCCGGGACCTGGATGGTCGGCGTACGCAAGGTTTTCGGTCTGATGTTGCTGGGTGTCTCTGTATGGCTGCTGGAGCGTGTGTTACCAGCTCCCGTGACGCTGGCCTTGTGGGGCCTGTTGGCGGTTGGCACTGCGTTGTGGCTGGGCGCCCTGGAATTTATTCCTAAGCCCGGCAAGCAGAAGCTTGCCCAGTTGCTTGGTGTGGCCTTGCTGGTTTACGGCATCAGCAGTTGGGTGGGCGCTTTGCAAGGTCAAACCGACCCGCTGCGCCCACTGGGTCGCCTGGACGCCCAAGGCTTGCCTCAAATCGGCGCAACCGTCGGCTGGCAGACCCTGGACACCCCAGCAGCCCTGGATGCGGCACTGTTGTCAGCGAAAACTGCCGGCCAACCTTTGCTGCTGGACTGGTACGCCGACTGGTGCATCAGTTGCAAAGTAATCGAACGAGAAGTACTCGAAGTGTCCTCTGTGCGCGAACAGCTGGCTGATTACCGGCTGGTGCGCTTCGATATGACGCGTAGCGATGCCGAGCAACGCGCGCTGCTTGATCGCTACCAGCTGTTTGGCCCGCCGGCACTGCAATTGTTTGCCCCCAGTGGTGATGAGTGGCAGGACCTTCGCACGGTTGGTGAAACCGACGCCGAGAGTTTTCTGGAACGACTGCGTCAAGCCGACGACCGAATGTAAAGCATGCAACCTGGTCGCTCCCGGAAGTCGACGTCAGCTGGCAGATCGCAGCCCGCCGCAGCATGTACTTGCGGCGGCTGAAAGCTAAGACGTGGGCAGATGACTTGATCGTTTTTACCGATGCTCCACTTTCAAAATCCGTGACGGCTGAAGTCAGCCATTTGTTGAACAGCCACACCGGAACTTAACAGTCAGAAAAACTAGAACCTGACAGAACTGTAATGTTTCGCTAAGTCCTGTGACAGGATGCCGCGGTTAAGTTGGCGTCGTGCCTGAAGAACAAAGCACTCCGTTCAAACGGAAACCGAATTAACGGGGGCGGCGGCAAAAACTGAGTGCAACACCTGACCTTTCCGGTACGGTGCTGCCCCTATGTCTTATACCGAACTCAGCGTTGAAGAGCGCGCCACCATTCAAATCGGTCGTACCCAAGGCTTCAGCCTGCGCAGGATTGCCTGCTTGATCAACCGATCCCCTTCGACCATCAGCCGTGAGCTGCGCCGTAACCGAGGTGCTTGCGGTGGCTACTCGGCCCGCCTGGCCCAGCAGCAAATGCAGGCCCGCCGCCAGGTTTGTCGACCGATGCGAAAACTGTTGCCGGGTAGCGAGCGCTTCGAACTGGTGACCCATATGCTGCGTGAGCGTTTGTCTCCCGAGCAGATTGCCGGCAAGCTGCGCAGCATGAACATACCCAACCTGCGAGATGCCTACGTCTGTCGCGAGACGATCTACAACGCGATCTATGCCCTGCCAGTGGGTGAGCTGCGTAAGGAGCTGATCATCTGTCTGCGCCAAGGCAAGACGACGCGCCGGCCGCGCTCTGGTGGCGTGGATCGGCGCGGCCAGATCCCCGAGATGGTCAGTATTCATGTGCGCCCGCCGGAGATTGAAGACAGGCTGATGCCGGGGCATTGGGAAGGCGACCTCATCAAGGGTAAGGCCAACGCCTCGTCCGTCGGTACGCTGGTGGAACGCACCAGTGGCTACCTGATGTTGGTGAAGATGAACGACGCGACGGCGACTTCGGCGCTGGAAGGCTTCAGCGCCGCGCTCAATAGCATGCCGCTGGAGATGCGCAAGAGCATGACTTACGACCAGGGCCGGGAGATGGCGCGACACGCCGAGATCACCCAAAGAACCGGCGTGGCGATCTACTTCTGCGACCCGCACAGCCCCTGGCAGCGCGGCAGCAACGAAAACATCAACGGCCTGATTCGCCAGTACTTGCCCAAGGGCACAGACCTGTCGGTACATAGCCAGGAGGAGCTGGACGCCATTGCGCTGCAACTGAACATGCGACCGCGCAAGCGCTTCGACTTCAAATGCCCCATCGAGGTGATGGGAGAGGTCATGCAAAATGCCATGGCAATGCGGCATGATGCTCCGGTTTCAATTCAATAACCGTGTTGCACTCAGCTCCTGCAACCGCCGGGTATTTCGAGGGGGATCGAACAATGCCCCTGTTTTCATGCGTTGCCGAGTACTCCGACTTGGCAGGGGCGAATGTGTCAGTTGGCATATGGGGCACCTGAGTGGCGGTTTGAGAATCTGTCGCCTCCAAGCAGCATAAGCCGAGGCGCCTGTTGCAAATTGCGACGCCAAATAAGCTGAGCTTACCAACTGCTGAAGAGGCGCTGCTCGCTGGACGAGTTCACACAACAGTGGGAAAGGTTGAAGGTGGAATCTCGATAGTGGGGCAGTCAACGAACCCGAGACCGGATTGCTCACCACCGGCTCATCTGATTAATGGACATAACGGGATGCAAAGCAAAACCACAAGGCGCACTTTCATCAAGGGGCTAGCCGCCACCAGTATTCTCGGCGGCTTAGGCATGTGGCGTATGCCGGTCTGGGCCGTGACCAGTCCCGGTCAGGCCAACGTGCTGGCCGGTACCGATTTTGATCTGTTCATCGGTGAAACCCCGGTAAATATTACTGGCGCGGCTCGTACCGCGATGACCATCAATGGCTCACTTCCGGGGCCGACCCTGCGGTGGCGGGAAGGCGATACCGTGACTCTGCGCGTTCGTAATCGTCTGCAGGAAGATACCTCGATTCACTGGCACGGCATCATCCTGCCGGCGAACATGGATGGCGTACCTGGCCTGAGTTTCCACGGCATCGCCCCCGATGGCATGTATGAGTACAAATTCAAGGTTAACCAGAACGGCACCTATTGGTACCACAGTCACTCGGGACTGCAGGAGCAGGCTGGCGTCTATGGTGCTCTGGTGATCGATGCCAAAGAGCCGGAGCCGTTCAGCTACGACCGTGACTACGTCGTGCTACTAAGTGACTGGACTGACGAAGATCCGGAACGGGTTCTGGCCAAGCTCAAAAAGCAATCGGATTACTACAACTTCCACAAACGTACTGTCGGCGACTTCGTCGATGACGTGAGCGAGATGGGGTGGTCCGCAGCGATCGCTGATCGGAAGATGTGGGCCGAGATGAAAATGAGCCCGACTGATCTTGCCGATGTCAGTGGCTATACCTACACCTACTTGATGAATGGCCAGGCGCCGGATAACAACTGGACTGGTATTTTCAAGCCGGGTGAGAAAATCCGTCTGCGCTTCATCAATGCATCGGCCATGACCTATTTCGATGTCCGCATCCCCGGTCTAAAGATGACGGTGGTGGCGGCCGATGGGCAGTACGTCAAACCTGTTAGCGTCGATGAGTTCCGTATTACTGCGGCCGAAACCTTCGATGTAATAGTCGAGCCCGATAGCGAGCAGGCCTACACCATCTTCGCGCAGTCCATGGACCGCACTGGCTATTCACGCGGCACCCTGGCCGTTCGCGAAGGGCTGAGCGCGCCTGTTCCTGAAGTTGATCCTCGCCCGTTGATCTCCATGAGCGATATGGGAATGGATCACGGCAGCATGGAGGGAATGGATCATGGCTCCATGCAGGGCGGCATGGCAGGCATGGATCATAGCAAGATGGCAGGTATGGACCACGACAGCATGGCTGGCATGGATCATTCAGCGATGGCAGGCATGGGTGGAGCGATGCAGCCCCATCCGGCCTCCGAAACCAATAACCCTCTGGTCGACATGCAGACCATGACGCCAACTCCCAAGCTGAATGACCCGGGAATCGGGCTTCGCAACAACGGTCGCCGTGTGCTGACTTACTCAGATCTGCACAGCACCTTCCTCGATCCGGATGGGCGCGAGCCGAGCCGTACCATCGAGTTGCACCTCACAGGTCACATGGAGAAATTCTCTTGGTCATTCGATGGCATTGAGTTCTCTGATGCGGAACCGTTGCGATTGAAGTATGGCGAGCGTGTTCGTATCACCTTAGTCAACGACACCATGATGACCCACCCCATCCACCTTCATGGCATGTGGAGCGATCTGGAGGATGAGAACGGCAACTTCCTAGTTCGCAAACACACCATTGATGTACCACCAGGCTCGAAGCGCAGCTATCGCGTAACCGCAGATGCGCTAGGGCGCTGGGCCTATCACTGCCACCTGCTGCTCCACATGGAAATGGGCATGTTCCGTGAAGTTCGTGTGGATGAGTAAAGGAGATATCTAATGAGCAATTCCCCGAAACGAAACCACCTGTTCTGCAGTGCCGCAATGTTGAGCCTTTTGGCTGCCCTGTATATCCCAGTGTCGCTGGCCGAAGAAAATCACAGCGATCACGGACGGCACGCCGTTGACTCTTCCAAAGCTGCAAGTGAGAAGCAGCCTCCTCAGGTGCGAGGCCAGGGCCCCGCCAATCAGCAAATGGATCACGGCTCGATGAATCACGGCTCGATGGACCATGACGGCATGGACCACCAAAAAATGACCGGTGAGCATGGCAGCGACCATGCCGAGGCAGATTCGAACCATGACCATTAAGCTTTCACGTCCATCGCTCATTGCGCTGGCGGTGTCAATGAGCGCACTGAGTAGCGGCTTTACCTTTGCCGCAGAAGAGATGGATCACTCGACTATGGACCACGGCTCCATGCCGATGGACCATAGCAAGATGAACCACGGGGCTGCTCAGGTGCAGATGGGGGGCATGGATCATAGCCAGATGCCCGAGGGCCAGAATTCGCAGGATGGGACTCCTGCTATGGACCACAGCAAGATGAATCATGAGGCCATGCAAGGCCAGATGGGCAGTATGGATCACTCCCAGATGAACCATGGCCAAAATCAGAGTAAAGCTGCGGCTATGGACCATAGCAAGATGGGCCACGGCGCCATGCAAGAGCAAATGAAAGGGATGGATCACAGCAACATGGATCACTCCCAAATGAACCATAGCTCCGCTGATACCCCGAGAAGCACCAGTCGTACACCGATCCCCGTCCTCACGGATGCTGATCGCCAAGCGGCCTTCGCGCCTCTGCCTGGACACACAGTGCACGATAGCGGCATCAACAGCTTCTTTCTGCTCGATCAGCTTGAATATCAGGACGCTGATGAGGGCAGCACCCTGGCCTGGGATGCCTCAGGCTGGGTGGGAGGCGATATCAATCGGGTCTGGTTTCGTTCCGAGGGAGAGCGTACTAACGGCGTAACCGAGGATGCCGAGCTGCAGCTGTTGTATGGGCGCTCGGTCGGCCCCTGGTGGGACGTCGTTGCTGGCGTTCGCCAAGACTTCAAACCCGAGTCTCCACAGACCTGGGCTGCCTTTGGTGTGCAAGGCATGGCGCTTTACGCTTTTGAAGCCGAGGCCACAGCCTTCGTCGGCGAAAACGGCCAGACTGCGGCGCGTCTTGAGGGCGACTATGACATCTTGCTTACCAATCGGCTGATCCTCCAGCCAACTGCGGAAGCCAATTTCTACGGTAAGAATGATTCTGAAAGAGGAGTGGGCTCGGGCCTGGCGAATACCGAACTGGGTTTGCGCCTGCGCTACGAAATCGTTCGCGAGTTTGCGCCCTACATCGGGATTTCTTGGAGTCGCTCATACGGTAATACCGCAGACATGCTGCGCGACGAAGGAGAAGATGTTGAAGAGGCGCGCTTTGTCGCCGGCATTCGAATGTGGTTTTAGAGCCTGATATGAAAAAAACAATTACAACCCTGTTGGTAGCAGGCGCTGTCGGTAGTGCAGCAATATTAGCCGGAGCCTATTCCGGCTTGATCAACGTTGGTGCTGACGATCCTCATTACCCAGCCGTGCATGCGTTCCTTTCAATGGCGCGTGATCGCTCTATCGAAGCGCGGTCCAAGGACATTGAGATTCCCAATCTAGATGACGAGGCTCTCATTCGTGGCGGGGCCGGGAACTACAACGCCATGTGCGTTGGGTGCCATCTGGCGCCCGGTGTCGAACAAACAGAGCTGAGTCAGGCGCTGTATCCAGCCCCGCCTAACCTGGCCAAGATCGGCATTGACGCAGGCCCTGCATCCGCCTTCTGGGTCATTAAGCATGGAATCAAAGCAACAGGCATGCCGGCCTGGGGTAAGAGTATGGGCGACGAATATATCTGGGGCATGGTTGCCTTCATCAGCCAGTTGCCCAAGATCGACGCTACGCAATACCAAGCGCTCGTCGCTGCGAGTGGCGGTCACCAGCATGGTGGCGGTGAGAGCCAGACGCACAATCATGAAAGCTTGGATGGCAGCAATTCTGACCATCATGGCAATGCTGCCGCTGGAGGAGAGTCTGGACGTCGCGGTATAGCGGCTGCAGACCACCACGGCGGCTCAGCTCCAGAGGCCGATCACCATTCTTCGAGCAGTAACGGCGATGATCACCATGGTGGAAGTAACTCCAGCACGAAAGGCAGTAGCGCCAGCGACCATCATGCCGAGCCGGCGTCCAACGCTCACACTCATGCGGATGGCAAAGAGCACGTACATGACAGCTAAAAGCAACGGGGCACGTTTGGTGGTCAAGCAGTAGTTGAGCTTTTACCGCGACGAGCGTCTTGCTACACCGCCGTCATCGCGGGTTAGTTCGTGTGCTGGCCGCTCAGGTCAGCGAACTCAATAAGCGCAATGACCTCGTCGGGATCGCGTGACGCTTGAAGGAAAAACGGGCCGGGGCGAGAAAGTTGCTCGATACGTTTTTTCAGTTAGCCCTCTCTAGATCATTGATCAGGAACTTCATCTCAGAGATCTCTCGGCGCTGAGCCTCAATGATTTGATCTGCCAGCTTGCGAACGCGCGGGTCTGAAATCTGAGCGCGCTCACTTGTCATGATGGCTATGGAATGGTGAGGAATCATGGCCTTCATATAGTCCGTATCGTCGACAGTTGCCTGGCTACGAACAAGCCACAGGGCAATAGCAAAGGAAGCTGCTCCGCCGGCGAATATCGCTATGTTCATGGGCTTTTTCTTGTACATATTGAGCATGAAGGCGAGCATGACTATCGCCATGACAGCTCCCATTACTAACGCCATCCAAGCACGGGTCTCACTCCATAGAACATGCTCAAAAGCGTAAGTATTCAAATACATAACGCCGTACATGATGACGGTTGATGTGGCCACCATCGCAGCGAAACGCCAATAAGACATTTTCATATCAACTCCTCTTGGTGATGTGCTGCCACAGTATTGCATTGACTAAAGTCTGCGTATTTTTCGATCATGCCGGGCAGTTGCGTTACTAATACTGTGAGAGCTCAGATTTGATAATCAGCCCTCGGTGTTACCTAAGAACGGACAAGCCGGGAGGCTGTGAGGTTTCGATTTTTTTAAAAAGCTTACAAAAATGTAATCTGCACCAAGTTTACTCGCTCTCGGGTTTGCGCAGCGCTGCTCCAAGTCGAAGTGACCATGCGCCAGTCTGGCTGCGTGACGCGCTTCCGTGATTTGGTGAGGAACACGGCGCGCCTGGTGACGCTGTACGACCTGTCGAACTGTGGATGTCTCCTCGATATTCGCTGTCGAATGTAGAAGAGGTAAGCCTTTAAGGGGTAAGGGGCGACATCGAGATCCTTGCGGTAACCAGTAATTGCGATTTGTGGAAGATCAGGTCGTTCAGACCTGTTTCCAGTTTCCAAAGCGCAGGAGCTGAACGTTTGTTGGCTGTCACTGAGGTTACGCCAATGTAATTTTAGGGACAGCATCCCGTAAGTATTCACCCGCCACACTCAAATCAGGCCCCAACACTGAGGAAAGCACAATGAAAAGCATGCAAAAGCTCGTTATCGCCCTTGTTCTAACCGCTACATCTCCTTTTCTCATCGCTGCAAATAAAGGCGATCAACCCATGAGACACGACCATACTGTTGGCGATGGTCATGAAGTGATGGTCAATCTGCTAAAAACCGGGCAAGTGCTAAGCGTGACCCCAATGGGTAATTCACCAGTGTCCGGAAGTGATGTAAGAACGTATGAGATTAAAATTAAAACCCCTGACGGAGTCGTCCATTCGGTCGAATTTCTCGGTGCCCCAGTAGGCGTTAAAAACGGCTGATACCACTTTAACGGACACCTCCGCGATATTAATACGATTATGGTTGTTGCAGGTATCAGCACTTACCCTGCAACAATCATCGATGCTTAGGCTTCCCTTTGCTAAGGGAACCCTAGACGTGCAGTTTATACTTGGGATGTTTGAGACAGAAAGCGAGCAATAGTTTTTTAAACGCAAATCGGGGAAGAGGGATAAATGATGAACCAAATTAGTAAAGCACTGGTGACGATTTCGCTAATTTCGGCAGCTTTCGCAGCCGTCGCCGGCACGGAACAAGAAAGTGCTATGCGGCACGATCACACTGTTGGGGATGGTCACCAAGTAATGCTGGATCTGCTGAAGCGCGGCGAGGTGGTGAGTGTGGCCCCTATGAATAAAGAGCGTTCGGATAATAAAGCTATAAATAACACACTTAAGGGAAATGTTAGGCCATATGAAATAAAAATTCGTACTCCAGACGGGCGACTTCACGCGGTAGAGTTCCGCGGAATGCCAGCCAAAATAAACAACCGCTCACATGGTAATAAATGACAAGAAAGTTATTTCTGAGTAGCTGCCACAGGGGTAAGCCGGATCATAACGTCTCCTTACACGGGAGGAGGATCCTGACAGCGTGTCATGCAACAATGGGCTGAGTCGGCCTTCTCGGCTCAGCTCAAAGCAACATGAGCGAGTGATTTAATTTTTCCACAGCACATACAATTTTTACATTCAGTTGGCGTCTACTTCACCAGTTGAGCGAATGTCTGTGGGGGACCCAGTGGTGCTGCTACGAAATCACTACAGTCGCTGTGGAAAACCACCAGTCCGCTCTGATATGCCGCCGATCGCGATCGCGTTCTCTGCCGCGAATATGAGGCCCTGACCAAAAGTGTGACGATACGCAGCGTTTTGAAGCTCCATTGCCATTCTGAATGCCGCCCCTTATGGCCGCGCCGCTATCGCCTCCTACATAGGCTATTACCAAGTTGAGTCTGTCATTGTCGAGCAGTATGTGGTCTTCCTCGTGATGTCTTCCAAAAGGCACCGATAATTGCCGCGGGTAGCTTGCAAACGCGGACGTCACGCAAAGCGATGCATGTGATCGACGAGACCCATCTTTTGGTCTGAGATCGCAGCGGTCAGTATCCCAGCTTTGAGCCGGGAAAGTCTGATGCGGCGCATATCGAGAATACGCCCCTGGTCGATGCCGATGCTGTTCTCTGCTCCGGCAGTGCCAGTTCTATGCCCCTTCATCAAGAGCCGAGGGGCGCCTGTCACCCGTCGGCCCGTCCTAGCCAGAAGCGCTGCGTGGATGGGCCTCTCAAATTTAAAACTTGAGCGCCTGCGACCCCCAGCTCAACGGCTGAATGATTTTCATATGGTGTGGCCGCTAGGTAACTGAGCCAATTAATCGGGATGGCTATGCTTGCTCGAATGCTACCGGCCCCACTTAATCCTTGGGTAATTTGATTCATAACACCAGTGTAATTACCGTGTCATATGAGTAACAGCTTGCCGCTCTTATAATTTCATCACACACGTTAAGTTAGGAGCTGGTTATGAAAGCTTTCAAGATTACGGCAGCAGTGTTTTTTATGAGCGTGAGCTCATTATCCTTGGCAGAGGGTAGCTCAGATCGCGAGTATGGCGAAATGATACGTGCGAACGAAAATACTATGCGGGAGTACGCTACTTCTGTCGGAAAGAAGCCTCCCGAAGTTGTCCATTATCGTTATGGGATGAAGTTGGACATCGCCAAGGTAATTCGTACCACGCGAACCGATATGACCTGCAACGATGTGATGCCGGCCCAAATTACCTATGAGGACTCTAAGGGTGATTTGGCGATTGTTGAGTATCGGGTCGCCGGAACGAACTGTCGGAGATAAGACACCACCTATCGACCCATCGAAGCCTGCATAAACGTAAGAGTCCGAGGCGGTAGTCGCAGCCCGAGACATGCTCCTGGTGCGGCGGTGGTCATAAGCATTTCAGCAATACAATCGTTACTAGCCTTGCCGTTTTTATGGCGAATCGGTGCGGGTACTGGCATGGGGCCGTCTGGGGAAACTGCCCAGCTGAGCGATGTGCTTAGTAGTACATACATAGCCGCGAGGGGTGCCTACGACTCGCGGCTTTTATTTTCCATATGGAGCGTGTAGCTGAGAAATGTTCGGACAAGTACTATCAAACCAAGTACTGCAACGTTTCGTAGCGAGGGCTCAATTACAACCGTTCGTATGACATCGGCAGCAACGAGGAATTCTAGTCCTAGCACAATCGCGCCGCCAATATCTTGCCGTAATGACCGGGAGCGATCCGTCAATGCGGCCCCTTTGTAATTGAAAAAAAAGCGATAGAGCGCTATGAAACTTCCGAAAGTTATAGCGAGCACCCCTGCAATCTCGAACCCGATCACCGCGATCTCAATCGCTGCATGAGGTGCCTCAAGGTTCATAGAAACACCCGTCAATGGTGGTCATAGATGCCTATTCCCCGAATATCGTTCCATGAGGTGGTCTGGTGGCAGAGATAGCACTGCTCAGGTTCCGCATTCCTGACACCCGCTATCGGCTTGGACATCATTCCGAAGTGCTCCTTGTAGTGGCTGAGCGGCGCGAGGTGGCACTGGCCGCACTCGGTGGAACTCGGCGGTGGATGCCGGTACTCGGCAATCGACCATGTGGTCGTGCCGTGGCATGTCGCGCAGTCGTTTCCGAAGACCTGGACGTGCGGGTCGGTGGTCTTGTGGCAGCTCGCACAGTCCAGCAGCGTCTCCTTGTAAGTCATGCCGTTGGCAAGCGAGAGGTTGCCCGGCAGCGCCTCGGGCCGGTGTGCCTTGAGGTGCGCGAGCAGCACCGCCCCCTCATGACCCTCCGGGGCCCGATCGAGCCATCGCACGATGATGTCGGTCAAAGCCGCATGGTCCATACCACGCAGGCTGCGGCCGGCGTCGTGTTCCTTGTGGCAGGCCACGCAGTTGTTCGAGCCGGCGATGTCGGCATGGAATGCCGTCGGTTGTCGCTGGACCAGGACGGTCTCGTTTGCATGGCAGGCCACGCAAGTCGCGTCCTCCACGCCCTTCACCGGCGTGTGGCACGCCGCACAGTCCTCTTTGAGAAACGCATGTGCGCTGGACAGGGGGCCCGGAGAGGCCATGTTCTGCCACGTCGCGGCGCGCTGCATTTGCGGAAGGTATGTCCACAGTGCGACTGCCGACACCGGCGCCAGGACCGCGAGCAGCGCGGCGAGGATCTTTCCCTTTCGACTCATCTGAACCACCGCAACCCGAAGTAGATGCCAGCCCAGATATGCAACGCCAGCAGAAGATAGAAGATGATCGAGAACGCGATGTGTGCCGACAGCCAGGCGTTGAACAGCCTGCGCACCCGCTCCTGGAACTGGATCGAGTACTGCAGATCGGCGGCGGCGGATGCCAGTGGCAGCAGTTCGGCGCTGGCCTTGGGCGTACCGGCAACGCCCGCTGTTGGTCCTTGCGCGTAGGCCCAGTACTGCCCATCCAGAAGGCGCCACAGCCCGTCGATCTGCGCCTTCTTCTCGCGGATGTTCTCCGCGACGTAGCGCAGGTAATGCTGGCCGATGAACCCAGTGAGCACGCTCAGCAGCATCGATGCCGTCAGCGCGACGCCGAGCGCACTCTGGAACTTGTGCCCGCTATGGAGGATGGCCAACAGCGCGCCTACCAAGCCGAAATAGACGTGCGCCTGCAGCAATGCGCCGAAGCCATGCTTCCTGGTGAATGCGCGGCGCAGCGTAGCGCTGCGCTTGATTACGGTGTAGGTGAGCGGGACGAGCATGAACGCCGCGCCTACGACGCCGAACACGCCACCCAGGAGGCTTCCGGCGAAGAAGGAAGAGCGGTGCACCAGGAAACCCAGCCACAGGACCACCAGCATCGAGAAGATGATCGTCGCGATGATGCGATCCTGGTTGCGCATCTACGCATCCACCGAGATATCGGCCGACGCTTTCGCCTGGCAGGCCAGGATCACGCCCGAGGAACGATCGAGTGGCGTCAGACCGTCGTCCACGTCCATGGTGACCTCGCCCGACAGCAGCTTGATCTTGCAGAGGCCGCAGTAACCCTGCCGGCAGGCATATTCGATCGGAACGCCGACCTCTTCGGCGGCCTCGAGAACGGTCTGGCCGGCCGCCAGCGGCGCCTTTTTTCCGGACCGCTCGAAGCTGCAGGTGACGGCCGTCGCCGTGTCGCCCGCCGACACCTCCAGGCCGGGAGGCACTGTCCTGGAGGGGCTCAGGAACAGCTCGGAATGAACCGACGCCAGGTCGATGCCCAGCTTGCCCAGTTCGTTGCGGACCGCGTCCATCATCACCGACGGACCGCACAAGTGGATGCGGCGCGAACGGATCTGCGGAATCTGCCCCAGCAGTTCGGCGGTGATGAACCCACGCGGGCCGGTCCATGCCGCCGATGACTCGTCGCTCAGCACGATGGACACATGCAGGTTCGGATGCCGGCGGGCGAGTTGGTTCAGCTCGTCGCGGAAGATCACGCTTTCCAGGTCCTTGCAGGCGTAGACCAGGTCGATCCGGCCGTTCCAGCTCTGGTCGGTCAGGTAGCGGATGGAACTCATCAGCGGCGTGATGCCGACGCCGCCGCCCAGGAACACGACACTGTCGGACTCGACGCCGCGGAAGGTGAAGCGGCCGTAGGGGCCGGACGCATCGAGGAGATCGCCTTCCTTCACCTGCTCGTGCAGGTAACCCGAGACGATGCCGCCGCTTTCGTGCTTGACCGTCAGGTCGCACCAGCCGTGGCAGCATGGCGATGAAGCGATCGAATACGAGCGCTTGACCTGGTTCCCGCCTGAATGCACCGAAAGCGTGAGGAACTGGCCGGGCTCGAACTCGAACGGCAGCGCACCCACGC
The DNA here is from genome assembly GCA_030263805.2 of Pseudomonas sp. FeN3W. NCBI lineage: Bacteria > Pseudomonadati > Pseudomonadota > Gammaproteobacteria > Pseudomonadales > Pseudomonadaceae > Pseudomonas > Pseudomonas sp. FeN3W. The sequence goes on from CP136010.1 coordinate 3,666,309, forward strand.
CCTCCACTGGCGCCAGCCGAAACGTCTTGACCTTGGGCGTCTCCTGGAAGACGCGTGCGACCCGCAGCTTGCCCACCCAGCCGCCCATGGTGGACACGGGTGCGCGTGCCTGCGGCTCGCCCTCGGCCGGCACGCCCGGAGACACGGACGCCGCGGGGGCCGGCGCCACACCGGAACGAGGCGCAGCGGCGGGGGCCGGAGGCACCGGTGCCCCGGTGCGCAACGTGGCGAGGACCGCATTCGTGCGTCGGGTTCGCGCCACGTACATCCAGGCGGCCAGCAGCGCAAAGGCCAGCAGCAACGCCATCGTGAAGTAGTGGAAGCCCGACAGGCCGAAGACGCCGTGCGCCGGGGCCGTGGTCAGGGGATCGGTCAGGTTCATCTCGCGCCGGAACCACGCCAGCGCGATCCCCCGCGGCGCCTGTCCTTCGGCCAGTGCGCGGTAGGCCGACAAGCCGCTGTCGAATTCGCCCCAGGCCACGCGCATGCGGTCGGATGCTTCCTGCAGGCCGCCGTAGTCGTTGCGCTGGACCGCGTGCGACGCCTCCGACGACAGGGACGCCAATAGCTGGATCCCTTCGTGCATCCGGTGGTGGGCGAGCTGCTCAACGCTCGCGCGCCGCTCCGGCGGTAGATCCGGCAGCGCCATCAGCTGCGGATACAGCAGCTTGTTGAGGCGCCGATCCCGACCGCACTCGTCTCCGCGGCAGCCGCGCATCATGTCGTCCATCATGCCGCCCATGGAACCGGCCATCGATGCACCACTCGAAGCCGGCATGCTGGCAGTCGCGTCCGGGTGATGCGCGGCGTGATCGTCATCGCCCGCCGATGCGTCAGCCGGCGGTGTGGCGCTCATCGGCATGCCGTTCATCGAGCTGCTGCTTTGCGCCGGCATGCCATCGGCTGGCGCCGGCTGCGGTACCGCCATGCTTCCGGCCTTGTCCGGATGATGCGCGGCGTGATCGTCATCGCCCATCGGCGCGCCAGCCGGCGGCGTGGTGCCCATCGGCATACCAGCCATCGAGCCGCTGTCCCGGGCCGATGACGTGCCGGCAGCGTCCGGCTGCGCAGCCGTCGTGCCGCCGGTCTTGTCTGGCGGATGGGCTGCGTGTGGATCAGCAGCCGACTGAGCGCCGGCCGCTCCATGAGCCAGCAGCATCGCCAGCGTGGCCAGGGCGGCGACTCGCTTCCACCCCACGAAGCCTTCCGTCAGCACCGCGGCGGCCTCCACTACATATGGCCCATCTTCTTCTTGGCCATGCCCCCGCCCATGCTCGAATCCATCTTCTGCATGGTGGCGTCGACCTTCTGCATCTGCATCTCGCAGTGCTCCATGTCCTCCTTCATCTGCTGCATGTGCTGCATCGTGGCGGGCATGTCCATGTCCTTATGCGCGGAGGCATCGCCAGCCTTCATCGCCATGGCCTGCTGATGCATCTGCATGCTGCCTTCCTGCATCTGTCGGCCCATGGCCTCCATGGCTTGCCCCCGTTCGCGCATCATGGCTGCCATCTCCTCCATGTGCGTGGCCATGGCATCGGGCGTTGCGGGCGCATTCTGAGAAGCAGGGGACTTCGGATCGGTAGGGTGCGCCGCTGGAGCGTGAGGTGCCGCCGGGGTGCTGGCGGGCTGCTGCCCCATGGCGCCTGGCATGGCATCCTTCTTGTGCATGTCATCATCAGCGAGCGTCGTCCCAGCGAGGAGTATTCCCACGAAGCAAATTGGAGCGAGGGGTGTGCGTCGGTGCGGTCTCATGACAACCTCCTAATGGTTGTTTTTCTGACTTTGGCTGTGGGCGTAGGAAAAACTACCTTACAGATCAGGCTATTACTAATAGCCTACGGAGAAGAAGCTGTCGTAAACCTTACTTGTGCATTACATTTTCACGTTTGTTGGTGAAATAGTTGTATTGATTTTGAAGAGGAGGTAGCAGGTTATTTGTGGTTTGCGGCGGCGGAGATAGCAGGTGTTTTGCGAGTAGTACGCTGAAAATATGTTAGTTTAGGTAACTGACATAAATGTAAAGTTTAGGTTATATAAACGACAGGTCTGATCTGCAATAAAGCCAAACAATATTTACGAACTATTCGAGGCTCGCTCATAAACGGGTCCAAGCTTTCCCTTGTGCCGAAATTTGCGTGCTTCGGAGTTAAACATGATGAATGACTTGATCAAATATCGCGCCTGGTCGGCACACCCGTTTCCGCTCTCCGCTCATGACTGGCGTGGTGCGCAAGCCGAAGTCCTCGAATATTCTAGTTGTCGTTGCTGCAATCAACGGGACCGGCACTGCAGTAAGGAGATTCTATGAACTGGATCGTTCAGCCGCTGCCCGTCCGCAGTTGGGGGCTGCTAGCACCCGTCATCCTAGGCCTTGCTCTGAGCAGCGGCGCGCAGGCTTCGCCAGGGTCAGCCGAGCTTGGCGCCACGTTGCCTCCGCTGCTAGACCTGCTTGAACGGCAGAGCCCAGAGCTCCGGGCTGTCGGGCATGAGAGGCAGGCCGCCTGGGAGCGTCCCGATGTAGCCGGTGCGCTCCCGGACCCGATGCTCACTTTTGAGGAAATGGGCATCGCCCGCGACGACCCGATCCTATCGCCCAGCGGCGTTGGCAGCACACGTTACGCGTTCCGTCAGACTTTTCCTATTGGCGGCAAGCGGGGGCTTGCTCGCGAGATCGCAGAGGCGGGCGCCGAGCAGGCAGCGGCCCGCGAGCGCCTGAGCCGAGTCGAGCTCAGGAGTCTCGTCAAGCTTGCCTTCAACGAATACCAGTATGCCCACGCAGCCATCCAGGTCACCGAGGAGCTGCGGGCGCTGGTGGATGAGCTTGAGAGTATTGCCCAAGCTCGCTACAGAGTGGGGCTTGCGCCGCAACAGGACGTGATCAAGGCTCAGACCGAGCACACCAGTCTGCAGAGCGAGCTGCTGACGCTGGAACGCGACCGACGCGGCACGGCGGCGCGGTTGAACGGCATCTTGGCGCGCCCTGCGAACTCGCCGCTGGCGGAGCCCGCCGGTTGGCCTGCTCTGCCTGCATCAGTGCCGACCTTGGCTGAGCTGCAGGCTCGTATCTTCGGTGGCAATCCTCAACTGGCTGAGCTCAATGCACGAATTCAAGAGGCCCAGCGTGCTGAGGCGCTTGCCAGCCGAAACTGGATTCCGGATATCACCGTCGGCACTGCCGTCGTCCAGATGGGTAACCGGGCCGAAGAGTTCGAGTTGATGCTGGAGATGAATATCCCGCTGTGGGGCAAACGCCGCAGCGCAGAGCAGCGCGAGGCCGTTTCCTTGCGCTACGCCGCCGAGGCTCGTCGCGAGGCGGTCAACAGCCGTCTCGCGGGCAGCGTAGGTGAAGCGTGGTCGGCGTTGGAGACAGCCTTTCGACAGCACGAACTGATTGACAGAACGCTCCTGCCGCAGGCGGAGCTCACCTATCAATCGGCGCTCGCCAGCTATCAGACCGGCAACGTCGATTTCGCGACCTTGCTTGATGCCCAGCGACAGATTCGCCAGCTGAGGCTGTCGCTGCTCTCGCTGGCGCTGGAGCAACGAGTCCAAGTGGTGGAATTGGAACGTCTTGTCGGAGCAGAACTATGAATCGCAGCATGATTTTCGGCGCAGGTGCGCTCGCCCTTGCGACGGCAATCGCCGGCTTCGGTGGTGGCTACATGGTGGCGCAAAGGACAGGCTCCTCGGAGGTAGCTGGAAGCACCGCCCCACAAGAGCGCAAGGTTCTGTACTACCGCAACCCCATGGGGCTGCCCGACACGTCGCCAGTGCCCAAGAAGGATCCGATGGGGATGGACTACATCCCGGTCTACGCCGACAAGGGGCCTGCTGCCGCGCAGGGCGAGCGCAAGATCCTGTACTACCGCAATCCCATGGGACTGCCGGACACCTCCCCGGTGCCGAAGAAGGACTCCATGGGTATGGAGTACATCCCCGTTTATGAGGGTGATGAATCGGGAAACACCGTTGTAATCAGCCCTGAGAAGGTGCAGTTGCTGGGTGTACTGTCTTCGCCAGTTGAGCGCCGCGTGCTCACCCGTACAGTGCGTGCAGTCGGTACGGTGCAGGTCGACGAGCGCGGCCAATACACCTTGGCGCCCAAGTTTGAGGGTTGGATCGAAAAGCTCTACGTCAACACGACCGGTGAGCCGGTTCGCAAAGGCCAGCCACTTATGGAGGTCTACAGCCCCGAGCTGGTGTCGGCGCAGCAGGAGTTCCTGATCGCCAATGCCGGGCAGCAAAGTCTTGCCGGCGGCAGCGCGGCCGCGCAAAAGGGGCTCGCCTCCCTCTCCTATTCTGCCCTTGAGCGGCTACGCAATTGGGATATCGGGGAAGCACAGCTTGAACGGTTGCGTCGTACTGGCAAGGTAACTCGCACTTTGACGATCGCCGCGCCCGTGGATGGCGTGGTATTGGATAAGCCATCGGTTGAAGGTATGCGCTTTCAGCCAGGGGATGCCCTCTACCGAATCGCGGATCTCGATACCGTCTGGCTTATCGCTGAGGTTTTCGAGCAGGATCTGGCGTTAGTTCAGCTTGGGCAGAAGGCGCAGCTTACGGTAAGCGCCTATCCCGACCGGCGCTTTAGGGGCGAGGTAACCTTCGTTTATCCCGATCTGTCGCCGGAGACTCGCACCGCCAGGGTTCGCATCGAGCTAACCAATCCCGACGGCCTGCTTAAGCCGGCTATGTTCGGCACCGCTCAGCTCGCAGCAGGTGAGCAGGCGCCGGTGCTCGCAGTGCCTGACTCGGCGGTAATCGACAGCGGTACTCGCCGGATTGCGCTGGTTGCCCTGGGCGAAGGTCGCTTTGAGCCGCGCGAACTGCGCACAGGCAGGCGTGCCGACGGCTACCTTGAGGTGTTGGAAGGGCTGGGGGAGGGCGAGTCAGTAGTCACGCGCGCCAACTTCCTGATAGACGCCGAGAGCAACCTAAAGGCAGCGCTAAGCGGCATGAGTGGGAAGTCGGCTTCGACTGCAGAAGCGGATCCCCATGCCCATGGAGCCGCCGTCGGGCCTGACGGTCCCGCCGCGCCAGGCAATGCCGATGCACTTCATCGTCATGCTGGACACGACGATCACAGTGATAGCGGCAGTTACGAGAGCAACGAGCTTCATAAGCCGGCGGGTGAGGTGGATGCGGGCCACGGTAGCGACGCTGAGTCTGGGAGTCACCCAGATCATGTGATGCCGGACGGCGGCCATTCCCATGGAGGGCATTAAGCATGCTTGCCAAAATCATTGAATGGTCGGTGCGCAACGTCTTCCTTGTGTTGCTCGCCACGCTGATTATCATCGGCGCCGGCATCTACGCGGTAATGAAAACCCCACTGGACGCACTGCCGGACCTATCCGACGTGCAGGTGATTGTGTACACCGAATATCCTGGGCAGGCCCCGCAGGTGGTAGAGGATCAGGTCACCTATCCGCTTACCACGGCGCTGCTATCGGTGCCCAACTCCAAGGTGGTGCGAGGCTTCTCGTTTTTCGGTGCCTCCTTCGTCTATGTCATCTTCGAGGACGGTACCGACATCTATTGGGCCCGCTCGCGGGTGCTGGAGTACCTCAACTTCGCTTCGAAGAACCTGCCAGCGGGGGTGACACCCGCGTTAGGGCCAGATGCCACAGGTGTGGGCTGGGTCTACCAATACGCCTTGACCAGCACACGTCATACCCTTGCTGAGCTACGCACCCTGCAAGACTGGTTCGTGCGCTATCAGCTCACCAAGGCCGAAGGCATATCCGAGATTGCGAGCATCGGAGGCTTTGTCCAGCAGTACCAGGTCACCGTTGACCCGCAGAAGCTTCAGGCCTATGACATCCCGTTGAGCCGGATATCTGAAGTCATCCGTACCAGCAATGCCGACGTCGGTGGCCGCATCGTAGAGATGAGCGAGACCGAGTACATGGTGCGCGGTCGTGGCTACCTGCGCGGTGCAGAGGACATCGAGAAACTGGTGCTGAAAGCTTCACGCGGAATTCCGGTTCTGCTGCGTGATGTAGCTCGCGTCGAACTCGGCCCGGACGAGCGTCGCGGCGTCGTTGAGCTCGATGGAGAGGGTGAGGTGGTCGGCGGCATCGCCGTTGCCCGCTACGGCGAGAATGCTATGTCCGTGATCGACAATCTTGAGGCCAAAATAGAGGAGATCCGTCCCGGCCTGCCGGAAGGAGTGAATATCGAGACGGTGTACGACCGCTCGGATCTTATCCAGCGCGCTGTCGACAATCTCAAGTTCACGCTTCTTGAAGAGTCGATCATCGTTGCGCTGGTGTGCGTTGTGTTTCTTCTGCACGTGCGCAGTGCGCTGGTGGCCATCCTCATGCTGCCGATTGGCATCCTAATGTCCTTCATCGCCATGCGCTGGCTAGGGCTCAACTCCAACATCATGAGTTTGGGCGGCATCGCGATCGCCATCGGTGCGATGGTGGACGCAGCTATTGTGATGATCGAGAACGCCCACAAGCACCTGGAGCGAGCGCCGCCGGAGAAGCCGCGTGTACATATTATAATCGAGGCCTGTCGGGAGGTAGGCCCTGCGCTGTTCTTCTCGCTGCTGATCATCACAGTCTCCTTCCTACCGGTGTTCACGCTGGAGTCGCAGGAGGGGAGGATGTTCTCGCCGCTGGCGCTCACCAAGACCTTCGCTATGGGCGCTGCGGCGCTGCTATCAGTGACCCTGGTGCCGGTGCTGATGCTGCTGTTCGTGCGAGGGCGGATAATCCCCGAGCACAAGAACCCGGTGAACCGCTTTCTGATATGGGTCTACCGCCCGATCATCCAAGGTGTGCTGCGTTGGAAGGTGATGACAATCGTTGTAGCGCTGGTGGTTTTGGTCGTTAGCATTTTGCCGGCGCGGCAGCTCGGTAGCGAGTTCATGCCGCGACTCAACGAGGGCACGCTGCTGTATATGCCAGCCTCGCTTCCTGGTATGTCTATTACCAAGGCCGCTGAGCTCATGCAAACGCAGGACCGGATCATCAAGAGCTTCCCAGAGGTGGCCTCGGTGTTTGGCAAGGCGGGCCGCGCGGCCACGGCCACCGACCCGGCGCCGGTGGAAATGTTCGAGACGGTGGTTAACCTCAAACCGGAGAAAGAGTGGCGGCCAGGAATGACGGTGGACAAGCTCATCGCCGAGATGAACGACGCGCTGAAATTTCCGGGCGTGGCAAATAGCTGGACTATGCCCATCCAAGGGCGCTTGGACATGCTCTCCACCGGCATTCGAACGCCCATTGGCATCAAGGTATTTGGCATGGACCTCGCCGGGATCGAGCGGCTAGCAACTCAGATTGAAGCGGTTGTGCAGGCAGTGCCCGGCACCACCAGCGCGTTTGCCGAACGTATTACAGGCGGCTTCTACCTCGACATTTCGCCCGACTATGACGCCTTGGCCCGCTACGGCTTGACGGTAGGGGAAGTGCAAACGGTGATTAGCACCGCCCTTGGCGGCGAGCTTGTGACCACCACTGTCGAAGGGCGGGAGCGATTCGGCGTCAATGTGCGCTATCCGCGAGAGCTGCGTTCCGATCCCCAACGGATCGGCACTGAAGTGCTAGTGCCGACGCCGAGCGGTGCACAGATACCACTCGGCCAGCTTACGGACATCAGCATCACTAAGGGCGCGCCGAGCATCCGCACTGAGAACGCATTGCTATCGGCCTATATCTACGTGGATATTCGTGATAGGGATATCGGTAGCTACGTGCGCGAGGCGCAGCAAGCTGTACAGGAGCAAGTGAGTTTCCCGCCTGGGTATTATGTCACCTGGAGCGGCCAGTTTGAGTACATGGAGAGAGCGGCCGAGCGGCTGAAAATCGTAGTGCCGTTGACGCTGGTGGTGATCTTCCTCCTGCTGTATCTGAACTTCCGGCGGCTTACCGAGACGCTGATCGTCATGCTCTCAGTGCCATTCTCGCTGGTAGGTGGCGTTTGGCTGATGTGGGCGTTGGGCTACAACTTCTCCGTTGCAGTAGCGGTGGGTTTCATTGCTCTGGCTGGCGTTGCCGCGGAGACAGGCGTGATCATGCTGATCTACCTTGACCACGCGCTCGATGAGCGTCGAGCAGAGCGGGAGGCTGCCGGTGAAAAGCTGACGGTGGATGACCTTTACCAGGCAGTGATAATTGGCGCGGTGGATCGAGTGCGGCCGAAGATAATGACTGTGGTTGCCATCATGGCCGGTCTGTTGCCAATCATGTGGGGCACCGGTACCGGATCGGAGGTGATGAGGCGCATCGCCGCGCCGATGGTGGGCGGCATGGTTTCTTCGACGATTCTTACGCTGGTTGTTATTCCGGCGATCTATACGCTCGTGAAACAGCGTGGCCTGGCCCGTTCGGCTTGCTAAATGATGCGGATTCGAGCATCGATTTGTTCGAATCCGCCCTGATCGTACGGCCGGTGGGTAATCGCATCGACTCCGACACCGATTCGCATCCTCCATCAGTCATTCGCGACGCTAATGGAGCCATAGATCTTGGAGGCGAAACGGTGTCGCTGCTGACTGTGCAGGCGCGATTTCCATCGACGGTATCGTCAACAACCAAAAGGCCCCAGGCTAAAATAGAGAAGACGTTGCATCGCCTGATAGATGTGCCGTGCAGCATGGCGCACGTGAAGTACGTTGCCGAAATCGATCTGGCGCTTAACCAGAAGTACTCGGCGTGCGGCATTCGCATCGCCTCCTAATTCCACCGGTCTTCATCTGGTCGCCGTGATGGATCTTGGTTTACGCCAGCTAACAAGCCAGGTCGAGCAGCACCGCAGATTCCAAATAACTGCCGCGGGAATCCATTCTCGGACGGCAGGCCAAGCGATGCGAATGGACAGCCACGCAAATCAGGCTTCGTGTCGATCACGTCTGCTACCTGTAGCAGCTACTTCGATCCAGGCGACCTGGCGTGGCCTCGGTGATTGCCACCATCGGGTGCTTCATCGGGCTACACAGAGCAAACGAAGCGGCATTGTACGGATTAAGCTTGCCGCACTCACCGCCTCAAGATCTTGGCGGTACTGCCTGCGCCCGCCACTTTCGTGAGGCAGTCGTATCCGCGTTGGGCAGCCCTAGCTCCGCAATTGCGCGCTAAAATGAAAGACGCTCCCCGCCGTTACCTTATGCTTCATGGGTAAGGCGCGAAGCCGCGTCTCTGAGCCGTCCGGATCAATTCGAACGAGCCATCCATCCCTCGCCATTATCAGCGTACGGCCTGCCTGAACTGCACGCAGGTAAGCAGCATGCGTGGCGCTGGCTGCGAGCGCAGGAATCAATCCCTCGGGATGGCCAATTTCGTGGTCGCTGGGCTCTGTCATGGTTTAGCCTCCAAATAGGGGGAATCTACGACATGGGTGTGCGCTATGGTAAGGCGTCTCCGCCATGCTTCTGACTTTAGCTTCTGTAAGGAGGGTGGCGTCATGGACACACCTAACAGCTGGCGAGTTGTCTGCCAAGATCCGGGAGACGGCAGCGGAGACGTAATCGTTGAGCTTCCATCTGAGTTACTTGCGAAACTCGGTTGGACGCTGGGAGATGAGCTGATAGTGGAGAAAAGCGAGGAGGATTTTCCCTAAAGCTCAAACCGCGGCCCGTGAACGCACCTCTTTAGGCGGATTGCACCGCATAGGCGGCATAGCCAATGAGGCGTTCCGGCGTTAGATCGAACTGCGCTTCGAAACACTCGACCATCGTTCTGGTCGAGTCGACTGCGGCAGTACGATGCACCGGAGTCGTTTCCACTTACATGATCACGCCATGCTCGGTGTCGCTCAGGAAGTTGGCGGAGTAGGCAAAATAAGCCGAGCCAGGGCGGCGGTGTCAGACTTTATTCCTGGCTGCGGTGGGGCTTTTCCGGCGGACGCGTTAGGCTGTGTCGAACTATATTTCCGTTGTTGCGGCATGCCATAGCGCTGAAGCTTGCGGATTTTGCGGCCCTCTATGTCAAACTATATTCTGGGCATCCAATCATGGATTTACCTCGGGGTTAGTGTGGGTTGTTGTTGCCCTCAGAGTGTCCATCGATCCAGCAACGACCTTCGAGCAAGGAATCCGATTTAATTTTCAGGCACCTTTCACATGCCAAGATCTAAGCTCTGACCGGTTCAAGGTGAGCCCGATGTCGAGAGGATTTCTGCTTTGGTACGCCTGCGTAATGATTCGCAAACCGCACGTTAACGCTGCTTCCGGGCTTAATGCGTCGAATGTGGGTGTCAAACATGGCGTTGTTAGAGCTGGCTCGCTCTGATACCCCCGTCAAACCTGCTCTTGATTGGCGCGAGTTTGTGTCAATCAATGGACTTGAGTTTGACGGTCAATTGCCAATTACCGAAATAGCCGCAAGAGGTAGGGGTGACGGGCGATTTGGCAGTGTCAATGTAGGGAACGTAAGGTGATACTGAGCACTACTGGCCGGACGACCCACTGATCGCCGAGCCCACCGCACGGGCCAAGCCACGCGGGCAGTAGGCTCAGTCCGACGGCAGGCTGAGGTCCTCACCGGCGTCGCGCAATGCTTCATAGGCGTCGTCGAGTGCGGTGACGATGGCCGCGGCGTCGCGTGCGTGACGCGAGACGATGAAGTGGATCGGCACCTGGGCCAGGCGCTGGTAGGGCAGCGGCCCCATCCGTAGCCGTTGGCGGGCCTGTTCCACTGGAATCTGGTAATCGAGCAGGTAATCGCCACGGTTGCGCTGCAGCATTTCCAGCGCGGAAAGGTGATTGCTGGTGCGCAGCAGGCGCAGGTCGAGGTCGGGGTCTTCCAGCAGCGCATTGACGTTCGGCCAGTAGCTGTAGCCGCCGATGAGGATCAGCGATTTGCCGGCGAGGTCGTCCGGCAGGTGCGGTGCCGGCGTGCCGGCAAGGCGGTAGAGGTTGAGGTTGATCTGGCTGAGCGTATGCCGGCCTTCCAGCGTATGGCTCGCCAGTTCCGGCTTGCCCTTGGCACCGGGCCAGAGGTCGATGCTGCCATTTTCCAGCGCCGCATAGAGACGGGCACCGGGTAGTCCTCGAAAGCGCACACCGTAACCGGCCTGGCGCGCGACGCGGCGGGTCAGTTCGGCCAGTTCGCCGCGTGCCATGCCGTGGGCATCGGTATAGATGGCCGGGGCGAATTCGTAGTAGCCGACGTTGAGCACTCGCTGCTGAACGGAATCGGCCAGAACCGTCGCGGGTAAGCCAAGAAAGAAGGCCAGGGCCAGATAGATGAGTGCTTTCAATGGATCGATCGTTGCTTTGCGCTGTTCCAACAAGCATGCGCAGCCGATGCCCGGTTGTCCAGGCGCCATATTGCAGCAGCAGCGTGAGGAATGTCGGCCTATATCGACCTATGCTCATACCGAAAGGCAGGGGTGCGGCACGAAGGAGTAGGGGTATGCAGCGCAAGGTGTTCGATCGCAAGGTATTCAACCGCAAGCTGGTGGTGATCACCGGCGGCTGTGCCGGGATCGGCCGTGCACTGGCGGTGCGCATGGCTCAGGCTGGCGCGCGGCTGGTGATCTTCGATCTGCATCAGGATGCGCTGGATGGCCTGGTGCAGCATCTGGCCGACCATCACAACGCCGATGCGCTGGGCCTGTGCTGTGACGTCAGCGATGCCGAGGCGGTGCAGCGTGCGATTGCACTGGTGGTGGAGCGCTACGGCGGCATCGATGTGCTGATCAACAACGCCGGCATCACTCATCGCAGCCCGGTGGCGAGTACCAGCCTGGCGGTGTTCGAGCGGGTGATGGCAGTGAACTTCTATGGCGCACTGCATTGCACCCAGGCGGCGCTGCCGAGCCTGATCGCCCGTGGCGGGCAGATCATCGTACTCAGCTCGCTTTCGCAGTATGCGCCGGTGCCCAACCGGGCCGCTTACAACGCCAGCAAGCATGCCCTGCACGGTTTGTTCGAGACGCTGCGTTGCGAGCTGCGCGAGAGCGATGTCAACGTCATGCTGGTCTGTCCCGGTTACACCGCCACCGATCTGCGCAAGAACGTGCTGGTTGGCGATGGCTCGACCGCGCCGACCCCGGTGCTGGACATCGGCCGGGTCGCTTCGCCGCAGGACGTGGCCGAGGCGATCTATCAGGGCGCACTGCGCCGGCGTCGGCTGCTGGTGCTGTCCAACCTGGACTGGAAGGCCCAGCTGCTGGCGCGCTGTTTTCCGCGGCTGTACCAGAGCCTGCTGTTACCGCGACTGCTTGGCGGGCGCGCCTCCTGAACGCGGCGGGCTAGCTGCCGTAGAGTTGCTGCATCAGCGCCACGTCCCAGTAGGACGCTTCGATCTTGTGGCCGTCCAGATCACGCACGAAACAGCCGTAGTAGGGCTCGCCATATTCCGGGCGCGGGCCGGGTGTGCCTTCATCGGCTGCGCCGGCGGCGAGCGCCGCGCGATGGAAGGCGTCGACCTCGGCCTGATCCGCGGCGAAAAAGCCGACATGGGTGCCGTTGCCCACCGACGCGCTGCCGCCGTCGAAGGGACGTTGAATCCAGAATTCCGGGTATTCACGGCCCCAGGCGACGGCGCCGGGGTGTTCGAGGATGCGCTTGCAGCCAAGGATGGCGAGGACCTGGTCATAGAAGGCAACCGCTTCGTCGAAGCGATTGCTGCCCAGGGAGATGTGCGAAAGGATGCTTGGGTTCTGTTCGGCCATGGCGGGCTCTCCTGATGTGGCCGAAGCAAGCCTAGCAGGCGCTGCGCGCCTCGCCTGAACCACCGTCGAAAGGCCGCTCAGTCGTTGTCCGGCTGACCTATCGGCGGCTCGGTGCAGAGCATGAAGCAGCGGAACAGCATGATCGTCGGCAGCAACTGCAGCAGGCCGACCACGGCATCCAGCAACATGGCCGGCAGCAGCGGCGGCGTCTGCTCGGCGAACAGCTGGGCGGCGATCCAGATTTCCAGCATCCAGATCGGCAACAGCACGGTCATCACGCAGCCGAGTATCAGCAGAAAATGTCCGCGGGTGAGGAGGAAGCTCTGCTTCAGCGCTGCCAGCGGTGTCAGCCCGCGCAAGACCAGCAGGTACTCGGCGAAGGCGATCTTGACCATTACCCAGATGCCGGGCAGCACGAACAGCGAGGCGCCGAGCATGATCAGCAGCGTGCCCAGCCCCGAGAGCACCGCCAACGCCGGCCACAACGGCAGCGCCCGGCCGTAGACCGCGCGCAGCGCCGGATCATGGCCACGGCTGCGCGCGTCCAGAAAGAGGATCAGCGCGCCAACGTACAGCGGGTAGAAGATCAGGCCCACCAGCAGGTCCAGGGCGGGCAGGACGTTTTCGCCGAGCCAGTGGTCGAGCGCCAGGCGCGTCGCGCTTTCGAGCAGGATCAGCGGCAGGCAGAGCCGGACGATGGTCGGGAAGTGACGGGAGTAGAAGAACCAGGCGTCACGCAGGATGGCAAGAACGTTCATTGCAGACCGAAGGTGAGGTAGTCGTTTCGGGGCGCCACTGTAACGGATGCGGCAAGGACGGGACATGCGCGATTTCGCCGTCCATACTGGAGCCCCCTTTCAGATTCGGGCCGCCGCGTGAAGAAGATCGCCCTGTTCGCCGATGTACAGAACCTCTACTACACCGTGCGGCAGGCCCATGGCTGCCACTTCGACTACTCCGCGCTGTGGGCCGATGTCAGTCGTCGCGGCACCATCGTCGAGGCCTATGCCTACGCCATCGAGCGTGGCGATGCGCGGCAGCAGCAGTTCCAGCAGATCCTGCGCAATCTTGGCTTCACGGTGAAGCTCAAGCCCTATATCCAGCGCAGCGACGGTTCGGCCAAGGGCGACTGGGACGTGGGCATCACCATCGATGTGCTGGATGCCGCGGGGCGAGTCGACGAGGTGGCGTTGGCGTCCGGCGATGGCGATTTCGACCTGCTGCTCGAGCGGGTGCGAGCCGGCGGCGCCGAAGCGACCGCCTATGGCGTACCCGGACTTACCGCGCAATCGCTGATCCGTGCGGCGACGCGTTACGTGCCGATCGAGGGGGATTTGCTGTTGCGCTGAATGCGCGGAGGAGATGGTCGAGGCGCTGGCTGGTGGAAAATGCTTCGCAGTTTTCCACCCATCCACCGAAACGACGTCAGGCGTTGCCCAGCGCCGCCAGACGCTTGCGCACCGCCGCCTCTATGCCGGCGGCATCCAGGCCGCACTCGGCGAGCATTTCGCTGGGCTTGGCGTGCTCGACGTAGTAGTCGGGCAGGCCCAGATGCAGCATCGGTTTGAGAATGCTTTCGCCAGTCAGGAACTCGGCGACCGCGCTGCCGGCACCGGCCATGATGCTGTTCTCTTCGATGGTCACCAGTAGCTCGTGGTTGCCCGCCAGCTCGCGCAGCAGGGCTTCATCGAGCGGTTTGACGAAGCGCATGTCGACCACCGTGGCGTCCAGCGCCTCGCCGACCTGCAACGCCTCGGGCAGCTGCACGCCGAACACCAGCAGCGCCACCTTGCTGCCCTGACGGCGCACCACGGCCTTACCAATCTCCAGCGGTTCCAGCCCTGGCTCGATGGTGGCGTTGGGGCCGCTGCCGCGCGGGTAGCGCACCGCGGCCGGGCCTTCGAAGTGGTAGCCGGTGGTGAGCATGCGGCGCATCTCGTTCTCGTCGCTGGGCGTCATCACCAGCATGCCGGGGATGCAGCGCAGGTAGGACAGGTCGAAGCTGCCGGCGTGGGTCGGGCCGTCTTCGCCGACCAGACCGGCGCGGTCGATGGCGAACAGCACGTCGAGGTTCTGCACCGCGACGTCGTGGATCAACTGGTCGTAGGCGCGCTGGAGGAACGTCGAGTAGATCGCCACCACCGGCTTCATGCCTTCGCAGGCCATGCCGGCCGCCAGCGTCACGGCGTGCTGCTCGGCAATGGCGACATCGAAGTAACGCTCCGGGTAGCGCTCGCTGAAGGCCACCAGATCCGAGCCTTCCTTCATCGCCGGGGTGATGCCGGTCAGGCGCGGGTCGGCGGCGGCCATGTCGCACAGCCACTGGCCGAACACGTTGGAGTACTTGGGCCCGGAGGGCTTCTTCGGTTTGGCCGGGGCGCCGACCGGCTCCAGCTTGCTGATCGCATGCCAGGTGATCGGATCGGCTTCGGCGGGGGCGAAGCCCTTGCCTTTCTTAGTCACCACATGGAGGAACTGCGGGCCGTCGAGGTCGCGCATGTTGCGCAGGGTGGCGATCAGCGTCGGCAGGTCGTGGCCGTCGATGGGGCCGATGTAGTTCCAGCCCAGCTCTTCGAACAGTGTGCCGGGCACCAGCATGCCCTTGGCGTATTCCTCGGTGCGACGCGCTATTTCCCAGGCGCCCGGCAGGCGTGAGAGGATCTTCTTGCTGCCTTCGCGCATGCTCGAATAGGTGCGGCTGGAGAGAATCTTGGCCAGGTAGTTGGACAGCCCGCCGACGTTGCGCGAAATCGACATGTCGTTGTCGTTGAGCACCACCAGCATGTTGGCGCCGACTTCCGGCGCGTGGTTCAGCGCCTCGAAGGCCATGCCGGCGGTGAGCGCGCCGTCGCCGATCACTGCGATGGACTTGCGCTGCTCGCCTTTGAGACGAGCGGCGACCGCCATGCCCAGAGCGGCGCTGATCGAGGTGCTGGAATGACCGACGCCGAAGGTGTCGTACTGGCTTTCCGAGCGGCGCGGGAAGGCGGCCAGGCCTTCCTTCTGACGCAGCGTGGCCATGCGTTGGCGGCGCCCGGTGAGGATCTTGTGCGGATAGGCCTGGTGGCCGACGTCCCACACCAGGCGGTCATCCGGCGTGTCGTAGACGTAGTGCAGGGCAATGGTCAGCTCGATCACGCCGAGGCCGGCGCCGAAGTGGCCGCCAGTCTGGCCGACGCTGTACAACAGCTCCTGGCGCAATTCGTTGGCAAGCTCTTCGAGTTCCGCCTCGCCCAGTCGGCGCAGCTGTTCGGGGGTCGCCGCTCGGTCAAGAACGGGCGTCGCGGGGCGAACCCGAGGGATCTCGTGAAAAGTCTTGGGCATCAGGCGGATCGTTGTTGTTGAAAAAAGAGCGGCAGTTTACCCGATGGGCCCTTCGATAAGAACGGCCCTGGGTCCGGTAGGGGTTTGACTGCTATTTCGGCGAAAGGCTCAGTTGCGTCGTTCGACGATGTAGCGCGCCAGCTCGCGCAGCGGCTCGGCGGCGGTATCGAACGGCCGCAGCGCGTGCAGTGCCTGGTCGCGCAACTCCAGGGCGTAGGCCTTGGCT
This sequence comes from Pseudomonas sp. FeN3W, assembly GCA_030263805.2. Lineage (NCBI taxonomy): Bacteria > Pseudomonadati > Pseudomonadota > Gammaproteobacteria > Pseudomonadales > Pseudomonadaceae > Pseudomonas > Pseudomonas sp. FeN3W. The sequence goes on from CP136010.1 coordinate 3,682,492, forward strand.
GCGTCCATGCCGAGCAGGGCCGGGTAGGTCGGTTTGTCCCGGGCGATGTCGGCGCCCTGGTGCTTGCCCAGGGTCGCGGTATCGCTTTCCACGTCGAGAATGTCGTCCTGGACCTGGAAGGCCAGGCCGATGGCGCGCGCGTACTGGCTCAGCGAGGCGAGGTTGTCGGCGTCGGCATGGCCGCTGGCGAGCGCGCCGAGTTGCACGCTGGCCTCGATCAGCGCGCCGGTCTTGTGCCGGTGCATCAGCTCCAGGGCGTTGCGATCGAGCTTGAGACCGACCGATCCAAGGTCGATGGCCTGGCCGCCGACCATGCCCGCCGGCCCGGCGGCGCGCGCCAGCACGGCGAACATGCGCAGGCGCAGCGTGGCGTCCTGCGGATTGTGTTCGGCCTGGGCCATGGCCTCGAAGGCCAGGCTTTGCAGGCCGTCGCCGGCAAGGATGGCGCAGGCTTCGTCGAAGGCCTTGTGGGTGGTCGGCTGGCCGCGGCGCAGGTCGTCGTCGTCCATGGCCGGCAAGTCGTCGTGCACCAGCGAGTAGGCGTGGATCAGCTCGACCGCGCAGGCGCCGCCGTCAGCGCTGGCCTTGTCGCCGTTCAACGCTTCGCAGGCGGCATAGACCAGCAGCGGGCGGACGCGCTTGCCGCCGTTCATCACGCTGTAGCGCATGGCCTGATAGAGCCGCTCGAGCTGCGGCAGCGGCGGGACGAACAGGGTTTCGAGGCAGCTGTCGACGCGCTGCTGACAACTTTTCTGGTAGTCGCCGATGATCATGCTTCGGGGGCCGACTCGAAGGGGGCTTCCTGCAGGCTGCCGTCGCGCTCCAGCAGGATCTGCACCTTCTGTTCGGCCTGGCTCAGTGCCGCCTGGCAGTCGCGGGTCAGGCCGATGCCCTGTTCGAAACAGGTCAGCGAGTCTTCCAGCGACAGCTCGCCGCTTTCCAGGCGCTCGACCAGCTGTTGCAGCTCGGCGAGGGATTGTTCGAAATCGAGGGCAGCTTTCTTGCGGGCCATGCGGGAACCTGTCGTCGGCGGCGAGTCGGAAACGGGCGCGACATTAGCAAAGAAACGCCCGCGGCAGCCACAAGGTTCGCCCGCGTGATGTGTATCAACCTGCGTAGGCTGGCGGGATGCCCGCTATCCTGCGTCGCCGTTCAGTGATCCCGCTTGCGCACCCGCCTTTTCCGCTCGGCGAGTGGCAGCTTCGGGCGGCTGCCGCAGAGCTCGCCGTCGGTGCGGCGAAAGTGCTGGCAACAGGCTTTGCGCTGCTAGCCCAGACGGGTACCGCCAGCGGCCAGTTGCGGGCTTGATGCTGACACGCCGGTCGACCTTCAGCCGTCCAGCGGCAGCTGCAGATTGATCGGCCGACCGTTCTGCTGCAGGCGGCACTGCGCCGCCGGTTGCGGCCGTGCGTAGTGGAAGCCCTGCAGGCTGGGGCAGCCGTTGAGCCGCAGGAACGCCGCCTGGCGCTCGTTCTCCACCCCTTCGGCGACCACGTGCAGGCCGAGGTGGCTGGCCATGGTGAGGATGCCGCGTACCAGCGCGACCGACTGTTCGCTATCCGGCAGCCCGCTGACGAATTCGCGATCGATCTTGATGCCATCGAAACGAAAGCGTTGCAGGTAGGTCAGCGAGGCATAGCCGGTACCGAAATCGTCGAGCAGCAGCGGCAGTCCGGCCGCCTTCAGGCGGCTGAGGGTCTGCTGGACATGCTCGTCCGCTTCGAGCAGTGCGCTCTCGGTGACCTCCAGTTCCAGCATGCTCGCCGATGCACCTTCTTCCTCGAGAATCGCCAGCAGGCTGCCGGCCAGATCCGCCTGCCGGAAGTCCAGTGGCGACAGGTTGACCGCGATGCGCAGCGCATGCCCCATGGCGTGCCAGCGGCATGCCTGGCGGCATGCTTCGCGAAACACCCAGCGGGTCGCCTCGATGATCATGCCGCTCTCTTCCAGCACCGGAATGAACTCTCCGGGTGGTACCAGACCTCGGTCCGGCGAGGCCCAGCGCAGCAGGGCCTCCATGACTTCCGGCTCACCCTGGGTGTTGACCTGCGGTTGGTAGTGCAGCACGAACTCTTCGTGATCCAGCGCGCGCCGCAGCGCCTGCTCCAGTTCGCGGCGGCTGGCGGCTGCGTCGCTGAGCGCTTCGTTGTAGATGACGGTGCGATTGCGTCCGGCATCCTTGGCCGCATACAACGCCAGGTCGACGCGCTTGAGCAGCTCGGTGGCGCTGTGCCGGCCGTCACTGACCGCGATGCCGATGCTCGGGCTGACGAAGCACTCGTACTGACCGATGCGCACCGGCAGCTCGAAGCGGTCGATGATGCGTTGCGCCAGCTGTTCCGCACGCCGGGCATCGCTGCCGTCGAGCAACAGCATGAACTCGTCGCCGCCGGTACGCGAAAGCAGGGATTTTTCCGGCATCAGCTGGCCGAGGCGATCGCCGATCTGTATCAGCAGCTTGTCCCCGACTTCATGACCGAGGCTGTCGTTGATGCGCTTGAAGTGGTCCAGATCGAGGTAGAGCAGGCTCAGCGGCAGGCGGGCTGCCAACAGCTGGTCGAGGCGCTGCATCAGGTAGTTGCGGTTGGCCAGCTGGGTCAGCGGATCGAAGTGGGCGAGAAAACGCAGCCGTTGCTCGGCGCGCAGGCGGTCGCTGATATCGCGCAGCAGGACCAGCAAATGGCGCACGCCGTAGCGCTGGAAGGGCGAGCAGCTGATCTCCAGCGGAATGTCCTGACCGTTTCGGCGGCCGGTCAGCTCCAGCGTAGTGTTCGCCGGCGTGCTGCGCAGGCGCGCGGTGGCATCGCTCTCTGCCAGGCGGTCGCCCGGCAGGTTGCCGATTAGCTCCTCCGGCGTGCAGCCGAACAGCGCAGCCGCCGCCGGGTTGGCCTGCAGCACTCGCAGCTCGCGGTCGACCACCAGCATGCCGATCGGTGCCGTGTCGACCAAGTCGCGCATCAACTGTTCGCTTTCGCTGAGGGCCAGCTGCCGCTCGTGCAACTGGTTCATCATGCGGCTGAGGGTGGCGGCGAGCCGGCCGATCTCATCACGGCCGGCCACCGCCAGGGTTTGTGGCCGCTGGTCGATGGCGAACTGCCGTGCGGCCTGGTCGATGCGCGCCAGGCGGCGCGTCAGCAGGCGGCCGTAGATGCGGTTGAGGATCAGGCCGAGCAGCAGCAATAACGTCAGGGTCTGGGCCAGATAGAACCAGGCGTCACGTTTGGTCTGTGCCAGCATCGGCGTGAAGTCGTACTCGGCTAGCAGCGCTTCGCGCACCGGCGTGCCGTCCTGCGCGACACGGTCCAGCGGGTAGATCGCCAGTTGCCGCGTGCCTTCGCCGGCCCAGGCCGGGCGACCGCTGTCAACATGGGCCTTGAGCGCGGCGGCGTCGATCAGCTCCAGCCGCGCGGTCGTCAGGCCCAGCCGGGTGGTGGCGATTATCTGCAGATCAGGGCCGATCACCATCGCCCAGCGTACCCCCTCCAGGCTCGCCAGGTCGGCCAGCTCGGTCTCCAGCTCGGCGTTGCGTCCCAGCCGGCGGTGATCGCTCAGGCTGCTCTGCAGCAGGGCGAGGTGCTGCGCGGTGTGGTCGCGCCAGTCGGTGAGCGTTTCTTCGATCCGCGTCGGCAGGTGCCAGGTGGTCAACAGCACGGTGAACATCAGGCCGAAGATGCCCAGCAGCAGGGGCAGCGATTTGCGCAGTGACAATCTTGTCAGCATTCGAGCACCTCGCAGCGGGGGACCAGCCCCTCATGCCGGACGTTGTTCAGCAGTTGTCGTTCGCTCATGTACTGGTTCAGGCGTGCGATGCTGCGATGTAGCTGGCCGTCGTCGAGCCACTCGTGATTGACCGTGCGATCGCCCATGAGCAGGCCGTTCAGCGTGACCTGCAGCGCCGCGGGCGTCAGGCCCAGGCGTGCGAGCAGATGCGGGTCGGTCTTGGCACGTTGTTCCTGCCAGGCGCGCAAGGCATCGAACCAGAGCGCTCTGAGGCGCCTGCGCTGTTCAGGACTGACCCGCTGGCGATCAACGACCAAGACGTCGACGATCTCGCCCGGCAATTGGCGGCTGTCGAAGATGCGGCGCGCTCCGCTGGCCTCCAGCGCCGGCCCTTCCGAGGCGAAGGTGATGACCGCATCGACGCGACCGGCGGTATACGCCTCGACCTGCTCATGTACCGGCAGGCTGACCACGTCCAGGTCTGCGATGTCCAGCTGCGCCTGATCCAGCACGCGGGAGAGGAAATAGGCGCCGAGCGCGGTGTTTTCCACGCCGATTCGTCGGCCGCGCAGATCGTCGAGGGTGGCGATCGGGGCGCGGGCGAAGAGGACGTCCGCGCCGGCGGAGACGCTCGCGATCAGGATGATCTCCAGATTCAGATCGGTGCTGGCCTGCAGCAGCAGCGTTTCGTCCAGGGTCAGCATGGCAGCATCCAGCATGCCGTTGCGAAAGCCGCGCAGTACGCCGGTGGTGGTTGGGTACTCGACCAGGCGGATGTCGCTTGGAGCCGTCCATTGCAATTCGTCCGCCAGATAGAACGGGGCGTAACCGAGCCAGCGGTTACTGCCGACCCGGACGGCGTTCGGGTCGGGCTGGCAGCCGAGCAAGGCGATGAACATCAGCAATAGGATTGAGCCTCGGACCATGCGATCACTCCGTGATACCTGATTGCCACCATAGCGAAACCGTACAGTCACGGGAATCCCTGCTAAAGAAGGGGACATTTGAAGATTGTCAATAAAGTGACGCCAATGCTGTCGTCTAGCTCAAATAATGGCGCCATGACATTATAGCGGCGCTGCATAGCCATTGGAGGCCTGCATCCAGTCCAGCACTGTGCGTTCGGTCACGTGCCCAAAGGCCGAGCTGGGCGGCTGGTTAACCTCCTCATATCGAGAATTTTGTGTATGCCCGTCGGGGGAACGCTTGAGACATAAAGCAGGACTACTGGCAGCTCTAATTCTTGTCCTCGCATTGGTGCCTATGTGGGCCTTTGTTATTGATGAGGTCAAGCATCAGCGCGCCCTGGCCACAGAAACGGCGCGTAATGATGCAATGAACCTGGCCACAGCATTCGAGGCGCACGTGCATAGCGTGATCGAGCTAATGGATATTGTGTTATTGGATATGCGCAAACACATGCTCCAGTACCCTCAAACTCAACACTACGTGTACGATGGATTGCAGGGCTACGGAGGTTTCGTCACGCAGCTGGCGGTGATAGACAAGAATGGCTTGTTGGTTTTCTCCAATCTCGCCCCTTCCGACAAACCTGTGGATCTGAGTGATCGCGAGCATTTTCGTGTTCACCAAGATCACCCGCTAGAAGATCGTCTGTTCATTAGCAAGCCGGTATTGGGCAGGGTGTCGAAACAGTGGACTATCCAGTTCACCCGCCCCATTCACCAGAATGGTGAGTTTGCCGGTGTGCTGGTGCTTTCCATGCCCACCAGCTTCTTTACCGACTATTACCAGCAGATCAACGTCGGGCCAAATGGCAGCATCGTGCTCGTGGGTACCGACCGAAGCTTGCGCGCCATCGCCTCAGGAACCCCGATACCAAGTCGCTACGGGCGCTTCAAGTTGCCGGAAAATAAGCCCTATTTCGATCCGAATGCCCCTGCGCGCGGCTACTACGAAGGCGTCAGCGCGATAGATGGCGAGTATCGCCTGGGTGCCTATCGGCGGTTGACCAATGATGGCGTCGTGGTCGTGGTGCTGTTATCGCCGAAGGATTTCATGGCCGCGTTCGACAAGCGCCGGGAGTTGCTGATCGTCTCGGCTGGCATCATCTCGCTGCTGCTGGCGGCGGTCGCACTGCTGATATTCGTGCTGAGTTGCCGCTATTTCCAGAGCACGGAAAGGCTGCGCCAGGCTCACGATCAACTGGCGCAGCTGGCCAATACCGACGTATTGACGGGGGTGAGCAGCCGTCGATCGTTCCTGGCTAGCCTGGAGGCCGAGCTTGCCCGGGCTCGCCGCCACGCTGAAAGCCTGAGCCTGCTCATGCTCGACATTGACCACTTCAAACGCGTCAATGATGTGTACGGCCATCCGATCGGCGATGCAGTGCTCAAGCAGTTCACTGCCATATGCGCCAGCATGCTGCGCGCGCACGACCTGTTCGGCCGTCTGGGTGGGGAGGAGTTTGCAATTGCCTTGCCGCATACAGATCTCGACGGCGCACGCAGTGTGGCTGAGAAGATCCGCTTGGCCATCGAACAGACGCCATTGACGACCGCGGCGGGCAACATCGAGATCACGGTTAGCATCGGCGTGGCCCAGACGGATGCCGGGCAGCATGAGATCGATCAGTTGATCGCGTGGGCGGACAAGGCGCTCTATGACGCCAAGCACGGAGGTCGAAACCAGGTTCGCGTCGGCCGCCCAGAGGACGAAGCGGAAGGCTGAATCGCAGGCAATAAAAAGCCGGCTTGTGGCCGGCTTCAGGGGGTGGCGTTGGCTTATTTTTGGTAAGCCGCAACCGCCTTGGTGATTGCTGCACGGGCGGCGTCGGCGCCTTCCCAGCCTTCGACCTTGACCCACTTGCCCTTCTCGAGATCCTTGTAGTTCTCGAAGAAGTGCTTGATCTGCTCGATCAGCAGCGCAGGCAGGTCGGTGTATTCCTTCACGTCCACGTACAGCTGGGTCAGCTTGTCGTGCGGGACGGCGATCAGCTTGGCGTCACCGCCGGCTTCGTCGGTCATGTTCAGTACGCCGACCGGACGGCAGCGGATGACCGAACCCGGGGCAACCGGATAGGGGGTCACGACCAGCACGTCGAGGGGGTCGCCGTCATCGGCCAGGGTGTGCGGAATGAAGCCGTAGTTGGCCGGGTAGAACATCGGGGTGGCCATGAAGCGGTCGACGAACAGGCAGTCGGTGTCGTGATCGATTTCGTACTTGATCGGCGCGTGGTTGGCCGGGATCTCGATGGCGACGTAGATGTCGTTCGGCAGGTCTTTGCCAGCCGGGACTTTGCTGTAGCTCATGAACGATGGGCTCCTGATCGGCCAGCGCGGCCTGGGGGCGGAAAAAAGTGGGCGCGATTATAGGCGCAATGTCGCGTGCAATGCACGCCGGCTTCGACGCGCCCGGCCTACGCAGGTTCCCGGTAGGCGGGATGTTCGGTCTGCAGGCGTTGCAGGCGCGCCAGCGGGTCCTGCCGGTAGAAGCCCGCAAGCTGTGCATAGACCTCGGGAAAGGCCTGCTGCAGCACGTCCGGTGCGCTGAAGAAGTACTCGCTGGTAACGGCGAAGAATTCCGCCGGGTTCTCGGCGGCGTAGGGGTCGATCGGCGTTTCGGCATCCGGGTCGGCATCGAGCATGCGGTCGAGCTGGTCGTAGGCGCGCTGCATGGCGCCGGCCCAGGAGTCGATGCGCATCTGCCGGTGCAGCGGCGGCAAGCCGTTGGCGTCGCCGTTGAGCATGTCCAGCTTGTGCGCCAGCTCGTGGATCACCAGGTTGTAGGCCTCCCAGCCGCCACTCTGCTGCACGCCGGGCCAGGCCAGGATCACCGGGCCCTGCAGCCAGGCCTCACCGCTGTGCTCGGCGTCCCATTCATGCTCGACGCCGGCGGCATCGCGGTGCTTCTGCGGGCTGAGGAAGTCGTCGGGGTAGATCACGATCTCGTGAAAACCGCGGTACCAGCCGAGATCGGCCAGGTGCAGCAGCGGCAGTTGCGCCTGCAGCGCCAGGCGCAGGCGGTCCTCGGCCTGCAGCTCGATACCGGCCAGCGGTGTCAGGCGCTTGTCGTGCAGGAACAGCACGGCGCGCTCACGCAGGCGATTCAGCTCGTCGTCGCTCAGGCCGTCGAGAATCGGCAGGCTGTCGAGCACCTGCTGCCACAGATCGGCATCGACCGGGTTGCGGGCGAGGATGCGTTTGCGCTGCCAGGCGCGGAAGGACCACATGCACGGAGGCTCCAACGAAGCGGGGCGCTCACCATAAGCGCGACGGCGAAATGCGGGCAAGCAAATGGCGGATTATCGGCCCCCTGCTACGGTGAATGTGCCGGGCGATTGCGCCCGGTGAATTCTCGCGTCGGCCTGCCTCGCAGCAAGCGGCGCAACAGGAGGAGCATTGCAATGACTGAACACGGCGGCCGTGAGGCCCTCTCCCTGATCAATCCGCCCGGCCTGTACGACCCGACGCCCAATGGCTACTCCCACGTGGCAGTGCTGCCGCCCGGTGCGCGGATGGCGTTCATCGCCGGGCAGGGCGGGGAGACTGCCGATGGTCGCTTGTCCGAGGATTTCCGCGATCAGGTGCGCCAGGCGCTGCGCAATCTGTGCATCGCCATCGAGGCGGCGGGTGGCACGCCGGCGCAGATCGCCAAGCTCGGCGTTCTGATCGTCGAGCACAGCGAGGAGCGCCTGCACATCTTCGGCGAAGAATTGCAGCGAGCGCTGGGCGCGGGGCCGAAGCCTGCGTGCACGCTGATCCCGGTGCCGCGTCTGGCGCTCGACGGCATGCTGTTCGAAATCGAGGCCGTGCTGTTGCTGACGGCTGGCTGAGCGTGCCGTCGGTCGGCGCGTCACGGGACTGTCAAGCGGGGCGGCTACATCAGGAGAACCCCCCACTCGCCAGGAGACTTCCGAGATGACCGCACCGGATCAGAAACGCCGCCAACTGCTGCAGGGCATCGGCGCCGGCCTCGCGCTGCCGGCCCTGGGCGTCGCGCCCGCCATCATCGCCGCGCCGCGCGAGCGCCCGCAGATGCTCGACGGTGTGCAGTCCGGCGACGTGACGGACGGCCGCGCGTTGATCTGGAGCCGCGGCGACCGCCCCGGGCGGCTGATCGTCGAGTGGGACACGCGCAGCCGTTTCGGCAATCCGCGGCGCATGATCTCCTCGGTGACCGATGCCGGTCAGGACTACACCGCCCGCGTCGATCTGCGCGGGCTACCGGCGGATCAGTCGATCTTCTACCGCGCGCGCTTCGAGGATGCTCGCAGCGGCGTGCTCAGCGAGCCCTGGTTCGGCCACCTGCGCAGCGCGCCAACGCGTCCGCGCAACATTCGTTTCGTCTGGGGTGGCGATACCTGCGGCCAGGGCTACGGCATCAACCCGGACTTCGGCGGCATGCGCATCTACGAAAGCATGCGCCTGCGCCGGCCGGACTTCTTCCTGCACAGCGGCGACGTCATCTATGCCGACGGGCCGATCCCCGCCGAAGTGACCGCCGAGGACGGCAGCGTCTGGCGCAACCTGGTCACCGAGGAAAAGAGCAAGGTCGCCGAGACGCTGCACGAGTTTCGCGGCAACTACCGCTACAACCTGCTGGACGAGAACCTGCGAGCCTTCAACGCCGAGGTGCCGCAGATCTGGCAGTGGGACGATCACGAGGTGACCAACAACTGGTCGCCGAGCAAGGTGCTGGACGACCGCTATCAGCAGGTGCGCGACATCGATACCCTGGTCCGCCGCGCACGCCAGGCCTACCTGGAATACGCACCCATGCGCATCGCCCGCCGCGACAAGCTTGGGCGCATCTATCGCAAGGTCAGCTACGGGCCGCTGCTGGATGTGTTCGTGCTGGATATGCGCAGCTATCGCGGGCCCAACACCCACAACCTGCAGGCGGAGCAGGGCGCCGACACGGCGTTTCTCGGCCGCGAGCAGCTGCGCTGGCTCAAGCGCGAGCTGAGCGCCTCGCGCGCAACCTGGAAGGTCATCGCCGCCGACATGCCCATTGGCCTGCATGTGCCCGATGGCCCGCGCTGGGAGGCGATCGCCAATGGCAACGACGGCGAGGCGTTGGGCCGCGAGCTGGAGATCGCCGACCTGCTGACCTTCATCCAGCGCGCGCGGGTGCGCAATACCGTCTGGCTGACGGCGGATGTGCACTACTGCGCGGCGCACCACTATCACCCCAATCGCGCTGCCTTTCAGCGTTTCGAACCGTTCTGGGAGTTCGTCGCCGGCCCGCTGAACGCCGGCAGCTTCGGACCGAATCCGCTGGACGGCACCTTCGGTCCGGAAGTGGTCTTCCAGAAGGCGGCGCCCACGCCGAACAGCTCGCCGCGGGCCGGCTTCCAGTTTTTCGGCGAGGTGGAGATCGACGCGCAGAGCGGTGCGCTGGGCGTGAGTCTGCGCGACATCGACGGCACGCTGGTCTACAGCCAGACGCTTGAGCCCTGGCAGCCGGCCTGAGCCGGCTCAGCCGAGCAGGAAGTTGCCGGCGCGGGGTTCACCATCCAGCGCGGGGACTTCTGCTTCGTCCTTGAGCTGTACGCCGGAGAGCTGCCGGCGGCTGGCTTCGCGCATCAGGTAGAGCAGGCGGTGCGTGGCCAGGTTGTAGCTCAGACCCTCGGGGCGAATGTTGGAAATGCAGTTGCGCTGCGCATCGTGCCGGCCGACCTGCGGCGCCCAGGTGAAGTACAGGCCCAGGCTGTCCGGCGAGCTGAGGCCTGGGCGTTCGCCGAGCAGAATCACCACCATCCGAGCTTTGAGCCGCTGGCCGATCTCGTCGGCAATCGCCACGCGGCCCTGTTGGACCAGGGTGATCGGTCCGAGCGCCCAGCCTTCGGCCTGACACTGCTCGGCGATCTTCAAGACCATCGGTGCGCCGTGGCGCTGCACCGCCAGTGCGGAGAGGCCGTCGGCGATCACCAGCGCCAGATCGCAGCCGTCGCCCGCATGCTCGTCGAGCGTGGCGGCGCTGGCTTCGTCGAGGCGTCGACCGAGGTCGGGGCGCTGCAGATAGATCTGCCGGTCTGACGCGGCGCTGCGCAGGTGCAGGCAGCCAAGTTCATGTTTCTTCAGCTCGGCAGCCAGCGCTTCGCAGTCCAGCGGCAAATGCACGGCGTCGCGCGCCTGGGCGTGGGCGAACTGGAAATCCAACTGCGCATCGGTGGGCAGGCTGATGCCGGCGCGGCCAAGGGCGATGCGTGCCGGGGTCAGCTGGCGCAGGTGCTGCCACGGATTTTCGGTGGTGGGGGAGCGGTCGGGCATGGCTACCTCGGAGCGTAGCGGTCAGGCGCGTGAACAGACGCGTGGAAAAGCGCGCAGCGTTTTCCACGCTGCTGGCGGCGAATGGGGCAGCGCCTCATGCCTGCTGCTCCAGCGCCCGGCGGAAGGCTTCGGGCAGTTCGCGGCCGAGCTGCAGGCGGTTGCCGTCCTGCCGGAGAATCTGCATCTTCGCCAGCCACTCCTCGAACTCCGGCGCGGGCCGTAGGCCCAGCACCTGGCGCACGTAGAGCGCGTCGTGGAAGGAAGTGGTCTGGTAGTTGAGCATCACGTCATCCGAGCCCGGGATGCCCATGATGAAGTTGATGCCCGCCGTGCCGAGCAGGGTCAGCAGCATGTCCATGTCGTCCTGGTCGGCTTCGGCGTGGTTGGTGTAGCAGATGTCGCAACCCATGGGCACGCCGAGCAGTTTGCCGCAGAAGTGGTCCTCCAGACCGGCGCGAATGATCTGCTTGCCGTTGTAGAGGTATTCCGGGCCGATAAAGCCGACCACGGTGTTCACCAGCAGCGGCTTGTAGCGGCGCGCGACGGCGTAGGCGCGGGCTTCGCAGGTCTGCTGATCGACGCCGTGATGGGCGTTGGCCGAGAGCGCGCTGCCCTGGCCGGTCTCGAAATACATGAGGTTGTCGCCGAGGGTGCCGCGCTTCTGCGACAGACCGGCCTCGTAGCCCTCCTGCAGGGTCGCCAGGTTGATGCCGAAGCTGGCGTTGGCCGCCTCGCTGCCGGCGATGGACTGGAACACCAGATCCAGCGGCGCGCCGCGGTTGATCGCCTCGATGGACGTGGTGACGTGAGTGAGGATGCAGCCCTGGGTCGGGATCTCGTAGCGGCTTATCACCGCGTCGAGCATCTTCAGCAGCTCGCAGATGCCGGCGGTGCTGTCGGTGGCCGGGTTGATGCCGATCACCGCATCGCCATTGCCGTAGAGCAGGCCGTCGAGAATGCTCGCGGCGATGCCGGCGCCGTCGTCGGTCGGATGGTTCGGCTGCAGCCGGGTGGACATGCGCCCGGCCAGACCGATGCTGTTGCGAAAGCGGGTGACGACGCGCACCTTCTGCGCCACCAGAATCAGGTCCTGCACACGCATGATCTTCGACACCGCAGCGACCATTTCCGGCGTCAGTCCTGGCGCCAGCGCCCGCAATGTGGCTTCGTCCGCCTCCTCGCCGAGCAGCCAGTTGCGGAAATCGCCCACGCTCAGGTGGCTGACCGGGGCGAAAGCCGCCGCGTCATGGCTGTCGATGATCAGCCGGGTGACTTCATCGCTTTCGTAGGGAATCAGTGCTTCTTCGAGAAAGCGCTTGAGTGGCACTGCGGCCAGGCACATCTGCGCCGCCACGCGTTCGGCATCGCTGCCCGCCGCGACCCCGGCGAGCAGGTCGCCGGAGCGCGCCGGACTGGCCTTGGCCATCACTTCGCGCAGATCGTCGAAGCGCCAGGCGGTGCCGCCCACGCTGTGCGAGTAAGCCATGTCAGCCTCCTTCTTTCAGTGCAGCGACGCCTCGGCCTTCTCGATCGCTGCGAATTCCTCTTCCGGCGTGCCGGCCACCAGATGGTGTCGACTGTAGATCGCGAAGTAGGCGATGAAGATCCCGTAGATGATCGCGGCGCCGATCACCACCCGCGGATCGACCAGGAAGCCCGCGATGACCGCGATGCAGGCCAGCACCAGCGCCACGCCCGAGGTGACGATGCCGCCAGGGGTCTTGTACGGGCGATGCAGGTCGGGCCGGCGCAGGCGCAGGACGATGTGCGAGGCCATCATCAAGACGTAGGAGATGGTCGCGCCGAACACCGCGACGAGGATCAGCAGGTCGCCCTGGCCGGTCAGCGACAGCAGGAAGCCGATCACGCCAGGGATCACCAGGGCCAGCACCGGCGCCTTGTTCTGGTTGGTCAGCGACAACTTGCGCGGCAGGTAGCCGGCCCGCGATAGCGCGAAGATCTGCCGCGAGTAGGCAAAGATGATCGAGAAGAAACTGGCGATCAGCCCGGCCAGGCCGACCAGATTGACGAAGCCGCTCATCCAGGTGGACGAGCCGTAGGCGGTGGTCAGTGCCTCCACCAGCGGATTGCCGGACGCCACCAGCGTGCTGGAACCGGCGCCACCGGGGCCGACCAAGAGAATCAGCCCGGCGAAGGCGACCAGAATCAGCATGGCGCCGATCAAGCCGCGCGGCATGTCACGCTGCGGGTTCTTGGTCTCCTCGGCGGCCAGCGGTACGCCTTCCACGGCGAGGAAGAACCAGATCGCGTAGGGGATCGCCGCCCAGATACCGACGTAGCCGTACGGCAGGAAGGCGCTGGCACCGGCTGCGGTGGTCGGCGCGATATCGAGCAGCTTGTCCACCGAGAAGTGCGGCACCATCGCGACGATGAACACGGCCAGCGCCAAGGCGGCGATGGCGGTGATGATGAACATCAGCTTCAGCGCCTCGCCGACGCCGAAGATATGGATGCCGATGAAGATGATGTAGAAGGCGAGATAGATCGCCCAGCCGCCGATGCCGAACAGCGACTCGCAGTAGGCGCCGATGAACACGGCGATGGCCGCCGGCGCGATGGCGTATTCGATGAGGATCGCCGTGCCGGTGAGAAAGCCGCCCAGCGGGCCGAACGCGGTGCGGGCGAAGCCGTAGCCGCCACCAGCCGTGGGGACCATCGAGGACAGCTCGGCCAGCGAGAAGCACATGCACAGGTACATGGTCGCCATCAGCAACGTGGCGATGAACAGCCCGCCCCAACCGCCCTGGGCGAGCCCGAAGTTCCAGCCGGCATAGTCGCCGGAGATCACGTAGGCGACGCCAAGACCGACCAGCAGCACCCAGCCGGCGGCGCCTTTCTTCAGTTCGCGTTCCTGGAAATAGCTACTGCCAACGGTTTCGAAATCGATTGCATGGTGCGGTGGCGTTGAACGGCTGTGTTCGAGGGCCATGGGGAAATCCTCTTGGATAGGTTGGCAGGTCTCTCCCTAGCAAGCGTCATGCCCCGCGCCGGAAATGCGATATTTACGGTGTTTTGTCAGCCAAGTTTGGCAGGAACGCACCTTTTGCGTGCTCCGCAGCACCACGGCGGAGCCCGGCAGGTGTCTTGTTCAGGGCGCGGGCGGCGTGCGCCACCCGCGCCGATCTATTAGAAGAAGCCCAGTGGGTTGATGTCATAGCTGACCAGCAGGTTCTTGGTCTGCTGGTAGCTGTCGAGGATCATCTTGTGGGTTTCGCGACCGACGCCGGACTTCTTGTAGCCGCCGAACGCGGCATGGGCCGGGTAGAGGTGATAGCAGTTGGTCCATACGCGCCCGGCCTTGATCGCCCGGCCCATGCGGTAGGCGCGGTTGATGTCGCGGGTCCAGACGCCGGCGCCGAGGCCGTACTCGGTGTCGTTGGCGATGGCCAGGGCTTCGGCTTCGTCCTTGAAGGTGGTGACGCCGATCACCGGGCCGAAGATCTCCTCCTGGAACACGCGCATCTGGTTGGTGCCCTTGAGCAGGGTCGGCTGGATGTAATAGCCGGTCGCGAGCGAGCCTTCGAGCTTCTCCGCCGCGCCGCCGGTAAGCACTTCCGCGCCTTCGCCCTTGGCGATTTCCAGGTAGGACATGATCTTGTCGAACTGTTGCTGGCTGGCCTGGGCGCCGACCATGGTCTCGGTGTCCAGCGGGTCGCCGCGCTTGATCTGCGCGACCTTCTTCATCACCGCCTCCATGAAGGGTGCGTAGATGGATTCCTGCACCAGCGCGCGCGATGGGCAGGTGCACACCTCGCCCTGGTTGAAGAAGCCCAGCACCAGGCCTTCGGCGGCTTTCTCGATGAAGGTCGGTTCGGCCTGCATGATGTCTTCGAAGTAGATGTTCGGGCTCTTGCCGCCCAGCTCCACGGTGCTCGGGATGATGCTCTCGGCGGCGCGCTTCATGATGTGCGAGCCCACCGGGGTGGAGCCGGTGAAGGCGATCTTGGCGATGCGCTTGCTCGAGGCCAGGGCCTCGCCGGCTTCACGACCGTAGCCCTGCACGACGTTGAGCACGCCCGGGGGCAGCAGATCGCCGATCACCTCCATCAGCACCGCGATGCCCAGCGGGGTCTGCTCGGCCGGTTTCAGCACCACGCAGTTGCCGGCCGCCAGTGCCGGGGCGAGTTTCCAGGCGGCCATCAGGATCGGGAAATTCCACGGGATGATCTGCCCCACCACGCCCAGCGGCTCGTGGAAGTGGTAGGCCGCGGTGTGCTCGTCGATCTCGGCGCTGGTGCCTTCCTGGGCGCGGATGCAGCCGGCGAAATAGCGGAAGTGATCGGCCGCCAGCGGGATATCGGCGTTCAGCGTCTCGCGCACCGCCTTGCCGTTGTCCCAGGTCTCGGTGATGGCGAGCATTTCCAGGTTCTGCTCGATGCGGTCGGCGATCTGCAACAGGATCAGCGAGCGCGCCTGCACGCTGGTCTTGCCCCAGGCGTCGGCGGCGGCATGGGCGGCGTCCAGCGCTTTCTCGATATCGGCGGCGTCGGAGCGCGGGAATTCAGCAATCGGCTGTCCGTTGACCGGAGACAGGTTGGTGAAATACTGCCCGTTGATGGGCTCCACGAACTCGCCATTGATGAAGTTGCCGTAGCGGGACTTGAAGGAAACGACAGCGCCTTCGCTGCCAGGATGGGCGTAACGCATGATGAGTCTCCGGTTCTTGTAAGGGTCGAGGAAACGGCGGTCGTTTCAGCGTAGATCAGCTTGTCGAAGCCGGCGAACGAGATGACATGCGGGCCAGGCTCGGGTGCCGGCGGGGGCCGCTTGCGCGGCGGTGCTGTGCTAATCTGCGCCGCAGTTTCCGGCGCCGAGATGCGCAGCCATGCCGCCTGGCCAGGCTGTGTGAAAACGCAGCATGACCGAGCGCAGTAGTTTTCACAGTCTGTGGCGCGGCGTTTTTCAGAGGTCAACAATGCATATCCATATTCTCGGCATCTGCGGCACCTTCATGGGGTCGCTCGCGGTGCTGGCCAAGGAACTCGGGCATCGCGTCACCGGCTCCGACGCCAACGTCTATCCACCGATGAGCACCCAACTCGAAGCCCAGGGCATCGAGCTGACCCAAGGCTACGAGCCGAGCCAGCTGGAGCCGGCGCCGGACCTGGTGGTGATCGGCAATGCACTGTCGCGCGGCAACCCGGCGGTGGAGTACGTACTGAACAAGGGCCTGCCCTATGTCTCCGGCCCACAGTGGCTGGCCGATCACGTGCTGCAGGGGCGCTGGGTCCTGGCCGCGGCCGGTACCCATGGCAAGACCACCACCAGCAGCATGCTGGCCTGGGTGCTGGAACATGCCGGCATGAGCCCGGGCTTTCTCATCGGGGGCGTGCCGCAGAACTTCGGCATCTCCGCGCGGCTGGGTGGCACGCCATTCTTCGTGGTCGAGGCCGACGAATACGACAGCGCTTTCTTCGACAAGCGCAGCAAGTTCGTCCACTACCGCCCGCGCACGGCGATCCTGAACAACCTGGAATTCGATCACGCGGACATCTTCCCTGATCTCGCCGCCATCGAGCGGCAGTTCCATCATCTGGTGCGCACGGTGCCGGGTGAGGGACTGATCATCCATCCCGAGTCGGAAACTGCGCTCAAGCGCGTCATCGAAATGGGCTGCTGGACGCCGGTACAGACCACCGGCGAAGGCGGCCAATGGCAGGCCAACCTGCTCAGTGCCGATGGCTCGCGCTTCGAAGTGATCTTCGATGGCGCCGTACAGGGCGTAGTGGAATGGGAGCTGACCGGCCAGCACAACGTAAACAACGCACTGGCAACCCTCGCCGCAGCACGGCATGTCGGCGTGCTGCCGAAGCAGGGCGCCGAGGCGCTGAGCGAGTTCCTGAGCGTCAAGCGACGCATGGAGAAGGTCGCCGAGGTCAACGGCGTGACCATTTACGACGACTTCGCCCATCACCCGACTGCCATCGCCACCACACTCGATGGGCTGCGCAAGCGCGTCGGCGATACGCCGATCATCGCGGTGGTCGAACCGCGCTCCAACTCGATGAAGCTCGGCGCGCATCGCGAGGGGTTGGCGGAGTCGGTGGCGCTGGCCGACCAGGCGATCTGGTACGCACCGGCCAACCTCGGCTGGGATCTCGCCGCGACCGTCGCCGGCTCCCCGGTGCCGACCACGGTCTGCGATTCGCTGGAGGCGATCATCGCCAAGGTGAAAACCGACGCCGCGCCGGGCACTCAGGTGGTGGTGATGAGCAATGGCGGTTTCGGTGGGTTGCACGGCAAGTTGGCTGAGGCGTTGAGCTGATTGCTCAAGGTGGAAAACGCTTCGCGGTTTTCCACCCTACGAAGACCGTGGGTAGGGTGGAAATCGCCGAAGGCATTTCCACGCGGATCGCATCAGCAAGTAGGGTGGGCCGGGCGGCGTTCCGCTTCAGCCCGCCCGAACACGACCAAGCGGCTACAAGGGAATAAATGTATGAGCGGACCGGAACGCATCACTTTGGCCATGACCGGCGCATCCGGCGCGCAATACGGCCTGCGCCTGCTCGATTGCCTGATCCAGGAAGACCGCGAGGTGCACTTCCTGATCTCCAAGGCCGCGCAGCTGGTGATGGCCACCGAGACCGACGTGGTGCTGCCGGCCAAGCCGCAGGCCATGCAGGCGTTTCTCTCCGAATACACCGGGGCGGCGGCAGGGCAGATTCGCGTGTTCGCCAAGGAGGACTGGATGGCGCCGCCGGCCTCCGGTTCCGGGGCGCCGACGGCCATGGTCGTCGTTCCCTGTTCCACCGGCACGCTGTCGGCGATCGCCACCGGCGCCTGCAACAACCTGATCGAACGCGCTGCCGACGTGGCCCTCAAGGAACGCCGCCAGCTGATCCTGGTGCCGCGTGAAGCGCCGTACTCCAGCATTCACCTGGAGAACATGCTCAAGCTGTCCAATCTCGGCGTGACCATCCTGCCGGCGTCGCCGGGCTTCTATCACCAGCCGCAGACCATCGATGACCTGGTCGACTTCGTCGTCGCACGCATCCTCAATCTGCTCAACATCCCGCAGGACATGCTGCCGCGCTGGGGCGAGCACCATATCGTCAGCGACGACTGAGATGATCGGCCGGGCGCTGCTGGTGCTGATGACGCTGAGCCTGCTCGGCGGTTGCGCCACGGTGCGCACGCTGGATGCGGCCAAGCCTGGCGCGCCGATCATCTACTCCGGCACGCGCCTGGATTGGTACAGCCTCAACGGTGGCTGTTGCCCGATGGATCGTTTCGGTGGCATGCCGCCGAAATATCCCGCGCTGGATCTGCCCGCCAGCGCCCTGGTGGATACGCTGCTGCTGCCCTTCGCCGTGGCGGCGGAGCTGGGCGTCGGGCTCGGCGTGCGCGGCGGTCTTTGAGCGGCGTGCAGCATTACTGATCTGGGTTCAGGCTGGACTCTCGCGCAGCAGGCATAATTTCCTCGTCTGCGGCACAAGGAGAACAGGTGTGAAAGACCGAACTCAGTTCCACATGAATTACTGGATGATCGCCATTCTGGTGTTCTTCGGCCTGCAGTATCTGCTATCGATCCAGCAGGAGGTGGCGACCATCCCCTACAGCGAGTTCGAGCAGCATCTCAGGGACGGCCGCGTCGACGAGCTGGCGATCACCGAACGGCGCATCGAGGGCACCCTCAAGGAGCCGCTGGCCAGCGGTCAGCGACGTTTCATCAGTAACCGCGTCGAACCGCAGCTGGCCGAGCACTTGCAGCAGTACCCGGTGCGCTACACCGGCAAGGTGGAAAGCACGCTGGTGCGCGACCTGTTGTCCTGGATCATCCCGGCGGCGCTGTTCTTCGGCATCTGGCTGTTCCTGCTCAGGCGCATCGGCAGCGGCCTGGGCGGCGGCGGGATGATGCAGATCGGCAAGAGCAAGGCGCGGGTCTACGTCGAGACCGACATGAAGGTGAGCTTCGCCGACGTCGCCGGGGTCGACGAGGCCAAGGACGAGCTCAAGGAAATCATCGAGTTCCTGCGCGACCCGCAGACCTACGGCCGCCTCGGTGGACGCATGCCCAAGGGCGTGCTGCTGGTCGGCCCGCCCGGCACCGGCAAGACCCTGCTGGCGCGTGCCGTGGCTGGCGAGGCGAAGGTGCCGTTCTTCTCCATTTCCGGCTCGGAGTTCGTCGAGATGTTCGTCGGCGTCGGTGCCGCGCGGGTGCGCGATCTGTTCGAGCAGGCCCGCGCCCAGGCGCCGGCGATCATCTTCATCGACGAGCTGGACGCCCTTGGCCGCGCCCGCGGGGCCGGGCCGCTGTCCGGCGGGCATGACGAGAAGGAGCAGACGCTCAACCAGCTGCTGGTGGAAATGGACGGCTTCGATACCTCCAGCGGGCTGGTTCTCTTGGCGGCTACCAACCGCCCGGAGATTCTCGATCCGGCGCTGCTGCGCGCTGGCCGTTTCGACCGTCAGGTGCTGGTCGATCGGCCGGACAAGGTCGGACGGGTGCAAATTCTCAATGTGCATCTGAAGAAATCGCGGCTGGGCACCGATGTCGATCCGCAGGCCATCGCTGCGCTGACCCCGGGCTTCACCGGTGCCGACCTGGCCAACCTGGTCAACGAGGCGACGCTGCTGGCGACCCGGCGCAATGCCGAGGCGGTGGCGATGGAGGATTTCACCGCGGCCATCGAACGCATCATCGCCGGCCTGGAGAAGCGCAACCGCCTGCTCAATCCGCGCGAGCGCGAGATCGTCGCCTATCACGAGATGGGCCATGCCTTGGTGGCCATGGCGCTGCCGGGCGTCGACCCGGTGCACAAGGTGTCGATCATCCCGCGCGGCATGGGCGCGCTGGGCTACACCATCCAGCGCCCGATCGAGGACCGTTTCCTGATGACCCGCGATGAGCTGGAAAACAAGATGGCCGTGCTGCTCGGCGGGCGCGCGGCGGAGTGGCTGGTGTTCGCCCATCTGTCCACCGGTGCGGCGGACGATCTGGCCAAGGTCACCGACATCGCCCGCGCCATGGTCACCCGTTACGGCATGTCCAGGCGCCTCGGGCATCTGGCGCTGGAGCGCGAGCCGAGCTCGTTCCTCGGCAACGAGGCGATGCTCGGCCTGAAGCCGCAACATGGCTATGCGGAGAGCACGGCAACCGCTATCGACGAGGAAGTGCAGGAGCTGGTGCAATCTGCATTCCAACGCAGCCTGGGGTTGCTTGAAGAACGACATGAACTGCTTGAGCGCTGTGCGCGTCGTTTGCTGCAGCAGGAGACGCTGGATGCCGATGAGCTGCGTGAACTCAGCGCCGCTCCAGCCAGTGGTTCGGCACAGGCGTCCCCTCAGGCCTGATGCGGCCTCAGGGCCGCTGCGTCAGTCGGGCCGGCGCTGGGCGTGCTGCGCCAGCGCCCACTCGACGTGTTCGCGGACCAGCTCCGACGGATCGTCGCGGCGCGCCTCGAGCGCTTCCAGCACCGGGATGCTCGATGGCGCATTGCCCAGGCCGACCGCCAGGTTGCGCAGCCAGCGCTGGTAACCGGCGCGGCGCAGCGGCGAGCCCTCGGTGCGGCTGAGAAATTCTTCTTCCGTCCAGTGGAACAGCGTCGCCAGCTCGGCGTTGTCCAGGCTGTGGCGCGGCTGAAAGTCGCTTTGCTCGGTGGGGCGGGCGAAACGGTTCCACGGGCAGACGATCTGGCAATCATCACAGCCGAACACGCGGTTGCCCATCGGTGCGCGCAGCTCGACGGGAATCGGCCCCTTGAGTTCGATGGTCAGGTAGGAGATGCACTTGCGCGCGTCCAGCAGGCGCTCGCCGGCGAAGGCGCCGGTCGGGCAGACGTCCAGGCAGGCGTGGCAGCTGCCGCAGTGATCGCGCGTCATCGGCTCGTCGACCGGCAACGCGATATCGACGAACAGTTCGCCTAGAAAGAACCAGCTGCCGGCCTTGCGGTTGAGCAGCAGGGTATTCTTGCCGATCCAGCCGAGCCCGGCCTGTTGCCCGGCGGCCTTCTCCAGCACCGGCGCGCTGTCGACGAAGGCGCGAAAGCCGAACGGGCCGACCATCTGTTGGATGCGCTCGGCCAGTTGCTGGATGCGTTTGCGGATCAGCTTGTGGTAGTCGCGGCCCAGTGCATAACGTGACACGTAGGCTTTTTCCGGCGCGGCCAGCTGTTGGGTCATCCGTGTGTCGCCGGGCAGGTAGTCCATGCGCAGCGAGATCACCCTGAGCGTGCCCGGTACCAGCTCGTCCGGCCGGGAGCGCTTGCTGCCGTGGGCGGCCATGTAGTCCATCTCGCCCTGATAACCGGCTGCCAGCCAGGCCTCCAGATGCGCCTCGTGCTCGCCGAGATCGACATCGGTGATGCCGACCTGCTGAAAGCCGAGCTCGCGGCCCCATTCCTTGATGGATTGGGCGAGGGCAGCGGGATCAAGAGAGAGGCTGGACATCGGAGACTGCGGCGGGAAGTGGGCGGGTGCGTATAATTCTGCCAGACATTCCGCCGCGATGATCCCTGCTCCGATGACCGATTCCCTGCCCGTCGCTCTGTATACCGCCGCCCAGGTGCGCGAACTCGATGCGCGCCTGATTGCTGCCGGCACTCCCGGTTTCGAACTGATGCAGCGTGCCGCTCATGCCGCCTGGCGTGCACTGCGCCGGCGCTGGCCGGATGCCGGGGCTGTCACCGTGCTGGCCGGGCGTGGCAATAACGCCGGCGATGGCTACCTCGTTGCGGCGCTGGCGCAGCGCGCCGGCTGGCAGGTGCGGGTGCTGGCAGTGGGCGATCCGCAAGCGCTGCAGGGCGATGCCGCGCAGGCCCTGGTCGAGGCGCGGGCGAGCGGTGTGGTCGTCGAGCCTTGGCATGCCGAGGCGACTTTGCAGGGTGTGCTGGTGGATGCGCTGCTGGGCACCGGTGTTGCCGGTGAGGTGCGCGAGCCTTATGTCGCTGCGATCGAAGCGATCAATGGCAGCGCGCTACCGGTACTGGCCATCGACCTGCCGTCCGGGCTCTGCGCGAACAGCGGGCGGGTGCTGGGACACGCGGTGCGTGCCGATCTCAGTGTCACCTTCATCGGACTCAAGCTGGGGCTGTTCACCGCCGACGGTCCTGATCGTGTTGGCGCGCTGGTATTCGATGATCTGCAGGCCGATCCGCAGATCGTCTGCCAGGTCGCAAGCGAAGCTGTACGCCTGGATCCATCAATATTGGCTCAGGTGGCACCGCGCTCGCCGGTGGCGCACAAGGGCAGCTTTGGTCAGGTGCTGGTCATTGGTGGTGACCTGGGTACCGGCGGCGCCGCGTTGCTCAGTGCCGAGGCGGCATTGCGTTGTGGTGCGGGCATGGTGACGCTGGCGACTCGTCCGGAGCACGTAACGGCCTCGCTGGTACGGCGCCCGGAAGTCATGTGCAGTGGCGTCGAGTCGACCTATAGCCTGACGGCGCTGGTCGAGCGCGCCGATGTGCTGGTAGTCGGCCCAGGCCTGGGGCAGGCTCCCTGGGGGCGCAGCCTGCTGTCGTTGGCGGCGCAACATGAGTTGCCGCAGGTGTGGGACGCCGATGCGCTGAACCTGCTGGCCGGCGGCGGCGTCGAATTGCCGGCAGCGAGCGTGATCACCCCACATCCCGGCGAGGCGGCGCGGTTGCTGCAGTGCTCCACCGTCGAGGTGCAGGCGGATCGTCCGGCGGCAGTGCGCGCGTTGGCCAGGCGCTACGCCTGCGTGGCGCTGCTCAAGGGCGCAGGTACGCTGATCGCCGACCCGGATGGTCGGCTGGCGCTGTGTGACCGCGGCCATCCGGCGATGGCCAGCGCCGGTCTGGGCGATGTGTTGGCCGGTGTGATCGGTGCCATGCTGGCGCAGGGGCTGACGCCGTTCGATGCGGCCTGCCTGGGGGCGTGGCTGCATGCTGCGGCTGGTGAGCGCCTCGGTGAGCAGGGGCGCGGCCTGGCTGCCAGCGACCTGATTCCCGTGATTCGTCAGTTGCTCGAGGAACAGTCGCCATGCCTGAAGTGAATCTGTACGCCGCGGACGAGGCTGCCATGCTCGCGCAGGGCGCGCACATCGCCAAGGCGACCGGCGGTCGTGGCGTGATCTATCTGCATGGTGACCTCGGTGCGGGCAAGACCACGCTGTCGCGCGGCCTGATTCGCGGCTTCGGCCATACGGGCAAGGTCAAGAGTCCGACTTTCACATTGGTCGAACCTTACGAACTGGGGGATGTGCAGGTTTACCACTTCGACCTATACCGTCTTGTCGACCCGGAAGAGTTGGAGTTCCTCGGCATTCGCGACTATTTCGAAGGCGATGCGCTGTGCCTGATCGAATGGCCGGAACGTGGGGCCGGCATTTTGCCAAAGGCCGACATGGACATTACCATTGCACCGCATGAGGCCGGCCGTACGCTGCGCCTGTCACCCCACACCGCGCGGGGTGAAGCCTGGTGTGTCGCCCTGACCGACGGAGAGCTATGAATAACATGGGTTTGGGTATGCGCATTCGCACCCTGATTGGTGGGCTGGTGCTGGTGCTGATGGCAACCGACCTTCATGCCGCCAGCGATGTGCAGAGCGTGCGTCTGTGGCGTGCGCCGGACAACACCCGCCTGGTGTTCGATCTGTCCGGCCCGGTCGAGCACAAGATCTTCACCCTTACCGCACCTGATCGGCTGGTCATCGACGTGACCGGCGCGACGCTCAAGGCCGAGCTCGACAAGTTGCCGTTGAAGAACACCCCGGTCGCCTCCCTGCGCGCCGGCCAGCACGATGCCGACACGCTGCGCGTGGTCGTCGATCTGCATGCGCCGGTAGCGCCGAAGAGCTTCAGTCTGGCGCCCAACCAGCAATACGGTCATCGTCTGGTGGTCGACCTGTTCGATCAGGCGACAGCCGCTCGCGCTGCGACCCAGCCGCCAGCCACCGCCACTCCGGCGACACCCGCCGCGCCGGTTTCCCCGACCCTGCCGGCGGTGAAGCTCCCGGCTACGGCGAGTAGCAAGCGCGACATCGTCATTGCCATCGACGCGGGTCATGGTGGCGAAGACCCTGGCGCGATCGGGCCCGGCAAGATCTACGAGAAACACGTGGTACTGCAGATTTCCAAGGAGCTGCAGCGACAGATCAACGCCGACAAGGGTTTCCGAGCCGAGCTGGTGCGCACCGGCGACTACTTCATCCCGCTGCGCAAACGCACCGAGATCGCGCGCAAGAAGGGCGCCGACCTGTTCGTCTCGATCCATGCCGATGCGGCGCCGCGTTCGGCGGCCTACGGTGCCTCGGTGTTCGCCCTGTCCGACCGCGGTGCCACCTCGGAGACCGCGCGCTGGCTGGCCGACAGCGAGAACCGTTCCGACCTGATCGGCGGTGCCGGCAACGTCAGCCTCGGCGACAAGGACCAGATGCTCGCCGGTGTGCTGCTGGATCTGTCGATGACCGCTTCGTTGTCATCGAGTCTGAATGTCGGGCAGAAGGTATTGAGCAACATGGGACGCATCACTCCGCTGCACAAGCGGCGGGTCGAGCAGGCAGGCTTCATGGTGCTGAAGTCGCCGGACATTCCGTCGATTCTGGTGGAGACCGGCTTCATCTCGAACCCATCCGAGGCCAGGAAACTGCAGACAGCGAGCCATCAGCAGTCGCTGGCGCGCTCGATCCACAGCGGCGTAAGGCAGTTCTTCCATGAAAATCCGCCACCTGGAACCTATGTGGCCTGGTTGCGCGATTCCGGCAAGATCGCCAGTGCGCCGCGCGAGCACATCGTGCGCTCGGGCGAGAGCCTGGCGTTGCTCGCCCAGCGCTATCAGGTCAGCCTTGCTTCCCTGCGTAGCGCCAACAATCTGCGCAATGACGTGATCAAAATCGGTCAGACGCTGAACATTCCCGCCACCACACTGGCCTCGCAGCCATGAGCGAAGTAGCACGCATCCAGCTGCTAAGTCCGCGGCTGGCGAACCAGATTGCCGCTGGCGAGGTGGTGGAGCGCCCGGCCTCGGTGATCAAGGAACTGCTGGAAAACAGTCTGGATTCGGGCGCGCGGCGCATCGATGTGGATGTCGAGCAGGGCGGGGTCAAGCTGTTGCGGGTGCGCGACGATGGCTGCGGTATCCCGCCGGACGATCTGCCGCTGGCCCTGGCGCGTCACGCCACCAGCAAGATCCGCGACCTCGAAGACCTCGAGCGGGTCATGAGCCTGGGCTTTCGGGGCGAAGCGCTGGCTTCGATCAGCTCCGTCTCGCGCCTGACCATGACCTCACGCACCGCCGATGCCGGCGAGGCCTGGCAGGTGGAAACCGAGGGGCGTGAAATGGAAGCGCGGGTGCAGCCGGCGGCGCATCCGGTCGGCACCTCGGTCGAGGTGCGCGATCTGTTCTTCAACACGCCGGCGCGGCGCAAGTTCCTGCGCACCGAGAAGACCGAATTCGATCACTTGCAGGAAGTCATCAAGCGCCTGGCGCTGGCGCGTTTCGATGTGGCCTTCCATCTGCGGCACAACGGCAAGGTCGTGCTGGCACTGCACCAGGCCGAGGACGATGCGGCGCGAGCGCGTCGCGTCGCTTCGGTATGCGGGCCGGCGTTCCTCGAGCAGGCGTTGCCCATCGAGATCGAGCGTAACGGGCTGCGGCTGTGGGGCTGGGTCGGCCTGCCGACCTTCTCGCGCAGCCAGGCCGACCTGCAGTATTTCTACGTCAACGGGCGCATGGTTCGCGACAAGTTGGTGGCCCACGCGGTACGCCAGGCCTATCGCGATGTGCTGTTCAACGGCCGGCACCCGACGTTCGTGCTGTTCCTCGATGTCGATCCGGCGGTGGTGGACGTCAACGTGCACCCGACCAAGCATGAAGTGCGTTTCCGCGACAGCCGCATGGTGCATGACTTCCTTTACGGCACGCTGCATCGTGCGCTGGGGGATGTGCGGCCGGAAGATCAGCTCGCAGCACCGGCCAGCGTCACGCCGATGACGCAGGTTTCCGGATTGGCCGCCGGCGAGTTCGCCGGGCAGAACGAGATGAGCCTGGCCGCCAGTGTGCTCGAACAGCCACAGGGCGATACGCCCGCCTGGCGCGGTGCGGGCGCAGGCTATCAGGCACCACGGCCAGCTTCGGCCGGCTATACGGCCGAAGCCCAGGGTGCCTATCGGGAATTCTTCACGCCGCTGCCGCAAAGCAGTCCTGCTGCGCTGCCGGCGAGCCAGGACGATGTGCCGCCGCTGGGGTACGCGCTGGCGCAGCTCAAGGGCGTCTATATCCTCGCCGAGAATGCTCAGGGCATGGTGCTGGTCGATATGCACGCCGCCCACGAACGCATCACCTACGAGCGACTGAAAACCGCCATGGCCAGTGAAGGCTTGCGCGGGCAGCCACTGCTGGTGCCTGAGTCGGTTGCGCTGAGCCAGCGTGAAGCCGACTGCGCCGAAGAGCATGGACAATGGTTTCAGATGCTGGGCTTCGAGCTGCAGCGACTGGGGCCGGAAACGCTGGCGATTCGACAGATTCCCTCACTGCTCAAGCAGGCCGAAGCGACTCAGTTGGTGCGCGATGTACTGGCCGATCTGCTTGAGTACGGCACCAGTGACCGTATCCAGGCGCATCTGAACGAGCTGCTGGCGACCATGGCTTGCCATGGTGCGGTGCGCGCCAACCGGCGGCTGACGGTGCCCGAGATGAACGCCTTGCTGCGCGATATGGAGCATACCGAGCGCAGCGGGCAGTGCAATCACGGGCGTCCGACCTGGACGCAGCTGGGCATGGACGAACTGGACAAGCTGTTCCTGCGCGGTCGCTGAGCAGTCTTGGCGGCGAGCCGTGCTTGCAGCCGGCCGCCTGCCGCCGGAAACTATGCGGCTAAGACCGTCGAGCTCGCTGATGTCCGTTTTCCCTCCTGCCATCTTCCTCATGGGCCCCACTGCGTCGGGCAAGACCGACCTTGCGCTGGAACTGGCCCGAGTGCTGCCCTGCGAGCTGATCAGCGTCGATTCGGCGCTGGTCTATCGTGGCATGGACATCGGTACCGCGAAGCCGTCGGCTGAGGTGTTGGCTGAGTTTCCCCATCGTCTGGTGGACATTCGCGACCCGGCCGAGAGCTACTCGGCTGCGGAGTTCAGCGCAGATGCCCTGGCGGCCATGGCCGAGATCAGCGCGGCTGGCCGAATTCCGCTGCTGGTTGGCGGCACCATGTTGTATTTCAAGGCGTTGCAGGAAGGTCTCGCCGATATGCCGGCGGCTGACCCGTCGCTGCGTGCCGAGCTCGAAGCGCTGGCCGCGGCGCAAGGATTGCAGGCGCTGCACGATCAACTGGCCCAGGTGGACCCGGAGTCGGCGGCGCGCATTCATCCCAACGACCCGCAGCGGTTGGTACGCGCGCTGGAGGTCTATCGCGTCAGCGGCTTGACCATGAGCGAGCACCGCGCCCGACAAAGGTCGCAAAAAGCCGTCGCAGACGCTCCAGGCTCAGGAGTCTTGCCTTATACTGTCGCGCAACTGTGCATCGCCCCCGCACAACGCCACATCCTGCATGAGCGCATCGAGAGACGTTTCCTGCACATGGTTGAACAGGGCTTTGTCGAAGAGGTCGAAGCCCTGAGGAGTCGGGGTGATCTGCACCTTGGCATGCCGTCGATTCGAGCGGTTGGTTATCGTCAGGTCTGGGAATATCTGGACGGATCATCGACCCGAGAGGAAATGGTGGCGCGCGGCATCATCGCAACTCGGCAACTGGCCAAACGGCAGTTCACCTGGTTGCGAAGCTGGGGGGAGATGCAGTGGCTGGACAGTTTGTCCCGCGACAATCTGCCGCGCGCATTGAAATACCTGCAATCGCTCTCCATATTGAGCTGACACTGCGAATTGACCGTCTATTCTCAGACAAGTGGATCGTCGGTTGTACTTTTAGAACACTAATGAAACAGATCCTCTAAGGAGTGCGGCACATGTCAAAAGGGCATTCGCTACAAGACCCTTACCTCAACACACTGCGTAAGGAACGCGTCCCGGTTTCCATCTATCTGGTCAACGGCATCAAGCTGCAGGGCCAGATCGAATCCTTCGACCAGTTCGTCATTCTTCTGAAAAACACCGTCAGCCAGATGGTCTACAAGCACGCCATCTCCACCGTGGTTCCGGGCCGTCCAGTGCGCCTGCCGACCGCCGGTGATGCCGAGCAATCCGAGTCGAGCAACGACTGAGGTAGGTTTCTTTGTTCTTCGAACGTCCCGGTGGTGGTGAGCGGGCTATCCTGGTGCACCTGGACGGCCAGGACCCCGCGGCGCGCGAGGACCCTCAGGAATTCCAGGAGCTGGCGCGTTCGGCAGGCGCCGAGGCGGTCGGTTTCGTCAATGTCGCCCGGCATCAGCCATCCGCCAAGTTCCTGATCGGCAGTGGCAAGGTCGAGGAGCTGCATGACCTCGTCAAGGATGGCGAGGTCGAGTTGGTGATCTTCAATCACACCCTGACGCCGAGCCAGGAACGCAACCTCGAGCGAGCGCTCGAATGTCGCGTGCTGGATCGTACCGGTCTGATCCTGGATATCTTCGCCCAGCGCGCGCGTACCCATGAGGGCAAGCTACAGGTCGAACTGGCCCAGCTTGAGCATATGAGTACGCGCCTGGTTCGCGGCTGGACTCACCTCGAGCGGCAGAAGGGTGGTATCGGCCTGCGTGGCCCGGGTGAAACCCAGCTGGAAACCGACCGCCGCTTGCTGCGCGTGCGCATCCGGCAAATCAAGCAGCGTCTGGAAAAGGTCCGCGGTCAGCGTGAGCAGGCCCGTCGCGGGCGTCGTCGCGCCGATATCCCCTCCGTGTCGCTGGTCGGTTATACCAACGCCGGCAAGTCCACTCTGTTCAATGCGCTGACCGAGTCCGATGTGTACGCGGCGAATCAGCTGTTCGCCACGCTCGATCCGACATTGCGGCGGCTCGAGCTGGATGATGTCGGGCCGGTGGTGTTGGCCGACACCGTGGGTTTCATCCGTCATCTGCCGCACAAGTTGGTGGAGTCCTTCCGGGCGACGCTGGAAGAGTCCAGCAATGCCGATCTTCTCCTGCATGTCATCGATGCGCACGAGCCCGAGCGCGATCAGCAGATCGAGCAGGTGCTGGCGGTGCTCGGTGAGATCGGCGCTAACGAGCTGCCGATGCTCGAGGTCTACAACAAGGTTGACCTGATGGTGGGCATCGAGCCGCAGATCCAGCGCGATGCCGATGGCAGGCCGCAGCGTGTGTGGGTGTCTGCTCGTGATGGATTGGGTCTGGATCTTGTGCGCCAGGCCATTGCCGAGCTGCTGGGTAACGATCTGTTTGTCGGGACGCTGCGCCTGCCGCAGCGGCTCGGGCGGCTACGGGCGCAGTTCTTCGAGCTCAGCGCGGTGCAGCGGGAAACACATGATGACGAGGGTGGCAGCCTGCTGGAAGTTCGCTTGCCAAGAATCGAATTGAATCGCTTGATCAGTCGCGAAGGGTTGCGGGTGGACGAGTTCATCGAGCAACACACTTTGCAATAAAGCCTCCGGTGGCAATTTTGCCGGTAGTTCGGGGCTTTCTGTAGCATTGGCGGGCGCGCCGTGGGCGCGCCTTTAGCTTTATTTGAATGGAGAGCGCTATGGCTTGGAATGAGCCGGGTGGCAACTCGAACAACCAGGATCCCTGGGGCAGTGGTGGCGGTGGCCGTCGCGGTGGCGGCGACCAGAAAGGCCCGCCGGATCTCGATGAGGCTTTCCGCAAGCTGCAGGACAGCCTGAACGGCATGTTCGGTGGCAAGAAGCGTGGCGGCGGCAGCAACTTTGGTGGCAGCGGCAAGCGCGGTGGCTTCGGCCTGGTCTGGGTTGCCTTGGTCGTACTGCTGGCTGTGTGGTTGTTCAATGCCATCTACATCGTCGACGAGCAGGAGCAGGCCGTAGTACTGCGCTTCGGCAAGTACCATGAGACGGTAGGGCCGGGCCTGAACATCTACTTCCCGCCGATTGATCGCAAGTTCCAGGAAAATGTCACCCGCGAGCGCTCGTACAGCAAGCAGGGTCAGATGCTCACCGAGGATGAGAACATCATCGAGGTGCCGCTTACCGTTCAGTACAAGATCAGCGACCTCCAAGCGTTCGTGCTCAACGTCGATCAGCCTGAAGTGAGCCTGCAGCATGCGACCGATAGTGCCGTGCGCCACGTGGTGGGTTCGACGGCTATGGATCAGGTGCTGACCGAAGGTCGTGAAGTCATGGCTGGCGAGGTCAAGGAACGTTTGCAGAAGTTCCTCGATAATTACGCCACTGGTATCGCGGTCACCCAGGTCAACCTGCAGAGTGCGGCTGCGCCGCGTGAAGTGCAGGAAGCCTTCGATGACGTTATTCGTGCACGTGAAGACGAACAGCGTGAGAAAAATCAGGCCGAATCGTACGCCAATGGCGTAATTCCCGAAGCCCGCGGTCAGGCCCAGCGCATGCTGGAAGAAGCCAGTGGTTACCGTGACTCGGTGATCTCCCGTGCCCAGGGTGAGGCGGATCGCTTCAGCAAGCTGGTCGCCGAGTATCGCAAGGCGCCGGAAGTCACGCGTGAGCGGCTGTATCTGGAAACCATGCAGGAAGTCATGAGCAGTACCAGTAAGGTCATGGTGAGCGGCGATGGTGGGCAGAACCTGCTCTATTTGCCGCTGGACAAGATGATCAACAGTCGTGGTGCGAGCACGCCGGCTCCGGCCGGGGTTGCCTCGGGCGCGGCTACGCAGAGCACTCGTCTGCCGCCGGAGCTGGATCCGCGTGAAGTTCGTACGAGGGAGGGCCGCTAATGAGCAATAAATCCCTTACCGCCCTGATCGTGGGCGTGGTGGCGGCAATCGTCCTGTGGAACAGCTTCTACATCGTCTCGCAGACCGAGCGCGCGGTGCTGCTGCGCTTCGGTCGTATCGTCGAGCCTGATGTGAAGCCTGGCCTGCACATGAAGATTCCGTACGTGAACTCGGTGCGAAAATTCGATGCGCGGCTGCTGACGCTGGATACCACGACTTCCCGTTTCCTGACCCTGGAAAAGAAAGCGCTGATGGTCGACTCCTACGCCAAGTGGCGTGTGGATGATGCCGAGCGCTTCTACACCGCGACCTCGGGTATGAAGCAGATTGCCGACGAGCGTCTGGCTCGTCGTCTGGAAGCGGCGCTGCGTGACCAGTTCGGTAAGCGCACGCTGCACGAGTCGGTATCCGGTCAACGTGACGAGTTGATGGCCCAGGTCACCACCAGTCTGAACCGCGCCGCTCAGCAGGAGCTGGGTATCGAAGTGGTCGATGTCCGCGTCAAGGGCATCGATTTGCCGCGGGAAGTCAACCGCAGCGTGTTCGAGCGGATGAGCTCCGAGCGTGAGCGCGAGGCTCGTGAGCATCGCGCCAAGGGTAAGGAGCTTGCAGAAGGTATCCGCGCCGACGCCGATCGCCAGCGCCGTGTCCTGCTGGCCGAGGCCTTCCGCGAGGCCGAGGAGCTGCGTGGTGATGGCGATGCTCAGGCTGCTGCCATCTATGCCGCGGCTTATGGTCAGGACCAGGAGTTCTACGCCTTCCATCGCAGTCTGCAGGCTTATCGTGAGAGCTTCTCCAGCAAGGAAGACGTGCTGGTGCTCGATCCGAAGAGCGATTTCTTCCGTTATCTGGAAAAGAGCAACTAGTCGTTGATGGTGAGATGAAGGTTCCCCGGCGGCACGGCCGTGCCGTCGGGTGACCGGTAGAGAAAAGATTGCTATGATCCGCCAGCCGGGAAAATCCCGGCTTTTTTGCGTCTGTGCCCTTGAGGTCGCAGGCTATCCCAGGCATGCAGCGGTCATGCCGATCCCTTCACAGGGCATGGCTCGGATGCCATGGTTCGAATACAACTGCACGCGACCGAAGGCCGGCTAAGGCTGCTGCCGCGGTTTTCGTCTGGGCTTACCGGAACGAGAGGTGATTTCGCGAATGGCAACGGTAGACCGCTGGCTTCTGCCAGATGGCATCGAAGAGGTGCTGCCGCCGGAGGCGGCGCGTATCGAAACGGCGCGTCGGCGCGTGCTGGACCTGTTCCAGCGTTGGGGCTACGAGCTGGTCATCACTCCGCACGTGGAGTTTCTCGAGTCATTGCTCACCGGTTCCGGGCAGGATCTGGATCTGCGCACCTTCAAGGTCATCGACCCGCTTTCCGGTCGCCAGATGGGGCTGCGGGCCGATATCACGCCACAAGTAGCCCGTGTCGATGCGCATACCCTGCGTCGCGAAGGCCCCAGTCGCCTGTGCTATGCCGGAAGTGTGTTGCATGCCAAGCCGCAGGCGCTTTCCACCTCGCGCAGCCCCATCCAGTTGGGGGCCGAGTTGTATGGTGATGCGTCTGCCGCCAGTGATGTCGAAGTCATCAGTCTGATGCTGGAGATGCTCGAGCTCGCCGATGTGCCGGATGTGCACATGGATCTCGGGCATGTCGGCATCTATCGCGGTCTGGCCAAGGCTGCCGGGCTGAGCGGCGAAGCCGAGCAACGGTTGTTCGATGCGCTGCAGCGCAAGGCGATGGATGAGATTGCCGAGCAGACTGCTGCGCTCGACCCTGCATTGGCCGGCATGTTGCGCGCACTGGCACGGCTGTGCGGTGGGCGGGAAGTGCTCGACCAGGCCCGTAGGACGTTGGCGGCTGCTCCTGTCGAAGTGCAGGCCGCGCTGGAAGCGCTGACAGCCATTGCCGATCAGCTGGCGGCGCGTTATCCGGATGTGCCGCTTTATTTCGATTTGGGCGAGTTGCGTGGCTATCACTACCATACTGGAGTGGTGTTCGCGGTATTCGTACCCGGTGTCGGTCAGTCGATCGCGCAGGGTGGTCGTTATGACGACATTGGCGCCGACTTCGGTCGCGCACGTCCGGCGACGGGGTTTTCCACCGACCTTAAAACGCTGGTTGGTCTGGGGAATGCTGATCTTTCGGCGCCTGTGTCAGGTGTTTGGGCGCCGCAAGACGGCGAGCCGGGTTTGTGGGATGCGGTCCGTCAGTTGCGCCGACAGGGCGAACGCGTGGTGCAAGCCCTTGATGGGCAGTCGCGAGCCGATGCCGCGCAGCTGGGCTGCGATCGGCAATTGCTATTGAAGGATGGTGTCTGGGCGGTGGCTTCGCTGGCGTCCTGATGGTTGTGGCGCCGCGCTGCGGCGCTGGCCTGGTTTCGATTATCGCCGGTTGCGACCGGCATGCTTCGCCGAAGAGGACAGAGGGTTATGGGTAAGAACGTCGTGGTCCTGGGCACCCAATGGGGTGATGAGGGCAAGGGCAAGATCGTCGATCTGCTGACCGATCAGGCGGCTGCGGTCGTGCGTTACCAGGGCGGCCACAATGCCGGGCATACCTTGGTCATCGACGGTGAGAAGACCGTGCTGCACCTGATTCCGTCCGGCATCCTGCGTGACAATGTGCAGTGTCTGATCGGTAATGGCGTGGTGGTCGCTCCCGACGCATTGCTGCGTGAAATCACCAAGCTGGAAGAAAAGGGCGTGCCGGTACGCGAGCGCCTGCGCATCAGTCCATCCTGTACGCTGATCCTGCCCTACCACGTGGCGCTGGACCAGGCGCGCGAGGCTTCGCGCTCGGAAGGCAAGATCGGCACGACGGGTCGTGGCATTGGCCCGGCTTACGAGGACAAGGTTGCGCGTCGCGGTCTGCGCATTGCTGACCTGTTCAACCCGGAGCGCTTCGCGGTCAAGCTGCGCGAGCTGCTGGAATACCACAACTTCGTGCTGCAGAACTTCTACAAGGTCGAGCCGGTTGATTTCCAGAAGACCCTGGATGAGGCGCTTGGCTACGCGGAAATCCTCAAGCCGTTGATCACCGATGTCACTGCCCGCCTGCACGAGCTGCGCAAGCAGGGTGCCTGCATCATGTTCGAGGGTGCGCAGGGCTCGCTGCTGGACATCGACCATGGCACCTATCCCTACGTCACCAGCTCCAGCACCACTGCCGGCGGCACTGCCACCGGTTCGGGCTTCGGTCCGCTGTATCTGGATTACATCCTCGGTATCACCAAGGCCTACACCACGCGCGTGGGTTCCGGTCCGTTCCCCACCGAGCTGTTCGATGATATCGGTGCTCGCCTGGCCGAGCGCGGTCACGAGTTCGGTTCCACTACCGGTCGTGCGCGCCGCTGTGGCTGGTTCGATGCGGTGATCCTGCGTCGTGCCATCGAGATCAACAGCATATCCGGCATCTGCCTGACCAAGCTCGACGTGCTCGACGGCCTGGAAACCATTCGCATCTGTGTTGGTTACAAGGATAGTAGCGGCGATGTTCTGGTTGATGCGCCGACCGATGCGGACAGCTATGACGGCCTGCAGCCGGTATACGAAGAGATGCCGGGCTGGAGCGAGTCGACCGTTGGTGCGAAGACCCTCGATGAGCTGCCCGCCAATGCGCGTGCGTACATCAAGCGCCTCGAGGAGTTGGTCGAGGCGCCGGTGGATATCA
Organism: Pseudomonas sp. FeN3W; assembly: GCA_030263805.2. Classification (NCBI taxonomy): domain Bacteria; kingdom Pseudomonadati; phylum Pseudomonadota; class Gammaproteobacteria; order Pseudomonadales; family Pseudomonadaceae; genus Pseudomonas; species Pseudomonas sp. FeN3W. Next base: position 3,716,835 of record CP136010.1, read on the forward strand.
TCTCTACCGGTCCGGATCGCAACGAAACCATCGTGCTGCGCCATCCGTACGCCTGATAAAGGCTGCCGGGTACAAAAAGACCGCCTCCGGGCGGTCTTCTTTTATCTGGCATGGTCGGCTATCAGGAGGGGTGTTCGGCCAGTTGGTCGCCGAAACGAAAAAAACCGAGCCAGGGGCTCGGTTTTTTCTTGAAGAGTGGTGCCCAGGAGAAGACTCGAACTTCCACGGTGTTGCCACCGCTAGGACCTGAACCTAGTGCGTCTACCAATTCCGCCACCTGGGCACATTGCGATGATCGCTCATCGACTTTTGCCATTTCACCGATCGGATCGGTCGAAGTTGGCTTCTTCGTCTTGCATGAGACTCGCCAAGTCACAGCGGGTTTCATTTGAATAAGTGGTGCCCAGGAGAAGACTCGAACTTCCACGGTGTTGCCACCGCTAGGACCTGAACCTAGTGCGTCTACCAATTCCGCCACCTGGGCACGAGAAACGATGATACTAAGCCGTTTCCGTGTTACAACGTCTGCCAGACATTGTGGGCGCGAACTATACGGCTGAGGTTTGGCCTTGTAAACCCCTGATGGCGAAAAATAATTCGCATGAAAGCTGCCGTCCGGCGGCGATTCGCGCTTCAATAGAAAAAGGGCGTTCTGCCTCTATAAATGAATGAAAGGTGACATCTCTTAATGGCCGATTGGCAATCCCTCGACCCCGAGGCCGCTCGTGAAGCGGAAAAGTACGAAAACCCTATTCCCAGTCGTGAGCTGATTCTTCAGCATCTCGGCGAACGTGGCTCACCAGCTGCCCGCGAAGAGTTGGTCGAAGAGTTCGGGCTGCAGTCCGACGAAGATATCGAAGCGCTGCGTCGCCGTCTGCGCGCGATGGAGCGCGACGGCCAGCTGATCTACACCCGGCGCGGCACCTATGCCCCGGTGGACAAGCTGGATCTGGTCTGTGGTCGTGTCAGTGGCCATCGTGACGGTTTTGGATTCCTCGTCCCCGACGATGGCAGCGACGATCTGTTCCTCAGCCCGGCGCAGATGCGCCTGGTGTTCGATGGTGACCGCTGCCTGGCGCGCGTTGCCGGCCTCGATCGCCGTGGGCGCCGCGAGGGCGCCATCGTCGAGGTGATCAGCCGTGCCCACGAGAGCATCGTGGGTCGTTATCACATCGAAAGCGATGTCGGCTTCGTCATTCCGGACAACCCCAAGATCCAGCAAGAAGTGCTGGTCACGCCCGGGCGGGCGCTCGACGCCAAGCCGGGGCAGTTCGTCGAGGTCAAGATCACTCACTGGCCCACCCAGCGCTTCCAGCCGCAGGGCGACATTGTCGAGGTGATCGGCAACTACATGGCGCCGGGCATGGAAATCGATGTGGCGCTGCGCAGCTTCGACATCCCCCACGTCTGGCCGCAGGCGGTGCTCAAGGAGGCGGCCCGGTTCAAGCCCGAGGTGGAGGAGAAGGACAAGCACAAGCGTGTCGACCTGCGGCATCTGCCGTTTGTAACCATCGACGGCGAGGACGCGCGGGACTTCGACGACGCGGTCTATTGCGAGAAGCCCGGCGGCTGGAAGCTGCTCACCGGCGGCTTCCGCCTGTACGTCGCCATCGCCGACGTCTCGCATTACGTCAAGGTCGGCTCGGCGCTGGACAAGGAAGCCGAGCTGCGCGGCAACTCGGTGTACTTCCCCGAGCGGGTGGTGCCGATGCTGCCCGAGGAGCTGTCCAACGGCCTGTGTTCGCTGAACCCGCATGTGGATCGCCTGGCGATGGTCTGTGAGATCACCCTGAACAAGTCGGGCAAGATGACCGACTACCAGTTCTACGAGGCGGTGATTCATTCCCATGCGCGACTGACCTACAACAAGGTCAGTACGATGCTGGAACAGCCCAAGTCCGCCGAAGGCAAGCGCCTGGGCGGCGAGTACGCAGAAGTGCTGCCGCATCTCAAGCAGCTCTATTCGCTGTACAAGGTGCTGCTCAAGGCGCGTCATACCCGTGGCGCGATCGATTTCGAGACCCAGGAAACGCGCATCGTCTTCGGTGGCGACCGCAAGATCGCCGAGATCAAGCCGACCGAGCGCAACGACGCACACAAGCTGATCGAGGAGTGCATGCTCTGCGCCAACGTCGCCACGGCGGCGTTCCTGCAGAAGCATGAGATTCCAGCGCTTTATCGTGTCCACGATGCGCCGCCACTGGAGCGCCAGGAAAAGCTGCGCGCCTTTCTCGGTGAGCTGGGGCTCTCGTTGCACAAGGGCAAGGAAGGTCCGACGCCGAAGGATTACCAAGCGCTGCTTGAGCAGATTCAGGGGCGTCCGGATTTTCATGTGATTCAGACGGTCATGCTGCGTTCGCTGAGTCAGGCGGTATACAGCGCCGAGAACAATGGTCACTTCGGTCTGAACTACGAGGCTTACGCCCACTTCACCTCGCCGATCCGGCGTTATCCCGATCTGTTGGTGCATCGCGCCATTCGTAGTGTCATCCGCTCCCGTCGCGACACGCCGCATGTTCGCCGCGAAGGCGCCACCAGCATGCCCAAGGCGCGTATCTATCCGTACGATGAAGCTGCGCTGGAGCAACTGGGCGAACAGTGCTCGATGACCGAGCGCCGTGCCGACGAGGCTACCCGCGACGTCACCAACTGGCTCAAGTGCGAGTTCATGAAGGATCGCGTCGGAGAGAGCTTCCCCGGTGTGATTACTGCCGTGACTGGTTTCGGCCTGTTCGTCGAACTGACCGACATCTACGTCGAGGGGCTGGTGCACGTCACGGCGATGCCCGGCGACTACTATCACTTCGATCCGCTGCACCACCGCCTGTCCGGCGAGCGCAGCGGCCGCAGCTTCCGCCTGGGCGACAGCGTCGAGGTTCGCGTCATGCGGGTCGATCTGGATGAGCGCAAGATCGATTTCGAGCTGATCGGCGGCGGTACCAAGTCTGCACCGGGGCAGCGTGATGGTGCGAGTCGCGGGCGCGAGCCGGGCAATGCCGATGTGCGCAAGAGTCGAGAATTGAAGAAGGCGTTGCTGGACGAGGCCAAGGGCAGCAGAAAGGGCAAGAGTGAGAAGGCCGCGGGCGGGAGCAAGTCGCGATCAGGCTCCGCCAAGCCGAAATCTGCAGCCAGGTCGGGCGGCAAGTCGTCTGGCTCGAGCGGCGGTGCCAGAAAGCGCAAGGCCAAGTCATGAGCCAGTTGGAAAAGATCTATGGCCTGCACGCCGTCGAGGCGTTGTTGCGCCATCATCCCAAGCGCGTCAAGCAGGTCTGGCTGGCGGAGGGGCGCGGCGATCCGCGCGCCCAGACGTTGATCCAGCTGGCTGCTCAGGCGCGCGTGAGTGTCGGGCAGTGTGAGCGGCGGGAGATGGACGCTTGGGTCGAGGGCGTGCATCAGGGCGTGGTCGCCGAGGTGAGCCCCAGTCAGGTATGGGGCGAGGCCATGCTCGAAGAGTTGCTCGATCGCGCGGATGGCCCGCCTCTGCTGTTGGTGCTGGATGGCGTGACGGATCCGCACAACCTTGGTGCCTGTCTGCGTACCGCGGATGCTGCCGGGGCGCTCGCCGTGATCGTGCCGAAAGACAAGTCGGCCACCCTGAATGCCACCGTGCGCAAGGTTGCCTGCGGCGCGGCGGAAGTGATTCCGCTGGTCGCTGTGACCAACCTTGCGCGTACGCTGGAGAAGCTGCAACAGCGTGGGTTGTGGGTCGTGGGGACTGCAGGCGAGGCCGAGCAATCGCTCTACGATCAGGATCTCACCGGGCCCATCGTGCTTATCATGGGCGCCGAGGGGCGCGGTATGCGGCGCCTGACGCGTGAACACTGCGATTACCTGGTGCGCCTGCCCATGGCTGGTAGTGTCAGCAGCCTGAACGTCTCTGTGGCTACCGGCGTATGCTTGTTCGAGGCGCTGCGTCAGCGCAAGAGCGCCAAGGTCGCCGGCTGAAGGCCTGCCCTGGTGATCTGAAACCGATTGACCTTTTTGTGGTCAATCGGTGTCCAGGCCCGTCCGCGGACAGCGGCTTCTCGTCATTTTTTGCTTGAGGGCTTCGGGTGCTGCCGGAGTCTTGCTGGGTTAGTTACGCGGCGTCAGGCTCGTACCATGGAGGTTGTATGCAGCAGCGCCCGTCTTTCGAAAGCCTGTTTCGGCTATCCCCGAATGCTTATGTCCTGCTTGATCGCGATCTGGTCATTCTGGATGCCAATGCCGCGTACCTGACGCTTACCGGGCGAAAACTGACGGAAATCCAGGGGCAACGCCTGCACGAGGCCTTCGCTGCCGATCCGCTCAGCCCCGAGATGACCCGAGTGCAAGAGTTGCTCGATTCGTTTGCGCGGGTGCTCAGCCGCAAGGCGGTCGATACGCTGCCGGTGATTCGTTACTCCATCGCGCGGCAAACGCCGCTTGGTCCTGTTTATGAGGATCGATACTGGAGTGCCACGCACACGCCGATCCTGGATGAGCAGGGAGAGGTCGTTGCGATTCTGCAGCACACCTCGGACATCACCGAGTTGCAGGCAAGGACGGATTCGTTGAGTCAGGCAGCAGCCGGCCGGCAGCCGGTGCAGCAGTTGGAGCAGGGCGTGATGTCCCGTGCCAGGCTGCTGCAGTCCGAAGGCGAGCAGCTGCGCCGTCTGTTCGCCCAGGCGCCCGGTTTCGTCTGCTTTCTGCGTGGCCCTGATCATGTCTATGAGCTGGTCAACGATGCCTATCGGCAGGTCACCGGGCACCGTCAGCTGCTTGGCAAGACGGTTCGCGAGGGGTTGCCCGAGATCGAGGGACAGGCTTTCATCGGTCTGCTCGACGAGGTCTATCGCACCGGTCAGCCATATGTCGGCAGGCGTGTATCGCTGTTCCTGAGACGACAGCCGGACAAAGAACCACAGGAAGCGATTCTGGATTTCGTTCTGCAGCCGATCGTCGAGAACGATGGCAAGGTCATTGGTATCTTCGTTCAAGGGCAGGATGTGACCGAGCAGCAGCGCAACGAGACGGAGCTGCGGCGTTATCGCGATGACCTGGAAGAGCTGGTCCGTGAGCGAACCCTGGCGCTGGAGCAAAGCGAAGCCGAACGGCAGGTGGCCCAGCAGGCGCTGCAGCAAGCTCAGCGGCTGGAGGCAGTGGGCAAGCTGACTGGTGGCATCGCGCACGACTTCAACAACATGCTGCAGATCATTGGTGGCAACCTGCAGCTGCTGCGGCGCAGCCTCGGCAGTGATCAGACCGCGGCACGTCGCCTGGACTCGGCCGTCAGCGGTGTCGAGAAGGGCGCGCGTCTGGCATCGCAGCTGCTGGCCTTCGCCAGTCGCCAGCCGTTGTTGCCGCGTCAGGTGCATCTGCCGGAGCTGCTCGAGCAGATGCATGAGCTGCTCAACGGGGCGCTGGGTTCGGCGGTGCAGCTGGAGCTGGAGGTTCTGGGTGAGCCATGGCCGGTGTTCGCCGATGTCGGCAATCTGCAGAGCGTTGTGTTGAACCTCGCTTCCAACGCGCGCGATGCGATGGCAGGTAGCGGACGCGTGGTGCTGCGTCTGGAGAATCGCCAGTTGGGCGAAGATGCGCCTGGCGACTCGCGAGGCGATTACGTCCTGCTCAGCGTCATCGATGAGGGGGGCGGCATGAGTGACGACGTTCGCGCGCGGGCATTCGAACCCTTCTTTACCACCAAACAGGACAGCAATGCGTCCGGTCTCGGCTTGAGCATGGTCTATGGCTTCGTCAAGCAGAGCGGTGGTTTCGTCACGCTGGAGAGCGGCGAGCGTGGTGGCACCGCCGTGCATGTGCATCTGCCGCGCTGCGTCGACGACGAGCAGCAACAGGCTTGCGGGGGCGATTCCTCGGCCAGTCCGGTCAAGGTGGTGACGGGCGACTCGCGGCCCGCCGATTCGGCGTCAAGCCCGGCGGTAGACGATGCCAGCCTGAAGATCCTCTTCGTCGAGGATGATCCGACCCTACGCATGCTCACCGGCGAAGTCATGATGGAACTCGGTCATCAGGTCGTCGTCAGCGAAACAGCGGAAGAGGCCCTCGAGGCGCTGGAGCAGCAGCCTTTCGACGTGCTGCTGACGGACGTCGGTCTGGCCGGGATGAGCGGGATCGACCTGGCGCGTGAGGCAGGTGCGCGTCACCCGCAGCTATCGCTGGTGATCGCCTCGGGCTATGCGGTCAACGCCTCGGATGTGGGGCTCGATCGGCTGCGTACCATGCTCAAGCCGTACGATATCCACCAGGTTCGCGAGCTGCTCGACGGGATTCGCACTGAGCGTGCGGCGCTGCGCAACTGAATGTCTCATGCTGGTTAAATATTCACCAGTTCGCCTTGCGCCGCTGTCGGCCCTTCTCTAGAATGGCGCCCCTTGCCTGGATGGCAGGCGTTTGCGCGCCTACCTGCAAGTCAAGAAAACAAGTCATTCACTCCTTGCCTGACCGCTTTGTCGGCAGGCTGCAACCCGTAAGGAGCAATTATGCGTCATTACGAAATCATCTTTCTGGTTCACCCGGACCAGAGCGAGCAGGTTGGCGGCATGGTGGAGCGTTACACCAAGCTGATCGAAGAAGACGGTGGCAAGATTCACCGCCTGGAAGACTGGGGCCGTCGTCAGCTGGCTTACGCCATCAACAACGTGCACAAAGCTCACTATGTGATGCTGAACGTCGAGTGCAGTGGCAAGGCCCTGGCCGAGCTGGAAGACAACTTCCGCTACAACGACGCCGTCATCCGTAACCTGATCATTCGTCGCGACGAAGCCGAGACCGAACAGTCTGAAATGCTCAAGGCTGAGGAAAACCGTAGCGAGCGCCGCGAGCGTCGTGATCGCCCTGACAACACTGATGGCTCCAACGAGAGCGACAGTGACAGCGATAACAACGCTGACGAGTAATCCACGGATCTATTGAGGAGCCTATTTCATGGCACGTTTTTTCCGTCGTCGTAAGTTCTGCCGTTTCACCGCCGAAGGCGTGAAAGAGATCGATTACAAGGATCTCAACACCCTGAAGGCCTATATCTCCGAGACCGGCAAGATCGTTCCTAGCCGTATCACCGGAACCAAGGCACGTTATCAGCGTCAGCTGGCTACCGCTATCAAGCGCGCCCGCTACCTGGCCCTGCTGCCCTACACCGACAGCCACGGCCGTTGATCCGGCTGGTCGACAGAAGTAAAGGATAAATCGCATGCGCGCCCTGGCTGAGTTCATCATGCGCGGCCGTATGCAAGCCATCTTCGTGGTGGCAGGTGCTGCAGCGTTGCCTATGCTGTTCTGGCTGAGTGCAGCCGCGGGCAGCCTGGTGTTGTTGCGCCGTGGCCTCAACGATGCGTTGGGTGTGCTGGTCTGGGCGGTATTGCCGGCACTGGCCTGGTGGTACTTCGGCGATCCGCGAACCCTGCTGGTATTGCTGGGCTCGCTGGGGCTGGCGTTACTGCTGCGCAGTCAGGCGTCGTGGGTGCGGGTGATGTTGTGCAGTGTGGGCCTTGGACTGTTGTATGTCTGGGCGCTCGGTGCGGTGTTCGGCGAGCCCATTGCGGCGCTGGCCAACGAACTGCAGAAAGTGTTGCCTGACGCATTGTCGGGTGCCTATCAGCAGCTTTCGGTGGAAGAGCGCGGGCGCTTGGAGTCTTTGTTGGCACCGGTACTGACGGGCCTTTTGGCTGCACTGTTGCAGGTCGTCACCCTGCTGAGCCTGATGCTTGGCCGCTACTGGCAGGCAGCGTTGTACAACCCAGGTGGTTTCGGCAGTGAGTTTCGTGCGCTGCGGTTTCCACCGCTGCTGGCGATGCTGCTGTTGGTCGGCATGTTGCTAGGGCCGAACCTGGGTGCGCAGCTGGCCGTATTGACGCCGTTGTGCAGTGTGCCGCTGGTGTTCGCCGGTATCGCGCTGATGCACGGGCTGGTGGCTCAGGGGCGTCTGCCGCGATTCTGGCTGGTGGGGCTGTACGTCACGCTGGTGCTGTTCATGCAGTTGATTTATCCGTTACTGGCCGTTTTGGCCATTGTCGACAGTCTGTTTGATTTTCGCGGTCGCGCTTCCGGCAAGAACGGCGCGGGACCTGCGAACGGTGAAGGTTAAAAGTTAAGAGGTAAGACTCAAATGGAAGTCATCCTGCTGGAAAAAGTCGCAAACCTGGGCAACCTGGGCGACAAGGTAAACGTCAAGTCTGGTTACGGTCGCAACTACCTGCTGCCGCAGCGCAAGGCTACTGCTGCTACCGCAGCCAACATCGCCGAGTTCGAAGCTCGTCGTGCTGAGCTGGAAAAGGCTGCTGCCGAGCGTAAGGCTTCTGCCGAAACTCGCGCCGCTCAGCTGGCCGAGCTGGAAGTCACCATCACCGCTACCGCGGGCGATGAGGGCAAGCTGTTCGGTTCCATCGGCACTCACGACATCGCCGACGCACTGACCGCCTCCGGCGTTGAAGTAGCGAAGAGCGAAGTCCGTCTGCCGAACGGCACCATCCGTCAGGTTGGTGAGTACGACGTAGCTGTGCACCTGCACACCGATGTCGAAGCGACCGTCAAGCTGATCGTCGTAGCTGGCTAAGCCATCGTCTGGCACCGCTGGTGCCTGACGAGTAACATCGGGCACGTTTCCACGCGAGTGGAGCGTGCCCTTTGTTTTTCTGTAGTTTCGAATTCCGAGTGCCATGAACGACATCAGTGTCCCCCAGCAATACGATCTGGAAACCGCAGCGCTCAAGGTGCCGCCGCACTCCATCGAGGCCGAGCAGGCGGTGCTCGGCGGTCTGATGCTGGACAACAATGCCTGGGAGCGCGTGCTCGACCAGGTGTCCGACGGCGATTTCTATCGTCACGATCATCGCCTCATCTTCCGCGCCATCTTCACCCTGGCCGAGCGCAACTCGCCCTTCGATGTGGTTACCCTGTCCGAGCAGCTGGACAAGGAAGGGCACCTTTCGCAAGTCGGCGGGCTGGCCTATCTCGGTGAGCTGGCGAAGAACACGCCTTCGGTGGCGAACATCAAGGCCTATGCGCAGATCATTCGCGAGCGCGCCACGCTGCGGCAGCTGATCGGCATCAGTAACGAGATCGCCGACAGCGCCTATGCGCCACAAGGGCGTACCGGCGAAGAAATTCTCGATGAAGCCGAGCGCCTGATCTTCCAGATCGCCGAAGCGCGGCCCAAGACCGGCGGACCGATCGGCATCAACGACATCCTGGTCAAGGCTATCGACCGCATCGACACCCTGTTCAACGCGGGCGAGGCGATTACCGGTCTGTCCACCGGCTTCACCGATCTGGACGAAGCCACCAGCGGTCTGCAGCCGGCGGACCTGATCATCGTCGCCGGCCGTCCTTCCATGGGTAAGACGACCTTCGCCATGAACCTCGTCGAAAACGCCGTGCTGCGCACCGACAAGGCCGTGCTGGTGTTCTCCCTGGAAATGCCCGCCGACTCCATCGTCATTCGTATGCTCGCTTCGCTCGGGCGCATCGACCAGACCAAGGTCCGTGCCGGTAAGCTCGAGGACGACGACTGGCCGCGGCTGACTTCGGCGGTGAACCTGCTCAACGATCGCAAGCTGTTCATCGACGACACCGCCGGCATCAGCCCGTCGGAGATGCGCGCGCGGACCCGGCGCCTGGCCCGCGAGCATGGCGAGATCGCCATGATCATGGTCGACTACCTGCAGCTGATGCAGATTCCCGGCTCCAGTGGTGACAACCGGACCAACGAGATCTCCGAGATTTCGCGCTCGCTCAAGGGCCTGGCCAAGGAATTCAACTGTCCGGTGATCGCCCTGTCGCAGCTCAACCGCTCGCTCGAACAGCGTCCCAACAAGCGCCCGGTGAACTCCGACTTGCGCGAGTCGGGGGCAATCGAGCAGGACGCCGACATCATCATGTTCGTTTACCGGGACGAGGTTTATCACCCCGAGACCGAATACAAGGGCGTTGCCGAAATCATCATCGGCAAGCAGCGTAACGGCCCGATTGGGACCACGCGCCTGGCGTTTCTTGGTCGCTATTCACGCTTCGAGAACCTGGCGCCGGGCAGCTATCAGTTCGACGACGAGTAATCGAAGCGGCATCCTATCGGCTGTTCGAAGGGGGGTGACATTGGCGCTCGCCTGGCGCAAGAACCTCGGCCTGCGCGATAGGCTCCACAGGAGTAAGATTTCGCCCACCCCTCGTTGTAACAGGAAAAACTGCATGCGCCCGCTGGTTGCCACGGTCGATCTGACCGCGCTTCGTCACAACTACCTGCTCGCCAAGCAATGCGCCCCGCAGCGCCAGGCTTTTGCCGTGGTCAAGGCCAACGCCTATGGGCATGGTGCACGGGAAGCGGTTACGGCGCTGCGTGAGGTCGCCGATGGCTTTGCCGTGGCCTGCCTGGAAGAAGCGGAAGAGGTTCGCCTCAGCGCGCCCGATGCGCGCATCCTGCTGCTGGAAGGCTGTTTCGAGCCGGCTGAGTATTTGCGTGCCGCCGAGCTTGGGCTGGATGTCGCCATCCAGGATCAGCGGCAGGCCGATTGGCTGCTGGCGGCCGATCTGCCGCGGCCGTTGAATGTGTGGTTGAAGCTGGATTCGGGCATGCACAGGCTGGGCTTCACCCTGCAAGGCCTGCGCGAATGCCATGCCCAGCTCAAGGGCATGGCGCTGGTTGGCGAGCTCAATCTGATCAGTCACTTCGCCTGCGCCGATGAGCGCGGTCATGCCCTGACCGACTTGCAGCTGGAGCGCTACAGTGAATTGCTGGCGCTGGAGTTCGACAACTGCTCGCTGGCCAACTCTGCCGCGGTGTTGACGTTGCCGCAGGCGCACATGGCCTGGATCCGCCCCGGCATCATGCTGTACGGCGCCACGCCGTTCGCCGAACTGAGTGCGCAGGAGCTGGGGTTGCGTCCGGTGATGACGCTGACCGGCGCGCTGATTGCTGTGCGCGATGTGCCCGAGGGTGAAAGCGTCGGCTATGGCGCCAGCTGGGTCGCGCAACGCCCTTCGCGAATCGGCACCGTCAGCTGTGGCTATGCCGATGGTTACCCGCGTACCGCGCCTTCGGGCACCTCGGTGGTGATCCACGGCCAGCGTGTGCCGCTGGCCGGCCGGGTCTCGATGGACATGCTGGCCGTCGATCTGACCGATCTACCGCAGGCGCAGGTGGGGGATGCCGTGGAGTTGTGGGGCGCGCAGATGCCGATCGACGAGCTGGCCCAGGCCTGCGGGACTATCGGCTACGAGCTGCTGACCAAGGTGACCGGACGGGTACCGCGGCGCTACGTCGATTGATCGGCGGGCAGCCGTTGCTCTTGCTGCTGGATCCAGTTCCCGCGTCCTTCATGCTTGGCGCGGTACAGCGCCTCGTCGGCGGCCTTGTAGAGCTGTGAAAGTTCGTCGGCATGGTGCGGAAAGAGGGCCGCTCCTACGCTGACCGTCACCGCCAGGCTGATCTCTCCATAGAGCACTGGCTTGGATAGCTCCTGCAGGAGTCGCTCGGCGATCTGGCCGGCGTCCTGCTCGACGTTCGAGCCGGTCAGCAACACCGCGAACTCATCCCCGCCCAGCCGTGCCGCCATGTCGTTGCTTCGAACCAGACCGTGCAGGCGCTGGCCGAGCGTCCGCAGCAGCAGGTCGCCGGCGTCGTGGCCGTAGCTGTCGTTGATGGGCTTGAAGTGGTCGAGGTCGATGAGCAGCAGGGCGATGGACTCATTGCGGCGCCGGGCATCGCTCAGGGCCATCTCGACGCGCTCGATGAGATAGCGCCGATTGGGCAACTCGGTCAGTGGGTCGTGGAAGGCGGCCTGCTTCAGCTCGACTTCCCTTTCGCTGAGATGCCGGTTGGCTTCGGCGAGTTCGGCGGTGCGGGTTTCCACTGCCAGGCTGAGTTGCTCGGCGCTGGCCTGAACCTGCCTCAGTCGCGCGCTTTTTTCCTGATCGGCATGTTCCAGCGCCGCTGCCCGTTCCTGTTTGAGGATCTGGATGCGGTAGGCCAGCGCGAAGGAGAACAGGATGGACTCGGCGGTCACCGCCAGCGGAAAGAGGTAGGCGTTCCAGGCTGCGGGCTGAACCACGCCTGTGGCGCGCAGCAGAAGCAGATTGACGCTGCCCAGAATCACGCCGAAGCCGAGCAGATAGAGCAATGCGGGGAAATAGCCCTGGCGCCAGCGGCGGAACGAAGCCCACAGTGAGGCGGGAATCGCGGTGAGCGCCAGCGCCACGAATACCCAGGCGCCGAACGCGCGCCAGCCGAAGGCGTTGAGTAGCACGGCGGTGACATAAAGCATCAAGGCGAAGGTCAGCAGGCGGTGCGCCCAGGGCACGAACTGGCGTGTCTGCAACAGCGTCTGGGTGAAGCGGCAGGCGCTGAAGCCCCAGAGTGCCGGGATGCTGATGCGGTCGAGCCAGAAGGGCACCGGGCCGTCCGGCCAGAGGTACTGAAAGCCATGACCGGTCATCGCCAGGATCATCAACAACGCGCCGCTGGTGGTCACCACGTACCAGAAATAGGCTCTGTCGCGCAGGCTGAGAAAGATGAACAAGTTGTACAGCAGCATCGCCAGGATGACGCCGTAGATCAGCCCGAGAAACAGGTTCTCGCCCACCGCCTGTTCCTGCAGGGCAGCGAGCTGCCAGACCTTGAGCGGAAAGGAATTGCCGGCGGGATCGTAGCTGCGCAGGTAGAAGGTCACCGGCTGGCTGTCGCCGAGTTGTGGAAGCCTGAACAGCATGCGTCGATAGGCGTGGTCGCGGCCTTCGTTGAACCCGACCAGCTCGCCGGATTGCCGCTCGGCCCAGCCACCATTGCCGTCCGGCAGATAGATGCGCAGATCTTTCAGGGTCACCGAGCCGACTTCCAGCCACCATTGAGACGGCGCATCGCTTTCCCGTTGCAGACTGACGCGGATCCACCAGGGGTGCGGACTCTGTCCGACGCTGGCCTTGCCTTTGGCTGGCAGAAAGCGCGCCTGTATGTCCGGGCGTTGCAGGTCGTCGATGTTCAACTCCGCCCCGGGGTCGGCCAGCAGCGAGACGTGGGCATTCAGGCCACGGCCACTGTCACTGGCACTGAGGAGGGCGGTTTCGGCATGGGCGGAGCCCAGGCTGCAAAGGCTCAGGAGCAAGGCGAAAAGGACGACGCGCACCAGACACTCCCGGGCTCGAAGCAATGGTTGAGTCGCGCGAGTATAGCGGGCGGCAGTGACACTGCGCGCGCCCGTCGCGAAGGTCGATAAAGACCCTGCGTGGTAGTCGGGCTTGGTTATTTTTTGTGCTATATTCCGCGCCCGTTTTCGTTGTCCCGGTTTCCCGCCATGCACGCTGCCAAGCCCTTGTTCGACTATCCCAAGTACTGGGCCGAGTGTTTCGGTCCGGCGCCGTTCCTGCCGATGAGCAGGGAGGAGATGGATCTGCTCGGCTGGGACTCGTGCGACATCATCATCGTCACCGGTGATGCCTACGTCGATCACCCGTCCTTCGGCATGGCGATCATCGGTCGCCTGCTCGAAGCGCAGGGCTTTCGCGTCGGCATCATCAGCCAGCCGGACTGGCAGAGCAAAGACGACTTCATGAAGCTCGGCGAGCCGAATCTGTTCTTTGGCGTCGCCGCCGGCAACATGGACTCGATGATCAATCGCTACACCGCCGATCGTAAGGTGCGCTCCGATGACGCCTATACGGCGGGCGGGCTGGCCGGCAAGCGGCCGGATCGCGCCAGCCTGGTCTACAGCCAGCGCTGCAAGGAGGCCTACAAGCACGTGCCGGTGGTGCTTGGCGGCATCGAGGCTTCGCTGCGGCGCATCGCCCATTACGACTACTGGTCGGACAAGGTGCGCCGTTCGATCCTGATGGATGCCACGGCGGATGTGCTGCTCTACGGCAACGCCGAGCGTGCCATCGTCGAGGTGGCGCAGCGTCTGGCCCGTGGCGAACCGATCGAAGCGATCACCGACGTGCGCGGCACCGCGTTCATCCGCAAGGATACGCCCGAGGGCTGGTTCGAGATCGACTCCACGCGCATCGACCGTCCGGGTAAGATCGACAAGATCATCAACCCCTACGTCAACACGCAGGACCAGTCCGCCTGCGCCATCGAGAAGGACAAAGGGCCGCAGGACGACCCGAACGAGGCCAGGCCGGTCGAGCTGCTGCCGCACCCGAAACTCGAGCGTGACCGCACCGTGATCCGTCTGCCATCGTTCGAAAAGGTGCGCAACGACCCGGCGCTGTATGCCCATGCCAACCGCGTGCTGCACCTGGAGACCAATCCCGGCAATGCCCGTGCGCTGGTCCAGCGCCACGACGACCGTGAGTTGTGGCTCAACCCGCCGCCGATTCCGCTGACCACCGAGGAAATGGATTACGTGTTCGCCGCGCCATACGCGCGCGTGCCGCACCCGGCGTATGAGGGCGCGAAGATTCCGGCCTACGAGATGATCCGCTTCTCGGTGAACATCATGCGCGGCTGTTTCGGCGGCTGTACCTTCTGCTCGATCACCGAGCACGAGGGACGCATCATCCAGAGCCGCTCCCACGAGTCGATCCTGCACGAGATCGAGGAAATGAAGAACGTGCCGGGCTTTACCGGTGTGGTCTCCGACCTCGGCGGGCCGACGGCCAACATGTACCGCCTGGCCTGCAAGAGCCACGACATCGAGAAGCACTGCCGCAAGCCGTCCTGCGTGTTCCCCGGGATCTGCGAGAACCTCGATACCGACCACAGTTCGCTGATCGAGCTGTACCGCAAGGCGCGTGCGCTGCCGGGCGTGAAGAAGATCCTGATCGCCTCCGGCCTGCGTTACGACCTCGCCGTCGAGTCGCCGGAGTATGTCAAGGAGCTGGTCACCCACCATGTCGGCGGTTACCTGAAGATCGCGCCGGAGCACACCGAGCGTGGTCCGCTGGACAAGATGATGAAGCCGGGCATCGGCACCTATGACCGCTTCAAGCGCATGTTCGAGAAGTACTCGAAAGAGGCGGGCAAGGAGCAGTACCTGATTCCCTACTTCATTGCCGCGCACCCCGGCACCACCGACGAGGACATGATGAACCTCGCCCTGTGGCTGAAGGCCAACGGCTTCCGCGCCGATCAGGTACAGGCGTTCTACCCGTCGCCGATGGCCTCGGCCACCGCCATGTACCACACCGGCAAGAACCCGCTGCGCAAGGTGACCTACAAGAGCGAAGGCGTCACCGTGGTCAAGAGCGAGGAGCAGCGTCGTCTGCACAAGGCTTTCCTCCGTTATCACGATCCGAAGGGTTGGCCGCTCTTGCGCGAGGCGCTGATCCGCATGGGCCGCGCCGACCTGATTGGCAGCGGCAAGCACCAGCTGATCCCGGCGCACCAGCCGGCCACCGAGGGTTATCAGAGCGCGCGGCGCAAGAATTCCACGCCGGTCGGCAGCAAGAAGGCCGGGCAGGGCGGCAAGATCCTCACCCAGCACAACGGCCTGCCGCCGCGCAGCCATGACGGCAATGCCTGGGACAAGCGCGAGCAGGCCAAGGCCGCGGCCGAAGCCCGGCGCAAGGCGCAAAAGAGCGGCAAGCCGGCGGGCAAGGGTGGCAAGCCGCAGCGCCCGGTCGCACCCCGTTAGCTATAGAGGTTCCTCGACATAAGAAAACGGAGCGCCAGGCTCCGTTTTTTTTCAGAACCTGAACGCCTGGGTCGCACGATCCAGTTCGCTTCCCAGCTGCAGCATCTGCGCACTCTGCTCGCGACCCCGGCTGATGTGGTTCAGATTGGCGTCGCCGAGTTGATGGATGCGTTCGCTGTGTCCGCGAATCTCGCCCACCGCTTCGCCCTGCTGGGCGGTCGCCTGGGCGATCTGTTCGGCCATGCGGCTGATGGTGGCGATGGTCGAGACGATCTCGTCCAGCGCCTGATCGGCACTTTCGGCGAGGTTCGCCGTGCTTTGCGCATGCTCGACCTGGCTGCGCATCGCCTCGACTGACTGCCGTGCCGCCAGTTGCAGGCGACCGATCAGTTGCTGGATCTCCTCGGTGGCACCGCTGGTGCGCTGCGCCAGAGAGCGCACTTCATCGGCCACCACGGCGAAACCACGGCCATGACCGCCGGCGCGGGCGGCCTCGATGGCGGCGTTCAGCGCGAGCAGGTTGGTCTGCTCGGCGATGGCGCGGATCACCGTCAGCACATTGCCGATGGTGGTGGTCTCATCGGCAAGGCGTTCGATCGCCGCCGCATTGTCCTGCACTTCGCTGACCAGCCCATGCAGCCCGGTCAGGCTCTGGCCGATCACCTGCTGACCCTGATGCACGGCGCGCGCCGCAGCTCGACTCGCCTCGGCGGCTTCTCCAGCCCCATCGGCGACCTGCTGGATAGTGGCCTCCAGTTCGCTCAGCGAATCGCGTATCTGTGCAGTATCGCCAGTCTGGCGCTGCGCGCCTTCGTGCAGGTCGCTGCTCATTTCGTCGAGGCTGCGGCTGCTGGCGGCGACCTGGGTCGCCTGCTGGCGCAAGGTGCCGACCAGGTCCAGCAGGTAGTTGCGCAGGCGATTGAGCGAGCTTTCGATATCGGCGATCTCGCGGATTTTCGACTCGATCCGTGCATCGCTGGCGAAGTCACCCTCGGCCCATGCCGAGAGTGCCGGCACCAGCTGGCCGAGGGCGCGGGTCAGCTGGCGTTGCAGACGATCGATGGCCAGGGCGATCAGCAGAATGAGCATGATGATGCCGACCTGCAGCATGCGCACCTCGGCCTGGATACGACCATGCTCGGCGCGCACCGCCGGTTCCAGTTCGGCCAGCGCCTGCTGCACGGCGTCGATCTTGCTGGCGCTGCTCTGCAACAGCTCGCTGCGCTGACGGATCAGCTGGCGAGTGCGCTGCAGCTCGGCCGGGTAGCGCTTGATCAGGCTGATCAGCTCGCGCTTGAGCGTGATGCCCTGGTCTTCACTGGTCTGCTCCGCGGCAGCGCCGAGGTCGAGCAGGGCGGCGAAATTGCTCGCGGCCGACTGCTCGGCTGCGAGCACACCAAGTAGCGGCAGTGCCTCGAGCTTTGCCGCGTCCTGTTCGAGGTTAAGCAGGGTCTGCTCGACTTCGCTGGCCAGCTCATCCCGCCCGGAGGCGACCAGCTTGCCCCGTGCGTGGCTGAGCCGTAGCAGCTGTTGCCCGGCCGAGAACAGCGGCTGTTGATAGTGTCGTGCGCTCGGATGATCGGCTCCTGCCTGGTAGGCGTCGAGCTGCGACAGCGCTCCGGCCATTTCGCGCTCTGCCTGCAGCAGCAAGCCCTGCGGGTCGCCGGCGAGCTTGCCGGCCGCGAGCAGATCATTGGCAGTGAAGCGGATCAGTTCTTCAAGGCTGGGGCGTAGCCTTTCCGCCAAGCCATCGGGCAGCTCTGCAATGTCACGCTGGAGATCGACGAGCGCCTGCTGCGCCTGGCTATGACGCAGTGCGTCACCGCTGGCGAGATAGCCCTGAATATTTTCCGCTGCCTGATGCTGGAACTGTTGAGACAGTCCCAGGTAACGCGCCATGAGCAGGTAGGGGCGCTCCATGGCTCGCTCGGACCACCAGAGCGTGGCACCCAGGGCGAGACAGACTGCAATGAGCAGCAGGGTGTTGAGAGTGGTGAGCGACTTCAGGCGCATCCTCGCCTCGCAGGGCTGTGCAGGAGGCTAGGACTCTATGGCAATCCGATGTCAGTCATGTGACAGCCGCGGCGTGGCCGAGAACTGCCGGCCTAGGTTGGGTTGAGCGCAGCGAAGCCCAACAAGGGGATGTCGACCGTCGGTGCGAGTTGGGCTTTGTCGCTTCGCTCCGCAACCCGACCTACGAAAAGCGTCGGATCACTGGAACCGCTCGACGCGGTTGCGGCCGCCATGCTTGGCGCGATACAGCGCTTCGTCGGCCTGTTGGGTGAGGGTCTTGACCTCGGCATCGCCGGCCAGCTCGGTGATACCGCAGCTGAAGGTGCAACTGAGGTCGTGGGGCT
Organism: Pseudomonas sp. FeN3W; assembly: GCA_030263805.2. Taxonomy (NCBI): domain Bacteria; kingdom Pseudomonadati; phylum Pseudomonadota; class Gammaproteobacteria; order Pseudomonadales; family Pseudomonadaceae; genus Pseudomonas; species Pseudomonas sp. FeN3W. Next base: position 3,734,734 of record CP136010.1, read on the forward strand.
GGGCTGGAAAGCGAATCTCCGCGAAGCGCTGGCGGATTTCATCGAGTACCTTGCAGGCGGCGTCCGCCGGCGTGTCCGGCAGCACCACGGCGAACTCTTCACCGCCGTAGCGGCCGATGTGATCGGTCTTGCGCAGACGCTGTTTCAGGAACAGCGCCAGGCTCTTGATCACCCGGTCGCCCATGGGATGGCCAAAGGTGTCGTTGACCTGCTTGAAGTGGTCGATATCCAGCATGGCGAAGCTCAGCGGGCTGTTGTCGCGGCGCGCACGGAAGCGAGCATCCTCGAGCAGCTGCAGGCTGTGGGTGTGGTTGTACAGCCCGGTCAGGCTGTCGCGGACGATGCGTGCCTTCAGGCTTCTGGCGCGGGTCGCGCGCGTGCGCACGGTGGCGATCAGGTGGCTGGGCTTGATCGGCTTGGTGAGGAAGTCGTCGCCGCCTTCGCCCATGGCGTCGAGCTGCTTGTCCAGGTCGTCCTCGGCCGAAAGGTAGATGATCGGCACGCTGACATAGCGCTCGTGCTGACGAATCACCTTGGCCAGTTCGGTGCCCAGGCACTCGGGCATGTACATGTCGAGGATGATCAGGTCCGGTTGAAACTCGGCCAGGGCACCGATGGCCTGAATCGGCTCGATCAGCGTCTGGGTGACGATGCCGGCGTTGTTCAGCACCCGCTCGGTGTGAGTGGCCTGGGCCCGGGAGTCGTCGATGATCAGCACGCGGATCGGTTCGTAGTGCGCCGTACGGGTGAAGATCTCGATCTTCTCCAGCAGGCTGCTGGCGTCGAGGGTGCCGGTGAAGAACTCCAGGCCACCGGCGCGCACCGCGGCCAGGCGCGTCGGTGTATCGGTTTCCAAATGGCTGAAGAACAGCATCGGCAGCTTCGATTCAAGCCCCTGCTGGACCTGTTCGGCCAAGCGCAGTCCTTCGCTCGGACCGTTGAAATCGACTTCCATTACGATCGCGGCTGGATGGCGGCGATGCATCGCAGTGCGGAAAGCCGCGACACTGCTGAACGCCTGTGCGGACATGCTGAAGAAGTCCAGCTGGCGTACCAGATGTTCGGCGCGCTGCTGATCCTGCAGGGCGATGTATACCGGTTTGCTCAGCGGCGGCATAAATGACTGGTTATGCGGATCGCTGTGACGCAACCCGGTACGCGCAAGGCGGTAGATCAGCTGGCTGAGGGTGGAGATGGTGCCGCTGGAGAGACGGCCGCGGTTGTCCCGGATGTCGCTCAGGCAGTCTTCGATGCTCAGCGCGAGCTCGCTGTGCTCGGTCTGCTCGAAGCGGTCGGCGAAGCGCCGCAGCCGCGTCGTCGCTTCGGTCAGGGCAGCGTGGTAATCCTCGTTCCATTCGCTGCGTTGCAATTGCTGCCAAACCTCCAGCACTTCGCGTGCCTGGTGGATGACCCGCTGGGCGAAATGCTGCTTGAGCTCTTCCTGATCAGACATCGCGATTCTTCCCGGTGCACAGGGTGCGCTGCCCTGGCTTTATGGTGGCGGCATGCTATCACTGCGGCGATGCTTTGGAAGTCCCACTGTGCGGTAGTGGTTCTCAATTTGGCGCTGAGTGAGCAGGGGCCCTGCGTTATAGTAAAGGCATGTCAGCGCAACGTCTCCGACGTCGTGCGGTCGAACCCCAGAACTCGCGAGAAGGACACATTGCCCATGTTGGACTGGAAGAATCGCTTCGCTCGTCTCGGCCGCTCGAGTGGCCCTTCCAGTGGGATCGGGCGACGGGAGGGCAATCCACTCCTGCTGGTTCTCGCCGTCCTGCTGGGCGTGTACCTGCTGGTAACCCTCTTGCTTGGCTGGTACTGGAGTCGCGAACCCGATCTGTTTCCCGTGCAGCAGAGCGCTCGCCAGGCGGCCGAGGCTTCGCAGCGGCAGTTGGTCAGCGGCTATACGACGGTGGAAACGCTCAAGCGCGTTGCCAGTACCTTGCTGGACAAGCCCGGTGGCTACTTGAGCAACGATATCGCGCCGCCCGGGCTGTGGCTGGACAACATGCCGAGCTGGGAGTACGGCGTGCTGGTGCAGGTTCGCGATCTTTCCCGTGCGTTGCGCAAGGATTTCGCCCGCTCGCAGTCGCAGTCGACCGAGGATTCCGACCTGGCCAAGGCCGAGCCGTTGTTCAACTTCGACAATCGCAGCTGGGCGCTGCCGGCCTCCGAGTCTGAGTACCGCAACGCCATTCGCGGTCTGGATCGCTACCTGGCTCGGCTCAGCGATCCGCAGCCCAAGGCGCTGTTCTACACCCGTGCCGACAACCTGAACAACTGGCTGGGCGACGCTGCCACGCGGCTCGGCTCGCTGTCCCAGCGCCTCTCCGCCAGCGTCGGCCGGGTGCGTCTGGATGCTGACGTCGCCCCCGAACAGGAGCGCACAGGTATCGTGCCGCAGGTCAAGGAACAGGTCGTTGAAACGCCGTGGTTGCAGATCGACAACGTCTTCTTCGAGGCCCGCGGCCAGGCATGGGCCTTGTCGCATCTGCTGCGCGCGATCGAGGTTGATTTCGCCGACGTGCTGGCGAAGAAGAATGCCACCATCAGCGTTCGACAGATCATTCGTGAGCTGGAAGCCGCTCAGGAGCCGCTGTGGAGTCCGATGGTGCTCAACGGCAGCGGTTACGGTGTGCTGGCCAATCACTCGCTGGTGATGGCCAATTACATATCCCGCGCCAATGCGGCGATCATCGATCTGCGCAACCTGCTGTCGCAGGGATAGACGGGCAGCCTCAAGCCTCAGGCGGCAAGTAAAAGCGGCGCGGCAGCGTAGGCCAGGTCACGCTTCACCGACCCGGCGAGCGTAGGGTGGATGTAAAAAACGACATCCACCCTACGCTGGCTTGCAGCTTGCAGCTTGCAGCTTGCAGCTTGCAGCTTGCAGCTCAATCCAATCCGAGCTTCTTCAATCGATAGCGCATCGAGCGAAAGGTCAGGCCCAGGCGTTGGGCCGCCGCGGTGCGGTTCCAGCGGGTTTCCTCCAGCGCCTGCATGATCAGCTTGCGCTCGATCTCTTCCAGGTGATCTTCAAGATTGTCGATCTGCGCCAGGCTGGCTTCGCCGTTCTCCGGCAGGCCCGGGCTGTCGGCCAGGCGCAGGTCGCCAGCCTTGATCTCATCGTCTTCGCAAAGTGTGTAGGCGCGCTCGAGCATGTTCTCCAGCTCGCGAACGTTGCCCGGGAAGCGATAGCTTTCCAGCTTGGCCAGAGCTTCCGGGTGCAGGCGAGCGCTGTTGTCACCGCACTCTGCGGCAAGGCGTCGAAGCATGGCGTCGGCGAGCAGGCCGATGTCTTCGCGACGCTCGCGCAGAGGTGGCACGCGCAGTTCGATGACATTCAGGCGGTAATACAGATCCTGGCGGAAACGACCAGCGGCCACTTCGCTGGCGAGGTCTTTGTGAGTGGCGCAGAGGATGCGCACGTCGACCATCACTTCCTGAGCGCCGCCGACCGCGCGTACGGCCTTTTCCTGGATCGCGCGTAGCAGCTTGACCTGCATCGGCAGCGGCAGGTCGGCCACCTCGTCAAGGAACAGTGTGCCGCCATTGGCGGCCTGAAACAGACCAGGCTTGTCCTCGATGGCGCCACTGAAGCTGCCTTTCTTGTGGCCGAAGAACTCGCTTTCCATGAGCTCCGACGGGATCGCGCCGCAGTTGACCGGCACAAAGGGTTTTTCGCTGCGAGGGCCCTGCTCGTGAATCAGGCGGGCCACCAGCTCCTTGCCACTGCCGGACTCGCCGCTGATATAGACCGGCGCCTGGCTACGGGCGAGCTTGCCGATCTGCTTGCGTAGCGTCTTCATGGGCGGCGAGCTGCCCAGCAACCGGTTGTCCACTGGCATTTCCGCCGTGGGCGCACGCAGGCGCAGGGCGGTGCCGACCAGCTCGCGCAGGCGGTTGAGGTCCACCGGTTTGGTGAGGAAGTCGAATGCCCCGGCCTTGAGCGCGCCGATGGCGGTATCCAGGCTGCCGTATGCGGTGATCATCGCCACCGGCAGCTGCGGGTGCTGCTGCTGGATGTATTGCACCAGCTCCAGACCGCTGCCATCGGGCAGGCGCATATCGGTAAGGCACAGGTCGTAATGCTCGCGGGCCAGGCACTCGCGCGCTTCCTTGAGATTGCGAGCGCTGCGGGTATCGAGTTTCATGCGGCCAAGAGTGATTTCCAGCAGTTCGCGGATATCCGGCTCGTCATCGATGATCAGTGCTTTTTGGCGCGCGGTCATGGTCCTGCTCTTGATTCGTGAAGCGATGGTCGCCGGGGATGGCGGCTGACGAGCATGTTAACTCCGCCGGCGGTGTCGTGGCTGTCGCTTTGATCGATGTGTGATGTGTTGCCGGCAACCGGTCGGCGAGGCTCAGCTCGCCTTACGTGGGTGGGCGAAGACGATGCGAAAGCAGCTGCCGCCTTCGGCACGCTCGCGATAGTCCAGGCGCGCCTGATTGCTCTCGCACAGCTCGCGAGAGATATATAGCCCCAGCCCGGTGCCTTTGCTTTCGGTGGTGAAGAACGGCTCGAAGATGTTGTGCAGTTGCTCGGCCGCGATTCCTGGGCCGTCATCGAGTACTTCGACGATAGGCAGGTCGCTGGCTTCGTCACGGAACAGGCGCAGCCAGACCTGTGCCTGCGAGTTCTGCTGACCGCTGTAGCGCAGCCCGTTCTGAACCAGGTTGGTCAGCACCTGGGTCAGCTGATTGGGATCCATGCGGGTCTGCAGCGAGCTGCCGACGGTATCCAGGTGCAGGGTCTGCTGCGGGCTCAGCCCCTGGCGGAACTCGCTCGCGAAACGATGCAGCCAGTACTTCAGGTCCAGCAGCTGGGGTTCGGCCTGGCGCCGCCGGGAGAGCTGGAGGACGTTCTCGATCACCAGGTTCATCCGCCGCGAATGATCCTGGATGATCTGTGCCAGGCGGCGGTCTGGGCCATCCAGTTCTTCGGATTCCTGCAGCAGCTGCGCGGCATGGCTGATGGCGCCCAGTGGATTGCGGATTTCATGGGCGATGCTGGCCGTGAGGCGGCCGAGGGAGGCGAGCTTGAGCTGCTGTGCCTTCTGTGCGATCTGCGAGATGTCTTCGAGAAACACCAGCGTGTCGAGTTTGTTGCCGTGCTGTAGCGCGGCGAAGCTCGGCTGCAGCGTTGGGCCGCCAGGTGTTGCCCTGAGGTTCGGTGGGCGCAGGGTAGGGTTGCCTCGCCACTGTTGCAGTGCCTTGAGCAGCTCCGGGCAGCGTGGTGCGAGGCGCTCGCCTGCCAGTGAGTCCTGGCCGAGCAGTTGCAGTGCACCCTGATTGGCGAGTAGAACGCGTTCCTGGGGATCCAGCACCATGATGCCGGTGCGCATGCGCTGGAGGATCAGCGCGTTGAGCGCCTCCAGATTCGCTACCTCTTCCGCACGCTGGCGCGCCAGCGTCTCGCTGACCTGCAGGCGACGAGCCAGCCCCTGAACCAGGAAGGCGGCTGCAAAGCAGAGCGTGCCGAGCGCGCTGGCCTGAACGTACTGACTGCTGGCTTCTGGGCGTTGGATGCTGAGATAGAAGGTCAGATAGATCAGGCCCGTCGCAGCAACCGCGGCGATGAAGAAGCCCACCCTGCCACGCAGCAATATGTTGGCGATGGCGACGGCGACGATCAGCAGGTTGCCGATACCGCTCGGGGTGCCACCGCCGAAGTAGAACAGACCGGACAGCAGGATGACGTCCATCAGCGCCAGTCCGAGTACGGGCAGATCGCGCTCCGGGCTCTGCACCAGCACGGCAACGATGATGTTGAGGATCAGATAGAGCCAGGCACCGTACTGAAAGAGCTGCGGGTTGCTCATCTCCAGCAGGTCGTTGTGCAGGTCGGCGCTGATCAGCAGAACCAGCGCCAGACCGATGGTCAGACGATAGAGATGGTACAGGCGGAGGATCCGCCGCCCCTGATCGCCAAAGAAGGTGAGGTTTTCAGTGCCCACCAGGAGTGCTGTCCTGCTCCAGGTGAGCGCGGCTGCAGTACCAGCGGTCCTGCGACTGCAGCGCCTGGTCCTGCGGGACATGCACGCCGCACTGGGCGCAGCGCACCATGGGCAGGGTGGTGTGTCGAGGCTTGGGCGCGACCTTCTTTTGCGCGAAACGGCGCCAGAGCCAGAACGCGGCGCCAATCAGTGCGATCCAGAACAGCAGTCGAAACAGACCCATATCGATTCCTTCCTGATTAAGCGTGGTGGCCTGCGATCAATCGAACCCGGCCACTGCCGGCCCGTCTCGCTGCCGTAGCGCCGAGGGCAAGCTCGGCGCTACGGCAGCCGGTCAGCTGTTAGTCGAACAGGCCGAAGGTCAGGCGGCTCCACCAGGAGCGCTCTTCGCCTTGCTGTTCTGCTTCCTTGAGTACCGGGCGAAGCTCTTCGGGGAGGTCCTGAGCGGCCGTTTCATACTGGCGGAGCACATCGCGATTGGCGCGCGAGGTGTCCGGGCGGGGAGCCTCGCCTTCGATAAGGCCGAGGGTGGCCTTGCTCAGCCAGCTGCGGTTGTCGTCTTCCGTCTCGACAGGGGTGAACTTGCCGTCTTCGAGCGTGGCGTGGTCCGGGTAATTGAGCTGCAGGGTCTGCAGACTGGTTTCGGCGAGGTCGTCGAGGCCCAGGCGCTGGTAGGCCTCGGTCATCACGGCAAGCCCGTCGGCCACGGCCGGCGTGCCCTGAAAGTTCTCCACGACATAACGGCCGCGGTTGGCTGCGGCGACGTAGGCCTGGCGCTTGAGGTAGTAGTGGGCGACGTGGATCTCGTTGGCCGCCAGCAGGTTGCGTAGGTAGACCATGCGCGCCTTGGCGTCGGGCGAATAGCGGCTGTTGGGGTAGCGGCTGGTGAGCTGGGCGAATTCGTTGAACGAGTCGCGTGCGGCGCCGGGGTCGCGCTTGGTCATGTCCAGCGGCAGGAAGCGGGCCAGCAGGCCGCGGTCCTGATCGAAGGAGGCCAGGCCCTTGAGGTAGTAGGCGTAATCGACGTTCGGATGCTGCGGATGCAGGCGGATGAAACGCTCGGCGGCCGAGCGCGCGGCTTCCGGCTCGACATTGCGGTAATAGGCGTAGATCAGTTCGAGTTGCGCCTGCTCGGCGAAACGCCCGAACGGATAGCGCGACTCCAGGGCCTTGAGTTTGCTGATGGCGCTGGTGTAGCTCTTGTTGTCCAGGTCGGCCTGTGCTTGCTGGTACAGCTCGACTTCACCCAGATTCTCGTCGACGGTTTCGTTGGATGAACAGGCGGCGGTGAGGGCGAGAATGGCGATCAGCAGCAGGTGTTTCACTTGCATGGCGGCTTGCGTCCCTGTGACGGCTGGCTGTCTCGCGCGGAGCCGTCCTGTTATGATGAGCGCCCCGGTGCGCCGGGACAAAGACGCCGTATTTAAACACAAGCGTGTAGCCGAAACCAAAGGCCGCTCCGCCATCTGCGGTCCCTGGGCCCGTCCGTTACCAACGGAGGTTGCCCGCCTCTCTCAGACGAACCTACTCTCGCCGTATGTCCACGACTTCCAAACAGGCCATCCAACTCCGTGCCGAAGTGCCGTTCGACCTTGGCGGGCAACGTCTCGACCAGGTCGCGGCGCAGCTCTTTTCCGAACACTCGCGCTCACGTCTCGCAGCCTGGATCAAGGATGGTCTGCTCACCGTGGATGGCGCCGTGCTGCGCCCTCGCGACACCGTGCATGCCGGTGCCGTGCTCGAGCTGAGTGCTGAACAGCAGGCGCAGGGCGAGTGGGTCGCGCAGGACATTCCGCTCGAGATCGTCTACGAGGACGATCAGATTCTCGTCATCGACAAGCCGGCCGGGCTGGTCGTGCATCCCGCCGCGGGCCACGCCGATGGCACGCTGCTCAATGCATTGCTGCATCACGTGCCGGACCTGATCAACGTTCCGCGTGCCGGCATCGTTCATCGCCTGGACAAGGACACTACCGGTCTGATGGTCGTGGCCAAGACGCTACAGGCGCAGACCCGGCTGGTCGAGCAGCTGCAGGCGCGCAGCGTCAGCCGCATCTACGAGGCGATCGTCATCGGTGTGATCATCACCGGTGGTACGGTCGACGCGCCGATCGGTCGGCACGGCCAGCAGCGCCAGCGCATGGCGGTGGTTGAGGGCGGCAAGCCGGCGGTCAGCCATTACCGCGTGCTCGAGCGCTTCCGCTCGCACACCCATGTGCGGGTCAAGCTGGAAACCGGGCGTACCCACCAGATTCGCGTGCACATGACCCATCTTGGCTATCCGCTGGTCGGTGACCCGCTGTATTCGGGACGTTTTCGCATTCCACCGGCAGCGAACCCGACATTGGTGCAAACGCTTCGCGAGTTCCCCCGCCAGGCACTGCACGCGCGCTTCCTCGAGCTGGATCATCCGGTCACCGGCGAGCGGTTGAAATGGGAGTCGCCATTGCCGGATGACTTCGTCTGGCTGCTGACGCTGCTGCAGCAGGACCGCGAGGCCTTCGTCGGGTGAGCGCATGGGGCGATGACTGGCTCGTGCCGGAATGGCCTGCTCCGCCCGGTGTTCGCGCCTGTGTGACCACACGGCAGGACGGTGTCAGTCGTGCCCCGTTCGACAGCTTCAATCTGGGTGACCACGTCGGTGATGAGCCGTCGGCGGTGGCCTGGAATCGCCAGCACCTTCGGGATGTGCTCGGTTGCCAGCCAGTCTGGCTGGAGCAGGTGCATTCGAGTGTGGCTGTCCAGGCCGCTCCGGGAAGTCGCGCGACTGCCGATGCCAGCTGGAGCGAGACGCCGGGCCTGGCTTGTGCGGTGTTGACTGCGGACTGCCTGCCGGTACTTTTCTGTAATCGTGCTGCGACCCGCGTCGCCGCGGCCCATGCCGGCTGGCGTGGACTTGCCGGTGGCGTGCTCGAGGCGACGCTCGAAGCGCTGGCGGTGCCTGCCGATGAGCTGCTGGTGTGGTTGGGGCCGGCGATCGGGCCGGCGGCATTCGAAGTCGGTCCCGAAGTGCGCGAGGCATTTCTCGCGCAGCATTCGTCGGCTGCCTCGGCGTTTGTTGCAAGCCGCAACGCGGGGCGCTTCATGGCGGATCTCTACCGGCTGGCGCGTATCCGCCTGGCTGCCGCGGGCGTCGGCGCGGTCTACGGTGGCGGTCTGTGCACCTTCAGCGATCCGCGCTTCTATTCCTATCGACGTGCCGCGCGCACCGGCCGCTTCGCCAGCCTGATCTGGCTCGAGTGACATTGGCGTGCTAGCGGTGCACAGCAGGCGCTGACTCTGTAGTCCCGGCATGACCTGCATCAATGTCAGCCACCTTGAATCTCCAACAATCATCCTCATCTATGCTGCATCTCGCAGGTTTCGTATATGGCGCGGTTCATGGCGCCGGCCTGCTTCACATGAGGATGAACATCCATGCGTATCGATCGTTTGACCAGCAAGCTTCAGCTTGCGCTCTCCGATGCCCAGTCCATTGCCGTCGGCCTGGATCACCCCTCCATCGAGCCGTTGCATCTGATGCAGGCGCTGCTCGAGCAGCAGGGCGGTTCGATCAAGCCGTTGCTGATGCAGGTCGGCTTCGACATCGCAGCGCTGCGTCAGGCGCTGACCAAAGAGCTCGATCAGCTGCCGAAGCTGCAGAACCCCACTGGCGACATGAATCTTTCGCAGGACCTGGCGCGTCTGCTCAATCAGGCTGACCGTCTCGCCCAGCAGAAGGGTGACCAGTACATTTCCAGTGAGCTGGTGCTGCTTGCTGCGCTGGACAGCAACACTCGCTTGGGCAAGCTGCTGCTGGCTCAGGGCGTAAGCAAGAAAGCGCTGGAGAACGCCATCAGCAATCTGCGCGGCGGCGATGCGGTCAACGACCCCAACGCCGAGGAATCGCGGCAGGCGCTGGACAAGTACACCGTGGACATGACCAAGCGCGCCGAGGACGGCAAGCTCGACCCGGTGATCGGCCGTGACGACGAGATCCGTCGCACCATCCAGGTGCTACAGCGGCGGACCAAGAACAACCCGGTACTGATCGGTGAGCCGGGCGTGGGCAAGACCGCCATCGTCGAGGGTTTGGCCCAGCGCATCGTCAACGGCGAGGTGCCCGACGGCCTCAAGGACAAGCGCCTGCTGGCGCTGGACATGGGCGCGCTGATCGCCGGGGCCAAGTTCCGCGGCGAGTTCGAGGAGCGCCTCAAGGCGGTGCTCAACGAGCTTTCCAAGCAGGAAGGCCGTGTCATCCTGTTCATCGACGAGCTGCATACCATGGTCGGCGCGGGCAAGGCCGAAGGTGCCATGGACGCCGGCAACATGCTCAAGCCGGCGCTGGCGCGTGGTGAACTGCACTGCGTGGGTGCCACTACTCTCGATGAATACCGCCAGTACATCGAGAAGGATGCCGCGCTGGAGCGCCGCTTCCAGAAAGTGCTGGTCGACGAGCCGAGCGAGGAAGACACCATCGCCATTCTTCGCGGCCTCAAGGAGCGCTACGAAGTGCACCATGGCGTGACCATCACCGATGGCGCCATCATCGCCGCGGCCAAGCTCAGCCATCGCTATATCACCGATCGTCAGCTGCCGGACAAGGCCATCGACCTGATCGACGAGGCCGCCAGCCGTATCCGCATGGAGATCGACTCCAAGCCGGAAGAACTCGATCGTCTGGATCGTCGTCTGATCCAGCTGAAAATCGAGCGTGAGGCACTGAAGAAGGAAGACGACGAGGCCACCAAGAAACGCCTGGCCAAGCTGGAAGACGACATCGCCAAGCTGGAGCGCGAGTACGCCGATCTGGAAGAGATCTGGAAGTCGGAGAAAGCCGAGGTGCAGGGTTCGGCGCAGATCCAGCAGAAGATCGAACAGGCCAAGGCCGAGCTCGAAGCGGCGCGGCGCAAGGGTGATCTGGCGCGCATGGCCGAGCTGCAGTACGGCATCATTCCGGACCTCGAGCGAAGCCTGGAGATGGTCGATCAGCACGGCAAGAAAGAGAACCAGCTGCTGCGCAACAAGGTGACCGACGAGGAGATCGCCGAGGTGGTCTCCAAATGGACCGGCATTCCGGTCTCGAAGATGCTCGAAGGCGAGCGCGACAAGCTGCTGCGCATGGAAGACATGCTGCACACCCGCGTCATCGGCCAGCACGAAGCCGTGGTGGCCGTCTCCAATGCCGTGCGTCGCTCGCGCGCCGGCCTGGCTGACCCGAATCGTCCGAGTGGCTCGTTCCTCTTTCTCGGCCCGACCGGGGTGGGCAAGACCGAGCTGTGCAAGGCGCTGGCCGAATTCCTCTTCGATACCGAGGAGGCGATGATCCGCATCGACATGTCCGAGTTCATGGAGAAGCACTCCGTTGCGCGCCTGATCGGTGCGCCACCGGGCTACGTCGGCTATGAGGAGGGCGGCTACCTGACGGAGGCGGTGCGTCGCAAACCCTACTCGGTGGTGCTGATGGACGAGGTGGAGAAGGCCCATCCGGACGTGTTCAACGTGCTGCTGCAGGTGCTCGAGGATGGTCGTCTGACCGACAGCCACGGGCGGACCGTGGACTTCAAGAACACCGTGATCGTGATGACCTCCAACCTGGGCTCTGCACAGATTCAGGAGTTGGTCGGTGATCCCGATGCGCAGCGGGCTGCGGTAATGGATGCAGTGGCGCATCACTTCCGGCCGGAGTTCATCAACCGTATCGACGAGGTGGTGGTGTTCGATCCGCTCGGTCGCGAGCAGATCGCCGGTATCGCCGACATCCAACTCGGCCGTCTTCGCAAGCGTCTGGCCGAGCGCGAACTGAGCCTGGAGCTCAGCCAGGAGGCGATGGACAAGCTGATCGCCGTCGGCTATGACCCGGTCTACGGAGCGCGGCCACTCAAGCGAGCGATCCAGCGCTGGATCGAGAACCCGCTGGCGCAGCAGATACTCGCGGGTCAGTTCGCCCCGGGCATCAGCGTCAAGGCTCGGGTCGAGGACGAGCAGATCGTCTTCGATTGAGCGACGTGGTTTCCTGCGGGGATACGCCACGCCCCGCAGGTAACCGCATGGGGGGGGCGATTTCGCGGGCTGCGCTGGGCGAGCGCAAAGTGTTGTCAGGAATCGCATTTTTGGGCTTGACAGGCGGGCCGGGAACCGTAAAATGGCGCGCCTCTGAGGCGGTAACGTAACGCTGAAGAGCTGGAATTGAAGTTGTTCCGCGATAGCTCAGTCGGTAGAGCAAATGACTGTTAATCATTGGGTCCCAGGTTCGAGTCCTGGTCGCGGAGCCAAATTCCAATCGGGGTATAGCGCAGTCCGGTAGCGCGCCTGCTTTGGGAGCAGGATGTCGGGAGTTCGAATCCCCCTACCCCGACCATTTTTGGGTCGTTAGCTCAGTTGGTAGAGCAGTTGGCTTTTAACCAATTGGTCGTAGGTTCGAATCCTACACGACCCACCATACGAGCTTCTCAGGAAGCATGAAAGCTGGATGTCCTCACGGGCATCCAGCTTTTTATTGCCTGCGGTTTCTTGCCGGCATATTCAAGGCGCACCCAAGGGTGCGCCTTTCCTGCATCAGTGAAGCTTCAGCCGTGGTTCCGTCGTGCGGCTGAGCTTGTCGCCCAGCATCATCAGTAGCGTGCGCGGGATGCCGTACAGCGCGATCTGGTGCATGCGATAGAGCGAGATATAGAACATCCGGGCCAGCCAGCCTTCGAGCATGACGTTGCCGGTCAGATTGCCCATCAGGTTGCCGACTGCCGAGAAGCTCGACAGCGAAATCAGTGAGCCGTAGTCCTTGTAGCGGTAGGTCGGCAGCGTCTTGCCTTCCAGTCGGTTGCGGATCGAGTGGGCCAGCATCGAGGCCTGCTGGTGGGCTGCCTGCGCGCGGGGTGGGACATTGCGGTCGCTGCCCGGCTGTGGGCAGGCGGCGCAGTCGCCAAAGGCGAAGATGTTCTCGTCGCGCGTGCTCTTCAGCGTCGGGTGAACGACCAGCTGGTTGATGCGGTTGGTTTCCAGACCGTCCAGTTCGTGAAGGAAGGCGGGCGCCTTGATCCCGGCAGCCCAGACCTTGAGGCTGGCCTGGATGAACTCGCCCTGCTTGGTGTGCAGGCCTTCGGCGGTGACTTCGCTTACGGCGGCGTCTGTGAGCACCGTGACGCCCAGGTCCAGCAGGGTCTGGTGCACCGGTTGGCTGATGCGTTCGGGTAGCGCGGGCAGCACCTTCGGGCCGGCCTCGATGAGGGTGATGTTCACATCTTCCGGCTTGATGCCGTCGAGCCCGTAGGCGGCCAGCTCCTTGGCGGCGTGCAGCAGCTCTGCGGCCAGTTCGACGCCTGTGGCGCCCGCGCCGACGATGGCCATGTTGATGTCGCTCGAGGCGCCTTCGCCTGCATGCGCCTTCATATAATGGCTTAGCAGCTGCCGGTGGAAGCGCTCGGCCTGCTCGCGGGTGTCGAGGAAGATGCAGTGCTCGGCAGCACCCTGTGTGCCGAAATCGTTGGTCGTACTGCCGACCGCGATCACCAGCGTGTCGTAGTTCAGTGCGCGAGACGGGACCAGTTCCACGCCAAATTCGTCGCGCGTCGCTTCCAGTCGAATGCATTTGCTCGCGCGGTCCAGGCCTGCCATGCGACCCATCTGGAACTCGAAATGGTTCCATTTGGCTTGAGCGACGTAGTTGAGCTCGTCAGCGGACGAGTTCAAGGAGCCGGCGGCGACTTCATGTAGTAGCGGCTTCCAGATGTGTGTGAGGTTGGCGTCGACCAGGGTGATGCGGGCTTTGCCGCGCTTGCCCAGGGTTCTACCCAGGCGGGTAGCAAGCTCCAGGCCGCCGGCGCCGCCGCCGACGATTACGACTCGATGTGACATGGGAGTGACTCATAGCTGCAAGGGAAACGGCGGGGCGCCTGGCGAGCGGAGCTCAAAGCACAAGGCGGCTCAAGAGGCGGCTCAATAACCCGAGCCCGATCACCACGACCAGTACCACAAGCAGAAGAAGCCAGGGGCGAAACGGCTGGCGCTCGACCTGGTGTTGCGGGGCGCGGAGGTATTCGTCGACGCGCTGCTGGTCTTCGGGCTTCAGGCGGCTGGGCATGGGCACCTCGAATGGAATGCAGGCATTCTAGCTGTGCAGGGTCAAAAGCCAAGCGCGAAGTGCGGCGCTTTGCCGCGCGGAGGGTTGGCGGGCATGCCGGGTGGCATGCCCGTGGGGTCGGTCAGGTATTCTTCAGCTTGCGCAGGTTGCCGATGACCGACTCCAGTGCGCGGTCGAACAGTAGGGTGTCGTTGAGCAGTCGAATGGCACCGCGCTGGAATTCGGTCGCCAGGCCCATGCGGGTTTTTTCCAAGACTTTCATGCCGGTGCGATTAACGAAGATGTACTTGCCGGTAGGCTTGATCACCGCCGCCAGCTTGCAGCGCAGCTTGTGTTCTTCGTCTTCCTGGAACTCCACCCAGCTACCGACGCGCAGATTATCGACCTGAACAAGGGCGACATCGTTATCCGGCAGGCTGATCTCTGGCTCCTGGTTGCGGCTCTCGCCAGGCGCCAGCAGAACGATCTCGTCGACCACCTCGACCATTGGCGGTGTGGCTGCTGTCGGGATGTCTGCTGATTCCGCCGGGTTGCCGTCGTCCGCTGGTGCCTCGTTCGGAGCACTCTGCGGTTGCTGGAAGCGTTGCAGAGTCTGAACATGGAGCGCTTCGAGCTGGGTAAAGAAGTCGCCGGTGGAGAAGGGGTCGAAGGCGGCGCTGACCAAGCCATCGCGCAATGCTTTGAGCAGGCTCGGGACCAGCTCCAGCAGGCGGGCGCGCGATTCTTCATCTTCGTGAGGCGTAACGCTCCACACCAGATCGTCCATGGTGTCCAGGGCGGCCTGCCACTCTTCGGACTGGGTGCCATGTTTCAAGCAGGTAAGCAGCAGAACCTTGCTCCAGGCCTCCTGCAGCAGCCGTACCACGACTTCCGGTAGCGTCTTGCCGAGCAGGCGCTGATTCAGTGCGTGTTCGACTTCCTGGCGGGCGATCTCGGCCTTAGCACGCCCCTCCTCGGCATCACGGGTGCGCTGCTCGAGCAGTTCGCTGCGGCGGCGCTCGTCGCCGATGAAGGCAAGGAAGTCCGCCAGCAGCTCGGAGAAAATCGCCGGATCATCGACGAAGTCGTTGAGCAGTCGGGCGACGATCTGTTCGATCTTCTGGTAGAGGCTGTCCCGCTGCGCTTCGTCCTGATCACCCCAGCCCATGGCCGCAGAGGCGATCTCGTTGAGCAGGCGGCGTGCCGGGTGGCTGCCGCGGCTGAAGAAGGTCTTGTCCAGCACCGCGACCTTGAGCAGCGGGATCTGCAGGCGCCCGATAAGCGCCTTCAGCGAGTCGGGCAGGGTGCGGTCATCGAGTATGAACTCGAACAGCATGGAGACAAGGTTGATCACGTCGTCGTCTATCTCGCCGACCACGCGCGATTTGCCGGTCTTGGCGCTGACTCGGTTCAGCAGGCCAGCCAGCTGTTCCTGAAGATCGAATTCGTCGACGGTCTGTGGTGCGCGTGCCTGCATGTGCGACAGCAGGCGGAGCAGGTCGCCGCTGGAGATCGGGATCGCGTCGCTGGGGACATTGCGCGCCGGCAGCATGCTGCTGCCACGGAGTTCGGAAAGCAGGCTGTGCAGTGCGCTGAATGCGGCTTCCTGCAGCCCCTCGTCGGCATGTGTGGCCTGACCAAGTGGCGCTGATGATGCATGGCTTCCGGCTGGCTCGCCGGGACGCTGCTGGCGGCGGGGCGGGGCGGAGTGCAGCTCTGGCAGGATGCCGGCCGCGACCAGGGTCTGGTTGGCTTCGGCATAGAGTTGGTCGATATCCCCAAGCACGTACTTTTCGAAGAGCTTGAAGATGATCAGCTTGACCTTGATCTCTACCCCAAGGCTGCTGCTGGCCTCGATGAAATAGTCGCAGAGTGCGTGTGGGCCGAGCGGGTTGCTCTTGTCATCGAGCTTCTTGCTGATCAGCGCATTGAAACGGGTGGTCAGGTGCCCCAGCGGCTGAGCCGCACGACTCATGACCTTCGCGACCATGGTGTCGACGGCTACGGACTCTTCCAGCTCATCGTTCTGCACAAGCGAAAGGCTGTCGAACGATACGTTGTCCAAGGCAGGGGGCTTGCCGATTTCATACTGATTGAGCTTGGCGAATGCCTCGAACAGTTGCTGTAGGAAGCCACGCTCGATGTTGCGGCGCTTCATGCGCAGATCGCGCATGGCCTCGAAAAAAGCGTTCTGTTCGACGTTGCTGGTGGCGCGGTCGGCGATCTCGAAGAGCGAGTCGTCGGCGTTGTCGAACAGCGACTGCAAGGCCTGACGCAGCTGTTGGGCGGCCTTGTCGCGGACGCTGATGAGCGCCACAGGCAGGCGGCCTGCTGGTGAAGAAGGCTTGTGCTCAGGGGCTGCCTTGTTCAGGTGCACCACTTTCGCATCGGTTCGCATCGAGACTCTCCTGCGGTCGCCTGCTTAAGGGCGGTCACAACGCCAGGTTCAACAGCGTCTTATAAGGGTAACCAAATCGGCAGGGCAGGGCGGAAGGTTCCGGGCGAGCCCGCAATCTAGTGCGGGTTTCTTCTGTCGAACCGGATCCAGCGCAGCATAGCCGAGCGGTCTGATTTTACAACGACACCTCGTCAGCAAGGTGTCGCCATTTGGGTGGCGTCAATATTCTTGAAGGGCATTATAAGCATCGGATTGCGACGCCAAGGCCGGTTTTTTGTTGGACATGACTTGGCTCACAGATACTCGCAAGTTTTCCGCCAGGTGGTAAAAAAAGCCTCTTGAACGCCCGTCAGGGGTTGCGCAGGTTGGCGCTGCGTTAGCGAGCACTGAGCCTTTATACTCCGCGCAATCCTCAGGAGTCAGCCATGCCGAATCTTACACTTGCCGATCTATCTGCAGAAATCGATGCCAACGTTCGACGCGCTCTTGCCGAGGACGTCGGCAGTGGCGACATCACCGCGCAATTGATTCCAGCCGAGCGGCTGGCGCATGCGTCGGTCATTACCCGCGAGGCGGCAGTGATCAGTGGTACGGCATGGGTCGACGCCGTGTTCCGCCAGGTCGACCCACGTGTTGCGGTTCACTGGCAGGTTGCCGATGGTGATCGAATTGGCGCCGATCGAGTGCTGTTCCATCTCGAGGGTCCGGCGCGGGCGCTGCTCACCGGCGAGCGCAGTGCGCTGAATTTCCTGCAACTGCTGTCGGGCGTGGCGACTCGCTGTCGTCACTACGCGGACATGGTCGAGGGGACCGGCGTGCGGTTGCTCGATACACGCAAAACGATCCCCGGACTGCGCCTGGCGCAGAAATATGCGGTCACCTGCGGCGGCTGCCACAACCACCGAATCGGTTTGTACGATGCCTTCCTGATCAAGGAAAACCACATCGCCGCTTGCGGTGGCATCGCCGAGGCGGTAGCTGCTGCGCATCGCATCGCGCCGGGCAAGCCGGTGGAGATCGAGGTGGAGAGTCTGGATGAGCTCGAGCAGGCGCTAGGAGCCGGCGCCGATATCGTCATGCTGGACGAACTCAGTCTGGATGACATGCGCACCGCGGTGGCCGTCAATGGCGGGCGCGCCAAGCTCGAGGCGTCGGGTGGCATCAGCGACGAGACGCTGCGCAGCGTCGCGGAAACGGGGGTGGACTATATCTCCATCGGCTCGCTGACCAAGCATGTGCGGGCGGTGGATCTGTCGATGCGCTTGCGGCAGTAAGGGCGGGGGAGGTTGCGGGGCCTGGCGCAGCGGCTGCGCCAGGCGGATCGGTCAGTGGCGGCTTTTCAGACCGAAATTCTCGTGCAGGGTGCCGGGGGTGTCGTCGCCCTTGGGCGCATAGTCCTTTGGCGGCTCGGTGAAGGCTGGCGACGAAAGACGCTCACGAGTGCCGTGGTTCTCTTCGCTGTGCAGGGCGGCCATCAGGCGTTGACGAGTCTGTTCGTCGAGTGCGAGGCGGCTGGCGCCGTCAGACAGGTGATCCTGGATGTCCTGATAGTTGTTGGTCAGTTTGCGCAGCAGGCTGGCGGTGGTGTTGAAGTGGGTGACCACCTCACTCTGATAGGTGTCGAAACGCTCTTGCAGGTCATCGACCTGACGCTGTGTGCGGTTTGGTGCGCTGCTGCGAGCCACCAGATAACCGATGGCGATGCCGGCGATCAGGCCGACGATCGGGAGCAACCAGGTCGCGAGGGTCTGTTCCACGAGTCCTTCCTCTATATAAACGGCTGTGCTTACGTTAACGTCTCGTACCTGCTCTGTATACCGCGGCGCGAGGCGACGGTCAGCGGCAGCTAGTTAGCAAGACGAGTCGACTCGTCCCAAGGTCACGGAGTTCCTGCTTTGTTGAAACGCGAAACCCCCCTCTCCCTCGATGGCCCCTGCGGGGCGCTGGAAGCGCTGTACTTCGATCAAACTCAGCCGGCGGG
Organism: Pseudomonas sp. FeN3W; assembly: GCA_030263805.2. Classification (NCBI taxonomy): domain Bacteria; kingdom Pseudomonadati; phylum Pseudomonadota; class Gammaproteobacteria; order Pseudomonadales; family Pseudomonadaceae; genus Pseudomonas; species Pseudomonas sp. FeN3W. Next base: position 3,753,105 of record CP136010.1, read on the forward strand.
GTTGGCGCTGATCTGCCACCCGAACCCGGTCAAGGGCGGCACCATGTTGAACAAGGTGGTCTCGACCCTGCAGCGCACGGCGCGCGATGCCGGCTACAGCACGCTGCGCTTCAACTACCGCGGCGTTGGTGGCAGTGCCGGCGCGCATGACATGGTCGAGGGCGAAGTGGATGACGCCGAGGCTGCGTTGCGCTGGCTGCGCGAGCAGAACCCGGCGCTGCCGCTGACGCTGCTGGGCTTCTCCTTCGGTGGTTTCGTCGCCGGCAATCTGGCCGGGCGGTTGAGCGCCGAGGGCGTGACGGTGCAGCGGCTGATGATGGTGGCGCCGGCGGTGTCGCGCCTTGCCGGGTTGTCGCTGGCTGACGATTGTCAGCTGACGATCATTCAGCCGGAGCAGGACGAGGTCATCGATGCCGAGTCCGTGTACAGCTTTTCCGCACAGCTGCAGCACCCCCATGAGCTGCTGAAAGTGGCAGAATGCGGCCACTTTTTTCACGGCAAGCTGGTGGAGCTGAAGGAACTGGTCGCCCCGCGGCTTTGATGCCCGAGCCTGTTCCTCTTTGCCGCGCACAACGATCGAGAATGACTGCATGACTACCCGCATCCTGACCGGTATCACCACTACCGGCACGCCACATCTGGGCAACTACGCTGGCGCGATCCGCCCGGCCATACTGGCCAGCCGCGACGCGACCGCCGACTCCTTCTATTTCCTGGCCGACTACCACGCGCTGATCAAGTGCGATGACCCGCTGCGTATCCAGCGCTCGCGGCTGGAGATTGCCGCGACCTGGCTGGCCTGCGGCCTCGATGCCGAGCGTGTGACCTTTTATCGCCAGTCCGATGTGCCGGAAATCCCCGAGCTGACCTGGCTGCTGACCTGCGTCACGGCCAAGGGCCTGCTCAACCGCGCCCATGCCTACAAGGCGTCGGTGGACAAGAACGTCGAGGGTGGCGAGGACCCGGATGCGGGTGTCACCATGGGCCTGTACAGCTACCCGGTGCTGATGGCGGCGGACATCCTCATGTTCAACGCGCACAAGGTGCCGGTGGGGCGCGACCAGATTCAGCACGTGGAAATGGCGCGTGACATTGCCCAGCGCTTCAACCATCTGTTCGGCAACGGCCGCGAGTTCTTCACCCTGCCCGAAGCGGTGATCGAGGAGAGCGTGGCCACGCTGCCGGGACTCGACGGGCGCAAGATGTCGAAGAGCTACGACAACACCATTCCGCTGTTCGGCAGCGCCAAGGAACTGAAGGGCGCCATCGCCCGCATCGTCACCGACTCGCGCCTTCCGGGCGAGCCGAAGGATCCCGATAGCTCGCACCTGTTCACGCTGTACCAGGCATTCGCTACCGCGCAGCAGCAGGATGTATTCCGCCAGGAGCTGCTCGACGGGCTGGCCTGGGGTGATGCCAAGCAGCGCCTGTTCGAACTGCTCGACAACGAACTGGGCGAGGCACGCGAGCTGTATCACCAGCTGATCACCAAGCCTGCCGAGCTAGAGGATATCCTCCAGGCGGGCGCCGCCAAGGCGCGCCGGATCGCCACGCCGTTCCTTGGTGAGCTGCGCGAGGCGGTGGGCCTGCGCAACTTCCGCAGCGAAGTGAAAAGCGCCGCGCCAGCCAAGAAGAAGTCCAGCAAGGTGGCGCGTTTCGCCAGCTTCCGCGAGGCCGATGGTGCCTTCCGCTTCCGCTTCTTCGCCGCCGACGGCGAGGAGCTGCTGCTGTCCCGGCCGCTGAGCAACCCGAAGGCGATCGGCGTGCTGACCCAGCGCCTGATCGCCGGCGGCCCGGATGCCCTGGAACTTCGCGAGGATGAAGGCGATCAATTCACCCTGTGGCTGGACGACGAATGCATCGCCGACAGCCCGCGCTACGAGAGCGCCGAAGCGCTCGATGCTGCCATGCTGCGGGTGCGCGAGGCGTTGGCCACGCTCGTCGAATGACGCGCTGCCGCCAGGGCGGAGCGCTCCATGGAACTGCGCTCCGCGGCGTTACGGCGATCTCCAAGAATGGGTGTCCCAGGAGGGCTGACGCTTGAACGACCTGAGTAAATTGCCAACCACCGAGGGCGCCGCTAAAGTGTCGGCCCCGTTTCACTACCCAGACTCCGCCATGACTCCTCTTGAGCGCTATCAGGCCGACCTGAAACGTCCTGACTTCTTCCACGATGCCGCCCAGGAAAACGCGGTGCGTCACCTGCAGCGTCTGTACGACGACCTGGTGGCCGACGATCGCAGCAAGAGCGGCCTGCTCGGCAAGCTGTTCGGCAAGAAACAGCAGGAGCCGATCAAGGGCATCTACTTCTGGGGGGGCGTCGGTCGCGGCAAGACTTACCTGGTCGACACCTTCTTCGACGCGCTGCCGTTCAAGCAGAAGACGCGTACGCACTTTCACCGCTTCATGAAGCGCGTGCACGAGGAGATGAAAACCCTCAAGGGCGAGAAGAACCCGCTGACCATCATTGGCAAGCGCTTCGCCGACGAGTCGCGGGTGATCTGTTTCGACGAATTCTTCGTCTCCGACATCACCGACGCGATGATTCTCGCCACCCTGCTCGAAGAGCTGTTCAAGAACGGCGTGAGCCTGGTGGCGACCTCCAACATCGTGCCGGACGGCCTGTACAAGGACGGTCTGCAGCGTGCGCGCTTCCTGCCGGCCATCGAGCTGCTGAAGAAGCACACCGAAATCGTCAACGTGGACAGCGGCATCGACTATCGCCTGCGTGCGCTGGAGCAGGCCGAGCTGTTCCACTTTCCGCTCGATGCCGAGGCCGAGCAGAGCCTGGAGCGCAGCTTCAAGAGCCTCTTGCCGGAAAACTGCCGGGTCGTCGACAAAGACGTGCTGATGGTCGAGAACCGCGAGATTCGTGCGGTGAAGACCGGCAACGATGTGGCCTGGTTCGAGTTTCGCGAGCTCTGCGACGGGCCGCGCAGCCAGAACGACTACATCGAACTGGGCAAGATCTTCGGTGCCATCCTGCTGGCCAATGTCGAGCAGATGAATGTCACCAAGGACGACATGGCGCGCCGCTTCATCAACCTCGTCGACGAGTTCTACGACCGCAACGTCAAGCTCATCATCTCTGCCGAGGTCGAACTCAAGGACCTCTATACCGGCGGCCGTCTGGAGTTCGAATTCCAGCGCACCCTGAGTCGCCTGCTGGAGATGCAATCGCACGAATACCTGTCGCGGCCGCACAAGCCCTGAGGGTAGCCATAAGCTGCAAGCTGCAAGTAGAAGCGGAAAAAGCCCGTCGGGCGATCCGCGCTTGTAGGTTGTAGCTTGTAGCTTGTAGCTTTCAGCTGCTTTTATGCCGATACTGCTGCCGATACTGGTTCGGTGACAGGTCGGTGTGCTGGCGGAACAGGCGGGCGAAAAAGCTGGCGTCGTCGTAGCCGACCTCGTAGCTGATCGTCTTGATGCTCTTGCCGGTGGTGGCGAGCAGGCTCTTGGCCGTTTCGATTCTCAGGCGCTGCAGATAATGCAGCGGCTTGTCGCCGGTGGCGGCCTGGAAGCGACGCATGAAGTTGCGAATGCTCATGCCATGCTGGCGCGCCACGTCCTCGAAGCGAAACTTCTCGGCGAAGTTGGCTTCCAGCCATTCCTGAATCTGCAGAATCCGCGTGTCCAGATGCAGTTTCTGCCCGCCGAAACCCAGGCGGCCCGGGCTGTAGCTGCGTTGCAACTCATAGAGCACGTCACGCGCCATGCCCTGGGCTACGTGTGCGCCGCAGAAGCGCTCGACCAGATACATGTACAGGTCGCAGGCCGAGGTCGTGCCGCCTGCGCAGTAGAGGTTGTCGCTGTCGGTGAGGTGCTTGTCGGCGCTGAAAGTCACACCGGGAAAGCGCTCGGCGAAATCATTGGCGAAGCGCCAGTGGGTGGTCGCCTCGCGGCCTTCCAGCAGCCCGGCCTGGGCCATCCAGAACACGCCGGTGGCTTCGCCACAGATGACGCTACCCGCTGCGTGACGCTCGCGTAACCAGGACATCACGCCCGGATGCTGCGCACAGAGTGCAGCGAAATCTCCCCAGAACGCCGGGAGGATCACCATGTCGGCGTCGTCCAGCGGGCCATCCACGGCAATGGCGATACCACTGAAGGTATTCACTGCTTTGCCGTCTGGGCTGACCAGGCGGGTTTCGAAAGCGGGGGTGAGGTCAAGGCCGAGTTGTTTGCCATAGCGCAGGCTGGCCATGTGGAAAAAATCCTTGGCCTGGGCGAGTGTCGAGGCGAACACCCCTTCGGTGGCAAGTATGCTGACGTGCTGGATCGAGGCGAGATTGGGCATGCGATTCTAATTATTGTGGTGAGTAACAAGGTAAATCTGCCGTGTGGCGGCTGGAGCGTCCTATTTTTGTACGCGCCTGTCCAGCCTTAGCTGAAACGATGCGGCTGAACCGTCATGGCGACCCGGCGTCGAACCGCTGATGCACAGGAGCGAAGAGATGAGTGAAAGCAGTCAGTATCCGACAGCCCCTTTCGGCGATTGGGATGGCAGCCCGGCTACGGCGCGAGCGATGCAGCAGAGCCTGGCGTCGCAGGTGCGCTTGCAGGACGACTTCCCGCCGTTGCGATTGATCGCCGGGGTGGATGTCGGTTTCGAGGACGGCGGCAGCATCACCCGCGCCACGGCAGTGCTGCTGGATGCCGATACGCTGGAGTTGGTCGGCAGCAGCCTGGCGCGAATCCCGACGAACATGCCCTATATCCCCGGTCTGCTGTCGTTCCGTGAGCTACCTGCCGTGCTGCAGGCGCTCGGCGAGTTGCCAGGCGTCCCCGACCTGATCTTTTCCGACGGCCACGGTATAGCCCATCCGCGCCGTCTGGGCATTGCTGCTCACCTGGGCGTGGTGACCGGCCTGCCCACCATCGGCGTGGCGAAGAAGCTCCTCACCGGGGCGCACGACGAACTGGATCTGACGCGTGGTGCGCAGGTCGAGTTGCGCGACAAGAAGACCGGCGAGGTGATCGGCTGCGTGCTGCGCAGCAAGGACAAGGTACGGCCACTGATCATTTCCCCGGGTAACCGGGTCAGCATCGCCACCGCGCCGCAGCTGGTGATGCGTTATGTAACGCGCTATCGCCTGCCGGAGCCGACCCGGCTGGCCGATCGGCTGGCCTCGCGACGTGAGGAAAAGGCCGCGGCGCGGCGCCTGTCTGGCGTGGCCGAGTAGCTGGCGGCAGTTTGTAACCAGGGTTGCCTGTGGCTGCGGCGGTGCTTGCAGCTGGCCTCTCGCAGACGCTAGCCTGCGGGCCTGTTGTCAGCTCGGACCCTACGATGATTCTGGATTGCGCTACCGGTTGGTGTCAGGGCGTTCGCCACTGCCCGTCACCGAACTTCAACCAGCGGCCGTCCGGCGAGATTTCCCTGCTGGTGATTCACAACATCAGCCTGCCGCCGGGGCAGTTCGGCACTGGCAAGGTTCAGCAGTTCTTCCAGAATTGCCTGCAGTGCCATGAGCATCCATTTTTCGAGGAGATCGCCGAGCTGCAGGTATCGGCGCATTTTCTCATCGAGCGTGATGGCGCGATCACTCAGTTCGTCTCCTGCCTGGACCGCGCCTGGCACGCCGGCGTTTCCTGCTTCGACGGTCGCGAGGGCTGCAACGATTTCTCCATCGGCATCGAGCTGGAAGGAACCGACGACCAGCCCTTCAGCGAGGCGCAATACCAGGCGCTGATCGAGTTGTGCCGGGTTCTGCAGCGTGCGTTTCCGGCTATTACGCCCGAGCGGGTTTGCGGCCACAGCGATATCGCGCCGGGGCGCAAGACCGATCCCGGTCCGACATTCGACTGGCAGCGGCTGCGTGCGGCTTCCATTACCTGCTGACGAAAGGAACGGACGATGAGTTTTCTGGTGATCCTGCTCGTGCTGCTGGTGGAGAAGTTCTCCGACTGGCGGCCGCGCCTGCAACACGACCGCCCATGGCTGACGCGCCTGCGCCAGGCAGAGGCCAGCCCGCGGCTGCGCCAGGCACCCTGGCTGGCGCTGCTGTTGCTGGTGTTGCTCCCAGTGCTGCTGCTCGGCCTGGTGTTGCTTGCACTGGAACCGCTGGCCTACGGCTGGCTGAGCCTGCCGGTGCATCTGCTGGTGTTGCTTTACAGCCTCGGCCGCGGCCATGCCAAGGCTGAGCTCGGCGCGTTCCGCGATGCCTGGCGTCGTGGCGATGAGGAGGCTGCGGCGCTGGCGGCCGAGCGTGACGCCGGTCTGCAGGCGCAGGACCCGCCGAGCCTGTTGTCAGCGGTGCAGGCCTGGCTGCTGTGGCGGAGCTACGAGGGCTTCTTTGCGGTGATCTTCTGGTACCTGCTGCTCGGGCCGATGGCGGCGCTGGCGTACCGGCTGCTGGCGCTGTGCGCCGAACATGCGACGCTCGAAGGGCTGCGCGAGCGAGCCGAGCAGCTGCGGCATGCCTTCGACTGGTTGCCGGTGCGCGTGTTGCTCGGCAGTTTTGCGCTGGTCGGCAACTTCGTCGCCGTCAACCGAGCACTGCTGCACGAGCTGCTGAGCTGGGATGTGCCAGCCCGGCGACTGTTGGCCGATGCAGGTCCGCTGGCCGCCGATCTGCCGTCCGCGATCGACGGTGAGGCGGGCATCGCGCGGATCGACGGGATTGCGGCATTGCTGGTGCGTACACGGGTGTTCTGGTACGCGGTGATTGCACTCTGGACGATCCTCGCCTGACTTTTCCGCCAGCGGCATCGCTAATGGGCGTTCATAACGCCGCCATATGGGAGTTGTCCGCAGAATGGCTGAAACCCGCATGCTAGACATCTCGCCGGGAGTCTGGCGGATATACGGCTGCAGGCTATCATTTGGCCATTACCTTAAGTTACAAAAACGTCTACCGATATCCCGTATAACCCGGGCAGATGCCACTCTCTGACGAGCCCTGCTGCGCGTTGCAACTGCGTGCAAGCCAATACCAATAAAATTGGGAGACGTCGTGTGAATAGTCTGTTGTATCCCGCGATCGCATTCATGAACCGCCTGAGCTTCGGCATGAAGTTCAGCCTGGTCAGCGTCCTGTTTTTCGTTCCCATGCTGCTGAGCAACTACTACCTGGTACGTGACTCGTACCGGGCGTATGTCGGTACCCGTAACGAACTGCAGAGCCTCGAGCTGCTCGGCTCGACCCTGCAGGTGCGGCGCAGCATGGAGGACTGGAAAGACCTCGTGCACATCGAGTCGATCATCGGCCAGACCGGCAATGTCGAGGCGTTGCAGACCCGCCTGAATCGCGTCGAAAGCGAGCTCACGGCACAGTTGCAGGCGCTCGCGCCCGTTGGTGATGCGCCCGAGCAGGTGGCCGAATTCAATGCCCGTCGCGACGAGCTGGTGACCGGTCTGAACGCCGCCCAGGCGGAGCAATCGTTGCAATCCAAAGCCGCCATGGCCGAGTCGCTGCTGGGCCAGTCGCAGGTGATGATCAAGCTCGTCGCCGGCCAGTCCGGCCTCAGCCAGGACCTCGAGCGCGAGGTCCGTCTGCTCGCCGAGCTATTGACCACGGTAACCCCGGCCATCAGCGCATCGCTCGGCGAGGGGCGCGCGGTGGGTTCTTACACCTTCGGTCAGGGCTACCTGAACTCCGATGCCAGCAATAAGCTGGACAACCTCGTGCTGGAACTGGAAAAACAGCAGGCGCAGTACGCTGCACAATTGCAGGATGCCCTCGGCGCGAGCCGGACCGCACGTGCCCGGCTCGACGCGTTCGCCAGCGCCAGCCGTGAGTCCTTGCAGGCGAGCCGCGACATCCTGCAGGACGAGGTGATCATGGCCGACGCGCTGGACCTGCCTTGGGAGCAGTTCTACGAGCGCATCAGCGCGCAGATGGCCAAGACCTACGAGCTGAACGACGCCATCCTGGCGTTTCTCGATGTGGAGCTTGCCGAACGGCTGGAGCAGAAGCGCCTGCTCATGACCCTGCTGCTCTCGGCACTGGCGGTGGTGCTGTGCCTGGTGGCCTACCTGTACGCCGGCTTCTATGCCTCGACGCGCGCCTCGCTGCACCGTCTCGGCAGGATCATGGACAAGGTCGCCGCCGGCGACATGACCGCGCGCTATCAGGTGCAGAGCCGCGATGAGCTCGGCGAGCTGGGCCAGGTGTTCAACACCACCGTGGCGCAGGTCCGTGAGCTGATCGAGCGAGTCGGGCAGACCGTCGCCGAGGTCGAGCGTCAGGCGCAGCGGGTCGAAAGCGTCTCCGGCGAGAGCAACCAGACGGTATCCGAGCAGCGTGGGCAGATCGAGCAGGTCGCCACGGCGATGAACGAGATGTCCGCCACCGCCCAGGAGGTCGCCAGCAGTGCCGAGGCGGCGGTTGGCAGCGCGCAGAGCGTCAACGAGGAAACCGTCAGTGGGCGTGAGCTGGTGGTGACGCAGGTCGGCGGTATCCAGCGGCTGGCCGGCGAGATCGAGCAATCGGTGCAGGTGATCAACCAGCTGGCTGACGACAGCAAGGCGATCAGCCAGGTGCTGGACGTGATCAAGACCATCGCCGAGCAGACCAACCTGCTGGCCCTCAATGCGGCCATCGAGGCGGCGCGTGCCGGCGAACAGGGCCGCGGGTTCGCCGTGGTCGCCGACGAGGTGCGTGGCCTGGCGCAGCGCACGCAGAAGTCCACCGCGGAGATCGAACAGATGATCGCCCGCCTGCACAGTGGTGTCGGTGCGGCGGTGAAAACCATGCATGCCAGCCATGCGCTGGCAGAAGACACCGTTGGCCAGTCGGGGCAGGTGGAGCAGGCGCTGGAGAACATCCTCGGCGCGGTGGGGCTGATCGTCGATCAGAACCAGCAGATCGCCGCCGCGGCCGAGCAGCAGACAGCCGTGGCGCACGATATCGATCGCAACATCGTCGCCATCAACGAGGCTGGCCAGCGTACCGCCGAGGGCGCCGGGCACACCGAACAGGCGAGCCGCGAATTGAGCCAGCTGGTCGGGCGGTTGCAGCAATTGATCGGTGCGTTTCGGGTTTGACCGCGGCGGTGCTCAGGGCTGCGACCAGCCGAACAGTTCGCAGCTGTTGCGATAGCTGGCAGCGGCCAGCTCTTCGGCGCTGACGCCCTTCAGATCGGCCAGCATCCGACAGATCTCCGGTAGCAGTTCCGGGCTGTTGCGCTCGCCGGCATGGCCCGCCGGCGGGATATCCGGCGAGTCGGTTTCCAGCACGATGGCCTCCAGCGGCAGTTGCTTGAGCACCCGCTGCATGCGTAGCGCCTGTGGCCAGGTACCGGCACCCCCGAGGCCAAGCTTGAAGCCGAGACGCATGTACTCCTGGGCTTCCTCCCAGCTGCCACTGAATGCGTGCACGATACCGGCGCGCCGCAGCTTGTAGTGTTTGAGCATGGCGACCATCGGCGCGTGGGCGCGACGTACGTGCAGCAGCACCGGCAGCTCGAACTCGGCGGCGAGCGCCAGCTGGGCTTCGAGCAGTTCATGCTGGCGCTCGATGTCCGGATCCTCGACGTAATAGTCCAGGCCGATCTCACCGATGGCACAGAGTTTGGGCTCACCGCGCAGCCGCTCCAGCCAGTCGCGTAGCCGGCCCAGATGCTCGTCCCGATGCTCGGCGATGAACACCGGGTGCAGGCCCAGTGCGGCATGAATGGCTGGCTGCTCGCAGGCTAGCTGCCAGACCCGTTCCAGATTCGCTTCGTCCACGCCGAGTACCACGATGCGCTCGACGCCAGCGGCCACGCTGCGGACGATGACCTGGGTCCTGTCATCATCGAACATCTCGAAATCGAGATGGGTATGGGTGTCGATCAGCTGCACGACAGGCTCCGTTAGGTCGGTGGCGGCGGGTGCGTAATGCTACCTGGCCTTCAGTGGCTTTCCTCTTCGATCTGGATATCGCTGACGCCTAGCTCCTCAAGCCGCCTGGCTTCGCTGGGACGTATCGGGTTTTCCCAGGGGGCGTCGACCGCCGCGCGTGGTTCGCGGACGTAATGCAGCAGTATTTCCAGTTCGGCCTGCTCCAGACCGGGCACTTCGAACGAGCTGATCAGCAGCGAGGCCGGTTCGCCGTTGATGCAGTAATGGATGCGGTAACGCTTCAGATCGGTCATGGCGGGCGTCCTGCGGTTGGCGGCACTGAAGTATCCGACCGCCGAAATCCGCTCAGGCTCCCGAGTCTCCCCCTGCTTCGCGCTCGAGCAACGCCGCCTTGCGCTCCAGCCCCCAGCGGTAGCCGGTCAGCGCGTTCTGGCTGCCGACCACACGATGGCAGGGCACCAGCAGGCCGACGGGGTTGCTGGCGCAGGCACGGGCGATTGCGCGGGCGTGGCTGCCGAGGCTTGCTGCCAGCTCACCGTAGCGCCGCGTCTCGCCGGCAGGAATCTGCTGTAGCGCCTGCCAGACACGCTGCTGGAAGGCGGTGCCGCGCAGATCGAGCGGTAGCTGGGCGGCACGTTGCGGTTCTTCCAGCTGGCTGACGATTGCCTGCAGCCATTCACCCAGGCCTTCCTGATCGCGCTGCAGCAGCGCCGCGGCAAAACGGGAGCGCAGCTCGTCTTCCAGCGCTGTCTGGTCGTCGCCGAACAGCAGGGCGCAGATGCCTTTGTCGCTGGCTGCGACCAGCAGCAGGCCGAGTGGGCAGGGCGCCAGGGCGTAGCGCAGGGTTTCACCCGCCCCTTTGCGTCGGCGTTGGGCCGGCGTCAGCGCCTGCGTATCCGCATAGGGTGCCCGCGTGCCGGAGCAGCCGGCGGCGAGGGCGGCATCGAGCACCGAGTCGGCCACGGCCAGGTGGCTTTCCAGACGTTCGCGGCGGCGGGCCGCTGACCAGGCCCGCGGGGTCATGCCGGTGCGCGCCTTGAACGCCCGAGACAGGTAGGCCGGGGACAGACCGATGCGCGCGGCCAGTTGTTGCAGCGGCAGCGGTGCCTCGGTTTCGTCGAGCAGGCGGCAGGCGGCGATCACCAGCGCATCGAGCTGCTCGTTCGGGCTCGGGCCGCAAGGCGAACAGCGGCGACATGGCCGGTAACCGGCGGCCTGGGCTGCCGCTGGATCGGTGTAGAACGTCGTCCGCTCGCGAGCTGGCCGGCGTGCCGGGCAGCTGGGTCGGCAGAAAATACCGGTCGAGCGTACGGCGAACACGAAGCGGCCATCGAAGGCGGCATCGCGTTCGCATAGCGCTTGCCAGCAGCGGTCCTGGTCGAGCATGGCGCGACTCCCCTGATTGATGCTGCGATTGTCGGTCCTGACCGGACCTGCGCCAATCCAAAGCGTGCTTTCAAAGTCGGGGAGCATGGAAGCCACCCCGTGATTGCCGTAACCTGCAGCATCGCCCTGACCGAGAAGGACCTGCAAGCCGCTGATGAAAACGCCTAAACGACTCGAACCGCTGATCGAGGATGGCCTGATCGACGAGGTGCTGCGGCCGCTGATGAGCGGCAAGGAAGCAGCGGTATACGTGGTGCGCTGTGGCGATGAGCTGCGTTGCGCCAAGGTCTACAAGGAAGCCAATAAGCGCAGCTTCCGCCAGGCCGTGAAATACCAGGAAGGCCGCAAGGTGCGCAGCAGCCGCGATGCGCGTGCCATGGCCAAGGGCTCCAAGCACGGGCGCAAGGAGAAGGAGGACAACTGGCAGAACGCCGAGGTTGCGGCGCTGTTCCGCCTGGCCGACGCCGGCGTGCGCGTCCCCAAGCCCTACGACTTCCTCGACGGCGTGCTGCTGATGGAGATGATCGCCGGCGAGGATGGCGATGCCGCGCCGCGACTGAACGACGTAGATCTGCATCCGGACGATGCCCGCGAATTCCATGCGTTCATGATTCACGAAGTGGTCAAGATGCTCTGTGCGGGGCTGGTGCACGGCGACCTGTCGGAATTCAACGTGCTGCTCGACGAGCACGGCCCGGTGATCATCGACCTGCCGCAGGCGGTGGATGCGGCCGGCAACAACCATGCGTTCGAAATGCTCGAGCGCGATGTCGGCAACATGGCCGCCTATTTCGGACGCTTTGCGCCGGAACTCAAGTTCACCCGTTACGCCAAGGAGATGTGGGCGCTGTACGAGCAGGGCAAGCTGACCACCGAGACCGAGCTGACCGGGGAATTTGCCGAGCCCGAAGATGCCGCGGATATCGCTGCGGTAATGCGGGAGATCAAGGCCACGCTGGCCGAGCAGGCGCGGCGGGAGGCCTTGCGCGGCGCGGACGATGCGCCGAAGGATGAGCCGCCGGAGCCGCCGTGGATGAGAGGCTGATCGGCAGTCTCTGGCAGGAGCCGGAGACTGCCGGTTCTGTTTTGCGAACGGATTGGAGGTTCCAAGGCTTCTGCTAGCTAGGGTCTTCAGTGCGTCGGTTGCTCTGTAGACCTTACCCCGGCATCCATGGACTCCGCGGACTCCGCCTTCCACCCACCGCCCAACGCCACATACAACGCCACCTGCGCCGTCGCCAGCGCGGTCCGCCCTTCCAGCGCCCGCTGGCGGGCCTGCAGCGCACCGCGCTGGGCGTCCAGCACTTCGCTCAGGTTCGCCTCACCCAGCTCGTAGCTGCGCTGCGCCAGTCGATGCGCCCGTTCACGGTGCTCGCGGGTGCGGCTGAGCGATGCGTGCCTGCGCTGTTGACCGGCCATCCTCGTCAGGCCCCGCTCGACCTCTTCCAGTGCGCGGGCCAGGGCCTGCTCGAAGGCGACGTAAGCCGTCTCGCCCTCGGCATCGGCCAGGTCGATGGCGGCGCCGCGGCGTGGATAGTCCAGCAGCGGCAGGCCGAAGGTGGCGCCGACCCGGGCGAAGTTCGAGGCGCCGGATATTGCGTCTCCCAGGGCGAAGCCGGAGCGACCCACGGCGGCCTGTACCGCCAGCTTGGGGAACAGGTCGCGGCGGGCAGCCAGCGACTGCAGCTGCGCAGCGTCCAGCCGTGCGGCTTCGGCGATCAGATCCGGACGGCGGCGCAGCAGGTCGATGGGCTGGCCGGGGGCGATGCGCTGCTCGGCCAGTGGCACCGGCGCGCTGGCGGCGAGACGTGCGGCGGTGCTGCCCGGCGGCTCGGCGAGCAGGGTGTCCAGCGCCAGCTGCGCTTCGGCCAGATGGATATCCAGCTCGTCCAGATCGGCTTCCAGCGACGCGCGCTCGGCGGATGTGGCCTCCACATCCAACCGGGTCACTTCGCCGGCGTAGAACAGCAGTCCGGCGATACGCTCCAGCTCGCGCGCCACTTCGATGCCTTCGACCAGCAAGGCGTGCTGGCCCTGCAACGCGCGCAGCTGCAGATAGCCCTGGGCAGTATTCGAGGCCACGGCCAGGCGCGCGGCGATCGTCTGTGCTTCGGCCGAGCGCAGCTGCTGGGCCGCGCTGTCACGCCGCGCACGGGTGGCGCCGAACAGGTCCAGTTCCCAGGTCGCCTGCAGCGCCAGCTCCCAGGTATCGAAGCTGATCACGTCATCGTCCGGGATGATGTCGGCCAGTGGGCTGTCGGGTTCGGCTTCCTGATCGTTCTCGTTCCACTGGCGGCTGGCCGAACCGGGCAGGTCGAAGCTCGGCAGCAGGCCGGCGCGCGACTGGCGCAGCTGGGCTCGCGCCGCGCTGACGCGCGCCATGGCCAGACGCACGTCGTGGTTCTGCTGCATGGCGCGGCTGACCAGCGCGCTGAGCTGCGGGTCGTCGAACTGGCGCCACCAGGCAGCCAGCGTCTCGGCATCCGCCGCGTGCTGGCCGGCGGCGCTGAACCAGGCCTCCGGCAGCTGCGGCTCGGGGTGTTGCGGTGCGCTGGAGCAGGCGCCCAGGGCCAGAACGAGCAGAAGCGGGGCGGCCAGAGCCTTGGTGCTCATGCGGTTTCCTCCGGGCGCACTTTCATGAACAGCAGATACAGGCAGGGCACCGCGAGCAGGGTCAGCAAGGTGGCGAAGCCCAGGCCGCCCATGATGGTCACGGCCATGTTGGCGAAGAACGGGTCGAACAACAGCGGTACCATGCCCAGCACCGTGGTGCCGGCGGCCATCATCACCGGGCGCAGGCGCGAGGCCGAAGCTTCGATGATGGCGGTCAGGCGCGGCACCTCATTGCTGATCTGCCGGTCGATCTCGTCCACCAGCACCACGGCATTCTTGATCAGCATGCCGGTGAGGCTGAGCAGACCGAGCAGCGCCATGAAGCCGAACGCCTGACCGGTGAGCAGCAGGCCGAAGCTCACGCCGCAGATGGCCATGGGCACCACCAGCCAGATCATCAGCGGCTGGCGCACCTTGGCGAACAGCAGCACGGTGACCAGCACCATCGCCAGGTAGGGCACCGCCAGCGTGCTGGCGAGCGCCTGCTGGGCATCGGAGGACTGCTCGTAGTCGCCGCCCCATTTCAGGCTGTAGTTGACCGGCAGTTCGATACCCTCGATCAGCGGGCGGATGCGCTGGTGCGCCTCGTTGGTGTTCTCGCCGTCGCGTGGTTCGGCGCGGATGGAGATTGTCCGCTCGCGGTCGTAGCGCACGATGATGCTGTCCTCGCTGACCGGCTCGATGCCGTCGGCGACCTGCGCCAGCGGCACGTAGCCGGTGCCGGCGGGGCTCCAGATCAGCCGTTGCAGCAGGTCGTCGCTGCCGATGCGGTCCTCCGGCGCGGCGCGCAGCAAGACCGGGATCAGCTCGTCGCGTTCGCGCAGCAGGCTGACCCGCTGGCCCTCGCTGCCGGCGGCCAGGGCTCGCGCCACGGCCTGGCGCGTCAGGCCGGCATCGGCGAGGCGATCCAGTGCCAGTTGCGGACGCAGTACCAGCACCTGCTGGCGCCAGTCGTCGCGCACGTTGAACACCTTGCCCTCATCCTGCAGCCGCTTGCGACCCTCGGCGGAAATGTCCCGCAGTACCTCGATATCCGGGCCGCTGATGCGCGCCTCCAGCTTGGCCTCGGCATTGGGGCCGAACATGAACTGCGCGGCCGAGACGTCGGCCGAGGGATAGCGTTGCGGCAGCTGTTGGTTGATCTGCCGCACCAGCCTGCCGATCAGCTCGGCCTCCTCGGTGCGCACGAGAAAGTGCATCAGCGAGGCGTTCGGCTGCTCCGGCATATAGGTCAGCATGAAGCGCGAGGCGCCGGCGCCGATGAAACTGGACACCTCGCTCACCCCCTCCAGCTCCGTCAGATACGCCTCCACGTCAGAGGCGGTCTGTGCGGTCTCGCGGATATGCGTGCCTTGCGGCAGGAACAGGTTGACGTAGAACAGCGGCGTGCTCGACGGCGGGAAGAAGCTCTGCGGCAAGCGGGTGAACAGCACCATGCTGACCACCGTCAGCACCACCAGCACGCCGACCGTCAGCCAGGGCCGGTGCAGCACGCCACCGGCCAGCCGCCGATAGCGGTTGTACCAGGGGCCGTTGTAGGCGGCGTCGGGGTCCTCGTCGGTCTTGGCGTTGCGCAGCAGGTAATGACCGAACAGCGGCACCAGCAGCAACGCCAGCAGCCAGCTGAGCAGCAGCGACACGGCGATGACGAAGAACAGCGAGAAGAGGAACTCGCCGGTGGTGTCCTGGGATAGACCAATGCCGGCGAAGGCGAGGATGCCGATGATGGTGGCGCCGAGCAGCGGCCACTGCGTCTGTTGCAGCGTTTCCTGTGAGGCTTCGAGGATGCTCTTGCCCTGGCGCTGGCGCACCAGCATGCCGTCGCAGACCACGACCGCATTGTCGACCAGCATGCCCATGGCGATGATCAGTGCGCCGAGGGAAATTCGCTCCAACTCGATGCCCGCCAGCCACATCACCAGCAGCGTGCCGAGCACGGTGAGAAACAGCACCGCGCCAATGATGACGCCGGCGCGCAGACCCATGGCGATGCACAGCACGCCGACCACGATGGCCACCGAGAGGAACACGTTGAGCGCGAAGCTGTTCACCGACTCATCGACGATCTGGTGCTGCTCGTACAGCGGATGCAGTTCGGCGCCCAGTGGCATGCGGTGTTCGATGGCCTGCAACGCCGCTTCGACGCTGTGTCCGACCTCGACGATATTCGCTCCGGAGACCCCGCTGACGCCCAGGGTTAGTGCCGCCTGGCCGTTGTGGCGGATGATCTGCCGCGGCCGCTCGGCGTAGTCGCGCGACAGCTTGGCGATGGCGCCCAGCTCGACCCGCTGCGCGCCCTGGCCGACCGGCAATGCGCGCAGCTCTTCGAGCGAATCGAAGGCGCCGCTCGGGCGCAGGCGCACGAAGTACTCGCCGGCATGCACGCCGCCGGCATCTACCGCGGCATCGGTATCGGCCAGCGCCGCCGCGATCTCGTCGGGGGCGATGCCCATCGCGGCCAGCTGCGCCTGGTCGACTTCCACGAGGATGCGCTCTTCCTGCACGCCGGCGATCTCGACCTTGCCGACGCCGTCGGCGGCCACCAGCGCGCGGCGCAGATCCTTGGTCGTTTCGTGGAGCTCCTTTAGCGTCAGGCCATCGCCGGTCAGCGCGTAGAAGATGCCGTAGACGTCGCCGAAATCATCGTTGACCTGCGGCGGTTCGATCCCCGGCGGCAGGTCGCCCTGGGCATCGTTGATCTTGTTGCGCAGCTCGTCCCAGATCTGCGGTAGCGCATCGCCGTCGTAGCGGTCCTGCATCTCCACGCGAATCTCGGCGATGCCCGGCATCGAGCGTGAGCGGAGCTCCTTGATCTGCGACATCTGCTGGATCGCGCTTTCCAGCGGTTCGGTCACCTGCTGTTCGACCTCCAGCGCCGTGGCGCCGGGATACTGCACGTTGACGATGGCCTGCTTGATGGTGAATTCCGGGTCTTCCAGGCGGCCGATCTCGAAGAAGGCGAGGGTGCCGCCGAGCAGGCAGATCAGTATCAGAATCCAGATGTTGACCGGGCGGGTGATGGCGTAGCGGGCGAAATCCATCGGCTCAGTTCCGCTCCTTCGCTTCGATCGGTTGGTCTTCGTGCAGCTTGCTGCCGCCAGCGACGATGATCGGCAGCTGCGCCTGCAGGCCCTCGCCACGGATCAGTGCCTGATCGCCTTCAACCTGCTGCAGGTCCACGGCCAGCCGCCGCGCGCGGCCATCGTCCGCCTGCCAGATGAAATGCTGGCCGTCGCTGCCGGTCTGCAGCGCCGACAACGGCAGGCGAAAGGCGTCATGGGTCGTCTGCGGCTGCGCCGGACGTTCGATGCTGACGCGCATGGCCATGCCCGGCAGCAGGTTGTAATCCTCCGGCGGCTCGCCCTGCAGCACCAGGCGGTAGGTGCGCGCGCCTTCACGCGGCTGCGTGCTGTGCTCCTTGTAGCGCAGCGGCAGGCGCAGGTCGGCGATCACCAGCTCGCCTTCGGCCTGCAGGTCGGGGCCGAGCGGAATGCTCAAGGCTGCGGTTTCCGGCAGGTCGACGCTGACTTCGATATGGCCGTTGTTCTGCATTTCGAAGACCGGCGTGCCTACCGCGACCACCATGTCCGGCTCGGCCAGACGGCGCGCCACCACGCCATCGAACGGCGCGTTCAGCGTGCTGTGGTCGAGGTCGCGCTGGGCGCTGTCGCGCGCCACCCGTGCCGCCACGGTGTTGGCTTGCAGCGCTTCGATGGCGGCGGGGGCGAGAATGCCCTCGGCGAGGAGGGTGCGCTTGCGCGCCAGATCCGCTTCCAGTTGACGCAGGCGTGCCTCGGCTTCGCGCATCTGCAGGCGATAGTCGGTGCGATCCAGCTGTGCCAGCGCTTGCCCGCGGCGCACCCGCGTGCCTTCGTCGACCAGGATGCGCTCGATACGCCCGGCCACCTCGAATGACAGCTGCGTGGAGGTCACGCTCTGCACCACGCCGGAGAAGCGCAGCGCCTCGGCTTTCGGTGCGGCCGCCTGCAACGGCTCGACCAGGGCCACCCGTGGCGGCTCGGGTGCCGGCTCGGCCTCCGAGGAACAACCACCGAGCAGCGGCAGCGCACAGACGATGATCCTCAACCAGGCACGGGACGCTGGGAATGCTCGCGTTGACGTCATCGTGGCTCCTATCTGATCGGCGTTGCGGGCGTGCGGGCACCCGTTGGGACTGACAGTAGAGTCCCGCGTCTGCGCAGGAGTTCGCTGGCGATGTTCGTAGAAGTGAGGTGACCGGGCGGTCGACTTCTGCCGAGGCTCTGCCACACTCAAGGGTGCGCGGCTGCGGCTCTGCGGCGCTTGACCGTCGTGAACTCAGCGGGGATGCTTGCCCGCTGTTGAAGGCGCATCACTCATGGGGAATACGCAATGCAAGGCCAGGCACCGGTAATCGACTATCTGAAGGAGCTGTTGCGCGGCGAATTGGCGGCGCGCGATCAGTATTTCCTGCATTCGCGGATGTACGCCGACTGGGGCTTCAGCAAGCTCTACGAGCGCATCAATCACGAGATGGAAGAAGAGACGCAGCACGCCGATGCACTGTTGCAGCGCATCCTCTTTCTCGAAGGCATCCCGGACATGACGCCGGAACCGATCAATCCGGGGCACAGCGTGCCGGACATGCTGCGCAACGACCTGGCGCTGGAGTACAAGGTGCGTGCCGCGCTGGCCCAGGGCATCGCGCTGGCCGAACAGCATGGCGACTACGCGACCCGTGACATGCTGGCGCTGCAGCTGCACGACACCGAGGAAGACCACGCCTACTGGCTCGAGCAGCAGCTCGGCCTGATCGACCGCATCGGTCTGCAGAACTACCTGCAATCCCAGGCCAGCTGAGCCCTCGACCCCGCGAGGCATGGCCTGCCTCGCGGGGCGTTCCATCAGAGCCGGAAGCGGCTCACCATCGACTGCAACTGACCGCCGAGACGGGCCAGCTCGGTGCTCGACGCCGCGGTTTCCTCGCTGGCGGCGGCGGTCTGTTCCGACACATCGCGCACGTTCACCACGCTGCGGCTGATCTCCTCGGCCACCGCGCTCTGCTCCTCGGCGGCCGCGGCGATCTGCTGGTTCATCGCCTGGATGTTCGACACGGTGCGGGTGATGCTG
Source organism: Pseudomonas sp. FeN3W (assembly GCA_030263805.2). Taxonomy (NCBI): domain Bacteria; kingdom Pseudomonadati; phylum Pseudomonadota; class Gammaproteobacteria; order Pseudomonadales; family Pseudomonadaceae; genus Pseudomonas; species Pseudomonas sp. FeN3W. The sequence continues at coordinate 3,771,997 of CP136010.1, forward strand.
CCCAGCGAAGCGCCGGCACGGCGCGCCAGCTCGACGCCGCTATCGGTCAGGCCGCGGCTGGTGTGCATGATCGAGGCGACCTGCTGGGTGCCGTTCTGTAGCGCGGCGACCAGCCCTTCGATTTCCTCGGTGGATTTCTGCGTGCGCTGCGCCAGGCCGCGCACCTCGTCGGCGACCACGGCGAAGCCGCGTCCGGCCTCGCCCGCACGGGCAGCCTCGATGGCGGCGTTGAGCGCCAGCAGGTTGGTCTGCTCGGCCACCGCACGGATCACGTTCATCACGCTGCCGATCTTGTCGCTTTCTTCCTGCAGCGCCGTCATCGCCTCGGTGGAGCGCACCACGGCGCTGGCCATGCGTTCGATCTGGGTCACCACCTCGGTCACCACGCGGTCGCCTTCGCGGGCTTCACCGTCCGCCTCGGTGGCGGCCAGCGCGGCCTGCTCGGCATTGCGCGCCACTTCCTGAACGGTCGCCGACATCTCGTGCATGGCGGTGGCGACCTGGTCGGTCTCCTCCTTCTGGCTGTTCACACCGGCGCTGGTCTGCTGGGTGACCGCCGAAAGCTCTTCGGCGGCGGCGCTGATCTGGCTGACGCCATCGCGGATACCGCCGATCAGCTCGCGCAGGGTCGAGCCCATCTGCTGGATGCCGCGTTGCAGCACGCCCAGCTCGTCGCGGCGCTGAATCTGCGCGGTGGCGCTGAGGTCGCCGGAGGCGATGCGCTCGACGTCGGCCAGGGTGGCGCGCAGCGGCAGGATGATCTGCCGGGTGATCAGCCAGGCGGCCAGCATGCCCAGCACCAGGGCCAGCAGCGCGCTGAGGATCAGGCGTGTGCGTGCGGCGGCGCTTTCCACGTCGAGCTGGTCAAGCTGGAACTGGTAGAGCGAGTCGCTGATGCGGACGATTTCCTTCTGCTGGTCGGTCATTTCCTGGCGTGCCTTGGCGATCGCCAGGGTGGCCTTCTCCAGCGCCTCGATGGCGCCGCGGTACTCGTCGAGCATCGCGCGAATCTGCTGCAGCGTCGTCGCGTGGTTGGCATCGAGCGCGCTGGCATGGCGGCCAAGGCTGGCCTGGGCCGCGTCCAGCTGCGCGTAGACAGCCTTGGCCGCCTCGGCGCCGGGAGTGGCCATATAGACGCGCAGCAGGTACTGCGCGCGCTGCACGTCGTCTTCGACCTGGGTGATCGCCTGGAATTGAGCGAAGCGGCCTTCGTCATACTCCGAGAGCTGCAGCACCTGACGGTTCACGCCAGCCATCAGTTCGCCGAGGCGGTTGGCGGCCTGGTCGATGGTCTGCCGCGAGCCGTTAGCCTCGGCATAGGCCTTGCGCATGTCGTTCAGCGAGCTCTGATACTGCGCGTTGTAGCCGGCCTGCTCCTTGAGCTGCGCGACGTTGGCAGGGTTGTTGAAGGTTTCCAGCAGCTTGGTCTGCTGGGTGAGGTAAATACCCAGGTTCTTGTCCAGGCGCTCGGTGGACTCATTGTCGCCATTGGCCAGCATGAACTGCAGGCGGGCGATACGCAGGTCGGTCAGCGTCTTGTTCAGCAATGAGATTTCGGTCATCCAGCTGCTACGCTGGATGACGCTGCCGAGGCTGCCCCAGCCGTTCCAGGCGAGGATGAGGGTCAGGGCCAGCACGGCACCGAAGCCCAGTGCGAGCTTCCTGCTGACGCCGAGGTTTGCAAACCAGTTGTTCATGGCATTCCAATCAGATGAATAGTTCGATCCGAACGGGTGCCTTACCGGCGGCCCGCGGGTGTCTTCGGGCCCCTCTTTCGGCCGCGAGCATACGAACTTGAATGTAAATCTAGGAATGGTCGCAGCGCGCCGATGGCGGACGCCCGGCGCGCTGGAGAGGGGGCGTTTGTAGGGCGCGGACCGGCGTCAGCCTTTGCCTGGCGAGGGGATTGCGGCCGGTCGGGATGATGGGGCGTTGCAGCAACCGCCTTCTATGCCCTGCAGGATCGGGCAGTCCGGGCGGTCATCGCCCTGACAGTGGTCGACCAGTTCCTGCAGCGTGTCGCGCAGGCCGACCAGCTCGGCGATCTTGCGATTCAGCTCGTCGATATGCGCGCCGGCCAGGGCTTTCACGTCGGCGCTGGCGCGCTGGCGGTCCTGCCACAGGGCCAGCAGCTTGCCGACTTCCTCCAGCGAGAAACCCAGGTCGCGGGCGCTGCGGATGAAGGCCAGCTGATGCAGGTCGCGCTCGTTGTAGTGGCGATAGCCATTGGCGCCACGCCCGGCCGGCGTGAGCAGACCGATGGATTCGTAGTAGCGGATCATCTTCGCCGTGAGACCGCTGTGCTTGGCTGCCTGACCGATGTTCATGGCGTGCTCCCGATCATTCTTGCGGTTTCCAGGAACGCAGCAGCAGGGCGTTGCTGACCACGCTGACGCTCGACAGGGCCATCGCCGCGCCGGCCACCACCGGGCTGAGAAAGCCGAAGGCGGCGAGCGGTATGCCCACCAGGTTGTAGATGAAGGCCCAGAACAGGTTCTGCTGGATCTTGCGGTAGGTACGCCGGCTGATCTCCAGTGCGGCCGGCACCAGGCGCGGATCGCCGCGCATCAGGGTGATGCCGGCGGCGTGCATGGCCACGTCGGTGCCGCCGCCCATGGCGATGCCGACGTCCGCTGCGGCCAGGGCCGGGGCATCGTTGATGCCGTCGCCGACCATCGCCACCACGGCGCCGCCGTTCTTCAGCTCGGCGACGGTGGCGGCCTTGTCCGCCGGCAGCACCTCGGCATGCACGTCGTCGATGTGCAGCGCTTCGGCCACCACCCGCGCGCTGCCACGGTTGTCGCCGGTGATCAGGTGGCTGCGGATATGCCGCGCCGCGAGCCCGGCAATCGCCGCGGCGGCGCCGTCCTTGAGGCTGTCACCGAAGGCGAACAGGCCGAGGATGCGCGGCTCGGGTGCATGTTCCACCAGCCAGGAGAGGGTGCGACCCTCGGCTTCCCAGCGCTGGGCGGTTTCCAGCAGCTCGCCCGGCTGCAGGCCGTACTCTTCGAGCATGCGCCGGTTGCCCAGCGCCAGCTGCTGACCATCCAGCGCTCCGGCGATGCCGCGGCCGCTCAGGGCCTGGCTCTTCTGCACATCCGGCAGCACGATGGCGTCGGCTTCGCAGCGCTCGAGCACGGCGCGCGCCAGCGGGTGTTCGCTGCCCCGCTGCAGGGCGCCGGCCAGGCGCAGTATCCGTGCTTCGTCGCCGCCCACGGCGTGCAGGTGGATGATCTGCGGCTTGCCCGAGGTGAGCGTGCCGGTCTTGTCGAACGCCACGGCCGTGACCGCATGGGCGACTTCCAGCGCCTCGGCGTCCTTGATCAGGATGCCGTGGCGCGCCGCCACGCCGGTGCCGGCCATGATCGCCGCCGGCGTGGCCAGGCCGAGGGCGCAGGGACAAGCGATGACCAACACGGCCACGGCGTTGATCAGCGCGACCTCGGCCGGCGCGCCATTGAGCAGCCAGCCGATCAGCGTGGCCACGGCGATCACCAGCACGGCCGGGACGAACACCTGGCTGACCTTGTCCACCAGCTTCTGGATCGGCGCCTTGGCCGCCTGGGCGTCTTCGACCAGGCGGATGATTCGCGCCAGCACGGTCTCGCCGCCGAGCGCGGTGGTGCGCACCAGCAGGCGGCCCTCGCCATTGATCGCGCCACCGGTGATGCGGTCGCCCGGCGCCTTGTTCACCGGCAGGCTCTCGCCGCTGATCAGCGCTTCGTCGGCCTGGCTTTCGCCCTCGACCACTTCGCCGTCCACCGGGAAACGCTCGCCGGGCTTGACCAGCACCAGGTCGTCGAGACGTAGCGCGGCGATGGCGACGTCTTCCTCGCGGCCGTCGACTACCCGTGTCGCTCGGTCCGGGCGCAAGGCTTCGAGCGCACGGATCGCCGCGCTGGTCTGGCGTTTGGCGCGGCTTTCCAGGTACTTGCCCAGCAGCACCAGGGCGATCACCACCGCCGAGGCTTCGAAGTACAGATGCGGCATCTGTCCGGCCGGGGTCGCCCACCATTGATAGAGGCTCAGGCCGTAACCGGCGCTGGTGCCGATGGCGACCAGCAGGTCCATGTTGCCGGCACCGGCGCGCAGCGCCTTCCAGCCGGCGACGTAGAAGCGCGCGCCGAGAATGAACTGCACTGGTGTGGCGAGCAGGAACTGAATCCATGCCGGCAGCATCCAGTGGCCGCCGAACAGTTCGGCGAACATCGGCAGCACCAGCGGTGCGGCCAGCAGCAGGGCGGCGATCACCGCCCAGCGTTCGCGCCGCAGGCGACGTTCGGCGTCCTGTGTGGGTTGCTGCTGGTCGCCGGCGCTCGCCTGGTAGCCAGCGGCCTCGACCGCCTGGATCAGCACGGTGGGGTCGGGCGTACCGGTCACTTCGACATGCGCGCGCTCGCTGGCCAGATTCACCGCGGCGCTGCGTACACCGGGCACCTTGAGCAGGGCGCGTTCGACCCGGCCGACGCAACTGGCGCAGGTCATGCCCTTGATGTTCAGCTCGATGCTCTGCAGCGGTACGCCGTAACCGGCCTTTTCCACGGCCTCGATCAGCGTCGCCACGCCCAGGTCATCGCCTTCGATACGCACCTGTTCGTTGGCCAGGTTGACGTTGGCCGCGGCGACACCCGGCACCTTAAGCAGGGCGCGTTCGACGCGGCCGGCGCAGCTGGCGCAGGTCATACCGCTGACCGGCAGCGTATGGATGGCGCTGGACATGGCAGTGACTCCTCGGATTGCGATGACTGCAGGATCGACCTTAACCCTATGGCAAGGTCAACACCATGATCTGCGACAGCGGGTGCCTTGACCTTGCCCGGATGGCAAGGTCGAGAATCGGCGCATTCACCAGTCGAGGAGAGAGACGATGCAAGTATTCAACGTGAGCGGAATGACCTGCAGCCACTGCGAGCGTGCGGTAACCCGGGCCATCCAGGCGCTGGACCCGCAGGCGCAGGTGCGGGTCGACCTGGCGGCCGGAACCGTGCAGGTCCAGAGCAGTGCCAGCGAGCAGGCGATTCGCCAGGCGATCAGCGAAGAGGGTTATCAGGTGAGCTGATCGCTCACGCGGCGGGCTGGTCGGGATCGTCCGGCCAGTCGCGGACCAGGCCGCGGAACAGCGGGTCGATCAGCGCCTTGGTATCGACCTCTGGAGCGAACAGTTCGGTGTCGCGCGTCCAATCGGTGAACAGTCCGACCACCATGGCATGCAGCGACAGCGCGGCGAGCCGCGGCGTGACACCGGGGCGCAGGCAGGCCGAGGCGTTGCGCAGCAGGTCTTCGCACAGATCGATGAACTGGTTGATGAAGGCGTGATGGCGTTCCTCGGCTTCACGCAATTCGTCGGTGAACTCGCACTTGTGCAGCAGGATGGTGAAGATCCGGCGCTTCTGCTCGTTGCTGGCCAGGGTGCTGATGGCTTCGACCGTCAGGTTGCGCAGGGCGATCAGTGACAGTAGCGGCTGCTGTTGGTCGCAGGCGCACAGCCGTTCGTTCATCTGCTCCGGGGGCAGGCGAATCTGGTTGAGCATTTCGTGGAACAGGTGCGCCTTGTTCTGAAAGTGCCAGTACACCGCGCCGCGCGTCACACCGGCATCACGAGCGATCTGGTCGAGGCTGGTGTGGGCCACCCCCTTGTCCAGAAACAGCCGCTCGGCAGAGGCGAGGATGGCGATACGGGTTTTCTCGGCTTCTTCTTTGGTTCGGCGCATGGGCAGATTCAGGCAGATGACGGCTGCTTCGGGCGTCCAGCAGCGATGGAGGGCGGCCAGTGTAACGGCGCATCTTGTCGCGATGCATGTTTACAATCGGCGGTGTATGTAACAGCATCTTGCGCGTCGGTGCAAATTCCCGGGCACGGTCGAGGTCCCAACAAACGCACCCGGCACGTCTTCTTTCCAGCATGCGAGCCTCTGATGTCCCTGCGGATTCTTCTCATACTGGGCGCGCTCAGCGCGTTCGGCCCTCTGGCAATCGATATGTACCTGCCGGCCTTCCCCTTGCTGGCGGAGTCGTTCGGCACCAGCGTCGATCACGTGCAGCTTTCGCTGGCGGCCTATTTCGTCGGCCTGGCCATCGGTCAGCTGGTCTACGGGCCGCTGGCCGATCGCTACGGGCGGCGTGGGCCGCTGCTGGTCGGTGTGACGCTGTTCACCCTGGCGTCGCTGGCCAGTGCCTTCGCGCCGTCCATGGACTGGCTGATCGGCGTGCGTTTCGTCCAGGCGCTCGGTGGCTGTGCTGGCATGGTGGTGGCGCGTGCTGTGGTGCGTGACCTGTGCGATCCGATGACCAGCGCCAAGGTGTTCTCGCAGCTGATGCTGGTGATGGGCCTGGCGCCGATCCTTGCGCCAGTGGCGGGCGGCGCGTTGCTGGCGACGTTCGGTTGGCCGTCGATCTTCATCCTGCTGACGCTGTTCAGCGCGATCTGCCTGGCGGCGGTCACGCTCTGGCTGCAGGAAACCTATCCGGCCGGGCTGCCGCGCCAGCCGATGTCCGGTGCGCTGGGGCAGTATCTGCGGCTGTTCCGCGATCGCTTCTTCATGGGCCACGTGCTGACCGGCGCGCTGTGCATGGCGGGGATGTTCGCCTACATCACCGGCTCGCCGTTCGTCTTCATCGAGCTGTATGGCGTCAAGCCCGAGCATTTCGGCTGGCTGTTCGGCATCAATGCGGCGGGTTTCATCCTCATGGCGCAGGTCAACGTGCGGCTGGTGCGCTGGCGCGGGCCGGAATTCTGGGTGCGGCGCTGGGTGTGGTTCTTCTTCGGCAGTGCGCTGGCGCTGCTGGCGGTCGCGGCCGCGCAGCCTGCAGCGCTGTGGCCGTTGCTGATTCCGCTGTTCTGCTGCGTGTCCTGCCTCGGTTGCCTGCTGCCGAACGCCACGGCCTGCGCCATGGCCGACCAGCGTGCCAATGCCGGCAGCGCCTCGGCCCTGCTCGGCAGCCTGCAATTCACCATTGCGGCGGTCGCTGCATCCGCGGTGGGGGCTTTGCACAACGGCACCGCAGTGCCATTGGCGGCGATCATCAGCCTGTGTGGCCTGCTGGCAACGATCGTGGCCTACACCACGGCGCGCGCCAGCACGGAATGACTGTCAGGCGCTGAGTGGCAGGGGATGCGGCGCCTGCAGGCGACGGTGCAGGGTTTCGACGAAGGCGCGTGCCTCGGCTTCGCTGCGAAAGGTGACTTTCTGCTGGTCGAGGCATACCTGCCAGGCGCTGTCGGGTGACGGTGTCAGCGGGCGGACGAGAATGTTCATGGCGATCTCCTCGCATGTTGGCGCCGCTCAGTCTAGGCGCAGCCATGGCTCGCGTGGCGAGCCATGGTGTCGCAGGTCGGCCTTGCGCCGACGAATGGCTCAGTAGGCCAGGCGCGCGTCCAGGCTGTTCTGCGCCAGGCGCCGGGCCTGTTCCTCGGTCATGCCCAGGCCCTCGTGCAGCGCGACGAAATTCTCCGTCACGTAGCCGCCGAAGTAGGCCGGGTCGTCGGAGTTCACCGTGACCTTCACACCCTGCTCCAGCAGGTCGAGGATGTTGTGCTGGCGCATGTCGGCGAACACCTTGAGCTTGGTGTTGGACAGCGGGCAGACGGTCAGCGGAATCTGCTCCTCGATCAGCCGGGCGATCAGCTTCGGGTCTTCGGCAGCACGCACGCCGTGGTCGATACGGCTGACCTTGAGCAGATCGAGCGCCTGCCAGATGTACTCGGGCGGGCCTTCCTCGCCGGCATGGGCAACGGTGAGCAAGCCTTCGCCACGCGCCTTGTCGAACACGCGCTGGAACTTGCTCGGCGGGTGGCCGACTTCGGAGCTGTCGAGGCCGACGGCGAAGAAGGCATTGCGATAGGGCAGCGCCTGTTCCAGGGTCTTGAAGGCTTCCTCTTCCGGCAGGTGCCGCAGGAAGCTGAGGATCAGCCCGCTGCTGATGCCCAGCAGTTCACGGCCATCGGCCAGCGCGGCGCTGATGCCGTTGAGCGCGGCCTCGAACGGCACGCCACGGTCGGTGTGGGTCTGCGGGTCGAAGAAGGGCTCGGTATGCACCACGTTCTGCTCTTCGCACTTCTGCAGGTAGGCCCAGGTCAGGTCGTAGAAATCCTGCTCGGTGCGCAGCACGTCGGCGCCGGCATAGTAGAGGTCGAGGAATTCCTGCAGGTTGCCGAAGTTGTAGGCGCTGCGCAGGGCCTCGACGTCGTTCCAGGGCAGGGCGATCTTGTTGCGCTCGGCCAGGCGGAACATCAGTTCAGGCTCCAGCGAGCCCTCCAGGTGCAGGTGGAGTTCGGCCTTGGGCAGATTGTTGAGCCAGTCGTGCATCGCGAAATTCTCGTCTTGCGGGTGTGGGGGCATTCTATCCGGCGGGTTGGAGCAACCGATATGCCAGCCGACCAGTTTGTCCCGCCTGGCACATCTGGGTGACAGCCGAATGACCGCTTCATTGCCATTACTGCGGTTTGGCGATTAATTGACCAGCGGTCTGCAGCCCAGATCTGACGGGCGCTGGCGCGGTTGTTCCCAATGTTATCCACAAAGTTCTCCACTCGATTCGGGCATAACCTCGAGCTGGCAGAATACGATTGATGGCAAAACGTCAGTAGCCGACTACTCAGTCAAAAAACGCAGTAATTCAAGTGCTTAACGCACTCCATTGGGGCGCGGGAGGCTGCTTGATCAAAAAATGTGCAGTTTTCTCGAGCGCCCGCCGCAAGCGCTTTCCAGGCGGCCATACAATTGTTATCCACAATTGCGTCCACAGTATTTGTGGGCAACGACGTGTCTATTCCATGGCTTCCAGCTGGCTGCGCCCACGGGTGATATCAGCGAGCAATCTTTCCAGCGGCTTCAGCTGAGCGGCGGGAAGGGCAATCTCCAGCGTCGCGCCTTCGGCATCGAAATGCTCGGCTTCCAGCAGCGCTTCGAAATCGCCCAGGCGCGCCTTGAGCAGCGCCAGTTCGGCGAAGCGGCAATGACAGCGGCAGCGCGAGCGCGAGACCAGCTCGCTGTGCTCGCCGGCCTGCAGACATTTGGCGGTGGTGCCGCCGTAGGCACGGGCGAGGCCGCCGGTGCCTAGCTTGATGCCGCCGAACCAGCGGATCACCACCACCGCAACCCGATCGAAATCCTGCCCTTCTATGGCCGTGAGCATTGGTCTTCCCGCCGTGCCGCCGGGCTCGCCGTCATCGCTGAAGCGGTATTGATTGCCGATCTTCCACGCCCAGCAGTTATGCGTAGCGGTCGGATCGCTGACCGCCTGGATGAATGCCTGCGCGTCTTCCGGACTTTGAACCGGTGCGGCCTTGGCCAGGAAACGGCTCTTGCTGATGACTTCCAGCAGTTCGCACGGCGCGGACAGGGTGAAGGGCATGAGAAATGTGGCTTCCGGATAGCGCAACGGGGCGAGCATTGTAGCCGCGTCGGAGTCGTCGCAAAGGCCGGGCGGCCAGGACCATCCGGCCAACGGGCTGAACTTATGCGGCCACCTCGGACCCCTACTTGGTAAGGCGTGGCTCGCGCCTGACGCCAGTGGCACCTACCAGAGCCACTTCCTACCGGCTAGAGAAAAGGAGGAAACACCATGCTCAACTCCAGTTACCAGTCATGCATCCAGGCCTGTTCCAATTGCGCCCTGGTCTGCGAGACCTGCGCGGCCTCCTGCCTGCGCGAGGACGACGTGAAGATGATGGCGCGCTGCATCGAGCTCGATCGTGATTGCACCGACATGTGTGCGATCGCGGCGGTGCTGATGACCCGCGACAGCGCCTATGCCAAAGCCTTCTGCAAGCTCTGTGCGCAGGTCTGCCGCGACTGTGCCGAGGAGTGCGGCAAGCACCAGCACGACCATTGCCAGGCCTGCGCCGAAGCCTGTCGCAAGTGCGCTGAAGAGTGCGAAAAGATGGCGGCCTGACCGGTCGTCGATCCGGAGGGCTGCAGCTGCGGCTGTCGGCCCTTCTGCTTCAGGCCAGCCAGTCCAGCGTCAGGATCAGGCGGCGCTCGGTGCTGGTTGCCTGCGGCGAGCGGTGAATGATCCCGGCGCCTTCGTTACCCAGCCATTTCTCCCCCTTGAACAACGCCACGTCGCCAGCCCCGAGCTGCTCGATGGCGGCCGGGTCTGTCGGTTCGGCTGCCGGATCACCGAGACGCCGACGTGGCATGCCGTTCTCGCGAAGCCATTCGCTGCCCGCGCCGGCATAGGTGGTGATCAGCCGCAGCGGCACATGATCGACGTGGAAACGCGGGCACATGGGCTTGTCCAGCAGCCGCAGGCGCAGGCCGATGCGCCGCGCATCGACCAGGCAGCTGAACGCCCGCACCAGCCAGGCCACGTCGGCAACGAAACCGGCGTGGCCGGCAACGTCCCGATGGGCTGCCGCCAGGGTTGGCAGCTGCAGCTCGCCGTCGCCGTCGCCGATCGGTTCGAGGGTCAGCGACTCCGCCAGCGGCTCGCCCAGCGCCAGAAGTGTCTCGGCGAATTCGGCAATATGCAGCGGCAGCTGGCGCTGCCATACGCTGAGGTTGACGCCCTCGTTCAGCGCTTCGCCGAGTATCGCCGGAGAGTTGCCCAGCAGCTGGCGCGGCTGTGGACGGATGATCCGCTGCGCCAGCATCAGGCAACCTGCTCGTGCCAGGGACCGAACGGGTCCGGCAGGCGCAGCCAGCCATCGACGCCCACGGCCCATTCGCTGTCGTTCAGCAGGCAGGCGTCCAGCTCGCGGCGCAGCCGGTTGAAGTCGATGTTCTGCCCGATGAAGACCAGTTCCTGGCGGCAATCGCCGAACTCGCCGCGGGACTTGCCGAGGATCGCCGTGCGGCTTTCGCGGTCGCTCGGCCAGGCCGACTCCGGCGTGAAGTGCCACCAGCGCCCGGCGTAGTCGTAGCGCATCAACCCACCGGCCTGCGACCAGCTGCCGGCTTCCTCGGGGCGGGTAGCGAGCCAGAAGAAGCCCTTGGAGCGCAGCAGGCGGCCGTTGCTCCACTCGCGGTTAAGGAAGTTGTAGAAACGCTGCGGATGGAACGGCCGGCGCGCCAGGTAGGCGGTGGAGGCGATGCCGTATTCCTCGGTTTCCGGCACATGCTCACCGCGCATTTCCTTGAGCCAGCCGGGCGCCTGGGCGGCGCGTTCGAAATCGAAACGACCGGTGTCGAGGATTCGGTCGAGCGGCACCTGACCCATGCTCATCGGCAGGATCTCGGCGTGGGTGTTGAGCCGGCCGAGGATGGCGCTCAGCTCCTCGCGTTCGGCGGCGGAAATCAGGTCGATCTTGCTGATCAGGATGACGTCGGCGAACTCCACCTGTTCGATCAGCAGCTCGGTGACCGAGCGTTCGTCGTCCTCGCCAAGGGTTTCGCCGTGACTGGCCAGGCTCTCGGCCTCGTGGAAGTCGCGCAGGAAGTTCACCCCGTCGACCACCGTGACCATGGTGTCCAGCCGTGCCAGATCGGCCAGGCTCTGGCCCTGTTCATCGCGGAAGGTGAAGGTTTCGGCCACTGGCAGCGGTTCGGAGATCCCGGTGGACTCGATCAGCAGGTAGTCGAAGCGGCCCTCGCGGGCGAGCTTGCCGACTTCTTCGAGCAGGTCTTCGCGCAGGGTGCAGCAGATGCAGCCGTTGCTCATCTCCACCAGCTTCTCTTCGGCGCGATTGAGGCTGACGCCGCGCTGCACCTCGTTGCCGTCGATGTTGATCTCGCTCATGTCGTTGACGATCACCGCCACGCGGCGGCCGTCGCGGTTCTTCAGGATGTGGTTGAGCAGGGTGCTCTTGCCGGCACCGAGGAAGCCGGACAGGACGGTAACGGGGAGGCGGTTCATGGCGGTCTCTCAGGCGGATCGTTGGTGTTTTTCGCGCTGTTCCTGGCGTTGCTTCGCCTCGATGGACAGCGTCGTGGTGGGGCGCAGCAGCAGGCGCTGCAACCCGATGGGGTCGCCGGTTTCGGCGCACCAGCCGTACTCGCCGCGGGCGATGGCATCCAGCGCGGCGTCGATCTTGTCGAGCAGCTTTTTCTCCCGCTCCAGCACGCGCAGCTGCCAGTGGCGCTGTTCTTCTGCGCTGCCGATATCGGCCGGATCGCTGCTCGGCTCCTGTTCGCGTAGCGCCTGGAATTCCTCCTCGATATGCGCCTGCAGCTCGGCGCGTTGGCGCAAAAGCAGGTCGCGGAAGAAGGCCTGCTGGTCGGCGTTCATGTACGCCTCGGCGGGCTGGGCGAGTAGTTCGGCTTCGGTCATCGGGAGGCACGTGTTGGAAATTATGTTTTAGTTATAACATAACAATTTTGATCCTGATGCAAGTGCTGTTTGCGTGTTGAAAATGGCTCACGGATAGGCAGCGTCATTCCTGACGCGAAGAAAAAGCCCGCGGCGCGGATCGCGCGGCGGGCTCGGGTGGTGGTGGCAGCTAAGCGATCAGACGGCGCCGGGCAGCCCGTGGTAGTTGCGGCCGAAGTACACCAGCGCGTCGCTGCTGTCGCGACGGTACACGGCGAGCACCTCGCAGTAGAGGATGTCGTGGGTGCCGACGCTGGCGCTGTGGCTGATGCGGCAGTCGAACGATACCGTGGCGCCGTCGAGCAGCGGCGAGCCGGTTACGCCGGTGCTCCACTGCGCCGCGGCGAAGCGTTCGGCCATGGGCGTCTTGCCGCCGAACAGGTTGGACAAGTCCCGCTGTGCGCCGGCCAGTGTGTTCACGCAGAGTTGCCCGTTGGCGGTGACGATCGGATGCGCCGATGCGCTGCGGTTCAGGCACACCAGCAGCGTCGGCGGTTCGTCGGTGACGCTGCACACCGCGGTGGCGGTGAAGCCGGCGCGGCCGCTGGGGCCGTCTGTGGTGATGATGTTGACCGCTGCAGCCAGGCGCGCCATGGCATCGCGGTAGTCCTGGCGGATCAGCGGGGCGCTGAATTTACTAGCGGTTTCGCATTGAGCCAGTTGCATGGTCTGTCTCCATCAGGCGAGGACGCAGGCGCGGCCGAAGGGCAGGCGTGGCAGGCGGTCACGCAGCTTGCTGGCGTCGCCGTAGCCGAGGTTGATCAGCAGGTTGGATTTCCAGCTCGTGCCGGCAAAGAAGGCGGCATCCAGCGTCTTGCCGTCGAAGCCGGACATAGGCCCGCAATCGAGCCCCAGGGCGCGGGCAGCGAGGATCAGGTAACCCGCCTGCAGCGAGCTGTTGCGCAGCGCGTTCTCGGTGATCAGTGCCGGCTGCCCGGCGTACCAGCTGCGCGCGTCGGCGTGGGGGAACAGCTCCGGCAGGGTTTCCGGGAAATCTTCGTCGTAGGCGACGATCAGCGTGACCGGCGCGGCCATGGTCTTGTCCAGGTTGCCCTTGGACAGGCAGGGCGCGAGCTTCTGCTTACCCTCGGCGCTGCGCACGAAGACGAAGCGCGCCGGGCAGCTGTTGACCGCGGTGGGGCCGAGACGGACGTGCTCGTAGAGTTGTTCGAGCAGGGCGTCGGGCACGGGCTTGTCCAGCCAGGCGCTGTGGGTGCGGGCCTCGCTGAACAGCGTCGCGAGGGCATTCGAGTCGATGGGGGCGTGCATGTTCGGGTCCTCAGGCTGCCGCGACCTGGCCGCATTGCTCGGCAAGATGGTCCAGCAGGATCTGGTTGAAGGGTTCGCTGTCGCTGACGCTGGAAGCGTGGCCTCCATAGTTCAGCAGCGCCAGCTGGGCGTTGGGCATGAGGTCGGCCAGGTGCTGCGAACGCTGCCAGGGCACCAGCATGTCGTCGCGGTTGGCGATCAGCAGGGTCGGGGCGGTGATGCGCGGCAGCTCGGCCTCGATATCGAAGGCCAGCAGTGCTTCGATGCGCCGCACCAGATTCATCGTCGCAGGGAAATGCGTCAGTGCATGGGCATCGTCGCATGCCAGGCGCTCGCTGTTGGCTGCGATCCAGTCGGCCGGATAGAGGAACAGCGACTGCGCCTGCACATAGGCTGCCGGACCGCTGTCGTGCAGCAGTTTCAGGCGCACCGCGAAACAGCGCGTGCTGTGCGGATTGGGGCTGCTCCAGGCATTGATCGGCACCAGGCTCTGCAACAGTTGCGGTCGCAGCAGGGCGATCTGCAAGCCGACCAGCCCGCCGAGGGCGTGGCCGATGAAGTGGCAGCGGCGGATACCCAGGGTGTCCAGCAGCTCCAGCAATTCCACGGCCATGGATTCGATGGAATAGCCCGCCGGCAGGTTCGCCGGGCTCCTGTTGGTCCCCAGCTGATCGTAGACCAGCACCCGGTAGTCCTGGGACAGTGCGGGCAGCTGCGGCGTCCAGAAGGCAGCCGCGCCGCCGAGGCCGGAGCTCAGCACCAGGGTCGGTGCATCCGGTTCCATGCGGCCATGAAGTTCGTAGTGCATGTCACTTCCTCCGTGCAGTCGGTCAGCGAGCCGGCTGGCCCGCTCCGGCAGGCGCTATTGGCCGATGTGGGCGATGCTGGCGATCTCGATCAGCGCATCGGGCTTCACCAGCCCGCACTGGATGCAGTAGCGTGCCGGCTTCTCGCCGGGGAAGTACTCGGCATACACCTCGTTGACCTTGGCGTAGTTGGCCCAGTCGGTGAGCATGATCATGTTGAAGGTGACGTCGTCCATGCTGCCGCCGGCGGCCTCGACGACGCCCTTGATGGTTTCCAGCACGTGGCGGGTCTGCGCGGCGGCGTCGCCGACATGGACCACGTTGTTGTCCTTGTCGAAGGGCAGGGTGCCGGAGACGTAGACCACGCCATCGGCCATCGAGCCGGGCACGTAGGGCGCGAGCGGTTTGCCGGAGCCGGCGGGGATGATGGATTGCTTGGGCATATCGTTGATTCCTTGCAAGGCATTCAGGCGAACCCGGCGGGCGCCTCTGCGGGCGCCGCGGTCGGGCATTTGGGGTAATCAGCTGGCGACCGCCACCTCTGACGCGGTCGCGAAGCTCTGGCAGAAGGCATCGACGCTGGAGACCCAGCCGAAGAACGTCTCGATGTTGTACAGCGCCGCCTGCTGGGCGAATTCCGGCCCGGCCTGGTGGGTGGCATCGGCCAGCACCACGCCGAAGTACTCCAGGTGGAACCCGTCGCGCAGGGTCGATTCCACGCACACGTTGGTGGCGATACCGGTGAACACCAGGTTGCGGATGCCACGGGCGCGCAGGGTGCTGTCCAGCTGCGAATTGAAGAAGCCGCTGTAACGGGGCTTGGGCACCAGGATGTCGCCGGGCTGCGGTGCGAGTTCGTCCACCAGCGCGTAATCCCAGCCGCCCTTGGCCAGCAGCGTGCCGGCCAGTTCCGGGCGCTTGCGCATGGTCTTCAGCGCGTTGGACTTGTGCCAATTGGGCGAGCCCGGTCCACCGGCCTCGATGTACCCGTTGTCCCAGCCGTTCTGCAGAAAGATCACCTGCATGCCGACGGCGCGGGCTGCAGCCAGCGCCTGGCGGATCTTCGCGATCACCGGCTGGGTCGCCGAAACATCGAAGCCCGCCAGGTCGAGATAGCCGCCGCGGCTGGCGTAGGCGTTCTGCATGTCCACCACGATCAGCGCGGTTTCACTGGCTTTCATCGCCAGTGGCTCGGGGCGCGCCGGCAGCTGTACGGGTTCGTCGGGCGCGCTCAGGCCGTAGCCGGAAACCTGTTCGACGGCGCTCATCAGGCCGACTCCTTCAGCGCGGTGATGTGCCGGCGGCTCTGCATCAGCGGCTGGATCTTCTGGCCGAAGGCTTCGACGCCCTCGAGGAAGTCGTCGAAGGTCAGCATCACGCCCTGCATGCCGGGCACCGTGGCGATCTCGTCGAGCATCCGCGCGACGTTGGCGTAGGAGCCCACCAGCGTGCCCATGTTGATGTTCACCGCCGAAGTCGGATCGGCCATCTGCCGGATGTTGCTGTCGGCGCCCTTATCGGCGGCGCCCTGCTCGCCGAGCCAGGCGATGGCTTCCTCGTCGGCGCCGGCCTTGTAGTGCTCCCACTTGGCTCGGGCGGCTTCGTCGGTTTCGTCGGCGATGACCATGAACAGTACGCAGGAAGTGACGTGGCGGCCGGTCTTGGCACAGGCCGCCTGCAGCCGTTCGGCGGCCGGGGCGAAGGCGGTGGGGGTGTTGACGCCCTTGCCGAAGCAGAAGTTGTAGTCGGCGTACTGCGCCGAGAAGGCCATGCCCGCGTCAGAGGAGCCGGCGCAGATGATCTTCATGTCCGCCTGGGGTGTCGGGCTGACGCGGCAGTCCTCCATCTGGAAGTGCTCGCCCTTGAAGTCGCTGCGCCCGGTTTCCCAGAGGTCGCGCAACACCTGGGCGTACTCGCCGAGATACTGATAACGGGTGCCGAAGAACTCATCGCCCGGCCACATGCCCATCTGCGTGTATTCCGGTTTCTGCCAGCCGGTGACGAGATTCACGCCGAAGCGGCCACCGGAGATCGAATCGATGGTCGAGGCCATGCGCGCGACGATGGCCGGCGGCAGGGTCAGGGTGGCGGCGGTGGCGAACAGCTGGATCTTGCTGGTGACCGCGGCCAGGCCCGCCATCAGCGTGAAGGACTCCAGGTTGTGCTCCCAGAACTCGGTCTTACCACCGAAGCCGCGCAGTTTGATCATCGACAGGGCGAAGTCGAAGCCGTAGCCCTCGGCCTTCTGCACGATGGCCTTGTTGAGTTCGAAGGACGGCATGTACTGCGGCGCGTTCTCGGAGATGAGCCAGCCGTTGTTGCCGATCGGAATGAAAACACCAACATCCATGGGTAGCACCTCTGTACGCAATGGCTTAGAAAGCGCTGCCCGAACGTGACGGGCAGGGTCGCAGGGGCTTTGCAGGATGCAGGCCAGAAAGTGATTTGCCTTTTTAATCAATCAGATGAGTGATTTATAGAGTGTGATGTGGACCGTTTGGTCCGAATCGGAGCACCTGGTTTGTGCGCGGCGCACGAAGATCGTGCAGCAGTCGCTCGCCGCCTTCGTCGCTCGTGCGTCGCGCGCTCGCCGCGCTACAGTAGCGCCTCGTTCGAACCCATCCGGTAATCCCGTGACAGACCAGCCCCTCGTTCCGCCCCGCAAGCGCCTCACCGCCAGCAAGAGTCCACGGCCAAAGGGCGCAGTTCGCGTGCCGAGCGCCAGCGCCCAGGACCGCCGCCTGCGCATGATCGAAAGCAAGCGCGCCACGATCCTGCAGGCCGCGCTCGATCTGTTCTCCCGTTTCGGCCTGCACGGCACCAGCCTCGACCAGGTGGCGACCCAGGCGGACGTGTCCAAGACCAACCTGCTGTACTACTTCGGCAGCAAGGAAGAGCTTTACACCAACGTCCTGCGCCAGCTGCTGGAGGTCTGGCTGCAGCCGCTGCAGGCGTTCTCCGTCGAGCAGGACCCGGTCGAGGCGATTCGTAATTACCTGCGGGTCAAGCTCGAACTGTCCCGTGACCATCCCGCCGAATCGCGGCTGTTCTGCATGGAGATCATGCAGGGCGCACCATTGCTGCTGGGCGAGCTGCAGCAGCCGCTGCACGACCTGGTGGAGAACAAGGTCGCGGTGATCCAGGCCTGGATCGACGCCGGCAAGCTCGCAGCCATCGCGCCGCACCACCTGATCTTCTCGCTATGGGCGACCACCCAGCACTACGCCGACTTCCGTGTGCAGGTCGAGGCCGTGGCCGGCAAGACGCTGGATGATCCGGCGTTCTTCGAGGAAACGCTCAAGAGCCTGCAGGCGCTGATACTCGATGGGGTGAGGCCGCGTTGAGCCTCTGAGCTTGCGCGAACGGCCACTGCGGTCTGTACTGCCTGCTCTACCCGCGGGGCCGAAGCGCCTGGGCGACCTCCGGTATCAGCGCCCCCATGGAGTGAAACGATGAAACCGAGATTCCACCCCGGCCGAAACATCGCGATGAAGGTGCCTACCCATGAGTACCAGCGGACGCTCGCGTTCTACCGCGAGATGCTCGCACTGGCAGAACTCACCCCGGCGGGGGCTGAGGGTGAGCACACGCCGCGCTTCGATTTCGGCGGCAAGGTGCTCTGGCTGGACTGCGTGCCGGGCATCAGCCAGGCGGAAATATGGCTGGAGGTCGTCACGGATGAACTGGAGAGTGCCGCCGCCCGCCTTGAAGAACACGGCTGTGCCCGCCGGGACGAAATCGAACCCCTGCCGGAGGGCTTCAGGGCATTCTGGATATCGAGCCCGGCGAATATCATCCATCTGGTTTCCGAAGACACCGCGTCCTGACATTCAGGCGGCCTGATGAAGAGCGCTACCTGTGATTCCTGGACTATGACGTGCATCCGCTTCTCGGAGATCGAACGGTACGTGCCTGCGCTGCCGGGGCTCTATGAGATCTACAAGGATGACGGCGCGGCGTTGAAGGTTGGGATTGGCGTCAACCTGCGCAAGCGGTTGACTCAACATCGGAAGTCTCGCCAGAGCAGGCTGATCCTCAGGGCTGGCGGTGACTGGAACAACCCTGCCGATGTCCGGAGTGCCCAGTCGATACTGGCTAAACATCTGTACTTTGCCGGCAGCATCGATGGCTACGACCTCCGAACGGAAGCGGGTCGGCAGGCGTTTCTCGAAGAGCGTTGCTACCTCCGTTTCCGGATTACGGCGAGCCGTGAGGAGGCTCGTTCGCTGGAGCGCGTGCTGGAGGCTGGCGGAGCCTTTCCTTTTCAGGGACGTGTGAATCCTGAGCGTTGAGCTCCGCCGGGTAGTGCCAGCAGTCGCCGCGCCTTCAAACCGCCTGCCTGGGCCCATACCCCTGCGCGACCTGCACCAGCACCACCAGCGTCACGATCGGCAGCAGCCCGATATTCACCGCCGCCCAGCCAGCCTGGGCGATCAACGCGCCGGAGGCGAAAGACATGGCTGCGGCGACGCTACCGTTGCTCAGCTCCATCAGGCCCTGCGCCCGGGCGCGCTCGTCAGGCGCGTGGCCCTGGCCCAGCTGAGTGGTGCCGGCGACCAGCATCAGGTTCCAGCCGATGCCGAGCAGGCAGCTGCTGAGCAGGAAATGCCAATGACTGACGCCAAGCAGCGCGACCACTGCGCTGGCGATCAGTAATGCTCCACCACCGCAGGCGATCAGCCGGCAGCCGAAGCGATCCACCAGCGGCCCGGCGACGAACGCCGGGAGGAACATGCCGAGCATGTGCCACTGGATGACCTGTCCGCTGGCCTGCAGATCAAGGCCTTCGCCGTGCATCGCCAGAGGTGTGGCGTTCATCACCAGGATCATCAGACCGTGGCCGGCGGCGGTGGTCAGCACCGCGGCGCGAATGGTCGGCCGCGCCAGCAGTGCCTGCCAGCTGACGGCCGGCAGGACGGTCTGAATGGTTGCTGCTCCGCTGCTCGCAGGCAATCCAGCAAGTACCAGCACGCCCAGCGCCGCCAGACTGGCGATCAGCAGATAGGTGCCGACGAAGGGCACACCGGCCAAGTCGTGCGCCAGATGGCCGAGCGTGGGCGCGATCAGCGCCGCTAGCACGCCGCCGCCGATCACGCAGGCCGTGGCGCGTCCCTTGAAGGTGTCGCTTACCGCCTCCAGCGCGGCGAAGCGGTAATACATCGCCGAGGCCTGATAGGTGCCGATGGGCAGGGCGCCGAGGCAGAGCAGGGTGAAACTGTCGAGCCAGAGCGACAGCGCGCTGATCAGCCCGCCCAGCACGCCGGCCAGGGCGCCGATGAGAAAGCCGGTCCGCCGGCTGCGGCGCTGCATCAGCCCCGCCAGTGGCGGCAGGGCGAGCAGACCACCGAGCATTAGCAGGGCGAGCGGCAAGGTGGCGAACCCCGCGGCCGGTGCCAGCTGCAGGCCGACGATGGAGGTGAAGATGATCCCGGTCATCGAGCAGGACCAGAACAGCGCCTGGGCGATAAACAGGCGCAGGACCTGAGGGTTGCTGAACAATAGGTGCATGGTGTGGCCCCTTGAGTGTGATAGGCGGGCACAGCGCTGCCTGGCCAGATGCCGGGCGAGCTGGGAACGGTGAGTGAGTAGGGCGCGTCAGCCGAAGCGTTGGTAGAAGTCCCGCGGGCTGACCGACAGGTGCTTCTGGAAGCTGCGCCGGAGATTTTCCGGATGGCCGAAGCCGGTCAGCCGCGCCACCGTCGCGATCGAGGCCTGGGCGTCGAGCAACAGGTTGCGTGCGGCTTCCAGGCGCACCCGTTCGATGTATTGGCCCGGCCCCATGCCGGTCTCCTGGCTGAACAGACGGCAGATGGTACGCGGCGTCATATGCGCCTGGGCGGCCAGCGCCTCGATGGACAGGTCGTCGCCCAGGTGCCCGGGAATCCATTCCAGCAGCGCGGCAAGACGCGCCACGCTGCCGCTCGGTGCTGCCAGCATCGGGCTGAACTGGGTCTGCCCGCCGGGGCGGCGCAGGAACATCACCAGGCGCTGGGCGACTGCCAGCGCCAGTGAGCGGCCGAGATCGGCCTCGACCAGGGTCAGTGCCAGGTCGATGCCGGCGGTGACGCCCGCCGAACTGAACAGGTGCGCCGCCTGCGGATCGGACGGGTCGTAGGTGTGCAGGCGATCACCCTGCACCTCGATGGCCGGGTACTCGCCCAGCGCCGCGAGGTCCGCCCAGTGCGTGGTCGCCTTGCGTCCATCGAACAACCCAGCCTCGGCCAGGATCAGCGCGCCGGAACAGACCGAGCCCAGGCGTCGCATCCTGGGTTCGGCGGCGCGCAGCCAGTCGAGCAGCGCTTGGTCGCCCTTCTGCGCATCCACGCCAACCCCGCCGGGGATCAGCAGGGTATCCAGCGTGGCGGGATCGCATTCGGCCCAGCTGGCATCCGCCATCAGCTTCAGCCCTGCCGAGGTGGCGACCGGGCCGACGTTGGCGCCGAGTAACACCAGCTCGTAATGCCGCGGCAGACCCTGTCGTTGCCGCTCGACGTTGGCCGAGGCGAACACTTGCATCGGGCCGGTGACGTCCAGACTCATCACATCCGGGTAGATCAGGCAGGCGATGGTGCGAGTGGCGTCCATGGTGCACCTCTCAGGGAAGATGCCTGCAGTCTGCGGCCGCCCCGTGCGTGTCGCAATGACAAGGTTCGCACGGATCTTGCCAGATGTGCTGCGATGCAAACCTGCAGCCTTCGTGACCAAGGACGCCACCGCGAGTAGGGATTGGCGCCTGCATGCGGGTGCTGTGGGTTACGCGGGGCGGCGAAAGGACGGTTCTGCTTCGATGGTGCCTGGGGCTCAGCTGTTCTTGGCTCGCAACCGATATTGTCCCGGCGTCATGCCCACCACCGTCTTGAAGTCGTGGATGAAGTGCGCCTGGTCGCTGTAGCCGCAGGCCAGGGCGGTGTCCAGCAGCGGCTGGCCGGTACGCAATTGGGCGCGCACCAGAGCCACGCGCTGGATCCGGCTGAACTGCTTGGGCGTCATTCCCACCTGATGGCGGAACAGGCGCTCCAGCTGGCGCTGGCCGAGCGGTACGCTCTGCAGCAGATCGGCCAGGCGGGCACGGCCCCCATTGGCGGCGATCTGCGCCAGCAGCTGCTGCACCGGAATACGACTTGCCTGGCTTGCACGGAGACGACCGAGCAGCTCGTGCTCGACCACGGCCTGCTGCGCGCTGCGGTCCAGCTCGTCCAGCTGGTCGACCAGATGTGCGAGTCCGAGCCTGGGCCAGTCGGCGTCGTGGAATCCGGCCAGTTCGTCGAGGCCGATACCGAACATCGCGGCGCCCATGCCGGGGTGGAAACGCACGCCCATCATCCTGATCCGACCGACCAGCTGCAGGCGGCTGCTGGCCAGCTGCGGCCCTGCGATCAGGGCCCGCGGCCGGCGCTGGGTGCCATCGAAATTCAGCGGGTCGGCGAAGTTGAAGATGACGCCGCTGCCGCCGTCCGGGTGCAGCATCTGCTCGTCATAGCCTTGCGAGCCGTCGCCTTCCATCCACCAGAAACGCTGCACGTACGCCGCCAGCGCCGGGCTTGGCGGGCGGGCGATGAAACCCTGCAGCAAGGGCAGGCGGGCGTGGAGGGACTCGCTCATGACGGGCCGCTTGGAAGATGTCGAAAATCTACAATAGCGCAGCATGGCGGCTGCGTAGCCTTGGTGGCACATTCAAACCGAGGAGTGACCACCATGCGCATGAACTACCAAGCTGCCGCCCCCGACGTGATGACCGCGATGATCGGGCTGGAAACCTACCTGGCGCGGCAGAGCCGCCGCGAGGACGGCGTCGACAAACCGCTGATGGAATTGGTGAAGATCCGCGTCTCGCAGATCAACCAGTGCGCCTACTGCCTCGACATGCATACCAAGGATGCTCGCGCCCTGGGCGAAACCGAGCAGCGCATCTATGCCCTGAGCGCCTGGCACGAAACCCCGTTCTTCAGCGATCGCGAACGTGCCGCGCTGGCGTGGGCCGAGGCTAATACCCTGCTGCCCCAGGGCGTTTCGCAACAGCTGTTCGAGGAGGTGCGTGAGTACTTTTCCGAGGCCCAGCTCGCCAACCTGACCCTGGCCATCGCCACCATCAACGCCTGGAACCGCTTCGGCGTGTCCTTCGCGCCGGTGCCGGGCAGCTACCAGCCGGGGTAGAACGGATGCCTGCCGCCGCCCGACTGGAAGATCGGGCGGTCAGGGCTTGATCTGCTGGTTGCCCATGGCGCAGAAGCTCTGCGCCTGCCGGGCAGCCGGCAGTGCGCGCAGCCGGCTCATGCATTGGGCCTGGCTTGGCGTCCGTTCCACGCTGAGCATGGCGTTCTCGTCAACGGCGATCAGGTAGGGCTGGTTGTAGCGCGGGCCATCGTGCCAGCTGCTGAACTGCAGATCGCTGTAGGCGCAGCGATAGTGCATGTGACCGGCGAAGCCCTTGAAAAGATCGTTCCGGAAGATGTGATGGTATTTCTGCCAGTCACGCGCGCGCTGGCCCTCGCGTACCGCTTGGCGGCAACCCTCCAGTTCGGTGATATCCGCTTCATGTAGAAACGCGCTCTGCGCCGGGCTGGTGCCGTCCAGCTGTACCGTGGCGACCAGATAGACCCGCTGTTCGGCCGCCTGTGCCGTGAGCGCCATCAGCAAGCCAGCGTCAACATCCCTGTTCTGATCAATCTGCAATGCTCCGAAGGGCCATTTCATCGGGCCGCACCCTAGCCGAGGAATGTATCGGGAAACAAGCGTGGGAGCGGCTAAACAGGGAGCGGATCGAGGACATGAACTCCCTTGCCGGCCGCGGTCGAAAACAGTGTGTCCAGCATGCGTTCGAGTGGGGAAATGAAATGTTGCAAGCCCATCGCAGCATCCGGCTAATGTTTGGCGGCTTTGCTGTAAATTGGCCTGCCATTGGCAATGAAACCTCCCTTACATGACCCTCCTGATAGCGTTCGCTGTCTTATCCATCCTCGTTTCATTCATCTGTTCGATCCTCGAAGCTGCACTGCTCTCGCTGACGCCGAGCTTCATCGCGCACCAGAAGACGACCCGTCCGAAGCTGTACGAGCGCCTGAAAGAACTGAAAGACAAGGTCGACCAGCCGCTCGCGGCGATCCTTACGCTCAATACCGTCGCCCACACCGTCGGCGCCACCGGCGTCGGGGCGCAGGTCACCGTGGTGTTCGGCAACGGTTACGTCGGTATCGCCTCCGCGGTGATGACGGTGCTGATCCTGGTGCTGTCGGAAATCCTGCCCAAGACCATCGGTGCCCGTTACTGGCGCACGCTGGCACCGTACCTGCCGCCTCTGCTGAACGGCATGATCTGGATTCTGAAGCCCTTCATCTACCTGTCCGACATGATCATGCGGCTGGTCGGCGGCAAGGAGCCGGAGCACGACATCCGTCAGGAGATCAAGGCGCTGACGGTGCTTGGCCGCGAGAACAAGAGCCTCGACGAGGACGAGCAGCGCGTCATCAGGAACATCCTCGACCTGCACGAGATCAAGGTTCGTGACGTGATGACACCGCGCACGGTGTGCGACTACACGTCGCCGGAGACCAGCATCGGTGCATTCAAGGAGCAGGTCGCCGACAGCCAGTTCTCGCGCTACCCGGTGATCGGCGTCAACGAGAGCCCGCTGGGTGTGGTGTTCCGCTATGACGCCCTGTCGGCGACCGACGACGAAGCGCCGGTGTCGACGATCATGAAGCCGCTGCGGGTGGCGCCGGAAATGACCAGCGTAGAGAGCCTGATGACCCAGCTGCTGCACGAGCGCCAGCACATGTGCCTGGTCTACGACGAGTTCGGCAGCTGGCGCGGCCTGGTGACCCTGGAAGACGTCATGGAAACCATCATCGGCCAGCCGATCATGGACGAAACGGACGACATCCCGAACATGCGCCGCTTCGCCAAGCGGCGCTGGGATCACCGCATCAAGCGCGCCCGCGACAGCTGACCGGCCATGCGGAGCGGGTCTGCCGCTGCGCATGAATAGCGGTGCCTCGGACTGATGTCGATGGAATCCGGCCGGCCACCGATGGGCAGCGCGGTGACGCGCTTGGGCTGCGCCGGCAGGCGGATGTCGGTGCTGGAACTTGCAGACTCAGTGAGCAGGCGCCGCTTCGTACAGCTCCAGCGGCAGGCCGTCCGGGTCCGCGAAGAAGGTGAATCGGCGACCGGTGTACTCGTCCAGCCGAATCGCCTCCACCGCAACGCCCTGACATACCAGCCATGCCTTGCACTGCGCGACGTCATCCACCGCAAACGCCAGATGCCGCAATCCCTGCGCCTCCGGACGAGAAGGGCGCGGCGGCGCGTCGGCAAAGGAGAACAGCTCGAGCTGACCTCCCTGCGGCAGCGCGAGGTCGAGCTTGTAGGAGCGACGTGCCTCGCGGTAATGCTCGGCAATCACCGCCAGCCCCAGCGTCTCGGTATAGAAGCGCTTCGACGCGGCATAGTTCGAGCAAATGATCGCGACGTGGTGGATGGAGCGGAGCATGGGCGGTCCTGCGAGACGGTTGGATGGAGCGTCGGTTTGCGGTGCTGTGTGAAGGTAAAGGACAGCGGCCGTACCTGCTTTTCTTCGGGCGATCAGTCGAGCGCCGAGCAGTTTCTATGCTGCCTCTCTTTCTGCTGGCTCTGGTCTTGCCTTGATTCGCCGATGATATGCACGCAGGAGTCGGCCCGTCGCCATGGCTAAGAAGGCGAGTGCAACTCAGGTGCCGAGGCCGCCATTGCAAGGATAGATAGCGTCCACTCGTTTGATTCGGCCAATGTTTGGCGTCGTTGGCCAAACGAGCGCTGGAACGGGCCGCCCTTCGCGCCACGCCGGCACGCCGAAGAACTGGCTCTCGACTCGGTAGGGCTCACCGTTCAGGCATATTCGAGCAGAGCACGGGCATTGCTTGAGTACTGACGCCTCGACTGCTGCGTTCCCTGCGCTGGCGCGCTGAACGGGCGGCCAGTGATCATCGAGCGATCACCGGCTGCCATGCGCTCACGATGGCTTACTGGTTGCGCGTCACCCGCCACACCACATTGGCCAGATCGTCCGCGACGATCAGCGCACCGCTCGGGTCGACGGTCACGCCCACCGGCCGGCCGCGGGTTTTGCCGTCCTCGCGGAAGCCGGTCATGAAGTCGATGGGTTCGCCTGCCGGGCGGCCATCGCGGAACGGCACGAAGACCACCTTGTAGCCGGACGGATCCTGCCGGTTCCAGCTGCCGTGCTCGCCGACGAACGCGCCTTCGGCGAACTGCTCGCCCATGACTGCCGAGGAGAAATCCAGACCCAGCGCAGCGACGTGGGCGCCGAGCGCATAGTCCGGCGTGATCGCCTGCTTGACCTTGTCCGGGTCCTGCGGGCGGACGCGGTCGTCGACGTTCTGGCCCCAATAGCTGTAAGGCCAGCCATAGAAGCCGCCTTCCTGCACCGAGGTCAGGTAGTCCGGCACCAGGTCTTCGCCCAGCTCGTCGCGCTCGTTCACCACCGACCACAGCTGGTCGGTGCCGGGCAGTATCGCCAGGGCCGTGGGGTTGCGCAGGCCGGTTGCGTAGGGTTTATAGGCGCCGGTCTCGGTGTTGATCTGCCAGACCATGGCGCGGTCGACCTCGGCTTCCATGCCGCGCTCGGTGATGTTGCTGTTCGAGCCGATGCCGACGTAGAGGTACTGGCCGTCGGGACTGATGGTCATCGCCTTGGTCCAGTGGTGGTTGATCTCCGAGGGCAGGTCGACGACCTTGGTCGGCGGGCCGCTGGCTTCGGTCTGGCCTTCCTCGTATTCGAAGCGCAGCAGTTCGTCCTGGTTGGCGACGTACAGATTGCCGTCGTGGAAGGCCAGCCCGTAGGGGGCGTTGAGGTCTCCAGCGAAGACGGTCTGCATTTCATAGCTGCCGTCGCCATCGGCATCTCGGAGCAGGGTCAGGCGGTTGCCGCTTTCAACCGAAGTGTTGCCCTGCGCCTTGATGTAACCGGCGATGACATCTTTCGGTTTGAGTTTGGCGGCGTTGCCGCCACGACCTTCGGCCACGAGGATGTCGCCGTTGGGCAGCACCAGGGTCTGGCGCGGGATTTTCAGATCGGTGGCGATCGCCGTCACGCTGTAGTTCTCCGGCACCGTCGGTGTCGCATCGCCCCAAGGCGTCGGCTCGGCGATCTTCATGCTGGGCAACAGCCCACGCTCGGGTTCCGGCAGTTTGGGGTTGGCGCCGTACAGGCTGGCGGCGTCCTGCTCATCGCCACCGCAAGCGCTCAGGAACAACGCGATGGTCAGTGCGGAGAGTGCATTGGTGTGCTTCATGCCTCACCTCCGTCACGCAGGTTGGACAGGCCGATCCACGCGACGGCGCAGGCCAGCAGCGTGACGATCACCGACAGCACCAGGCCGGTCGGCATCACTGCCCAGGCGTCCTTGGCGTGCTGCAGGGCATTGATGAAGCCGAGTACCCAGGTCGCCACGAGCAACAGCAGGTAGATCAGTGGTCGCCCCGCTCTGTGTCTGGCCTTGATCAGGTTCGCGACCGCGAACAGGATCGCCAGCCCGCAGAACACCAAGCCGCCGGCGATCAGCCAGGCGGAGAAGTTGGCCCATTGGATCTGGAAGCTGCGAAAGTAGGCGATGTCGCTCAGCAGAGCGCCGAGGAACAACGGCACGCTTCCGGCCAGCAGCATCGAATGCAGCGGATGCGGCACGTGGCGGGAAACGCTGTGAGTGGTTTCTGTGGTGCGATGGGTGATGACGGTCACAAGGAACTCCTCATTGCTTTCGACCAGCCCTGCGCGGCCGGATCGCTCTGAAGGTGCTTAAGAGGGGATCGTATCGTCGGGCCGTTAGTTCACTCATATCGCTGAGCGGCGTGCTGGCCTCGGCTACTGCAGCCCGCGCCCGCTTTTCGTGCCTCACGCACAAACCAAGTGCTCCAAACCGGACCATTTGATCCGTTTTGCTCTGACCAAAATGCTAAGTCACTGATCCATAAGCGAATCGATCCGGTGGCACGCTTTCTGCTCTCTTCTCGGCAGCCGCCCGTGTGCAACGGGCGACGGCTTCGCACATACAGAGAAGCGCCCGCACCATCGGCGACGCGCTCAGGTTTCAGCCTTGCGTCAGAGGAGTGCGTCACCATGACTCTGCAATACGTTCCCATCATCGACCTGGCGCCGTATTTCGACGGCACGCCGGAGAGCAAGGCCGAGGTGGCCAGGGCCGTCGACCAGGCCTGTCGCGACATCGGTTTCCTGGTCATCACCAATCACCGGATTCCCGCCGAACTCATCGAGCGCGTGTCGCGGCTGACCCGCCGGTTCTTCGCCTTGCCGTTGCCGGAAAAGCGCAAGGTCGACCGGCCCAGCCCGGAAATGGTGCGTGGCTACAGCGCGGTGGCCGAGGAAAGCCTGTCGTATTCCATGGAGGAGGCGGCCCCCGGCGATCTGAAGGAATCCTTCTCCATCGGCCCCAGCGACGTGCCACCCGATGACTACTACCACTGCGCCGCCGCCGGTCCGCATTTCGCGCCGAACGTCTGGCCCAGCGGCATCGAGGGCTTCGAGCAGGCCTATCGCGAATACTTCGCCGCCATGAGCGAGCTGGCGCAGTCGCTGATGCGTATCTTCGCCCTGGCGCTGGAGCTGCCGGAGACCTTCTTCGACGACAAGATCGACCGGCACATCAGCATGTTCCGCAGCCTCAGCTACCCGGACGTGAAGGGCGAGGTCGAGCCCGGGCAGATGCGCGCCAGCGCCCATACCGACTACGGCAGCCTGACCATCGTCAAGCCGGACAACGCCCTGGGCGGCCTGCAGGCGCGCAACCGCCAGGGCGAGTGGGTCGAGGTGCCCTACGTGGAGAACGGCTTCGCGGTGAACATCGGCGACCTGATGATGCAGTGGACCAACGACCAGTGGATCTCCACCCTGCACCGGGTGGTCAACCCGCCGCAGGACAGCCCGGTGGACAATGGCCGGCAGTCGCTGGTGTTCTTCCATCAGCCCAACTACGACGCATTGATCGAATGCCTGCCGGGCTGCTGCAGCGTGAACAATCCGCCACGCCATGCGCCGGTCACCTCTGGCGACAACCTGCTCTCCAAGTTCGTCAAGCAGACCACCTTCGGCAAGGGCCTGGAGGTCGCATGAACACGCTGTCCTACGTCAATGTCTTCGCCCGCGACATCGAGGCCCTGAGCGGCTTCTATCGTGAGCTGTTCGGCTTTCGCGACATCCCCGAGATCGCCTCGCCGATCTTTCGTGGCCTGGACACCGGCAAGAGCTGCATCGGTTTCAACGCGCCGGATGCCTACGAACTGCTGCAGCTGGAGGACTTCGCCGACACCCGCGGCTGCAAGTTCCTGCTCAACATCGACGTCGAGTCGAAGGACGAGGTCGAGCGTCTGGTGCCCATCGCCGTCGCCATGGGCGCGCGGCTGATCAAGACGCCCTACGAAACCTATTACCACTGGTATCAGGCGGTGCTGCTGGACCCGGAAGACAACGTGTTTCGCATCAACCACATGCTTTGACGTGCCAACCCTCAGGAAGACCAAAAATGCTCAAACAGATGAAACGGACCTTGTGTGCGGCGGTGGCTCTCGGCCTGGCGACGACTGTCGGCGTCGCCGCGGCGCAGGAAGGCCAGGGGCTGACCCTCGATAAACCGGCGAAGATCGCCATGCTCTACATCAGCCCGCGCAACGATGGCGGCTGGACCCAGGCTTTCGACGAGGCGCGGCAGAAGCTGGAAAGCGAGCTCGATACCAAGATCCAGTACGTCGAGAGCGTGCCGGAAAACGCTTCCTCGATCCGCCCGGCGGTGGACCGGCTGATCCAGCGCGGCGCCAACGTCATCATCGGCACCGCCTTCGGCTATTCGGACACCTTCAAGGAACTGGCCGACAAATACCCGCAGGTGGCCTTCCTCAATGGCTCGGGCACCACCAACGGCGCCAACCTCGAATCCTTCTACGGCCGCACCTACGAGAGCCAGTACCTGTGCGGCATGGCCGCCGGCGCGGCGTCGAAGACCGGTAAGCTCGGCTTCGTCGCCGCCAACCCCTTCGGCCAGGTGAACTGGACCATCAACGCCTTCGCCCTCGGCGCCCAGGCGATCAACCCGGACGCCACCGTCACCGTGGTCTACACCGGCGCCTGGAACGACCCGGTCAAGGAACGCGCCGCGGCCATGGCGCTGATCGACTCTGGCGCCGACGTACTCGGCCAGCACGTCGACAGCCCGACGCCGCAGATCGTCGCCCAGGAGCGCGGTGTGCACGGCACCGGCCACCACCGCGACATGCGCGAGTTCGCTCCTGAAGCCACCGTCTGTTCCTCGGTCTGGGTCTGGGACAGGTTCCTCGCGCCTGAGCTGAAGAAGATCAGCGCCGGCAACTGGGTGCCACCGGAAAACGGCGCGCTGCTGTCCATGGCCGAAGGCGGCACCGACGCGGCCTGCTGCGGCCCGGCGGTTTCCGAGGCGGACCAGGCCAAGATCATGGCCGCGCGCGAAGAACTGCTCAAAGGCGAGAAGCAGATCTACGCCGGCCCGATGCTCGACCGCGACGGCACCGAGCGCATCGCAGCCGGTGAAGTGATGGCCGACCCGGCGCTGTGGCAGATGGACTGGTTCGTCAAGGGAGTGATTACTCAGCAATGAGCAACCTCAACGCGATCCAGCTTTCCGGGGTCAGCAAGTCGTTCGACGGCTTCATGGCCCTGTCCCAGGCGGATTTCACCGCCAAGTGGGGCGAGGTGCATGCGCTGCTCGGCGAGAACGGTGCGGGCAAGTCGTCGCTGATGAACATCGCTGCCGGCCTCTACGCACCGGAAAGCGGATCGCTGTTGATCAATGACAACGCGGTGCGGCTCAGCGGCCCGCGGGATGCCAGCCGCTACCACATCGGCATGGTTCACCAGCATTTCAAGCTGGTTAAGCCCTTCACCGTGGCCGAGAACATCCAGTTGGCCCTGCCTGAGGGACCGGGCAATCACGTCTTCGCTGGCAGTCACCGGCAGCGTCTGGCGGCTTTGGAGCAGCGAATCAGCGACAAGGCAGCAGAACTGGGTTTCAGCATCGACCCGCGCAAGATCACCGAATCGCTGTCGGTGGCCGAGCAGCAGCGGGTGGAAATCCTCAAGGTGCTGCTGGCCGGTGCGCGCATCCTGATCCTCGACGAGCCGACGGCGGTGCTCACCGACCAGGAGGCCGAGCGCCTGCTGCAGACGGTGCGCGCCTTCGCCCGCCAGGGCGCGGCGGTGATTCTGGTCACGCACAAGATGAGCGACGTCAAGCGCTTCGCCGACCGCGTCACGGTGATGCGTGGTGGGCGCACTATCCAGACCCTCGATCCGCAGACGGTCTCGGTGTCCGAGCTGGTGCGCCTGACCGTAGGCGAGTCCGCGCCGGCCAGCGAATACCAGCCGGCGATACCGGGCGAGGTGCGCTTGCAGGTGTCTGATCTGCGTTCGCGCAGTGGCGGGCACGGCGCGCTCAACGGCGTGACGCTGAGCCTGCGCGCCGGCGAGATCTACGGCATCGCCGGGGTCGGCGGCAACGGCCAGGGCGAACTGGCCAATGTGCTGATGGGCCTGCCGGAGCCCTGCGCAGGTTCGTTGGAATTGTCTGGTTTTGGCGACCTGCGCCGGGCCAGCCCTGAACAGCGCCGGGAGCTGCGCATCGCTTCCATTCCTGCCGACCGCTATGGCACGGCGCTGGCCGGCGAGTTGTCGGTGGCGGAGAACTTTGCCGTCGGGCAGATTCACAGCGATCGTTATGGCTCGTTCTTCAAGCTGCGGCGCAAGCGCCTGGAGGCCGATGCCGCCGAGGCGGTGGCAGGGTTCGATGTGCAGGGCGTGCGTTCGCTGAAACAGAAGGCGGCGCTGCTCTCTGGCGGCAATGCGCAGAAGCTGGTGATCGCCCGCGAGTTCTCCCGCGACCCGCAACTGGTGCTGGTGCACAGCCCCAGCCGCGGCCTCGATGTGCGTGCCACTGCCGCCGTGCATGCACGCCTGCGTGCCGCCCGGGATGCCGGCGCGGCGGTGCTGGTGATCAGCGAAGACCTCGACGAAGTGCTGGCTCTGGCCGATCGCATCGGCGTGATGAATGCCGGGCGCATCGTCGCCGAGTTCGGCCGATCGGCGGATCGGCAGGACATCGGCAGGGCCATGGTCAGTCACGACGAGCAGATCCACGCAGAGCCAACAGCTGAAGGGGCAAACCATGAATGAACAGGTACGCCCGATGATGCTCGAGCAGGCCAGGCAGGCGGCGAAACAGGCCAAGCCGCCATTGCTGTCGCGACGCTATGCGCTGGAAATCCGCCAGCAACTGGCCTGGCATTGGCAGGCGCTGATCATTGGCCTGGCGCTGTTGCTGGGGCTGGGTATTTCCGCCGCCATCCTGATCGCCGCGGGGGTGCCGCCCGGCGAACTACTCAACGAGTTCGTCATCCTCACGGTATTCGATGCGCAGAGTTTGAAGGCGGTCTTGTTTCAGGCCTCGCCGATGATTCTCGTCGGCCTGGCCGGTTGCATGGCCTTTCGTGCCAAGTTCTGGAACCTGGGTCTGGAAGGCCAGATGATCTGGGGGGCCATCGGTGCCACCGCCATCTCGCTGTTCGAGATCGGCCCGCAGGCCCTGCGCCTGCCGCTGATGCTGGCTGCGGCGATGCTCTGTGGCCTCGCCTGGGCATTGGCGCCGGTGCTGCTCAAGCTGCGCCTGAAGGTCAACGAGATCATCTCGACGCTGATGCTCAACTACCTGGCGATCAACTTCCTGCTGCACCTGCTCTACGGCAGTTGGAAGGACCCGAAGAGCTCGTTTCCCTACTCGCCGCAGTTCCAGCCGTTCGAGCGGCTGCCCGAGCTGTTCGACGGCATCAGCGCGGCGGTGCCGCTGGCGCTGGTCGTCGCGCTGCTGGCGCTGTGGTTCCTCGGTATTTCTCGCGCCGGGCTGTACCTGCGCTTCGTCGATGCCAATCCAAGGGTGGCGAGCGCGGTCGGCGTGCCGGTGCAGAAGATGATCATCGGCACGGTGCTGATTTCCGGCGCCATGGCCGGGATTGCCGGGTTTCTCGTCACCGCGGGCCAGGAGGGGCGGCTGACCCAGTCGTTCTACCAGGGCTACGGCTTCTCCGGCATCCTCATCGCCTTCCTCGCGCGCAACAACCCGATCGCCGCGCTGGTGGTGGCGCTGCTGATGGCGATGCTGTTCGTCGCCGGGCGCAGCCTGCAGGTGTTCTATCAGATCCCGTTTTCCATGGTGCAGCTGATCCAGGCGATCCTGGTGATCTGCGTCGCCTCGTCGGATTTCTTCATCCGCCACCGTATCCGCCGCGTTCAGGGAGGCGAAAGCTGATGGACATGATCGCCAACTGGCTGGGCAACACCCCGGATTTCGCCGTGCCCTTCGCCCTGGCGGCGCTGGGGCTGATCCTCACCGAACGCGCCGGGGTGCTGGCGCTCGGCGCCGAAGGATTGATGCTGGTCGGCGCCTTGGCCGGCATCGGCGCGCAGCTGGCGTTCGGCAGCCACGGCACGTCGCTGTTGCTGGCGATGGGCGCGGCAGCGGTGGTCTCGCTGCTGTTCGCGCTGATGGTGCTGGTGCTGCGCATCAACCAGGTGATCGCGGGCCTGGCGCTGGTGTTCTTCTGTCAGGGCCTGACCGGGCTGCTCGGCACGCTGCTGGACTGGACCAACAAGCCGGTCAAGGGGCTGAGTTCCATAGAACTCTGGCCGCTGTCGGAGCTGCCGCTACTCGGTAAGCTCTTCGTGCAGAACCCGCTGGTGTTCATGACGCCGCTGATCGTGCTCGCCGTGGTCTGGCTGCTCACCCGTACCACCACCGGCCTGCGTTTGCGCGCGGTGGGCGAGAACCCGCAGGCGGCGGATGCGGCGGGGATTTCCGTGCTCGGCTACCGGCTGGCGGCGATCCTCGCCGGTTCGGCGCTGATCGGCCTGGCCGGCGGCTATATCTCGCTGCTCAGCACCAAGCTGTGGATCGCCGACATGACCGGCGGACGCGGCTGGATCGCCGTGGCGCTGGTGATCTTCGCCCGCTGGTCGCCATGGAAGGCGCTGGCCGGGGCGCTGCTGTTCGGCTGCATCGAGGCGCTGATCCCGCAGCTGGCCGCCGCCGGCGTGCGCCTGCCGCAGTATTTCGTGCTGATGACGCCCTACGCGGTGACCCTGGCGGTGATGATCTGGGTCGCCAGCGGCAAGAGCGTTTCCGGCAGTCAGCCAGGCGCGCTCGGCATTCCCTTTATCCGCGAGGAGCGTCGCTGAGGGCCGCGGCGCTTATTGCGCCGGGCTCTGGTCGCTGGAACGGCAGGTGATTTCCGCGTAGGGCTCGTCCGGCGAATAGTCGCCCGGAACCCGCTCGGTGCGCTGGGTATTTGGCGCGACGGTGAAAACCGGCGATGCCGAGGTATCCGATCGCGCTTCATTCGGTACATGGAATTCGCAGGTGATCTGGCCGCCAGTGCGGTTCATCACCTTCACCGCCCGCACTCCGAGCAATTCGCCTTCGACCCCTTCGGATTTGGCCGGCACGCCCATCGGGCTGATCTCCACATCGAGACCATTGAGGTGGGTGACCACTTCCGGCGGCGGCGTCTGGGCGAACGCCAGCGGGGCGCAGAGCGCCAGGCCGCAGGCGAGGAATGAGTGCTTGCTCATGTGAACCTCCAATATTTGGTCCCCTTTAGAAGAGCCCGTCCACGGTCGGTTCGATCGATGCGTCAGTCAATGATTGCAAATGATTAGAGGCGTCAAAAAACTGGTTGGCATGATTTGTGATGGCTCAAAGCCATGATCTATCTCGCCGTGCCATTTGTGCCGTGTTGAACTTCAGCCGTCACCAATGTTACGTGCGGTCCTTCCGAGGGTGGCTGAAGTGACTAGGTTTCTGCTCATCGCATTGTTGGCCCTGTCAGGCACGGTGTCTGCTGCGGCCGATGTGACGCTCGACCTGAGCGCTGTCGAGCGCGACTGGCTGGTTGGCAACCGCTCGGTCAGTATCTGTGTCGACCCGGACTGGCTGCCGTTCGAGATGCTCAACGCCCGCGGCGAGCACGAAGGAATTGCGGCCGATCTGCTGCGCCTCGTTGCACAACGGGCGGGGCTGCAGCTGAATATCGTATCGACCAGCGACTGGGGGCAGTCGGTGGCGTTCTCCCAGGCCGGCCGCTGCCAGCTGCTCAGCTTCCTCAATCAGACCCCTGTGCGCGATGCCTGGCTGATCTTCACCCAGCCGCTGTTCACCGACGCCAATGTGGTGATCGCGCGGGAGGATCATCCCTATGTGGCGGACTTGTCCGCTCTTGAAGATGTGACGGTCGCTTTGCCGGTGGGCACGTTCGTCGAGGAAAGCGTTCGCCGGGATTTCCCCCAGTTGCGCGTCATCAGCACCGACACGGATGCCCAGGCGTTGGCACTGGTGAACGAGCGTAAAGCCGATCTGACCGTGCGCTCGCTGACCGTGGCCGCCTACACCATTCGCCGCGAGGGCTGGTTCAACCTGAAAATCGCCGGGCAGCTGACGAGTCTCGACAATCAGTTCCGGATCGGTGTGCTGAAGGGCGAGCCGGTGCTGCGCGACATTCTGGACAAGGCGATTGCGACGATCACGCCGGGGGAACTGAACCAGATCGCCAACAGGCACACGCCGATTCGCGTCGAGTCGGGCACCGACTATCGCCTGATCGTGCAGATCGTGGTGGTCTTCTCGGTGATGCTGCTGACCAGCCTGTTCTGGATCGGCCGCCTGCGGCGGCTGAACGAGCAACTGCAGGTCAAATCACAGACCGATCCGCTCACCGGGCTGGCCAACCGCGCCGCGCTGGACCGGCGCTTCGCCAGGGCGCTGGAGCAGGCGCGGCGTTATAGCCGGCGGCTGTCGATCGTCATGCTGGATATCGATCACTTCAAAAGCATCAACGACGAGTTCGGTCATCAGATGGGGGATCGCGTCCTCAAGGAGTTCGCCGATCTGCTGGTATCCGGTCTGCGCGGCAGTGACGCCGTGGGCCGCTGGGGTGGCGAGGAATTCCTCCTGCTGTGTCCGGAAACCAGCGGTCAGCAGGCGCTGGCGTTTGCCGAGCGTCTCTGCGAAGAGTCGCGGGCATTCACGTTCAGTACCGACCGCGGCCAGACCCTCAGCGCCGGTGTCGCCGAGTTGAATGCGACGGATACGGTGGACAGCCTGCTGCGCCGTGCCGACGCTGCGCTGTACCGGGCCAAGCACGAGGGCCGGGACCGCGTCCGCGTCTGCTGCCATGCCCCGGACGCGCAGGCGAGCTGAGTGGCGGCGCTCAGTGCTTGCCGGGTTTGCGCAGGCGCACGTAGAGGTCCTTGCCACCGGTGGCGCTGCTGCCCCGAGATTCCAGGTCGAAGCGCTTGGGCTGGTTGGCGATCAGGTCGCTGAGCTTCTTGCAGCCATACAACCGCGGATCGAAGGCCGGACGCAGCTTGCTGATGTTCTGCCCGAGGGTGCCCAGCTGAATCCAGTCATCCTCCTCCGAGAGGTCGTCGAGCACCTTGGCGATGAAGTCCACCGGCACCTGCTGGCATTTGATGGTGTCGCCCTTGTCGCCGGCCTTCGGCGGCTTGCTGCTTTCTTCCACCTGCGCCGCGGCGGCGGCGAGCTTTTCCGATGACGGTGGCTCGGAGGTGGCCTTGGCGGCATCGGCGCGCAGGATTTCGGTGTAGATGAATTTGTCGCAGGCAGAGACGAAGGGCGAAGGCGTCTTCTGCTCGCCGAAGCCGTACACCGTCAGGCCCTCCTCGCGGATACGCGCGGCCAGGCGGGTGAAGTCGCTGTCGCTGGAAACCAGGCAGAAACCGTCGAAACGCCGGGTGTAGAGCAGGTCCATGGCGTCGATGATCAGCGAGCTGTCGGTGGCGTTCTTGCCCGAGGTGTAAGCGAACTGCTGGATCGGCTGGATCGAGTGGTCGAGCAACACCTTTTTCCAGCTGCCCAGGTTGGGCTTGGTCCAGTCGCCATAGATGCGCTTGACGCTGGCGACCCCGTATTTGGCGATTTCCTCGAACAGCGCCTCGACGATGGCGGCGGGCGCGTTGTCGGCGTCGATTAGAACCGCGAGGTGCTTCTGCTTGTTCGAGCTGTTGGGCTTGCTGGCCATGGTTCTTCCCTGGGCTGGAGATCGCCCGACCATAACGCCGAGCACCGTACCCTGGCCATAGCGGCGTGCAGCCAAGGCCGGCCAAGCTCGGTTAGCATGCGCGGCTTTGATCACATGGGTTTCGGTGCATGGAACAGCGAGGCACGCTGAAAAACTGGAACGACCAGAAGGGCTTCGGCTTCATTCGCCCGGAGCAGGGCGGCGAAGATGTCTTCGCGCACATCTCGGCCGTGCATGGCGAGCGTCGGCCGCTGGTGGGCGACCGGGTGCTCTACGTGGTCGGGCGCGATTCTCAAGGCCGTTTGCGCGCCGAACATCTGCGGCTGGATGCGCCGCTGACGCTGGATCAGCCGGCGATTCGCCAGCGCCCGGGCAGTCAGCGGCAGAAGACCGAGCGACCGGACCGCCCGCGCGCGACGGCGCGTGCCGCCAGAAAGCCGGCGCGGCAGCTGCTCGCCGGGAACATTCAGCGGCTTCCGCTCAAGCTGGTGCTGTTCGCGCTGCTCTGCCTGCTGCCGCTGGCGGGCAGCCTCCTGCGCCTCGGGGCGCTGTTGCCGTTGGCGATCTATGCCGTCGCCAGCCTGCTGACCTTCTTCCTCTACTGGCGCGACAAGCACAGCGCGCTGAAGGATCGCTGGCGCACGCCGGAAACCACACTGCATTTCTTCGAGCTGGCCGGCGGCTGGCCGGGCGCGCTCGTCGCGCAGCAGGTCTTTCGCCACAAGACCCGCAAGCTGAGCTATCAGCTGACCTTCTGGCTGATCGTGGTGCTGCACCAGGCGTTCTGGATCGATCTGCTGTTCATCGGCAGCGGCTTTACCCGCGAGCGGCTGGACTGGCTGTTGCGGCTGCAGTGAAACGCGAAAGCCCGGCTTTCGGACGAGCATCGCGGCTCAGACCTTCTTGACGAACTCTGACTTCAGCTTCATCGCGCCGATGCCGTCGATCTTGCAGTCGATGTCGTGGTCGCCATCGACCAGGCGGATGTTCTTCACCTTGGTGCCGACCTTGACCACCAGCGACGAGCCCTTGACCTTGAGGTCCTTGATCACCGTGACGGTGTCGCCGTCCTGCAGGGTGTTGCCCACCGCGTCCTTGATCACCTTGTCGCTTTCGCTCGCGGCAGCCGCGTCGTCGGTGGCGGACCACTCATGGGCGCACTCGGGGCAGACCAGCATCTGGCCGTCTTCGTAGGTGTATTCGGAGTTGCATTTGGGGCAGGGGGGCAGCGAGCTCACGGCAGGTCCTCAGGGGCGGAATGCGGAAAGCCGTGCATTGTATAAGGTTTTGTTACAAATCGGGGGGTTGGCGTGGACTCCGGGCTGGCCGGAGTCCACGGCGATCAGCGGGGGCGGCTCACTTCACCGCGGCGAGGCGCTCGCTGCCGGCACGCAGTTCGCTGTAGCGGTGCTCCAGCTCGCGGCGGATTTCGCGACGTTGATAGGCCTGGGCGAAGCGGCGCTGCTGTTCGGGGGTCTTCGGGTTCAGCGGCGGTACCGGTACCGGTTTGCCGTCCTCGCCGAGGGCGACCATGGTGAAGAAGCAGCTATTGGTGTGGCGTACGGTCTTCGAACGGATGTCTTCGGTGATGACCTTGATGCCGATTTCCATCGATGTGGTGCCGGTGTAGTTGACCGAGGCGAGGAAGGTGACCAGCTCGCCGACATGCACCGGCTGGCGGAACACCACTTGATCCACCGAGAGGGTGACGACGTACTGCCCGGCATAGCGGCTGGCGCAGGCATAGGCGACCTCGTCGAGATACTTGAGCAGCGTGCCGCCATGTACGTTGCCAGAAAAATTGGCTTTGTCCGGCGTCATCAGCACGGTCATGGTCAGCTCTGCATGTCCATCTAGCATGGGGGTTACGGCTCCTCGGTGGTGAAGGGGTGCTACTTTAGTCGAATGCCTCCTTCCTGTCTGGCGTTTCCAGCAAAACGCTTCATCGATTTTTTCTATCGTCAATGCGGCAAAGGCGCGCACTTCTGTCATTTGGCGGAAAAAGCGCCAGTTACGGCATGAGTGTCCTGTTCCTTGGGGCGGGCCTGGGCAGGTTCTGTGACGTGGTGCACGGATGGTGCCGGCACCTCGCTCAAGAGCAATTTTGTTGACCTGTGTCGGGGTCCGCTGGCCTGGCGCTTCTTATAGTCGGACGCCCCAAAAACCCTGACTAATTCAGTAACGGACGCCTCCTCATGCGTATGCTCGCTCTTGCCCTGCTCGCCTGCTTCGTTCCGCTGTCCCATGCCAGTGAGGCGGTCGTCGAGCGTTTCAACTACGTCATGGCCGATGAGCAACGGCGCGAGCTGGCCAGCCTGGCCGGGCAGGAGCGTGCGGTATTCTGTTCCTACTGCCACGGTGAAACCGGTAACAGCAAGCGCAAGCACATTCCCAATCTGGCCGGGCAGAATCCGCTGTACCTGTTCCATGCCTTCGAGAAGTTCGCCAGCGGCGAGCGCACCGACTTCGTCATGTCCAAGCTGGCGCAGAATCTCAGCATGGAGGAGCGGGTGAACATCGCGGTGTACTTCAGCCAGCAGAAGGTCAATCCACCGGCTGGCACTGTGGATGCCGCGCTACGCAACAGCGGGGAAAAGATCTTCCAGACTACCTGCACAGGTTGTCACGGCGCTCACGCCGAGGGCATGGAGACCATGCCGCGGCTGGCCGGACAACCTGACGAGTACATTCGCAAGGCATTGACGCGCTTTCGCGAGAAGGACCCCAGCCGCGCAGGTTCGGTGATGATCGGCGTCGCCGCGCAGCTTTCCGCGGCGGACGTAGAGGCGCTGGCGGCCTATCTCTCGCAGCTGAAGCTGACGCCGGCCGAGGAAATGGCCAACCTCAACCGTCTGCGCAAGACCACCGCCGCCGCTCAGTAACGCTGGATCTGCGCCGGTGTACGGCGCATCAGCACCTCACCATTGCGCACCGAAAGCAGGGCATGGCCCTGGGTGCGCAGCATCTCGTAATCGTCCGGCGCCGACAGCACCAGCAGGTTGGCCGGACGCCCCACCTCCAGCCCGTAGCGTTCGCCCAGGTTCAGGGTGCGCGCGCTGTTGTCGGTGATCAGGTCCAGGCAGCGCTGCAGGTCCTCGTAGCCGAGCATGTGGCAGATGTGCAGCCCGGCTTCGAGGATGCGCAGGATGTTGCCGTTGCCCAGCGGGTACCAGGGATCGACGATGGAATCCTGGCCGAAGCAGACGTTCATCCCGGCGCGGTCGATCTCGGCCACGCGGGTCAGGCCGCGGCGCTTGGGATAGGTGTCGAAGCGGCCCTGCAGGTGGATGCTCTCGGTCGGGCAGGAGACAAAGTTGATCTTCGATTGCTTGAGCAGGCGGAACAGCTTGGAGCAGTAGGCGTTGTCGTAGGAGCCCATCGCCGTGGTGTGGCTGGCGGTGACGCGTTCGCCCATCTCGCGCACCCGCGCCTCCTCGGCGAGCACTTCGAGAAAGCGCGACTGCGGGTCATCGGTCTCGTCGCAGTGCACGTCCACCAGGCAGCCCGCGCGCTCGGCCAGGTCCATGAGGAACTTGATCGAGCTGACGCCCTGGTCGCGGGTGTTCTCGAAGTGTGGAATGCCGCCGACCACATCGGCGCCCATGGCGATCGCCTCGGTCATCAGCTCGCGCCCGCCCTTGAACGACTCGATGCCCTCCTGCGGGAAGGCGACGATCTGCAGGTCGATCAGGTGGCGGGTTTCCTCGCGCACCTCGAGCATGGATTTGAGCGCCGACAGCGTCGGGTCGGTAACGTCGACATGCGTGCGCACATGCTGGATGCCGTGGTCGACCAGCATGTCGATGGTTTTCTTGGCCCGGGCCTTGGTGTCCTCGTGGGTGACCAGCGCCTTGCGCTCGCCCCAGCGCTCGATGCCCTCGAACAGCGTGCCGCTCATGTTCCAGGCCGGCTCGCCGGCGGTGAGGGTGGCGTCCAGATGAATGTGCGGTTCGATGAAGGGTGGCACCACCAGATTGCTGGCGGCGTCGATGTCGCCCTCGTTGGCTTCGGCTGGCGCCTGCTGCGCGCTGATGGCGGCGATGCGCGCGCCGTCCAGTTCGATGCGGTACAGGCCGCTGCGGCCGCGCAGGCGTGCGTTGAGGATGTTCATAATGGCTCCTTGATCAGCGGGCGTCGGTTTGCGTCAGCACCGTGCGCGACAGGGCCAGGCGCTGGCCCTCGTACAGCACAATATAGGCTGCGGCGGCCACCAGTATGCCGACGATGGGCGCCACCCAGGGCGAGAAGTAGGCGCAGGCAGCGCCCAGCACATAGGCCGCCAGGCCCAGGCTGTTGTACTTGGGCAGGTGCGCTTCGGCCAGCTTCGGGTACTGCCCGCGATGGCGGTAGAAGTAGTCGGCCATGATCACGCCGCCGATAGGCGGGATGATCGAGCCGAGCAGGATCAGAAAGGGGATCAGCAGTTCGTACATGCCACCCAGCGCCAGCAGCGTGCCGACGAAAGCTCCACTGAGGGTCACCAGCCGGCGGCGCTCGGTACGTAGCAGGTTGCAGCCGGCGGCGGCGAAGTTGTAGATGGTGTTGTCCTGGGTGGTCCAGAGGTTGAGAAACAGCATCACCACCGCGGCCATCGACAGCCCCTGCAGCACCAGCACTTCGACGATGTCCGGCTGCTGATAGACGATTGCCCCGTAGGCGCCGGCGATGATCATCAGGCCGTTGCCGATGAAGAAGCCAATCAGGCTGGCCCATACCGCGACCTGGCTGCTGCGGGCGAAACGCGTCCAGTTGGTGGCCTGGGTCGCGCCGCTGACGAAGGTGCCGAAGATCATGGTGATGGCCGTGCCGAAGGTCAGGCTGTCGCCCGGCTGCACCGCGAGCAGGCCGTCCAGCCCGCCAATGTCGCGGGTGGCGGTCCACAGCGATGCGATCAACAGGATCAGCATCGCCGGCACCGCGATGCGCGAGAGCAGGTCGAGGCCCTTGTAGCCGACGAAGGCGGTCAGGCAGAAGCCGAAGCCGAACAGCACCATCAACGGCGTCGTCCAGCTTTCCGGCAACGCCAGCAGGCGCACCAGGACGATGGCGATGGTCGCCGTGCCCCAGGCGTACCAGCCGATCTGGGTGAAGCCGAGCAGGAAGTCGGACAGCCGGCTGCCGACCTCGCCGAAGCAGAAACGCCCCATCAGCACCGAGCTCAGCCCGCTGCGGCAGGCGATCAGCCCGAGCGCGGCGGCATAGAGGCCGAGCAGCAGGTTGCCGATCACCGCGGCCCAGAGCATGGTCTTGAAGTCGAAGGCCAGGCCGATCTTGCCGCCGGCGAACATGGTGGCGGTGAAGAAGGTGAAGCCGAACAGCAGGATGGAGGTGGACCACAGCCCCTTGCGCGCGCCGGC
Organism: Pseudomonas sp. FeN3W; assembly: GCA_030263805.2. NCBI lineage: Bacteria > Pseudomonadati > Pseudomonadota > Gammaproteobacteria > Pseudomonadales > Pseudomonadaceae > Pseudomonas > Pseudomonas sp. FeN3W. The sequence continues at coordinate 3,813,800 of CP136010.1, forward strand.
GGGGACTTCGCTCAGGGGGTAGTCGGTATCGACGGGCTGTTTCATGTCGGATGCTCCGCAAGGTGGATGCAGCAGAGGTGCAGATGCCATGCCATTGCTGCCCGATCCGCCGACCCGGCGTGGGCGATGACGCTGCCGCCAACGCTGATTCGTACCGGGGCACCGAGCTGGCTGTTTGCACCGCAATGGCGCCCTGGCGCGAAGTTCCGCCAAGTGGAGCGACATACCCTGCTGCCACCGAGTGCGGTGCGGACCTGAGCATGACCGACCCGCTGGGCAACAGCGTGGAAAGCCTGGCGCGCGGGGAGATCCGCACGCGCTGATCCCTCAATAGCTCTTGTAGGGCAGGAACTTGCCGGACAGCACCACGCTGACGCGATCGCCCTTGGGGTCGCTCTGGCGCTGGATATCCATGGAGAAGTCGATGGCGCTCATGATGCCGTCGCCGAACTCTTCATGGATCAGCTCCTTGATGGTGGTGCCGTAGACGTTGACCAGCTCGTACCAGCGGTAGATCAGCGGATCGGTCGGCACCGCGGTGGGCAACGAGCCCTTGTAGGGGGCGATCTGCAGCCAGGCGACGGCCTCGTCGGAGAGTTCGAAGAGCTGCCCCAGGGTTTCTGCCTGGGCCTTGTCGAAGGCCATCTGGCCGAGGCAGCCGGCAGTGGTCCACTCCTTGGACATGCCGATGCTTTCGGCGACGTGTGCCCACTTCAGGTCCTTGCGCACCTTGGCGGCGACGATCATCTGGGTGACCTGTTCACGACTGCTGATCATGGCGAATCCTCATCTGGGGAATGCGAGTCAATGGCCGCGCGGGCGCGGCGGGCCTCGGTCGATGCAGGTTCGGTGCCAGGGGGTCAGTCGTATTCGGCCGCTTCGTGCTCGCCGAGCAAACGGCGCTGGCGCGGCGTGGCGGCGGCCAGCACCTCGGGGTTGAAGCTGAAGTGCAGGTAGGGCGAGAACTTCTGCGCCACCATGCGTCGGCCGTAATGGATCTGCAGCAGGTAGCGGCTGCGTCCGGCGCTGCGGTTGCGGCTGCCGGCGTGCCAGAGGTCGCTGCGAAACAGCAGCACGTCGCCGGCCTGGCACAGCACCGGCTCGGCCGTGCGGCCGTGCCACTGCGTTTCGCCTAGGTGCGGCTTGCGCCCGGCGCGGTGGCTGCCGGGGATCACCAGCGTCGGGCAGAGGTCGGCGTCGATGTCATCCAGATACAGGTGCGCGGTGCAGATCTGCATCGGCAGCTCGAAGGCGGGGTCAGCCAGCAGGCTTTCCGGCAGCTCCATGGCCAGGTAGTCGGCATGCAGCTCGCCGCCGATAAAGCCTGGGCGGCTGCGCCAGGCGGTCTGGCCGATGATGTGGCAGTCCGTGCCGAGCGCCGCCTCGGCCAGTTCGATCACCCCGGGCAAATCGAAAAAGCGCAGCCAGAACGGCGAGCGATTGAACACGCACTTGTAGTGGTCGTCGACCAGGCCCTGGTAATCCCAGTGGATGGGGGCGAGGCAATCGATGGCTTCGCGCAGCGCGGCGATACCCGCTGGCTCGAGTACGGCAGGCAGCAGCACGAAGCCCTGTTGGTGCAGGGCGGCGAGCTGTTGCTGGAGAACGCTGGACTCAGGCATGGCGGTAATCGGGCGGACGACTGTCACTCAGCATAGGCAGCGCGGAGGCGCGTTGAAAGCCGGCTGAAAGCTTGCCGGCTTATCGTGGCGGCGCTGCTGCGGCAGCCAGTCGCGTGGTCACGAGCCGCGCCTCTGCTCTCTCGCTCCGGCGCACCCGGCGGCGTCGCCAGAAGCGGCGTCACCGGCGCGCACCTTCACGTCGTTCAGCTCTGCACCATGCGTGCGATGGCTTTGGCCAGATCGTCCAGGCGTTCGGCATCCAGCCCGGCGACATTGGCCCGGCCGCTTTCCACCAGATACACCGAATCTTCGGCGCGCAGCCGGCGTACCTGCTCGGCGGTCAGGCCGGTGTAGGAGAACATCCCCCGCTGATGAGCGATGTGGGCGAAGCGCTCGGCCAGCCCATAGGGCGTCAGTGCCTCGACCAGCCCCTGACGCAGGCTGGCGATGCGCCGACGCATGGCTTCCACCTCGTCCTGCCAGATCTGCCGCAGGGGCTCATCGGCCAGGATCGTCGCCACCACCGCGGCGCCGTGGGCCGGTGGCGTCGACCAGAGATTGCGGGCCAGCGAGGCGAGCTGGCTGCGCACGTCGAGCAGGCGCTCGGCATCGCTGGTGACGGCGATCAGCGCGCCGGTGCGCTCGCGGTAGAGGCCGAAGTTCTTCGAGCAGGAACTGGTGATGAGCATTTCCGGCAGCGTTTCGGCGAACAGCCGTACCGCCCAGGCGTCCTCTTCCAGTCCGTCGCCGAAGCCCTGGTAGGCGAAGTCGAACAGCGGCAGCAATTCGCGCGCGCGCACCACGCCCAGCACCCGCAGCCAGTCGTCGTGATTCAGATCGAAGCCGGTGGGGTTGTGGCAGCAGGCGTGCAGCAGCACCACGTCGCCAGGCGGCACCTGTTGCAGCGTGGCGAGCATGCCATCGACATCGAGGCGGTTGTCGGCACCGACGTAGGGGTAGTGCTGCACGCGCAGGCCGGCGGCGGCGAACAGGGTTTCGTGGATCGGCCAGGTGGGATCGCTCAGCCAGATGCTGCGCCCGGGCAGGCACCTGGCGATGAACTCGCCGGCCAGACGCAGCGCGCCGGTGCCACCAGGCGCCTGGGTGCAGCCGGCGCGCTGTTCGCCGATGGCAATGGAACGGCTGCCGAGCACCTGGCGCAGCAGCAGGGCGCCGAACTGGGCGTCGCCGTGGCCGCCGACGTAGCTCTTGGTCTGCTCGCTGTCGACCAGGCGCTGCTCGGCCAGCTTCACCGCGCGCGGGATCGGCGTCAGGCCCTGGGCGTCCTTGTAGACGCCAACGCCCAGATCGAGCTTGGCGGGGTTGGGGTCGGCGCGATACAGATCCATCAGGCCGAGGATCGGGTCGCCGGGCACGCGGGGAATCTGGCCGAAGTGCATTACTTGCGGCCCTCCGCGCTGCTCGCCACCTGGTCGGTGCGCGCGGCCATGATGAAGTCGTTGCGGTGCAGCCCTTTGATCGAGTGGCTCCACCAGGTCACGGTCACCTTGCCCCATTCGGTGAGCAGCCCCGGGTGATGGCCCTCGGCTTCGGCGATCTCGCCGACGGCATTGGTGAAGGCCAGGGCGTGCTTGAAGTTCTTGAACAGGAAGACCTTCTCCAACTCCATGTGGCCGTCGCGAGTCTCGATGTTCCAGTCCGGAATCTCGCGGATCAGCTCGGCCAGTTCCTCGTCGGAGACCTTCGGCGCATCGGCACGGCAGGCTTCGCAGTGGGCTTGGGTAAGGGCGGTCATCGTGTCGATCCTTTTGTTTGATGATTGGAAAGGGTAGGTGAAATGGCGAGGCTTACTGGCCGCGTGGATAAGCCTTCGGCGTTATCCACCCTACAAGGCAAGAGGCTTCGCGGCCAGGTTCCTTCCGCAGGGGTTTAGGTCAGCGTAGGGTGGATGGCCACCCCGTGGAAATCCGCGAAGCGTTTTCCACGCGTCGGCTTCGACCAGCACGCCTGGCCTGTAGGCCGAACGGTGTCTTGCGAAACGTGTGGACAAGCCTGCGGCGTTGTCCACCCTACGCCGCCTTCGGCGGGAATTTCGGCTGGTGCAGGCCCAGGCGCATGGCCTCGCGCACCATGGCCATGATGTCCTGCTGGGCCAGGTCGAATAGCTGCTTGAGATTGGGCAGGACGAAATACAGCGGTTGCAGGATGTCGATGCGATAGGGCGTGCGCATGGCTTCCATGGCATCGAACGGCTGCCGCTCCGGCTCGGCGGACAGGCTGTAGAGCGTTTCCTTCGGCGAGGAGAGGATGCCGCCGCCGTAGATGCGCAGTCCGGACGGGGTTTCCACCAGGCCGAACTCGACGGTCATCCAGTACAGCCGCGCGAGAAACACCCGCTCCTCCTTGCTGGCCTTGAGGCCGAGCTGGCCGTAGGTGTGGGTGAATTCGGCGAACCAGGGATTGGTCAGCAGCGGGCAGTGGCCGAAGATCTCGTGGAAGATGTCCGGCTCCTGCAGGTAGTCCAGCTCTTCCGGTGTGCGGATAAAGGTGGCGACCGGAAAGCGCTTGCTCGCCAGCAGTTCGAAGAAACGCTGGAAGGGGATCAGCGCCGGTACGCGCTCGACCTGCCAACCGGTGGTGGCGGCCAGCACGCGGTTGATCTCGCCGAGCTGCGGGATGCGCTCGCGGGGCAGGGCGAGCTGCTCGAGGCCGTCGAGGTACTCGTCGCAGGCGCGACCTTCGAGCAGTTTCAGCTGCCGTTCGACCAGCGTCTGCCACACCGCATGTTCGGCGTCGGGGTAATGAATGTGCCCCTGCGCGTCCGGTTCGCGGGCTACGTAGTGGGTGGTCTTCATCGCGTCTCCTGGGCCGCTTGGGCATCTTGTTGTTGCCTTCATTCGAACGTGAAGGCGTGCCGCAGGGGAGGGGTGATGTGGCGCAATGTCGCACCATGGGCGGTATCGGCTGTAAGGAAAGTGTGACGTTTTTGTATGTGGCTGGATCGACGGCATTGCCAAGCGACTTAACTGGCAAATAATCTTGACGGAAATTTGCGGCGCTCGAATGAAGCGTCGTCAGCCCCACAACAAAACAACAGGGCTTTCGCCATGCGTATCAAGATTCTTTGCCAGAACCGCGTCGGCATCCTGCGCGACATGCTCAACCTGTTGGTGGACTACGGCATCAACGTCGCCCGCGGCGAGGTCGGTGGCGAGCAGGGCAATGCCGTCTACCTGCACTGTCCCAATCTGATGAACCTGCAACTGCAGGCCCTGCGGCCGAAGATCGAGGCGCTGCCCGGCGTGTTCGAGCTGCGCAAGGTCAGCCTGATGCCCAGCGAGCGGCATTCCCTGGAGCTCAATGCACTACTCGGCGCGCTGGAATTCCCCGTCCTCTCCATCGACATGAGCGGTGCCATCGTTGCCGCCAACCGTGCCGCTGCGCAGCTGCTCGGCGTGCGCGTCGACGAGGTCCCGGGCATGAGCCTGTCGCGCTACGCCGAGGACTTCGACCTGCCGGAACTGGTGCGCGCCAACAAGGCGCGGATCAACGGGCTGCGGGTGAAGATCAAGGGCGATGTGTTCCTCGCCGACATCGCCCCACTGCAATCCGAACACGACGACAGCGAGGCACTGGCCGGCGCGGTGCTGACCCTGCACCGCGCCGACCGGGTCGGTGAACGCATCTACCAGGTGCGCAAGCAGGAGCTGCGCGGCTTCGACAGCATCTTCCAGAGCTCGAAAGTGATGGCCGCGGTGGTGCGCGAGGCGCGGCGCATGGCACCGCTGGATGCTCCGCTGCTGATCGAGGGCGAGACCGGCACCGGCAAGGAACTCTTGGCACGCGCCTGTCATCTGTCGAGCCCGCGTGGGCAGTCACCCTTCATGGCGCTCAACTGCGCCGGCCTGCCAGAGTCGATGGCCGAGACCGAGCTGTTCGGCTACGGCCCCGGTGCCTTCGAAGGTGCGCGGCCGGAAGGCAAGCTCGGCCTGCTGGAGCTGACCGCCGGCGGCACGCTGTTTCTCGATGGCGTCGGCGAGATGAGCCCGCGGCTGCAGGCCAAGCTGCTGCGCTTCCTGCAGGACGGCGGCTTCCGTCGGGTCGGCAGCGACGAAGAGGTCTATCTGGATGTGCGGGTGATCTGCGCGACCCAGGTGGACCTGTCCGAGCTCTGCGCCAGTGGACAGTTTCGCCAGGACCTCTATCACCGGCTCAACGTGTTGTCGCTGCATATTCCGCCGCTGCGCGATTGCCTCGACGGCCTGCAGCCGCTGGCGCTGCACTTCATCGACCAGGCCAGCCGACAGATCGGCTGCCCACTGCCAACGCTCTCGCCGCAGGCGCTGGAGCGACTGGCCGGCTACCACTGGCCGGGCAACGTGCGGCAGCTGGAGAACACCCTGTTCCAGGCGGCTTCGCTGTGTGAGGGTGGCACCATCAAGCCCGAGCACATCCGTCTGCCGGGCTACGGCGCGGCACAGCCGCTGGGCGATTTCTCGCTGGAGGGCGATCTGGCCAGCATCGTCGGGCGCTTCGAAAAGGCGGTGCTGGAGGGGTTGTACAAGCAGTTTCCGAGCAGCCGCCAGCTGGGTAAGCGCCTTGGCGTGTCGCATACCACCATCGCCAACAAGCTGCGCGAGCACGGCATCGGCAGGGAGGGATAAGTGCGGTGTTGGGCTTCGCTGCGCTCAACCCAACCTACGGCCGATGCCGATCGTAGGTTGGGTTGAGCCGCATAGCGGCGAAGCCCAACGAGTGCGGTGCGCCGACGAACTGGGTTCCAACGAGCCAGGCGGCCCGGCCCGGCTCGTGGGATGAATCACGTCAGCACTCGATGATGTTCACCGCCAGCCCGCCGCGGGCGGTTTCCTTGTATTTGCTCTTCATGTCGGCGCCGGTCTGGCGCATGGTGCGGATCACTTTGTCCAGCGAGATGAAGTGCCGGCCATCACCACGCAGGGCCATACGCGCGGCATTGATCGCCTTCACCGCACCCATGGCATTGCGCTCGATGCAGGGTACCTGGACCAGTCCGCCGACCGGGTCGCAGGTCAGCCCCAGGTTGTGCTCCATGCCGATCTCGGCGGCGTTCTCCACCTGTTGTGGCGTGCCGCCGAGCACTTCGCACAGCGCCCCGGCAGCCATGGAACAGGCCACGCCGACCTCGCCCTGGCAGCCGACCTCGGCCCCGGAGATCGACGCATTTTCCTTGTAGAGAATGCCGATGGCCGCCGCCGTCAGCAGGAAACGCACCACCCCATCCTCATTGGCACCGCGGATGAAGCGCATGTAGTAGTGCAGCAGAGCCGGAACGATTCCGGCGGCGCCATTGGTCGGCGCGGTGACCACGCGACCGCCGCTGGCGTTTTCCTCGTTGACCGCGAGGGCGTAGAGGTCGACCCAGTCGAGCACGCTCAGCGCATCGCGCAGATTGGCTTCCGGGTGTTCGCTGAGCTGACGGTACAGGCCGGCGGCACGGCGCTGGACCTTGAGGCCGCCGGGCATCACGCCTTCGGTGCGGCAGCCCGCTTTGACGCAGTCCTGCATCACCTGCCAGATCCGCAGCAGGCCGGCGCGGGTATCGGCTTCCGGGCGCCAGGCTGCTTCGTTGGCCAGCATCAGCTGGCTGATGGACAGCCCGTGCGTGGTGCAGTGCTGCAGCAGTTCGGCGGCGCTGTGGAAGGGGTAGGGCAGCGTGGTAGTGTCTTCGACGATGCGGTCGTCGCCGGCGGCCTGCTCGTCGATCACGAAGCCGCCACCTACCGAATAGTATTCGCGGCTGCGCACCTGCAGGCCGGCGCTGTCGAAGGCGCGGAAGATCATGCCGTTGGGGTGGAAGGCCAGCGGCTTGCGGATGAATTGCAGATCGTTGCTGATATCGAAGTGGATGGCCTTCTCGCCGAGCAGGCGCAGCTCGCGGGATTCACGCAGCGCCGCTATACGCTGGGGAATGCTCGCGGTGTCCACGCTCTCCGGTAGCTCCCCCTCGAGCCCCAGCAGTACGGCCTTGTCGCTGCCGTGGCCTTTGCCGGTGGCCCCCAGCGAGCCATACAGCTCGACCCTGAGGTGGTCGGCGGCGGCGAGCAGTCCCTCGTCGCGCAGGCCCTCGGCAAAGCGCAACGCCGCGCGCATCGGCCCGACGGTGTGCGAGCTGGACGGGCCGATGCCGATCTTGAACAGGTCGAAGACGCTGAGTGACATGAGGTGCTCCGTTGCAAGGCTGGTCTAACAGACTGTTGAAAAACTACCTGCGTTGTCATCGCGGCGTTAAAAACAGGCTCGGTTGCGAGGCCAGTCAAAATGCTCATTTACAGCCCGTAAACGGCGCTTTTTCGCCTGTTTTCACCTTGCGTTGGCTACCTCGCCTACGCTTTTCAACAGCCTGCTAAGCCTAGACCTTCCATGGCGCATGGATGTTGCCGAGTTCGGCGCGCGGCGCGATTCGCCGGGAGGGTCTTTCGCACGAACTGCTTTATGCGCGGCTAGCCAGCGAGCCGCCCCTGGGATTGGCTTCCAGACTGTTGTGCACGGCGGTCGCGGCCTGGGCGGCCTGGCCGATGGCGACGCTGATCTGCTTCAGGCCCATGGTCACGTCACCGATCGCATAGAGCCCACGCAGCGAAGTCTGCCGATGTTCGTCCACGTTGACGCCGCCGCACTCGTCGCAGTCGAGGCCGAGCTGCACGGCGAGTTCGGAACGAAAGCGTGCACCGAGGCTGGGGTAGATGATGTCGAAGTGGTGCCGCTCGCCGCGACAGGTCAGCAGTTCGATGCCGGTCTCGCAGGGGTGCAGGGACTCGACGCGGTCGCCGATCAGCCGGATGGCGTAGTGCTCGGCCAGGGCAATGGCCTGATCGCAGGCATCCTGCTCGCCATGCACGATCACGGTGACCCGGTCGGTGAAGGTGCGCAGGAACACCGCGTGGGTGATGGCGCTTTCCGCCTCGCCGTAGACCGCGACGTTGTCGCCATCGACCTCGTAGCCGTCGCAGATCGCGCACAGCCGCACCTTGCCTTCGTCGATGGCCTTTTCGACGCCGGGCATGTCCGGCAGCGTGTCCTCGATGCCAGTGGCGAGAATGATCCGCCGCGTTATGCACAGTCGATCGCCGTAGCGCACGCTGAAGCCTTCGGCGTGGGACTCGATGTGCTCGACGTGGCCCTGTTCGAGGCGGGCGCCATAGCCGCTGGCCTGTTCGCGCAGCCTTGCCAGCAGGTCGTTGCCGTTGATGCCCGGTGGAAAGCCCGGGTAGTTGCGCGAGCGCGGAATCCACGAAGCCCGGCTCGAGCCGGCGTCCACCACCAGGCAGCTGCGTCGGAAGCGCGCCAGGTACAGTGCCGCGGTGAGGCCCGCGGGGCCGCCGCCGACGATCAGGCAGTCGATCACGATGGGTTGCGGGTCGGTTTGTGCGGGCGTCATTGCATTGGCCAGTGGCGGGGCGTTGCCAGTAGAAGCCGGCGGCGGCGATAAAGTTCGCCGGGGTTGAGCGATGCAATGTTCGGTTTTGAGAGCTGGTCGGAGCTTCGAGCCTTGTGCCAGAGCCGCTGATGGCCAACACTTCGCTGCTCGATGACCGCGCATATCCAACCGATACTGAACAGTCACCGCCATTCCAATAAAGATCAGCCTGCGAATTCGTTCGCCGTGCGCTGATCCCGCGCTACACATCTCGGCAACGCCCTACCAGGCGTGGGCCGAACCACATCCAGTCGCAAAACCACTCGAACGGAGCTCACGAGGCGCCGTGCCGAGCTCATTTCCCGTGGGGGTAAAAAGTTGTTCAAGTCTCTGGTTGTTGCGCCCTGTGCGGCGCTGTTCCTGCTGCTGTCGCCAGTCATCACGCAAGCCGCGGAACCCATTGTCATCAAGTTCGCCCACGTGGTCGGCGACGACACGCCGAAGGGCAAGGGCGCGCTGCTGTTCCAGAAGCTGGTGCGCGAGCGCCTGGCCGGCCAGGTCGAGGTCGAGGTGTACCCGAATTCGACGCTGGTCGGCGACGCCGACGAGATGCAGGCACTGCTGGACAACAAGGTGCAGATGCTGGCGCCCTCGCTGTCCAAGTTCATCGAGTATTCGCCGAAGCTGGAAGTGTTCGACCTGCCGTTCCTGTTCGACGACGAGGCGGCCGTCGCGCGTTTCCAGAAGCGCGAAACCAGCCGCGAGCTGCTGCGCTCGATGGCCGGTCGGGGCATCTACGGGCTGGCCTACTGGAATAACGGCCTCAAGCAGCTGTCGGCCAATCAGCCGCTGCGCAATCCGGCCGATGCGGCGGGTCTGGCGTTCCGTATCCAGCCGTCGCCGGTGCTCGAGGCGCAGTTCGCCGCGGTGGATGCCAAAGCCGTGCGCCTGCCGTTCTCCGAGGTGTCCAAGGCGATGCAGAGTGGCACCGTGCAGGGCACCGAGGGGCCCTGGTCGAACATCCGCGGACAGAGCGCCAGCAGCCAGCAGAGCTATGTCACCGAAACCAACCATGGCGTGCTCAACTACATGCTGGTGACCAACTCCAGGTTCTGGACCAGCATTCCCTTTGCGGTGCGCTCGGAGCTGGACGGCATCCTGCTCGAGGTCACCCAGACGGTGAACGCCGAGGCCGCCTCGATCAACGCGCGTGAACGCGAACAGCTGCTCGCCAGTGGCGGCGCCACGCTGGTCACCCTGACGCCGGAGCAGCGCCAGGCCTGGCGGGCGAAGATGCAGCCGGTGTGGAAGTCGTTCGAGGCGCGGATCGGCAGTGACATCCTGCGCGCGGCACTGACCGTCAATCGTCGCTGACCCGGCCGCTCTGGCCTCTGCTGCCGGAGCGTTCCCCTGCAGGCCCCGCGGCAAGGCCTGCCGAATTACGACCAAAGCCTCGTTTTGAGAGCTGGTCGGGCTTTTTCGGCCTTGTGCCGCGCGCCTTGATCACTAAGACTTTCGACTGGCTGGCGACGGCTCTCGCGCCGTTTTCCTCGCCAGTTACATTCCAATAAAGGCCAGCCGGCGACTGCCACACGCGCGGATCTGGCCGCCTCAGATAAAAGACCGGCTGCGCGCCTGCGCCAGGCCAGGCCTTATCAAATCGATCAACTACTCGAACGGTGCTCACGAGGCGCCTTCGGGCTTTTCCCGTTGGGGGTTAGATGTACAAGTCTTGTGTCGCTGCGCTGATCGCAGCCCTGTATTGGTTGAGTGCTCCTGCGATGGCCGCCGATGCGCCGATCGTCATCAAGTTCGCCCATGTGGTGGCGGACGACACGCCCAAGGGCAAGGGCGCGCTGCTGCTCAAACAGCTGGTCGAGGAGCGGATGGCGGGCAAGATCCAGGTCGAGGTCTATCCGAACTCGACCCTGGTCGGCGATGCCGAGGAGATGCAGGCGCTGTTCGACAACAAGGTGCAGCTGCTGGCGCCGTCGATGTCGAAGTTCGCGCCTTACACCAAGAAGCTGCAGCTGTTCGATCTGCCCTTCCTGTTCGATGACGCCGAAGCGCTGCAGCGTTTCCAGAAGCGCGAGGCGGCGCGTGAACTGCTGCGTTCGATGGCCGCCCATGGCGTCTACGGCCTGGCTTACTGGAACAACGGCCTGAAGCAGCTATCCGCGACCACGCCGCTGCGCAAGCCGAGCGATGCCAGCGGGCTGGCCTTCCGCATCCAGCCGTCGCCGGTGCTCGAGTCGCAGTTCGCCGCCGTCGGTGCCAAGCCGGTCGTGCTGCCGTTCGCCAAGGTCTATGAATCGCTCAAGGGCGGTGTGGTCCAGGGCGCCGAGAACCCCTGGTCGAACATCCTCAGCCAGAACATGCACAGCGTTCAGCCATACATCACCGAGAGCAACCACGGCGTGCTCGACTACATGCTGATCACCAACAACGAGTTCTGGTTGAGCATGCCCTTCGCCGTGCGTTCCGAACTGGAAGGCATCATCCTCGAAGTCACCCAGGCGGTGAACCGCGAGGCTGCTGCGGTCAATCGCCGCGATCGCGAGCGCATCCTCGCCAGCGGCAGCAGCCAGCTGATCACCCTGACGCCGGAAGAGCGCCAGGCCTGGCGCGAGCAGATGCTGCCGGTCTGGAAAACCTACGAAGCGGAAATCGGCGCCGACCTGATCCGCGCGGCCATGACGGTCAACCGTCGCCGTTGAACCTTCCGCCCGGCTCTCCGGCCAGACAGGCCGGCGAGCTGGGCGGCTCCAGTCTCTGCAATTCCTCCTCCAGCCATTCGGCCAGCACCTGAGCATTGTTCTGACGCTCGTCCTGCGCGGCATAGATCAACGTCAGCGTGCCGCGCCCGGCCATCTCCAGTAGCGCCCACCAGTGTTCGGGGTGGGCCGCCAGTTCGTTCCGATAGCGTTGGCGAAAGGTCGCAAAATCGATCTCACCGCCCTTGAACGCCTTGCGCAGTGCCGTGGAAGGCGCAAGGTCCGGTAGCCATGCATGCAGCGCCAGGCTGTCCTTGCGGCAGCCTCTTGGCCACAACCGGTCGACCAGTATCCGCTGGCCGTCCTCCGGCGATGGCGGTTCATACGCGCGTTTGTACTGAGTCATCAGTACCTCCAGAAGCCTCCGTCGAAGTCTAGGTAGAAAATACTCAAACGCCAGGGTAAAAAATACTTAATAAAGGGTTTATATGACTTCAGTGTGCGTGGTTATATTTACCATTTATTTCTTATCTATTTGATTTTTATAGGCTAAATATCGGGCACGCTTCGTGAAGAAAAGAAGGGGTGCAATTCATTACTCGATAGGAGCGTGACATGAAAAAGACAACGGTTCTGATGGCGGCAGCAGCGATTCTGGCAAGCGGTTTGGTCAGCGCGGATGAAATCCTCGAAGTGCACGAAGACCGCGCGGTCGGCGGCGGTTTCGGTGGGCTCAGTGGCTTCATGCTCGGTGCGGCAGCGGGTGGCCCGGTCGGGGCGCTGGTCGGTGGCGGCATCGGCTACCTGCTGGGGCAGGACGCGCAGCAGGCTACCGGGCTCGAGCAGACGCTGTATGTGGTCAAGCGCGAAGACGGCAGTCTCGGTCGCATTCGTACGTCCGATGACCGCTTCCTGCAGGGGCAGCACATCGAGCGTGACGGCGCGCGTATCACCGCGGCGGCGAAATGACGGCGGGCAGGTAGTCCCGCGGCGGGGTGTTGGGGGATGATCGCGGCTGACTGTCACCGAGGAGGCGCTGATGAGTTATTCCGTTCTGCACGTTGTGCATCTGCTGGCCGCGATCTTCTTTATCGGCACGCTGTTCTTCGAGGTGATGATCCTCAGCCGTATCCGCCAGCAGGTCGGGGAGCAGACCATGCCGCTGGTCGAGCGCGCCGTCGGCGCCCGTTCGCGGGTGGTGCTGCACTGGGTGGTGCTGTTCGTCTACGGTGCCGGCATCGGTCTGGGCTGGTATCACCGCGCGGCGCTGGCCAACCCGCTGGCCAGCAGCTTCGCCAGCTTGCTGTCGCTGAAAATCCTGCTGGCGATCGGCGTATTCCTCACCTTTGGCCTGGTCGCCGTGTTGCTGCGTAGCGGCCGTATGACGCCGGCTCGCTATCGGACGATCCACTGGGCCATCTTTCTACAGATGATCGGCATCGTGCTGCTCGCCAAGGGCATGTTCTATGTGCACTGGTGAGGCTGCGCTGCATACCAGTTTTGTCGGTTGCGGTGATGACCACGGTCAATTCGGTCGACGCTTCGTTCCATGCTTATCGGGCCTGATTCAGTCATCGCAGCCTCGTTGCTTTAGCGGCAGCGGGGACTAAGGTGGCTGCATCGTTTCCCGATCAGCAGAGGTTGCCCATGGATTTCGCCTACAGCCCACGTGTCGAGGCGCTGCGCCAGCAGCTGCGCGCCTTCATGGACCAGTACATCGTGCCGCGAGTTGGCGCCTGGCATGCCGAGGTCGCGGCCGGCCAGTACCCCGTTTCCTTTATGGACGACCTCAAGGCACTGGCCCGTTCGGAAGGGCTGTGGAACCTGTTCCTGCCATCGCTCCGCGAGGATGAGCCGGGCATGGGGCTGAGCAACCTCGAGTACGCGCCGCTGGCGGAGATCATGGGGCGCGTGCACTGGGCCTCTGAGGTGTTCAACTGCAACGCACCGGACACCGGCAATATGGAGCTGCTGCACCTGTTCGCCAGCCCCGAACAGCGCGAGCGCTGGCTCAAACCGCTGCTGGAGGGCGAAATCCGCTCGGCCTTCGCCATGACCGAGCCGGATGTGCCGTCCTCCGACGCCACCAACATCCAGACGCTGATCCACCGTGACGGCGACGACTACGTGATCAACGGTCGCAAGTGGTTCATCACCAACGCCTCGCACCCCAACTGCAAGCTGTTGATCGTCATGGGCAAGACCGACCCGGACGCCGAAACCCATCAGCAGCAGAGCATGATCCTGGTGCCGTTCGACACGCCCGGTGTCGAGCTGGTGCGCAACATCCCGGTGATGAACCATATCGCCCCGGAAGGCCACTGCGAACTCCTGCTGAAGAGCGTGCGCGTGCCGGCTAGCAACCTGCTCGGCAAGGAAGGCGACGGCTTCATGATGGCGCAGGCACGCCTGGGCCCGGGGCGCATCCACCACTGCATGCGCTCGATCGGCATGGCCGAGCTGGCGCTGGAGCTGATGGTCGAGCGCTGCCAGGAGCGCAAGGCGTTCGGCAAGTACCTGCAGCAGTATTCCAACGTCGCCGACTGGATCGCCGAATCGCGCATCGAGATCGAGCAGGCGCGGCTGCTGGTGCTCAAGACCGCCTGGATGATCGACGAGGTCGGTGCCAAGGCGGCGCGCAAGGAAATCTCCATGATCAAGGCCCTGGTGCCGCGCATGCACACCCGCGTGGTGGACCGCGCCATCCAGGTCTACGGCGCCATGGGCCTGACCCCGGATACGCCGCTGGCCGACATGTGGACCGGTGGCCGCGCCCTGCGCTTCGCCGATGGCCCGGACCAGGTGCACCTGCGCAGCATCGCGAAAATGGAAATCAAGGCCAGTGAAGCCAGCCGCGGTGCGACGGCCGCCTACCTCACCCCGCCCGGCCGCCACTGAGTGCATCCTCTCCCGCCGACTGCGCCCGCCTGGGCGCAGTCGTTCCCGCCGCTCTGGGCGCTACCCGCGCCGCCTCGCTCGCCATTTTGGTGCACTGACCTAGGCTGGTCATGACAAGTCTTTGTTCGCGGCCATGGTGTTTTTTGACATGGGACAACGAAACCAGTCGCCGGGAGAGTCCTTGATTGCAATCAAGGGGAGGCATGTAGGCGCTCACCTACCATCTGCTTACGCCAACCGTACACGCAGGTAACTCGATGGCTTCCCGTGAAATCTGGTCGCTGGCCGGTACATTCAGTACCTGGGTCAAGGGCTTTGTCATTCTGCTGATTCTGAGCGTCTGCGCAGCGTCGCTGCAGGCCAGGGAATACGAAGCCGAACAGCAGCGTCTCGACAAGTTCTTCCCCGGAGCCAGCCTCTCGGCAGCCGAGGGCGACTACCAGGTCCGCACGATCACCAAGGGTGACGAGGTGCTCGGCTATGCCTTCCAGTCCATCAACGTGGTGGACATTCCCGCCTATTCCGGCAAACCCATCAACATGCAGGTGCTGCTCGATCCGCAGGGTGTGATCGTCGATGCCTACGTGCTCGAACACCATGAGCCGATCCTGCTGATCGGCATTCCCGAAGAAGAGCTGCACGCCTTCAATGCCAAGTACCAGGGCATCCGGGTCGACCAGCGCGTCGTGGTCGGCCGTTCCCGGGACGAGAATGCGGTCACCATCGATGCCGTCACCGGTGCCACCGTCACGGTGATGGTGGTCAACGAGATCGTCATGCGCGCGGCGCATGACGTCGCGGTGTCGCTTGGGCTGGTGGAGAGCAAGGCCGGCATCGCGCAGAAACCGGCCACCGTTCGCGAGGATTACTACGAGCAGGCGACCTGGAGCGACCTGACCGGCAACGGTGCGATCCGCCGCCTGCACCTGACCAAGGGCGACATCGACGAGGCGTTCAAGGGTACCGAGGGCGAAGGCATCGACGAGGCCGCGGCGGATGAGGTGCAGGACACCTTCATCGACCTCTACGCCACCCATCTGAATCCGCCGACCATCGGCCGCGCGCTGCTCGGCGATGCGCACTACCGCACGCTGATGGATGAGCTCAAACCCGGCGAGCACGCCGTCGCGGTGATGGGCAGTGGCGAGTACTCGTTCAAGGGCTCGGGCTATGTGCGCGGCGGCATCTTCGATCGGGTCCAGCTGCGCCAGTTCGGCAACGTCATCAGCTTCCGCGACATGGACTTCCAGCGCCTGGACGACGTATACGCCGAAGGCATTCCGGATTTCCGCGAGATGGCGGTGTTCATCGTCCGTGAACACGCCGCGTTCGATCCGGGCTCGCCCTGGACGCTGGAGCTGCTGGTGCGCCGTCAGACCGGCCCGATCAGCGGCATGTTCACCAGCTTCGAGCTGCCCTACCAGATGCCCGAGCAGTACATCGAGCGCCCACAGCCGACCGCCGAGGAACTGGCCGCCATTGAGGAAGCCAACCGCCCGGTGTGGGTCAACATCTGGTACCAGAAGTCGTTCCAGATCGGCGTGATCCTCGTGGCGCTGGGCCTGCTGACGGTCATCCTGTTCCTGCAGGACAAATTCACCCAGCGGCCGCAGTTCCTGCACTGGCTGCGCCGCGGCTACCTGGTGTTCACCGTGGTGTTCATCGGCTGGTACGCGCTGGGGCAACTGTCGGTGGTCAACGTGCTGACCTTCGTTCACGCGCTGTTCCAGGACTTCCGCTGGGAGCTGTTCCTCTCCGATCCGGTGATCTTCATCATCTGGACCTTCACCGCCGCCAGCATCCTGCTCTGGGGCCGCGGCGTGTTCTGCGGCTGGCTGTGCCCCTTCGGTGCGCTGCAGGAGTTGATCAACGAGGCCGCACGCAAGCTGAAGGTGCCGCAGTACGAGCTGCCCTTTGCCGTGCATGAGCGGCTCTGGGCGATCAAGTACATCGTCCTGCTGGTGCTGTTCGGCATCTCCCTCGAGTCGATGATGATGGCCGAGAAGGCTGCCGAGGTTGAGCCGTTCAAGACCGCCATCACCCTCAAGTTCGACCGCCAGTGGTGGTTCGTCGCCTACGCGGTGTTCCTGCTGGTCATCAACATCTTCACCCGCAAGGTGTACTGCCGCTACGTCTGCCCGCTGGGTGCGGCGCTGTCGATCAGCAGCAAGGTTCGCCTGTTCGACTGGCTCAAGCGGCGCCCGGAATGTGGCAACCCCTGCCAGCTGTGCGCCAAGGAATGCGAGATCCAGGCCATCCACCCGGATGGGCACATCAACCACAACGAGTGCCATTACTGCCTGGACTGCCAGATGACGTATCACAACGAGAACAAGTGCCCGCCGCTGATCCTGAAGAACAAGCGCGCCAAGCGCGGCAAGAAGGCACCGGCCGAGCCGTCGCTGATTCCCGTAGTGCAAGTAGTGGAACCCTGAGTCATCGCCGCAGGCGAGGTGCTCGATCGATGTGTTTGAAGCAGATGTCCCAAAGGAGCGAAACCCCATGAGTGACAAGAGCAAGAACAATCCCGAGGTACTGGAGAAGGGCGGCATGAGCCGTCGTGGCTTCCTCGGCGCCAGCGCGGTTACCGGCGCAGCTGTTGCGGCCACCGCCTTCGGTGGCGCAGTGATGAGCCGCGAGTCCTGGGCCGCAGCGGTCAAGGAAGCGCGGCAGAACATCCACGTCGCGCCAGGCGAACTGGACGACTACTACGGCTTCTGGAGCGGCGGCCACCAGGGCGAAGTACGTGTAATGGGCGTCCCGTCGATGCGCGAACTGATGCGCATCCCGGTGTTCAACGTCGACTCCGCCACCGGCTGGGGCCTGACCAACGAAAGCCGCGCGATCATGGGCGACAGCGCCAAGTTCCTCAATGGCGACTGCCACCACCCGCACATCTCCATGACCGACGGCAAGTACGACGGCAAGTACCTGTTCATCAACGACAAGGCCAACACCCGCGTCGCCCGTATCCGCCTGGATATCATGAAGTGCGACAAGATGATCACCGTGCCGAACTGCCAGGCCATCCACGGCCTGCGTCTGCAGAAGGTGCCGCACACCAAGTACGTGTTCGCCAACGCCGAATTCGTCATCCCGCATCCGAACGACGGCAAGGTCTTCGACCTGCAGGATGAAAACAGCTACACCATGTACAACGTCATCGACGCCGAAAAGATGGAGATGGCCTTCCAGATCATCGTCGACGGCAACCTCGACAACACCGACGCCGATTACACCGGCCGCTTCACCGCTGCCACCTGCTACAACTCGGAAAAGGCCTACGACCTCGGCGGCATGATGCGCAACGAGCGTGACTGGGTCGTGGTGTTCGACATCGAGGCGGCGGAGAAGGCGGTCAAGGCCGGCAAGTTCATCACCCTCGGCGACTCCAAGGTGCCGGTGCTCGACGGCCGCAAGAAGGCCGAGAAGGACAGCCAGTTCACCCGCTACATCCCGGTGCCGAAGAACCCGCACGGCCTGAACACCTCGTCCGATGGCAAGTACTTCATCGCCAACGGCAAGCTGTCGCCGACCGTGTCGATGATCGAGATTGCCAGGCTGCCGGACCTGTTCGCCGACAAGCTGGCCGATCCGCGTGACACCATCGCCGCCGAAGTCGAACTGGGCCTCGGCCCGCTGCACACCACCTTCGACGGTCGCGGCAACGCCTACACCACCGTGTTCATCGACAGCCAGGTGGTCAAGTGGAACATGGCCGACGCGGTTCGCGCCTACAAGGGCGAGAAGGTCAACTACATCAAGCAGAAGCTCGACGTGCACTACCAGCCGGGCCACATCCACGCCTCGCTCTGCGAAACCAGCGAAGCCGATGGCAAGTGGCTGGTGGCGCTGTGCAAGTTCGGCAAGGACCGCTTCCTGCCAACCGGCCCGCTGCACCCGGAAAACGACCAGCTGATCGACATCTCCGGTGAGGAAATGAAGCTGGTGCATGACGGCCCGACCTATGCCGAGCCGCACGACTGCATCATGGCCCGTCGCGACCAGATCAAGCCGAAGAAGCTCTGGGACCGCAACGATCCGTTCTTCGCGCCGACCGTGGAAAGGGCGAAGAAGGATGGCATCAACCTGGAGACCGACAACAAGGTCATCCGCGACGGCAACAAGGTGCGCGTGTACATGACCTCCATGGCGCCGGCGTTCGGGGTGCAGGAGTTCACCGTCAAGCAGGGCGACGAAGTCACCGTGACCATCACCAACATCGACCAGATCGAAGACGTATCCCACGGTTTCGTCATGGTCAATCACGGTGCGAGCATGGAGATCAGCCCGCAACAGACCTCTTCCATCACCTTCATCGCTGACAAGCCGGGGCTGCACTGGTACTACTGCAGCTGGTTCTGCCACGCGCTGCACATGGAAATGGTCGGCCGCATGATGGTCGAGCCCGCGTAAGCGGCTCCAGCCATCGCCCGTTTGCGGTCGGGCGATGGTGTCGTGATTTCGCGAAGGGCTTCGGTGTGCTGCCGCGGCCCTTCCGGCAGCCGCCGTTCGCCTGCAAGCTGAAGAAGGTCAAAACGCAGTGTTCAAAGCTCAGGCTGGTTTTTTCTCGCGATACCCCGCAGCAGTCACGCTGCTGCTTTTATTCAGTGGTGCGGCCCAGGCGGCACCGCAATCCATCACGACCCTGCCGCTGCAGCCCGACGGTGAAAACCGCTGGCGCCTGCCTGCCGGGGAATATCAGGGCCAGTTCAGCATCGCGCAATCGATGCAGCTACGCTGCGAACCGGGCGCCGTCATCCGCTCCCAGGGCCAGGGCAGCAGCCTGCTCATCAGCGCGCCCGACGTCGTCGTCGAAGGCTGCACGCTGCGCGACTGGGGCTCCGATCTCACCGCCATGGATTCGGCGGTGTTCGTCCTGCCGGCCGCGCCGCGGGCGCTGATCCAGAACAATCGCATGCAGGGCGCGGGCTTCGGCGTGTTCGTCGATGGCGCCGCCGACGTGCAGGTGATCGGCAACGAGATCGAAGGCGAGGTGGACGTGCGCTCGCAGGATCGCGGCAATGGCATTCACCTGTTTGCGGTCAAGGGCGCGCGTATCGTCGGCAATCACGTGCGCAACTCGCGCGATGGCATCTACATCGACACTTCCAACGGCAACCACCTGGAGGCCAACGTCCTCGAGGATCTGCGCTACGGCGTGCATTACATGTTCGCCAACGACAACAGCGTGATCGACAACGTCACCCGCCGTACCCGCACCGGTTACGCGCTGATGCAGAGCCGCAAGCTGATCGTCACGGGCAACCGCTCCGAGCAGGATCAGAACTACGGCATCCTGATGAACTACATCACCTATTCGACCATCACCGGCAACTTCGTCAGCGAGGTGCAGCGTGGCGATACCGGCGGCGACAGCATGATCAGCGGCGGCGAGGGCAAGGCGCTGTTCATCTACAACTCGCTGTTCAACACCATCGAGAACAACCACTTCGAGAAGAGCTCGCTCGGTATCCACCTGACCGCCGGCTCCGAAGACAACCGCATTTCCGGCAACGCCTTCGTCGGCAACCAGCAGCAGGTCAAGTACGTGGCGACCCGCACCCAGGAATGGTCGGTGGACGGCCGTGGCAATTACTGGAGCGACTACCTGGGCTGGGACCGCAACGACGACGGCCTGGGCGATGTCGCCTACGAACCCAACGACAACGTCGATCGCCTGCTCTGGCTCTACCCGCAGGTGCGCCTGCTGATGAACAGCCCGAGCATCGAAGTGCTGAGCTGGGTGCAGCGGGCCTTCCCGGTGGTCAAGTCGCCGGGCGTGCAGGACAGCCATCCGCTGATGAAGCTGCCGACTGAAGAACTCCTAACCGAAAAGCAGGAACCAACGTCATGAACGCCGTCGAGATCCAGGGCGTAAGCCAGCGTTACGGCAGCATGACCGTGCTGCACGATCTGAACCTGAACCTCGGTGAGGGCGAGGTGCTGGGGCTGTTCGGCCATAACGGCGCCGGCAAGACCACCAGCATGAAGCTGATTCTCGGCCTGCTTGCGCCGAGCGAGGGCCAGGTGAAAGTCCTCGGCCGCGCGCCGAACGATCCGCAGGTGCGCCGTCAGCTCGGCTATCTGCCGGAGAACGTCACCTTCTATCCGCAGTTGAGCGGCCGCGAAACCCTGCGCCATTTCGCTCGCCTGAAGGGCGCAGCCCTGAGCCAGGTAGACGAGCTGCTCGAGCAGGTCGGCCTGGCGCATGCCGCCGACCGCCGGGTGAAGACCTATTCCAAGGGCATGCGCCAGCGCCTCGGTCTGGCCCAGGCGCTGCTCGGCGAACCCCGCCTGCTGCTGCTCGACGAGCCGACCGTGGGCCTCGATCCGATCGCCACCCAGGACCTCTATCTGCTGATCGACCGCCTGCGTCAGCGCGGCACCAGCATCATTCTCTGCTCTCACGTGCTGCCGGGTGTGGAGGCGCACATCAACCGCGCGGCGATCCTCGCCAAGGGCCGCCTGCAGGCAGTGGGCAGCCTGTCGCAACTGCGTGCCGAAGCCGGGCTGCCGGTGCGCATCCGTGCCAGCGGCATCAGCGAGCGCGACAGCTGGCTGCAACGCTGGACCGATGCCGGACACAGCGCCCGCGGCCTCAGCGAATCGAGCCTGGAAGTGGTCGCGGTCAACGGCCACAAGCTGGTGCTGCTGCGCCAGCTGCTGGGTGAGAGCGAGCCGGAGGACATCGAGATCCACCAGCCGTCGCTGGAAGACCTCTACCGCTATTACATGGAGCGCGCCGGTGACGTACGCGCCCAGGAGGGTCGCCCATGAACCAGGTCTGGAACATCGCCCGCAAGGAACTCAGCGATGGCCTGCGCAACCGCTGGCTGCTCGCCATCAGCCTGCTCTTCGCCGTGCTCGCGGTGGGTATCGCCTGGCTCGGCGCTGCGGCGTCAGGGCAGCTCGGCTTCACCTCGATTCCGGCGACTATCGCCAGCTTGGCCAGTCTGGCCACCTTCCTGATGCCGTTGATCGCGTTGCTGCTCGCTTACGACGCCATCGTCGGCGAGGACGAGGGCGGCACGCTGATGCTGCTGCTGACCTATCCGCTGGGGCGTGGGCAGATCCTGCTCGGCAAGTTCGTCGGCCACGGGCTGATTCTCGCCCTGGCGGTGCTGATCGGCTTCGGTTGCGCGGCGCTGGCCATCGCCGTGCTGGTCGAAGGTGTCGAACTCGGCATGCTGTTCTGGGCGTTCGGCCGTTTCATGATCTCCTCGACGCTGCTCGGCTGGGTGTTTCTCGCCTTCGCCTATGTGCTCAGCGGCAAGGTCAACGAGAAGTCCAGTGCCGCCGGGCTGGCGCTCGGGGTGTGGTTTCTCTTCGTGCTGGTGTTCGACCTGGTCCTGCTCGCGCTGCTGGTACTCAGCGAAGGCAAGTTCAACCCGGAGCTGCTGCCCTGGCTGCTCTTGCTCAACCCCACCGACATCTACCGGCTGATCAACCTGTCCGGCTTCGAAGGCAGCGCCAGCGCAATGGGCGTGCTGTCGCTCGGTGCCGACCTGCCCGTGCCGGCTTCGGTACTCTGGCTGTGCCTGCTGGCCTGGATCGGCGTGTCGCTGCTGCTGGCGTTCGGCATCTTTCGCCGGCGCCTGACCTGACTTCCATGAATCGAAAAGGAAATCCCTCTATGAACGCACTGCATCGCATCGGCGCCGGAACGCTCCTGGCCATGTTGCTCGCCTTCGGCCTGGCCGGCTGCGGCGAGAAGGAGAAGGTCCAGCAAGCGCTCGAGCCGGTGGCCTTTCATGCCGCTGACGAGTGTCACGTCTGCGGCATGATCATCAGCGACTTCCCCGGGCCCAAGGGCCAGGCGGTGGAGAAGGGCGGCGTGAAGAAGTTCTGCTCCACGGCCGAGATGCTCGGCTGGTGGCTGCAGCCGGAGAATCGTCTGCTCGATGCCAGGCTGTACGTACACGATATGGGCCGTAGCGTCTGGGAAAAGCCGGATGACAGTCACCTGATCGACGCAACCAGCGCCTACTATGTAGTCGGTACGTCGCTCAAGGGCGCCATGGGTGCGTCGCTGGCGACCTTCGCCGACGAGCAGGCCGCCATGCGCCTCGCCGAGGAACACGGTGGTCGCGTATTGCGCTTCGAGCAGATCGATCAGGCGCTGCTGCAGGAGGCGGCGAGCATGCACGAGCACACGTCCGGCGATGCACACAACGCACACCAGGGCCACTGAGGTACTCGGTGACCGCAACCAGTCTTCCGACACATTCGAGGTAAGCACAATGATGGGTATCAGCGTCTGGCAACTTCTGATCATTCTTCTGATCGTCGTCATGCTGTTCGGCACCAAGCGCCTGCGCGGCCTGGGCTCCGATCTGGGCAGCGCGATCAGCGGCTTCCGCAAATCGGTGAGTGACGCCGAGACCACGTCTCAGGCCGAGACGGTCAAGCAGGAAATCAAGTAAGCACAACGACCACTCCGCTCGGCCAACACCCCCGGACAAGGCGCATGCGCGTTGCCGGGGAGGGTAGGCCCATCGCCGTAGAGGGCCGCCCGGACGGCTCCACTGTTCGATGATCACGGCCGTTGCGCACCGCAACGGTGCGTCTGCAGGTGGCCTCCGCGTGCCGACCGTCACTTTCCCGCCGCCTCCGCGAAAATCTGATCGCAATCAAGTCTGTCGATGGCGCCTACCCTGTAGAAAGTAATCCTGGCTCCTGCAATCGGGAGCGCTCATTCGTCCGGCGCGCCTTCGTTGTGCCGCCGGACATAGAACGTCTGGAGGCCCTTCCGTGCAAGTTATCGATCGGCGAAAAGCCCTGAGTATTCCGCCTATCTGGCGGCTCGCCTTTCGCCCCTTCTTTCTCGCTGGCAGCCTGTTCGCGCTGTTGGCGATTCCACTCTGGGTCGCCGCGTGGACCGGGCTCTCGCCGGGCTTTCAGCCCACCGGTGGCTGGCTGGCCTGGCACCGTCACGAAATGCTGTTCGGCTTCGCCATGGCGATCGTCGCCGGCTTTCTGCTCACCGCGGTGCAGACCTGGACCGGGCAGACCGCGCCCTCCGGCAACCGCCTGATGGGGTTGGCGATGCTCTGGCTGGCCGCGCGCCTGGGCTGGCTGTTCGGCCTGCCGGCCGCATGGCTGGCACCGCTCGATCTGCTGTTCCTGCTGGCGTTGGCCTGGATGATGGCGCGGATGCTCTGGGCCGTACGGCAGAAGCGCAACTACCCGATCGTGGTGGTGCTGACGCTGATGTTCGGCGCTGACGTGCTGATCCTGACCGGCCTGCTGCAGGGTAACGATGCGCTGCAGCGCCAGGGCGTGCTCGCCGGGCTGTGGCTGGTCGCGGCGCTGATGGCGCTGATCGGCGGCCGGGTGATTCCGTTCTTCACCCAGCGCGGCCTGGGCAAGGTCGAGGCGGTCAAGCCCTGGGTCTGGCTGGATGTCGCCCTGCTGGTGGGCACCGGGATCGTCGCGCTGCTGCACGCCTTCGGCGTTGCCCTGCAGCCGCATCCGCTGCTGGGCCTGCTGTTCGTCGCCATCGGCGTCGGCCATCTGCTGCGCCTGGCGCGCTGGTACGACCACGGCATCTGGAAGGTCGGCCTGCTCTGGTCGCTGCACCTGGCGATGCTCTGGCTGGTGGTTGCCGCCTTCGGCCTGGCGCTCTGGCATTTCGGTCTGCTGGCACAGTCCAGCCCTTCGCTGCATGCGCTGAGCGTCGGCTCCATGGGCGGGCTGATCCTGGCGATGATCGCCCGCGTGACTCTCGGCCACACCGGCCGGCCGCTGCAGTTGCCGGCCGGCATCATCGGTGCCTTCGTGCTGTTCAACCTGGGTACGGCAGCGCGGGTATTCCTCTCCGTCATCTGGCCGGTCGGCGGTCTGTGGCTGGCAGCGGCCTGCTGGGCGGCGGCCTTCGTTCTGTATGTCTGGCGCTACGCGCCGATGCTGGTCGCACCGCGGGTCGATGGCCATCCGGGCTGAGCACCGAGTCGTTTCACCGGGGCAGGTGCCCGTCGCGCCTGCCCGTCAATACCAAGCCTTAGAACCGCTGCCGCGAGGCGGCTTGTGACTCGGCGTGCGCCGAGCTCGGAGAGGATGATGAAAAGCGAGTTTCAGGATCGTCTGGCGGTCGTCACCGGCGCCAGTTCCGGAATCGGTCTGGCGTTGTGCGCGGCCTTGCTGCAGCGCGGTGCCCGGGTGCTGGCGATGTCGCGCAGCATCGGCGGTCTCGAACCGCTGCTGGAAACCCACGCCGACCAGCTGCAGTGGCTGAGCGGCGACGTCACTTCGGCTGAAGATCTGGCCCAGCTGGCACGCCGCGCCGCGCAGATGGGGCCGGTGCACTACCTGGTGCCCAACGCCGGTATCGCCGAACTGGCCGATGGCCTGGACATGGCCGCCTTCGACCGGCAGTGGGCGGTCAATGGCGCCGGTGCGTTGAACACCTTCGCTGCGCTGCGCACCGAGCTGGCCAAGCCGGCTTCGGTGGTCTTCGTCGGCACCTTCCTGATCCGCTCGACCTTCCCCGGGCTGGCGGCCTACATCGCCAGCAAGGCGGCGTTGGCGGCGCAGGCGCGCACGCTGGCGGTGGAGTTCGCGCCGCTGGAGGTACGCATCAACATGGTTTCGCCCGGTCCGACCGCCACCGCCATCTGGGGTTCGCTGGGGCTCAACGACGACCAGCTCGAAGCGGTCGCCGACGGCGTCACCAAGCGTCTGCTGCCGGGGCATTTCCTCGAGTCGGCGGCGGTGGCCAACGTCATCCTGTTCCAGCTGTCCCAGGGCGCGCGCGGCGTGTTCGGCCAGGACTGGGTGGTGGACAACGGTTACACCGTCAGCTGAGGTGCACGGCATGTGGTTCAAGCGGAAGAACAGCACGACGCGCCTGGAGCACGAGCTGCACGCGCTGCAGGCCAGCCACGCCGAACAGTCGGCACGCATCGCTGCGTTGGAGCAGCAGCTGCAGGCGGCAGAAGCGGCCAGCCAGCAACGCCAGCGACAGCTCGACTATTACCGGGGCGTGTCGGAAAGGCTGATTCGCTTCAGCACCTCGGTGGCCCATCTCGGCGAGTCGTTCGAGTTTCTCACCGAGCAGTTGGGCGATAACAAGGCCCGTGCCGGCGAGGTCGCCGCCGCGGCGCTGAGCAACCAGAAGCATTTCGGCGAGCTGCAGGGCAAGGCCGCCGAGATGGAGGACGGCCTTGGTCTGGCCTCGCACAAGGTCGATACCCTTGCCGAGCGCTCGCAGGAGATCAACGGCATCGTCGATCTCATCAGCGGCATCGCCAGCCAGACCAACCTGCTGGCCCTGAATGCGGCGATCGAGGCGGCGCGTGCCGGCGAGGCCGGGCGCGGGTTCGCGGTGGTCGCCGGGGAGATTCGCAGCCTGGCGGAAAAGACCGCGCTGGCGACCGATGACATCGTGCGCAAGATTGGCGAAGTGCAGGGCGAAATACGCAATGTGCATGACTACATCCAACTGCAGGGCAGCCACGCCAAGGGCTTCAGCCGAACCACCGAGGTGGCGGTCGAGGCGATGCGCATGCTCTACCAGCTGGCCGGGGCGATGCGTGCGAGCAGCGCCGCGTCTTCCTTCCGGGCCGGCATCGAGCTGGCCAATCTCGACGAGCTGTCACTGAAGTTCGTGGTCTACAACCACCTGCTGAGCGACCGGGCACAGCCGATTCCGCAGCTGCCGAGCGAGCGCGACTGTCGTTTCGGTCGCTGGTACTACGGCGAGGGCAACCGCGATATCCAGGCGCTGGACTGCTTCCGGCAGATCGAGCGGCCCCATACGGCGGTGCATGCTCAGGGGCAGGCGGCACTGGATGCATTCGCCCAGAACGCCCTGGAAACCGCGCTGCGCCACCTGGGCCAGATGGAGGACGCCAACCTGGAGGTGATGCGCATCGTCACCGCCGTGGTCGATCAGTACGAGAAAGGAACGAGTCACGCGGCCTGATACGGCTTCAGAAGCCGCGGCTCCGCTTGTAGGGTGCTTGATGCAAAAATATTGCGCTTATCGAGCAATACTATTCGTTAGATAACATTCAACCCGCCGCAGACAATGCGCACGCATTCCGTCTGCGCGGCAATCCGCCGCGCTCGATATGAACCGATCCCTGGAGGAGCGGCGAGCGGATGCGGCGTGCCGGTCCGTCGACCATTGCCAGCGCTGCGCTGGCAGATTTCGATGTTCGTTCCCTGGCGCCCGCGTCGGCTGCCCGGCGAGCATGAGCGAACTGCACAATAGCCCCGAACCGATTGCCTACAACTACCACGTGGTGCGCCAGTTCACCCTGATGACGCTGGTCTGGGGTGTGCTCGGCATGGGCCTCGGGGTGTTCATCGCCGCTCAGCTGGTGTGGCCGCAGCTGAACTTCGATCTGCCCTGGACCAGCTTCGGCCGGCTGCGGCCGATCCACACCAATCTGGTGATCTTCGCCTTCGGTGGCGGCGCGCTGTTCGCCTCGTCCTTCTACATCGTCCAGCGCACCAGCCATGCCCGGCTGATTTCCGATCGGCTGGCCGCCGTGGTGTTCTGGGGCTGGCAGGCCGCCTGCATGGCGATGCCGATCAGCTACGCGCTGGGCTACACCACGTCCAAGGAGTACGCCGAGATGGAATGGCCGATCGCGCTCTGGGTGACGCTGATCTGGGTGTTCTACGCCTACTTGTTCTTCGGCACCATCGCGCGCCGGCGCATCCGGCACATCTACGTCGGCAACTGGTTCTTCGGCGCCTTCATCATCGTCACCGGCATGGTGCACATCATCAATCACGCGCTGGTGCCGGTGAGCCTGCTCAAGTCCTATTCGCTGTATTCGGGCGCCACCGATGCGATGGTGCAGTGGTGGTACGGGCACAGCGTGGTGGGCTTCATCCTCTCGGTCGGCTTTCTCGGGATGATGTACTACTTCGTGCCCAAGCAGGCCGGGCGGCCGATCTACTCGTACCGCCTGTCCATCGTGCATTTCTGGGCGATCATCTCGATCTACATCTGGGCCGGCCCGCATCACCTGCACTACACCGCGCTGCCGGACTGGGCGCAGAGCCTGGGCATGGTGATGTCGATCATCCTCCTGGCGCCGAGCTGGGGCGGCATGATCAACGGCATGATGACCCTCTCCGGCGCCTGGCATAAGTTGCGCACCGATCCGATCCTGCGCTTTCTGGTGGTCTCCCTGGCGTTCTACGGTATGTCCACCTTCGAAGGCCCGATGATGGCGATCAAGACGGTCAACGCACTGTCGCACTACACCGACTGGACCATCGGCCACGTACACGCCGGGGCGCTGGGCTGGGTGGCGATGATCTCCATCGGCTCGCTGTACCACCTGATTCCGCGGCTCTGGGGGCGCGAGCAGATGCACAGCATCGGCCTGATCAATGCGCACTTCTGGCTGGCGACCATCGGCACGGTGCTCTATATCGCCTCGATGTGGGTGAACGGCATCACCCAGGGCCTGATGTGGCGTGCGATCAACGAAGACGGCACGCTGACCTATTCCTTCGTCGAGGCACTGGAAGCCAGCCATCCCGGGTACATCGTGCGCATGGCCGGCGGCGGCATCTTCGCCAGCGGCATGCTGCTGATGGCGCTGAACACCTGGCTGACCGTGCGCCACGCGCGGCGCGCCCCGGCCCGGGACGCAGAGCTGACCGCTGTGACCGCTTGATTTCCCCTCGCTACCCTTGTAGCTCCTGAGGGTCCAGGGACGGACCTTTTTTTACCCGGCTACGCTCCCATAGCCGGTGCTTCGTCTGACAAGAGCTTCCATGCAAGACAATCTGATCGACTGGTTCAAATCCTTCATTCCCGCGCCCCTGAATGCGGCCCCTCGACACTGGCTGCGCGCCGCCATCGGCGTCGCCCTGGTCATGCCACTGGTATTTCTCAGCGACCGCTGGCTGGTCGGCACCGGGCTGGCGCTGCAAGTGATCGCGCCGGTTGGCGCCTCCGCCGTGCTGGTGTTCGTCGCCTCGTCGAGCCCTTTCGCGCAGCCTTGGTCAGTCATCGGTGGCAACCTGTTCGCCGCGCTGATCGGCGTCTCCCTGGGGCTCACTGGGTTGCCCAGCGTGCTCGCTGCGACGCTGGCCGGCGCCGCGACGCTGCTGTGTCTCTTTGCGCTGCGCTGCCTGCATCCGCCGAGCATCGCGCTGGCGCTGGTGGCCGCCGTGGGCAGCCCCGACCTGCACCAGCTGCACTTCGGCCTGCTCTGGCCAGTGATGTTCAACTCGCTGCTGCTGGTGACCTTCGCGCTGCTGTTCAACAACCTCACGGGTAATCCCTATCCCAAGGCGCGCCTGCCGCGCGAAAACGAGCACCACACCCGCGACCCTCGACCAGGCGAGCGAATGAGCTTCGTCCAGGACGACGTCGACCGGGCGCTGGCCGAATTCGGCGAGTACGTCGACATCACCCGCGACGATCTCGCCCGCCTGATCAAGCAGACCGAGAAGCACGCCCTGCGCCGCAGCATGGGTGAGATCACCGCGGCGCACGTGATGTCGCGCGATCTCTACTGGCACACCCCGGATACCTTCATCGAACAGGCCTGGCAGACGCTGCAGCAGCATCGCCTGCGCTCGTTGCCGGTGGTCGAGGGCGATGATCACCGGCTGGTCGGGATCGTCACCCAGGTGGATCTGCTCAAGCACTTCCACCCACGCCCGGGGCGGCTCAGCTTCGGCCAGCTGAACTTCCTGCGCGGCACCAAGCTGCGCGCGATCATGAGCTCGCCGGTGGTTTCGGTGACGGCCGATACGCACATGGTCGAGCTGGTGTACCTGCTCTCGGATCGCGGCCTGCATTGCCTGCCGGTGGTCGATGCGCAACAGCGGCTGGTGGGCATGATCACCCAGACGGACCTGATCGCCGCGCTGTACCGCAACTGGCTCAAGCAATTGCCGGACTGAGCGCTCACGGGCCCGGCTCGAGGCTCAGATATCGTAGTACCAGCGTGACCAGTCGTAATCGTCGAGGGCCGCTTCGCGCAGCAGTTCGACGGCCCTGAGCAGCGCGGGCGATTCGCTGGCGCGTGCGTGGACCAGGTAGACCGGGTAGCTGAACTCCGGCGCCTGCTCCACTCGCTTGAGAACGCCTTCTTCCAGATAACGCTGGACCACGCGGGTGCGAAAGTAGCCGCGTCCGCCGCACTGCACCAGATACTGCAAGGCCAGTGGCCCGAGACTGAATGACAGCGCGGCACGGGTGTATTCGGGCAGCGCCTGGTTATGCTGCTTGCGAAATGCCGGTCCCCAATCCACGTACAGATACGGCGTGGGATTCTGCGCCTGCACCACCTGGATCAGCTTTTCCTCCAGCAGCTGTTCGACCTGCAGACCGGGCAGGTACTCCGGCTGGTGCACCAGCGCGGCGTCGAGCACGCCGAGGTCGAGCTTCTTCTGCAGTTCATCGCCACTGCCCACTTCCAGGCGCACGGCGTGGCCGGGCAGCGCCTGCCGCAGGCGCTGGAGCCAGGCCAGCATCAGCGGGTTGCACAGACTCACCTCGGCGCCGAGCGTGAGCAGTTCGCCATAGCCGCGAGGCAGCGGCAGGTCGCGCCGCGCGGCCTCCCAGGTCTGCACCAACTGGCGGGCATAGGCGGCAAAACGCTCGCCATCGGCCGTCAGCCGGGCCCCGGCGCGATTGCGCACGAACAGCCGGCAGCTCAGCTGGTTTTCCAGGTTCTGTATGCGCGCGGTCACGGCCGTCTGGGTGATGTGCAGGCGCTCGGCCGTGGCGATGAAGCTGCCGCTGCGAATGATCTCGAGAAAGGTGCGGGCGAGATCAATATCCATGGTCGGCCTTAAATGCAGTGAAGGTGACGAAACCGATGATTGTAGGGGGTTGTGACCGTCGTGGGAGCGCCCACCTTGAATCGGTGGGCGATCCGTTCACGATCAATGCGAGGTGCCCTCGGCGAACTCGATCTTGTTGCCGACGTTGTATTTGCCGGAGGGCTTGTTCATCGGAATGCGTTTGACCTCCTCCAGCGTGTTGGCATCGTAGACGAGCAGTGCGCCGTCGGTGTCCCAGACGCTGAGCAGGGCGTAGCGGCCGTCGTTGGTGAACTCGACGTGGGCGGCGTTCTTGCCTGGCATCGGGCGCAGGGTGTGGGCGACTTCCAGGGTCTGCTTGTCGATCAGGTGCACGGCGTCGTTGTTCGGCCCGAAGAACACGTCGGTCCAGGCATAGGGCGAGTTTTCCTGGCTGCGCATGAAGAAGCCCGGGCCTTCGGTGGGAATCTCCTCGATCAGCTTCCAGGTTTGCAGGTCGAGCACCGAGATCAGCCCCTGGCTGACGTTGGGCGTGGCGAACACCCACTTGCCGTCGCGCTTCCAGTAGATGCCCGAGCCCAGGTGCGGCATACCCGGCAGCGGGATGTCGGTGACCGCCTTGCCGCTGTCCAGATCGATCACCTGGCCGCCGTGAGCCTTGCGCGAGGTGGCCAGCAGGTGGCGATAGTCGGGGGTGAAGGAGAAGTCGTCGAGGAAGTCGGCGGCCTCGATGCGCCGCGGTTCGAAAGTCGGCTCGCCGGCGTAGGAGAGTTCCCAGGCTTCTTTCACGTCCTTCAGCGCGACCACGAAGCTGTCGCGCGGTGGCGCGGTGTACACGGCGCTGACCCGCGATGGCGTGCCGTCCTGGCCGACCGCGGGGATGTGCTTGACCAGCGACAGGTCGCGCGCATCGAGCAGCACCAGGTTGCCCGGCAGGTAGTTGCCCACCAGCACCCAGCGGCCGTCGTTGCTCACGGCCAGGTTGCGGGTGTTCAGCCCGGCGCGGACCTCGGCGATCATGCTCAGGTTGTTGAGATCGTAGACGCTGACCCAGCCGTCGCGGGAGGCGAAATAGACGAAGCGGCCATCCGGCGAGAACTTCGGCCCGCCATGCAGGGCGAAGTGCGACTGGAAGTTCGCCAGCTCCTCGAAACGATCGCCGTCCAGCACGCGGACGTGGTGATTGCCGGCTTCCACCACGACGAACAGGTTGAGTGGATCGGCGCCGTGTTGCGGTGTCGTCGGCAGTGTGGCGACGTCCTTGAGCATGCGGTGGCTGGCGCGGATGTCGGCGTCGCTCCAGGTCGGCGGCACGGCTGAGGGCTGATACAGGTAATCGACCAGGCCGGCGATCTGCGCTTCGTTCAGCACGTGGGAGTAGGCGGCCATCTGGCTCGCCGGGCGGCCGTCGCGGATCACCGCCTGGGCTTCGGCCGGCTTGATGCGGCTGAGGCTCTCCGGCAGCAGCGCCGGTCCGGCGCCGCCGAGGCGGTTGACGCCGTGACAGCTCTGGCAGTGCTGTTCGTACAGCGCCTGACTGTCGGTTGGCTGGGTCGCCGCGGCAGCCCGCGGAATGGCCAGGTCGAGGGCAACGAAGGTGGCTGCTGGCAGCGCGGCGGCCAGCAGCAGGGCAGGTATCAGTTGCATAAGGCCTCCGTTTGCGCGGCTGGATCACCGTGCAGCCGCGCCGGATGCCGGACCTGGCGCTCGGCGAACAGGCCGACCACCCGACCGATCACGGTCAGGGTCGGCGGTGTGAGGTGCTGCTCGTCGGCCATGTTAGGTAGCTGGCTCAGCGTGCAGCGCACCACCTGCTGGTTCTCCCGGGTGCCATTGCCGATCAGCGCGGCGGGCGTGTCCACCGGCAGGCCGGCGGCGATCAGGTTTCGTGATATCTCGCCAAGGCTGGCCAGTCCCATGTAGAACACCAGCGTCTGCCCGCCCTGGGCGAGGGCCTTCCACGGCAGGTGCAGCTCACCGTTGCTCTGCAGGTGGCCGGTGATGAACTGGCAGGAATGGGCCAGATCGCGGTGGGTCAGGGGAATGCCGGCATAGGCGCTGCAGCCGGCCGCGGCGGTGATGCCCGGCACCACCTGGCAGTCGATGCCGCGCTGCAGCAGGAATTCGAGCTCTTCGGCGCCGCGACCGAAGATGAACGGGTCGCCGCCCTTGAGTCGCACCACGCGCTTGCCTTGCTGCGCCAGGTCGGCCAGCAACTGGTTGATCTGCGGCTGCGGCAGGCTGTGGTAGCCACTGGTCTTGCCGACGTAATGGCGGCTGCAGTCGGCCGGCAGCAACGCCATCAGTCCGTCGCTGACCAGGCGGTCGTAGACCACCGCGTCGGCCTGCTGCAGCAGGCTCCAGGCACGCAGGGTGAGCAGGCCGGGGTCGCCCGGTCCGGCACCGACCAGAGCGACTTCGCCCGGGGCGAACGCGGCGCTCAGCGAGGCGGGAAATGTGAGTGGCTGGTCCATGCGGTGCTCCTGAATTCTCATCGGGCTTACGGAGTGCGTTGCTGCGGCGCTTGGACGGCCGCTCGATCGGTCAGATGGCGATGCTGGGAATGCGCTCGGTGGCGGGCAGGCCGATCTCCTCGTCGGAGAGGTAGCAGCCCGGGTCTTCGGCCCAGAGATCGCCCTGCGCCCAGGCGCGGGTGCGGGTGTTGCCGTTGCAGATCGCCAGCCAGCGGCAGTCGGCACAGCGACCGCCGACCGCGCGCGGATGCTGGCGCAGCTCCTGCAGCAATGGCGCCGGCTCGTTCAGCCAGATGTCGCTGAAGCGCTGCCGGCGCACGTTGCCGACGGTGTGCTGCCACCAGTAGGTGTCCGGGTGCACGTCGCCGATGTTGTCGATATTGGCGATGCCGTTGCCCGAGGCGTTGCCGCCCCAGGCGCGCAGCATGCCTTCCAGGCGCTCGCGATGTTCCGGCAGGCGCTCCTCGACCCACTGCAGCAGCAGGACGGCGTCGGCGTCGTTGTTGCCGCTGACGAAATCGGTCTCGCGGCCGTGCTGAACGTCGTCCCAGGCCTGCTCGAAGAGCTGACGCATGGCGTCGCGGGTCATCTGGTGATGGGCGTCGGCCTTGCGGCTGCGCTTGCCGCGGCCGCTGTAGTTGAGGTGCGAGAGGTAGAACTTCTGCACGTCGTGTTCGCGCATCAGCGCCAGCAGGGCCGGCAGCTGCGGGTAATTGTTCTGCGTCAGGGTAGTGCGCAGGCCGACGCGGATGTCGCGCTGGCGGCACAGGTCGATGGCATGCATGGACGCGGCGAAGCTGCCCTTGAGCTGGCGCCATTCGTCATGCACCGCCTCCAGGCCATCGATGCTGATGCCGACGTAATCGAACTGCGCGGCGGCGATACGCTCGATGTTGCTTTCGTCGATCAGCGTGCCGTTGGTGGACAGCGCAACGAAGAAGCCCTTGTCGCGGGCGTAGTCGGCGAGCTGGAAGATGTCGTCGCGCAGCAGCGGTTCGCCGCCGGAGAGGATCAGCACGCGCACGCCGGCTTCGTGCAGATCGTCGATCACCTTCAGCGCCTCGGCGGTGTCCAGTTCGTCGCGGAACTCGCTGTCGGCGGAGGTCGCGTAACAGTGCTTGCAGGTCAGGTTGCAGCGCCTGAGCAGGTTCCAGATCACCACGGGCGGGCGCTTGCCGCTGACGCTGCGGGCACCGAGCACCTTGGTGGCCGGCTGGGCCAGGGCGCGCAGGTAATGGCTGATTCTCAACATGGGGCGGCTCCGCTTCGGCAGCGTATCTCACCGGGCGCGCCGTCTCGGGCGCCCGCTCCTTGAGCAGCAGGATCACCGAGCGGGGTAGGGCTGGCCTTGATCGGAAACAATAAAAGTCGCGGGGCGTGGTTGACCGCATCGTCAGCTTCTTGCGGCGGTGTACCGTTGGTCAGAGCAGGGTCAGCAGCACGCCGAGCACCAGTACCAGCGGCCAGGCGAGCAGCAGCAGACGCCACGTCCGCGGGGCATGGCGCAGCTCCATGAAACCGTCGGTGATCAGCCAGGCCTTGCCGAACGCCGTGAGCAGAACGGCAGCGGTCAACGCCAGCGTGGCGCCGGCGTTGCCCAGCAGCACGGTGGAAACCGACAGCAGTGCCAGGCCGAGCCAGCAGGCTAGCAGATTCTTCGAAGCGGACATGACTTACCTCAGCACGTAGACCAGCGGGAACAGCAGCACCCAGACCATATCCACCATGTGCCAGTAGAGCACGCCGGATTCCAGGCCGCTGTGCTCGTTCGGCCCGTAGGCACCGCGGCGGCAGCGCATGGCCAGCCAGCCGAGAATCACCATGCCCAGCAGCACATGCAGGAAATGAAAGCCGGTCAGAATCCAGTACAGGGTAAAGAAGGTATTGTGTTCCATGCCCAGGCCGAGCCCGGCCAGGTGGCTGTACTCGTTGAGTTTGAGCACCACGTAGACGCAGGACGTGCCCAGCGCGGCGAGCAGCAACAGCGTCGCGCGCCCGGAGCGGGCTTCGCGCACCTGTTCCACCGCCAGCGCGGCGAACAGCCCGGAGGTCAGCAGGCTCAAGGTCAGCGCCAGGCCGATGGAGCTGTCCAGTGCCGCGCGGCTCTCGCTGAACAGCTCTGGATTGAGCATCTGCGTGGCGGCGAACGCCAGGATCAGGATGGCGAAGACGGTCAGCTCGGCGAGGATGAAGAACCACATCGCCAGGTCGCCCGGCAGGCGCCGGTGCAGTTGGCTGGTGGCTTCAGGCGAAGTGGACATCGACCACATCCATCAGCGCGGCGACTGTCTGCGGGTCATCCGACAGCGGTTCGGCGAGGCAGGCCAGGCAGGCCTGACGCGGCGTCATGCCGGAGCGGATCATCCGCGCGGTGAAGATCAGCAGGCGGGTCGAGGCGACTTCTTCCAGATCATGCTGCTCCAGCCGGCGTAGCGCCTGGCCGAGCTTGACCACCTGGGCGGCGAGTTCTTCATCCACCTGCGCCTCGTTGGCGACGATGCGCACTTCCTCGGCGGCCGGCGGGTAATCGAAGCGCATCGCCACGAAACGCTGGCGGGTACTCGGCTTCATGCCCTTGAGCAGGTTCTGGTAACCGGGGTTGTAGGACACCACCAGCATGAAACCCGGCGGCGCCTTGAGCGCCTCGCCGGTGCGCTCGATGAACAGCTCACGGCGGTCGTCGGCCAGCGGGTGCAGCACCACGGCGGTGTCCTGGCGCGCCTCGACCACTTCGTCCAGGTAGCAGATGCCGCCCTCACGCACCGCACGGGTCAGCGGGCCATCCTGCCACCAGGTGCCCTGGGCGCCGATCAGGTGACGGCCGACCAGGTCGGCGGCGGAGAGATCGTCATGGCAGGCCACGGTGTACAGCGGCAGGTTCAGCCGATGCGCCATGTGCTGCACGAAGCGGGTCTTGCCGCAGCCGGTCGGGCCTTTGATCAGCACCGGCATGCCGTGCTGCCAGGCCTGCTGGAACAGCTGCTCTTCGTTGCCTAGCGGTTGGTAGAAGGGCGCGTCAGGCGTGCCGGCGGCAGTCGGGATTTCAATCGCATTCACAGGCAAGTACCTCACGGCAGCAGTTGGTTATTTCCATCGCCAAGCTACCGAGCCCACCGACCCCTCTCAAGCCATCCGCCGGCAAAGCTTGATTGCGATCAAGTCTCGCCTCCGATGCCGACCAATCGAAGCCGATTCCAGACGTTTCGGCCCGTTGCGCCCGCGACAAGGCGTCACGCTCAGGGGGTGCCGGGGGCTCTCTTGATTGTCGTCAAGCGCCTTCGCAACGGCGCTCTCATAGCATCCAAATCGCAAAAAGAAGAAGTCCCCGGGAACTGCCACACCGCCGTAACTAGCAGGAGTCGCCAGAAGCGCTCCCATAGGAGAGAAGGATGAGCAATGTCGGTAAACCTATCCTGGCTGGCCTGATCGCCGGCCTTTCGTTGCTTGGTCTGGCAGTCGCCCAGGCTGCTGCCCCAGAGATGACCGCCGAAGAAAAGGAGGCGGCCAAGCAGATCTATTTCGAACGCTGTGCCGGTTGCCATGGCGTTCTACGTAAAGGAGCCACGGGCAAGAACCTCGAGCCGCACTGGAGCAAGACCGACGCGGACGGCAAGAAGACCGAGGGCGGCACCCTCAACCTGGGCACCAAGCGCCTGGAGAACATCATTGCCTATGGCACTGAGGGCGGGATGGTCAACTATGACGACATCCTGACCAAGGAAGAGATCAACATGATGGCGCGTTACATCCAGAACACCCCGGATGTGCCGCCGGAGTTCTCCCTGCAGGACATGAAGGACAGCTGGAAGCTCATCGTTCCGGTTGATCAGCGTCCGAAGAAGCAGCTGAACAACATCAACCTGAAGAACGTGTTCGCCATCACCCTGCGCGATGCCGGCAAGCTGGCCCTGGTCGACGGCGATACCCACACCATCTGGAAGGTGCTGGACACCGGCTACGCGGTACACATCTCGCGTCTGTCCGCTTCCGGCCGTTACGTCTACACCGTTGGCCGCGACGGCCTGACCACCATCATCGACATGTGGTACGAAGAGCCGACCACCGTCGCCACCGTGCGTCTGGGCTCCGATGCCCGTTCCGTGGACACCTCCAAGTTCAAGGGCTACGAGGACAAGTACCTGATCGGTGGCACCTACTGGCCGCCGCAGTACTCGATCATGGACGGCGAGACCCTGGAGCCGATCAAGGTCGTATCCACCCGCGGTCAGACCGTCGACGGCGAATACCACCCCGAGCCGCGCGTAGCGTCCATCGTCGCTTCGCACATCAAGCCGGAGTGGGTGGTCAACGTGAAGGAAACCGGGCAGATCATCCTGGTCGACTACACCGACCTTAAGAACCTCAAGACCACCACCATCGAGTCGGCCAAGTTCCTCCACGACGGTGGCTGGGACTACTCCAAGCGCTACTTCATGGTCGCTGCCAACGCCTCCAACAAGGTCGCTGCGGTCGATACCAAGACCGGCAAGCTGGCCGCGCTGGTCGACACCGCGAAGATCCCGCACCCGGGTCGCGGCGCCAACTTCATCCATCCGCAGTTCGGCCCGGTCTGGACCACCGGCCACCTGGGTGACGACGTGGTCTCGCTGATCTCCACCGCTTCCGAGGATCCGAAGTACGCCAAGTACAAGGAGCACAACTGGAAGGTGGTGCAGGAACTGAAGATGCCGGGCGCCGGCAACCTGTTCGTCAAGACCCATCCGAAATCGAAGAACCTCTGGGCCGACGCGCCGATGAACCCCGAGCGGGAAGTCGCCGAGTCCGTCTACGTCTACGACCTGGCCGATCTGAGCAAGGAACCCAAGCGTCTCGACGTCGCCAAGGATTCCGGTCTGCCGGAAAGCAAGGCGATCCGTCGCGCCACCCATCCCGAGTACAACGAGGCGGGTAACGAGGTGTGGATCTCCCTGTGGGGCGGCAAGACCGACCAGTCCGCGATCGTGATCTACGACGACAAGACGCTGAAGCTGAAGAAGGTGATCACCGACCCGGCAATCGTCACGCCGACCGGCAAGTTCAACGTCTTCAACACCATGCACGACGTGTACTAATCCGCCCGAGGATTGCCTGTTAACACCCACCGCGCCTGGCGCGGTGGGTCTGGCAAGGGAACAGATTCCATGACAGATCAAGACGGCAACAAGCAAAAGAAGGGCGGCATCCTTGCGCTACTGCGGCGGCCGAGCGCGCGCTACTCGCTCGGCGGCATTCTAGTGGTGGGCATTGTTGCCGGCATCGTCTTCTGGGGCGGCTTCAACACCGCGCTGGAGGCTACCAACACCGAAACCTTCTGCATCTCCTGTCACGAGATGGGGGACAACGTATACCCCGAGTACAAGGAGACCATTCACTACGCCAACCGCACCGGCGTTCGCGCAACCTGCCCGGACTGCCATGTGCCGCGCGACTGGACGCACAAGATGGTGCGCAAGGTCGAGGCCTCCAAGGAGCTATGGGGCAAGATCGTCGGCACCATCGACACCGCCGAAAAGTTCGAGGCCAAGCGGCTGACCCTGGCGCGTCGCGAATGGGCCCGGATGCGGGCATCCGATTCCCGCGAGTGCCGCAACTGCCACAGCCTGGAAAGCATGAGCTCCGACATGCAGAAACAGCGAGCCCGCAAGCAGCATGAGATGGCGCGCGAAGACAACCTGACCTGCATCGCTTGCCACAAGGGCATCGCGCACCACCTGCCCGAAGGTATGACCGAAGAAGACGAAGACTGAACTGCGGTCCGGCGGGCCAGCCAACCATCGATGATGAGGAACCGATTATGAAAAAGACCCTGATGGCCAGCGCGGTGGGGGCGGTAATCGCCTTCGGTGCACAGGCTGCTATGGCCGCGGCACCGGCTGACTGGAGCGCGGTGGCTGCGACCGACGTCACTCTGTTCTACCCCGGCGTATCGCCGGTGGAATGGATCACCAAGGGTACCGAGCACGGTGGCGCCCGGGCCCTGAAGAAAGGCGAGACCTGCGCCGGCTGCCACTCCGAGGAAGTCGCGGACATGGGCGGCAAGATGGCCAGCGGCCAGAAGCTCGAGCCCACGCCGATCGATGGCAAGGCGCCCTTCATCAATGCCAAGGTGCAGGCCGCCAACGACGGCGAGAACCTCTACCTGCGCTTCACCTGGAAACAACCCGCAGCATCCGGTGCGGCGCCGATGGACGCCGACAACCCGGTGAAGATCGCCTACATGCTCGAAGGCGGTTCCAAGGTCCAGCTGGCCGAGGCGGGCGGTTGCTGGGGCAGCTGCCACGGCGACGCGCGGACCATGCCGGGTGCAGCCGATACCAAGACCAAATACGTCAAGGACGGCTCGCTGGCCAACGGGATTTTCTACGACCTGAACCAGTGGCGCAGCGGTGAGAACAAGGCGTTCGACGGCCATGTCGCCACCGAGCGGGTGATGGAAGGCGGCCAGGCCCTGGTCGATGCCCAGGGCCAGCTCGATGGCGATACCTGGACGGTGGTGTTCACCCGCAAGTTCGCTGGCGGCGAGGGCGACGTGACACTGGCTCCGGGCAACGTCTACAACTTCGGCTTCGCCATCCATGACGACAACGCCACTGGGCGCTACCACCACGTTTCGCTCGGCTACACGCTGGGTATCGACGCCCAGGGCGATATCACCGCCGCCAAG
Source organism: Pseudomonas sp. FeN3W (assembly GCA_030263805.2). NCBI lineage: Bacteria > Pseudomonadati > Pseudomonadota > Gammaproteobacteria > Pseudomonadales > Pseudomonadaceae > Pseudomonas > Pseudomonas sp. FeN3W. The sequence continues at coordinate 3,853,279 of CP136010.1, forward strand.
CAGTAACCAGGCGGCAAGCAACGGGCCGGCGCAATGCCGGCCTTGTGCTTTTCCGGTGTCCGAGCGGCCGGCGACGGCGCAACCGTGCCGATGGGATGATTTGATTGCAATCAAGGAACCGGCATGGCGGCTCATTCATTCTGAGCCTGCCCGCACGGGTCGCGAAGCAGCCGTTCGAAGTCCCGGAACCCACAAACAATGACCAAGGACAAAAGGTTGCCTAGCACAAGCGGTAAATTTACCGTGCACTTGCTCAGTGCGTTTTGCTGAGCACCCTTTGGGTGAGCGGTAACGCTCTCCCCTTTAGCCTTGAGGAAAAGATCTAATGAAGAAAATCCTTATCCCGATGCTCGCCCTGGGCGGCGCGCTGACCCTGCAGCCGGCACTGGCGCAGGATGGTGAGGCGCTGTTCAAGAGCAAGCCTTGCGCGGCTTGCCACAGCATCGATGCCAAGCTGGTCGGTCCGGCGTTCAAGGAAGTCGCCGCCAAGTACGCAGGACAGGACGGCGCTGCCGATCTGCTGGCTGGCCACATCAAGAACGGCAGCCAGGGCGTATGGGGTCCGATCCCGATGCCGCCGAACGCCGTCACCGAAGAAGAAGCCAAGATCCTCGCCGAGTGGGTTCTTAGCCACAAGTAAGCTGCACGGAGGACGCCATGACAGTTGCCCGACACGCCGTTTCACGTCTGGGACTGGCCCTGGCGTCCTTTCTCCTGTTTCCCCTTGCCCTGGCCGCGGCCCCCGCTGCCGAACGCCAGGCGAAGCTCGACCATCTGCTACTTCAGGACTGTGGCTCCTGCCATGGCCTGCGCATGACCGGCGGTCTCGGACCCGCGCTCACCCGCGAGGCGCTAGCCGGCAAACCCCGTGACAGTCTGATCGTCACCGTGACCCACGGCCGCCCTGGCACCGCCATGCCCGGTTGGAATGTGCTGCTCGACGAGCAGGACATCGCCTGGCTGGTCGACCGCCTGCTCGAAGGATATCCCAAGCCATGATTCGTCCTTTTCTGCTGCTGGCTGCGGCCGGTCTGCTCGCGGCCTGTGCACAGCAACCGCTGCGCGGCACCGGAGACCTGGGCGTGGTGGTGGAGCGCGCCACCGGCAGCCTGCAGATCATCGAGAGCAGCAGCCAGAGCCAGCTCGCCCGCGTCGAGGGCCTGGGCGACCTGTCCCACGCCTCGGTGGTGTTCTCCCGCGACCAGCGCTACGCCTATGTATTCGGCCGCGACGGCGGGCTGACCAAGGTCGACCTGCTGCGTCAGCGCATCGATCGTCGCGTCATCCAGGGCGGCAACAGCATCGGTGGCGCCATCAGCCAGGACGGCACGCTGATCGCTGTCGGCAACTACGAGCCGGGCGGGGTCAAGGTCTTCGATGCCAAGACCCTGGAGCTGGTCGCCGACATACCGGCTACGCCGCTGGCCGATGGCAGCCGCAATTCGCGGGTGGTCGGCGTGATCGACGTGCCCGGCCGGCGCTTCATCTACAGCCTGTTCGATACCGATGAGACCTGGCTGCTGGATTTCAGTCAGGGCGACCAGCCGCAGATCACTCGTTTCGAGGGTATCGGCCGCCAGCCCTACGATGCGCTGCTGACGCCGGAAGGGCGCTACTACATCGCCGGCCTGTTCGGCGAGGATGGCATGGCCAAGATCGATCTTTGGCATCCCGAGCGTGGTGTGGAGCGCATTCTCGATGGCTATGGCCGCGGCCAGCAGAAATTGCCGGTCTACAAGATGCCGCACCTGGAAGGCTGGACCGTGGCCGGCAACCAGACCTTCGTTCCCGCCGTCGGCCAGCATCGCGTGCTGGTGATGGATTCCGAGAGGTGGCAGCAGACCGACGCCATCGACGTCGCCGGCCAGCCGATCTTCGTCATGGCGCGACCGGACGCGCGGCAGATCTGGGTCAACTTCGCGCACCCCGACAACGGCAAGGTCCAGGTCATCGACAGCGAGACCCACGAGATCATCGCCGATCTGGAACCGGGCCCGGCGGTGCTGCACATGGAGTTCACCGCCCGTGGCGACCAGCTCTGGCTGTCGGTGCGCGATGGCGAGGAAATCCAGGTCTGGGACCCCTACACCCTGAAGCTGCTCAAGCGACTGCCGGCGCAGAGTCCGAGCGGCATCTTCTTCAGCAGCCGCGCCCACGAGACGGGGTTGTGACATGCAGATCGACGCCCTCAGCCGCCGCCTGATCGACCGCTACCAGCACGGCATGCCGCTGTGCGCCGAGCCTTACCGCGCCATGGCCGAGGAACTGGGCTGCAGCGAGCACGAGGTGCTCGCCTGTCTCCGACAGCTGCACGAGGGCGGTGGCCTGTCGCGCATCGGCCCGGTGTTCGAGCACAGCCGTGCCGGCGCCAGCACCCTGGTCGCGCTGGCCGTGCCCGAGGCTCGGCTGGAGCAGATCGCGGCGCGCATCAATGCGTTCCCCGAGGTCAACCACAACTACCTGCGCGAGCATCGCTACAACCTCTGGTTCGTGCTGACCGGGCCGGATCGGCCACACCTCGACCGGCTGCTGGCCGAAATCGAGGCCGATACCGGGCTGACTCCGCTCGACCTGCCGATGCAGCAGGCCTTTCGCATCGACCTCGGCTTTCCGCTGGGAGATCCATCATGACCGGTTGTCTCAATGACCTGCAGGCGCTGCAGCTGCGTCGCCTGCTCGAGGGTGGCCTGCCGCTGGCCGCACGTCCGTATCAGCGGCTCGCCGAGCAGATCGGCAGCGTCGAGGCGCAGGTCCTCGAACAGATCCAATGCTGGCAGGAAGAAGGGCTGTTCCGCCGCTTCGGCCTGGTGCTCAAGCATCGCGCGCTGGGTTTTCGCGCCAACGCCATGCTGGTGATGGACATCCCCGATGCGCAGGTCGACGAAGTCGGGCGGCGGCTCGGCTTGGCCGCCGGCGTCAATCTCTGTTACCAGCGCCCGCGGCGTCTGCCGCAGTGGCCCTACAATCTGTTTTGCATGGTCCATGGCCGCGAGCGCGAGCAGGTCTGCCGGCTGATCGAGCGCCTGCTGGCGGACAACGGCCTGAGCGATGTGCCGCATCAGCTGCTGTTCAGCACGCGGGCCTTCAAACAGTGCGGTGGCCGTTTTGCACCGCCGCTGCCCGAGGTCGCCAATGGATGAATTCGACCGGCTGCTGATCAATCGTCTGCAGCATGGCCTGCCGCTGGTGCGCCACCCCTGGGAAGCCCTGGCCGAGGAGCTGGGCAGCACCTCCGAGGCCCTGCGCGAGCGGGTCCAGGCATTGCTCGACGACGGCACGCTGACCCGCTTCGGGCCGATGTTCGACATCGACCGGCTCGGCGGCGCCTTCACCCTGGCCGCGCTGTCGGTGCCGGAGGCGCGTTTCGACGAGGTCGCCGCGATGCTCTCGGCGATGCCCGAAGTGGCACACAACTACCGCCGCGAACACCGCTGGAACATGTGGTTCGTGCTCGGTTGCGAGACCCCGCAGGGCATCGCCGAGAGCATCGCGCGCATCGAGGCCGGGACCGGCCTGGCGGTGCTGAATCTGCCGAAAGAGGAAACCTTCCATGTCGGTTTGCACTTCCCCGTCTGATGATGGCCTGAGCCGCCGCCTGATCGAGTTGACCGAGGCCGGGCTGCCGCTGGTGGCCGATCCCTGGGCCTGGCTCGCCGCTGAGCTGGGCATCGACGTCGATGCCACCCTGGCGCTGCTGCAGCGGCTGCAGGCGGACGGTGCGATCCGGCGTATCGCGGCGGTACCCAACCACTACCGCCTCGGTTACCGGCACAACGGCATGACCGTGTGGGACGTCGACGACGCCGAGATCGCGAGACTGGGTGCGCTGATCGGCGCCCAGCCCTTCGTCAGTCACTGCTATCGCCGACCGCGGCAGGAAGGCTGGCCATACAATCTGTTCGCCATGGTGCATGGGCGTGATGCCAGTGACATCGAGGCCTACCGCAACCAGATTCGCGCGCTGCTGGGCAGCGCCTGCCGGGCCAACGAGATACTGGTATCCAGCCGCATTCTGAAGAAGACCGGTCTGCGCCTGACGACCCAACGCCGCGCCTGATTCTCTGCATGCTGATGCCCGCGGCGGCGTCGGCAGGACCTGCGTGCGATCGCCGCACGGGCCGCCCAAGGCCACGGTCACGCCGCCCGAAAATGCAGGCCTGTGGCCCGCAACGCGCCGCAGCCCCCGTGGCGTCCGGCTTTGCGCCCCTCCTGCAGTGCCTCCAGAAAGCCCTACTGCCACGTTCAGGTTTTTCTTGATTGCCATCAAGCAGGTTTCGATAGCCCCCTTCTTAAACTGGCCACGCCAAGCCACGAGGAGGCGACCATGTCCGAGACCTTCACCAAAGGAATGGCCAGGAATATCTACTTCGGAGGAAGCGTGTTCTTCTTCCTGGTGTTCCTCGGCCTTACCTACCACACAGAGCAGACTTTCCCCGAACGCACGAACGCATCGGAAATGACCGAAGCGGTAGTACGCGGCAAGGCAGTCTGGGAAAACAACAACTGCATCGGCTGCCACAGCCTGCTCGGTGAAGGCGCCTATTTCGCGCCGGAGTTGGGCAACGTGTTCGTCCGTCGTGGTGGTGAAGAGGCCTTCAAGCCCTTCCTGCACGCCTGGATGAAGGCCCAGCCTCTCGGCGCCCCCGGTCGTCGTGCGATGCCTCAGTTCAATCTGACCGAACAGCAAGTTGACGATATGGCGGAGTTCCTCAAGTGGACTTCGAAGATCGATACCAACAACTGGCCGCCAAACAGGGAGGGTTGATCGATGGACGTCTTTGTTTCCGATTTAACTGGAGGGGCCACGAGATGAGCATCATCAATCCGCATCTCAAATTCCAATCGCAGGCCGTTGCCAAACCCTACTTCGTGTTTGCACTGATCCTGTTCGTCGGTCAGATCCTGTTCGGTCTGATCATGGGACTGCAGTACGTCATCGGTGATTTCCTGTTCCCGCTGCTGCCCTTCAACGTGGCACGGATGGTTCACACCAACCTGCTGATCGTCTGGCTGCTGTTCGGCTTCATGGGTGCGGCCTACTACCTCATTCCCGAGGAAGCGGACCGTGAACTGCACAGTCCGAAACTGGCCATCATCCTGTTCTGGGTGTTCGCCGCGGCCGGCGTGCTGACCATTCTCGGTTACCTCTTCGTGCCCTATGCAGGGCTGGCGGAGATGACCAAGAACGAATTGCTGCCGACCATGGGACGCGAGTTCCTCGAGCAGCCGACGATCACCAAGATCGGCATCGTGGTGGTGGCCCTGGGCTTCCTCTACAACATCGGCATGACCATGCTCAAGGGTCGCAAGACCGTGGTCAGCACGGTGATGATGACCGGTCTGATCGGCCTCGCGGTGTTCTTCCTGTTCTCCTTCTACAACCCCGAGAACCTGGCGCGCGACAAGTACTACTGGTGGTTCGTCGTGCACCTGTGGGTGGAAGGCGTGTGGGAACTGATCATGGGTTCGATGCTCGCCTTCGTCCTGATCAAGATCACCGGCGTGGACCGCGAAGTGGTCGAGAAGTGGCTCTACGTGATCATCGCCATGGCTCTGATCACCGGCATCATCGGTACCGGCCACCACTTCTTCTGGATCGGTGCGCCGACCGTGTGGCTGTGGCTGGGCTCGATCTTCTCCGCCCTGGAACCGCTGCCGTTCTTCGCCATGGTGCTGTTCGCCCTGAACATGGTTAACCGTCGCCGTCGCGAGCATCCGAACAAGGCCGCTTCGCTGTGGGCCATCGGCACCACCGTGACCGCGTTTCTCGGTGCCGGCGTGTGGGGCTTCCTGCACACCCTGGCTCCGGTGAACTACTACACCCACGGTTCGCAGTTGACTGCCGCACACGGCCACCTGGCCTTCTACGGTGCCTACGCGATGATCGTGATGACCATGATCAGCTACGCCATGCCGCGTCTGCGTGGCCTGGGCGAAGCACCGGATGCACGCGCTCAGCGCATCGAAGTCTGGGGCTTCTGGCTGATGACCATCTCCATGGTCGCGATCACCCTGTTCCTCACCGCAGCCGGCGTGGTGCAGGTGTGGCTGCAGCGGATCCCTGCCGACGGTGCTGCCATGTCGTTCATGAACACCGCCGACCAGCTGGCCATCTTCTTCTGGCTGCGCCTGATCGCCGGGGTGTTCTTCCTGATCGGCCTGGTCTGCTACCTGTACAGCTTCCGCCAGCGCGGTCGGGTACCGGCCGTAGCAGCAGCTGCCGCCGCGGCCTGAGACGCGTCGCAATGAGGATCGACGGCCCGGCTGGTAACAGCGGGCCGTTTTGCTTTTTCAGTGCCTGCACGGAGTAACCGCCATGGCCTTTACCATCGAAGTGGAAGAGTGGGTCGGTAGTGTCTGGCACCGCTTCATCACCCGTCGTGCCAACCCGGATTTTCCGGAAGCACGGGTCGATCTCGAGAGCATGCAGCGGCCGCTGTCGTTGCTGTTCCGCGCCATGGGCGGCGCCAGCGGGGTCGGCGTCGAAGCCGCCAGCGCGCGTGATCTGCTGCTCAGGCGCAACCTGCTGCAACAGGTCGCCGGGACCTGCAAGCAACTGCCGGTGGCCTGGTGCGACGCCAGCAATCTGCGGCTGCCGCAGAGCCTGGCGGTCTACCCGGAAGTCTCGCTGAACCAGGATCTGTATCGCTGGCTGGCGCTGCTCGCCGCACAGGCCGGGCCGATGCGCCACTGGGCGCGCGACAACCAGCGCTGGACCCAGGCGATCCTTGAACATTTTCCGGCCATGCGCCCGCGCTATCAGCGCCTGGTCGAAGCTCATCTGCAGCTGCGCCCGGACCCGAGCCAGCTGCCCAAGGCCGAGGCTGCGCTGGAAGCGGCACTGTGCCAGGCGCTGCGCGAGCCGGGCAGCGTCAGCCAGTTCCCGCGCAGCGAGCGCGCGCCCTGGCCGCTGCCGCTGTGGCTGTATCCGGCGGACAACCTCGGTGAACCTCAGGCCGCCCAGCGCGCCGAGGAAGGCGAGGGCAATCTGGAAACCCCGCCCGGCGGTGAGTCCCGTCAGCGCAAGCGCGCCCGGCGGGTGGACGAGAGCTCGAGCAAGGGCGGCCTGCTGCTGTTCCGTCTGGAGAACCTGTTCAGCTGGTCCGAGCATATCGAGCTGGACCGCTGCGGCGACGACACCGAGGACCTCGATGCCGCCCGTGTCGCCGAGGACCTCGACGAACTGGCGCTGTCGCGCCAGCGCATGCGCCAGGGCGGCGGGCTGAAGCTCGACCTGGACCTGCCTGCCGCGGATTTCGACGATGTGCCGCTGGGCGAAGGCATCAAGCTGCCCGAGTGGGACTATCGCAAGCAATGTCTGCAGCAGGACTTCGTCAACCTGCAGCTGATGCTGCCACGTGGTGCCGAGGCCAAGCCGTTGCCGTTGCACCTGTCGCCGCTGGCGCGACGCCTGCGTCGGCAGTTCGAGCACCTGCGCAACGACCGCCAGTGGCTGCGTCAGCAACCGCAGGGCTCGGAACTGGACATGCAGGCCTGGCTCGATTTTCACGTCGAGCGGCAGAACGGCCAGTGCGCCGAACGTGGTCTGTTCATGGAGCAGCGGCAGAACCGCCGCGACCTGGCCTGCCTGCTGCTGGCCGACCTGTCGATGTCCACCGACGCGCACCTGGACAACGAGCACCGGGTGATCGACGTGGTCACCGACAGCCTGCTGCTGTTCGGCGAAGCGCTGTCGGCGGTCGGCGATCCGTTCGCGCTCTACGGTTTCTCCTCGCTGCGCCGTCAGCAGGTGCGCATGCAGGAGCTCAAGAGCTTCCGCCAGCCCTACGGCGACGAGACCCGCGGGCGCATCCAGGCGCTCAAGCCCGGCTACTACACCCGCATGGGCGCCGCCATCCGCCACGCCACCGAACTGCTCGGCGCCTGCAAGCAGCGGCGCAAGCTGCTGCTGCTGGTCACCGACGGCAAGCCGAACGATCTGGACCTCTATGAAGGCCGTTACGGTGTCGAAGATACCCGCCAGGCCGTCATGGAAGCGCGCAAGCAGGGCCTGCTGCCGTTCTGCATCACCATCGACCGCGAGGCCGGCGGCTACCTGCCATATATGTTCGGCGCCAACGGCTACACCCTGATCAAGGAGCCGCAACAGCTGCCGTTCCGTCTGCCGCAGCTGTACAAGCAGCTGACCCAGGCGTAACGCGCTTCACCTGTCCACAGCGATGTTCGCGACGCGATTGCCGCGCCGCGAACCCCGCCTTTCAGCGGATCTCGATGCGCTCGAGCAGGTGCCGCTTGGCCGCGCTGTCGCCAACCCGTGCCGCTTCGTCGGCCAGACGCAGCGCGCGTTCCAGGTCCTTCTCGGTCAGAGCGGCATCGATCGCCTGGCGGTAGTACGCCGAGGTCTCCGGCAGCACCGTTGGCGCCGGCGCGCTGGGCAGTTCGTTGCCCATTTCCTGGCCGATGCTGTAGCCCGGTACGTAGCCCTTGGCGGTCGAGCCGGCGGCGCTGTCGGGGATCATCACCAGCTTGATCACACCCACCGGGGAGTGCTGCGCCACCGGGTCGGGGATGCTCGGCGGCTCGTTGCCCAGCGCCTTGGCGTAGGCCTTGGCCGGGTGCTGCAGGACCGTCTGCCCGGCCATCTGCGCCTCGCTGGTATAGAGGATCAGGTAACGCTCGTTGCCCGGATGCTCCGGCTGCGAGCGGTCGATGCGCAGGCGCGCGTCGAGGCTGTCGCCCTTGAGGCCGGTCGGCGGTACGTAGGCGAAGTCGTCGGCATCCAGCAGGCGGGTCGGGCGCATGCGGCTGTCGAGCAGCATGGCGTTGGGCGCCAGCACGCTGCTGCCGGCCTGGCTGTACAGGCGCAGCTCGAACGACGGGCCGCCGGCCGGCAGCTTGAAGGCGCGCAGGAAGCTCTTGCCGGTTTCGAAGGCATAGGCCGGGGCCTGGCTGTCGATCACGACATTGCCGCTGAAGCCCGCCTCCAGCGGCTGGTACGGCAGCTGGTCGAGACCGCTGCAGCAAGACGGTGCGGCGGCCAGCGCGGCACGGGCCTGTTCGACCGAGCCGTGCAGCGGCGCCGGGCTGGCGGCGAGGGCGTCGACCCGACGCAGCGGTTCGCTACTGCAGCCGGCCAGCGCCAGGGCGATCAGCCCGGCGGCGAGAAGGGATAGAGGATGCATGGCGGTTCTCCGGATAAAAAATGCCCCGACCTGCCAGAGTCGGGGCAAAAGGCACCGTCTGGACGGTGGGAGCGGAAAGTCTGCCGTTGCGTGCAACGGCGTTCAGCCGGCGCGGTTTACCACCAGGCCTCGGCCTGGATACCGAAGGTGAGGCCGTCGTCGTCACCGGCGTCGATGGATTCGCTGGCGGCCTGGTAGCGGCCGCCGTCCCACTGGGCGTAGGTGGCGAACACGCGGATCTGCGGGCGCGCCCAGAAGCTGTTGCCGGCTGACCACTGCTGGGCCAGGGTGAGCTTCTTCAGGTCGCGGGTGCGTTCGCCGTCGGCCTGTGGATCGACGCGGTCGTAGCCGAACTCCAGCGCGGTGCTCATCACGTCGCTCCACTTGTACACCGGGCGCACGCCGAAGCTGGCCCAGGTCTGTCCGGAGTCGTTGTCGAAGTCGCGGTCCTCGTAGATCTGCACGTACATCATCTCGATGTTGTCGCTCAGGCCGACCACGCCCTGGTTGACCAGGCGCAGCATCTTGCCGTCGCTGTTGCCGGTGCTGTTGCGCCCGCTGCTGCCGATGATGCCGTCGGTGCCGTACTGCAGGGCGAGTTTGTTGTAGCCGCCGAACCAGTCGCTCTGGGTGTGCTCGAGGGTGACCAGATGACCTTTCTGGTCCTCGTAGCCGGGATCGCGCTCCTGCTCGTCGGTGAGGTTGGCCTTGCCGTAGTCGTAGCCCAGCTCCAGCTTGCCGCCTGGGTTGACGTCGATCTCGGCGAGGCGGAAGTCGAGGGTGTCGTTGGCCAGGTTGGTGCCGGTTCCCGAGCCCTGGTAGACCCAGTCGCCGTCGGTGTTGCGGATCCACGCCACGCTCGCCTTGGCGAAGCCCAGGTCGATGTCCTCGATACCGGCGCCGGGGCCGGAGACGTCCCAGTAGTAGTAGTCGTTGATGTGCACGTCGTGGCGCTTGTAGTAGCGCTTGCCGGCCCAGATCGCCGCGCCCGGCAGGCTCGGGATGAGGTTCTTGCCGACCACGTTGAACTGGCGGATGGAGGTGGTGCCGGCCTCGTCGAACGGGTTGTTCTCGCCGCCGTTGGTGTCGGTGCCGGTGGCTTCCCAGTCGTTACCCTGATCGGAGCGGTAGGCGATCATGCTGTCGACGTAGAAGCTGCGGTTGCCTTCGCTCCACACCTCCTGGCCGAGGCCGATCTCGGCGTAGGTTTCGCATTCGTTGCCCAGGCGATATTTCGCCGGTGCGCCGGCAGCCTGGAAGCAGGCCTGGTCTCCGCCGCCGGCCGTGGCGCCGACGCCGGAACGCAGGTAGCCGTGGAAATCGACCGCCAGGGCCGGGCCACCGACCAGCAGGGCGGCGAGAACACAGACGGGTTTGAGGACGAACAGAGGGTGCGCGGTGTGCTTCATGACGGGTCCTTGTTTTTCTTGTTAATGCCGAGCGGTCACGCCGGCGCTGCCTGTCGCGGCAACGCCGATCGGTGGCGCAAAGCCTCGGTGATGGGGCAGGGGGCGGCATCCTCCCGGCTGAATATTTCGCTGGCGCAGCCCGAGGGCGTAATCGGGATGACTGCGGCGTAATCCCCGGGGCGGGGTCGCGACGGGCGGGGCGCAGATGATTGCCATGGGTCCTCCGCCTGGCCACTACGCCGCCTCGAAAGCGCGCAGGGAGGTTGGACGTGAGCGGGCCCGGGAGCAGTCTGCACGGGTCGGTCGAAAGTCCGGCCGGCGTTCATCCTCATTCGGCAAAGCGTTGCCGGATACCCGCGAACAAGCACAAGAACCGGAGTATTGCGATGAGCCAAACCCTGCGTGCCGCCGTGCTGGCGGCGATCCTGCTACCGTTCCCCGCCCTCGCTGACCAGGCCGGCAAGAGCCCGGCCGGCGTGCGCTACCACGGCGGCGACGAAATCATCCTCCAGGGCTTTCACTGGAACGTCGTGCGCGAGGCGCCGAACGACTGGTACAACATCCTCCGCCAGCAGGCCGCGACCATCGCCGCTGACGGCTTCTCGGCGATCTGGATGCCGGTGCCCTGGCGTGACTTCTCCAGCTGGACTGATGGCGGCAACTCCGGCGGCGGCGAAGGCTACTTCTGGCATGACTTCAACAAGAACGGCCGCTACGGTAGCGACGCCCAGCTGCGCCAGGCCGCCGGTGCGCTCGGCGGTGCCGGGGTGAAGGTGCTCTACGACGTGGTGCCCAACCACATGAACCGCGGCTACCCGGAAAAGGAAATCAACCTGCCGGCCGGCCAGGGCTTCTGGCGCAACGACTGCGCCGACCCGGGCAACTACGCCAACGACTGCGACGACGGTGACCGCTTCATCGGCGGCGAGTCGGACCTGAACACCGGCCACCCGCAGGTCTACGGCATGTTTCGCGACGAGCTCGGCAACCTGCGCAGCGGTTACGGCGCCGGTGGCTTCCGCTTCGACTTCGTTCGCGGCTATGCGCCCGAGCGGGTCGACAGCTGGATGAGCGACAGCGCCGACAGCAGTTTCTGCGTCGGCGAGCTGTGGAAAGGCCCGTCCGAGTACCCGAGCTGGGATTGGCGCAACACGGCCAGCTGGCAGCAGATCATCAAGGACTGGTCGGATCGGGCCAAGTGCCCGGTGTTCGACTTCGCCCTCAAGGAGCGCATGCAGAACGGCTCGGTCGCCGACTGGAAGAACGGCCTTAACGGCAACCCCGACCCGCGCTGGCGCGAGGTGGCGGTGACCTTTGTCGACAACCATGACACCGGCTATTCGCCCGGGCAGAACGGTGGCCAGCACCACTGGGCGCTGCAGGACGGGCTGATCCGCCAGGCCTACGCCTACATCCTCACCAGCCCGGGCACGCCGGTGGTGTACTGGCCGCACATGTACGACTGGGGCTACGGCGACTTCATCCGCCAGCTGATCCAGGTGCGGCGCACCGCCGGCGTGCGTGCCGATTCGGCGATCAGCTTCCATAGCGGCTTCAGTGGCCTGGTCGCCACCGTCAGCGGCAGCCAGCAGACCCTGGTGGTGGCGCTCAACTCCGATCTGGCCAACCCCGGCCAGGTCGCCAGCGGCAGCTTCAGCGAGGCGGTCAACGCCAGCAATGGCCAGGTGCGCGTCTGGCGCAGCGGTAGCGGCGATGGCGGCGGGAATGACGGCGGCGAGGGTGGTCTGGTCAATGTGAACTTCCGCTGCGACAACGGCGTGACGCAGATGGGCGACAGCGTCTACGCGGTGGGCAACGTCAGCCAGCTCGGCAACTGGAGCCCGGCCGCTGCGGTGCGGCTGACTGACACCAGTGCCTATCCGACCTGGAAGGGCAGCATCGCCTTGCCTGCTGGCCAGAACGTGGAGTGGAAATGCCTGATCCGCAACGAGGCGGACGCGACGCTGGTGCGTCAGTGGCAATCGGGCGGCAACAATCAGGTCCAGGCCGCCGCCGGCGCCAGTAGCAGCGGCTCGTTCTGAGGCGGGTGCGCCTGGGTAATGGTGTGAAGCTTGGGTACGGCCTTGGCTGCGAACTGGCTTGCAGCCTTCGCGGTCAAGACCGCTCCCGCAGAGCAGGCTGGGCCTGCCAGCATTCCTGCTTAGCAGGTGTTCCATTGCTGGCAGCGGGCGCGCGGCTAAGCACCCGATTCGCCCAGCTGCCAGCGGGCGGCCTGTGCTTCGGCCAGGCGAAGCTGGTTCAGCAGCGCTTCGCGGTCGGGCTGTCGTTCGTTGGTCAGCGCACCGCTGGCGAGCAGATCGGCATGCCGGGTGGTGGCTTTATCTCGGAGCCAGGCCAGGCGCTGTAGGGTCAGAGGCGTGCAGCTCTGGCCGCTGAGATCGTCTTTCACGTCGAGCCAGTGCGAGCGCCAGGCTTCCTGCAGGTACAACCCGCCCAGTTCGCCAGCCAGCGCGTTGCGCCAGCGACGCATCAGGCCGCTCAGCCAGTCCAATACCGTTTCGCTTGCGCCGCGGCCAGTCAGCTCTCGATGCAGGCGCTGGTAGGCATCCAGCGCGATGCGTTTTTCCAGCTCGAAATCGGCCAGTGCCCATGTCTCGCTTTCCTGTTCCAGCCGCAGCAGGCAGGCGAACAGCTGGCGCGTCTCGAAGCGCTCGGCCGGATGGAAGCCCGGCGAGGCCAGGCCGTCGCTGTTGTACTGACGCAGCGGGTCGAAGGGGTAGAGGTAGCCGAAATCGAACAGGCGGATGCGGCCATCGTCCAGGGTGTTGCCTGGCGCCAGATCCCACTCGAACAGGCCGGCCAGCAGCAGGGCGATCAGCAGGTCGAACAGCTCGACGAGCTGGCGCTCGTCCCAGCGTTCTATGCGCCGGCCCTCGACCCAGGGCGACAACACGATGCCCTGCTGCAGCGAGGCGTACTGCGTCGGCACGATGCCGGCCAGGCGTTCGGCCTGCTCCGGTATGCGCATCAGCCGGGCAAGGTCGCGGCGGCGCTGCAACTCGTTGAGAAAGCTCGTCTGGCCGTCCGGGTTCTGCACACGACAGGGCCGCCGCGCGACCTTCAGCGCCCAGTCGCGGCCGGCCAGCTGTACGCGGTAGACGCGGGCGGTCAGACCGTCGTCGAGGCAGGCGCGTACCCATGGCTCCGTTCCGGTGACGGCAGCGAGTTCCTGCGGTGGCAGCGGGCAATCCTCCGCGCGGCCCAGGCGAAACTCGGTGCCGCTGGCGAGAAAAGCCCGCTGGGCCTGGCGCCGTGCCGCTGCGGTCAACGAGGCGGCACTCATCGGGCCTGCACCACGATGACCTTGTCCTCGCCCAGCTCGCGGGCGAAGGCATAGGGCTGGCCGGCCGAAAGCAGTCGATGCTCACCCGCGCCGATCGCCGGATGCCGGGCGCGGAATTGGCCGATCCGTTGCCAATGTTCGATCAGGGCGGCAACTTCGGGCTGCTCGTGCTCGCCCCAGTTCATCGGGCTGCGCGTGCCTTGGAAGGGGTCCGAGCCGGTCGGTCCGAATGGACGCGCGCTTTCGTCGCCGTAGTAGATCTGCACCGCGCCAGGCGCCAGCAACAGGGCGGCGGCGAGGCCGCGTTGGCGCGCCAGGTCGCCCTTGGCCAGCTGGTTGAACAGCGCGGTGTCGTGGGATGAGGCATAGCTCAGCAAGTTGTGCCCGGGTGTCTCGCCCAGGCGCCGGGCATAGTCCGCGTAGCTGGGTTCGGCCGCTGCGAGGCAATCGCTGGCCGCCAGCGACTGCTGCTGAAAGTCGAAGTTGATCAGCGCGTCGAAGCCCTGGTCCAGATAGTCGCTGGCCTCGGGGCCGTGGCCGAACACTTCGCCGACCATCCAGAACGGCTCGTCGGCCATGGGATCGTCCGGATTGGCGCGGGCCCAGTCGGTGCGGGCGCGTTCGGCCGCCACGCGCAATTCGGCCCAGGTCGATGGCTCGACGTGCTTGACGGTGTCAGCACGGAAGCCGTCGACGCCGAATTCGCGGACCCAGAGTGTCAGCCATTCGATCAGGTAGTCGCGCACGCGATAGCCCTCGCGCGGCTCGGCACGGGTCTGCGTCTTGCGCGCAAGAAACTCCGGCAGCGCGACGACTGCGTCGGACTCGGTGCGAAAATCCGGCAGAAAGGCCAGCGAGCCCTTGAGCGGATCGACCGTGGCGCTGGGCGGCGTGTCGTAGTCGGCGATGCCGGCACGGACCCAGTCGCGGCCCCACCAGGCGGCCCAGCTCGGGTGCTCGTAGTCCACCAGGTTGTGGTAGGCGTGCAGATTCTCGTGGGCTTCCGGCTGCCAGGCGCTCCACTGCTCGGGCAGGTACTCGGCCATGCCCTCGCGCAGAGCACCGAAGCCGAGCTGCTGCATGTCCTGCAGGGTCGAGTAGCCGGGATGGTTGAGCACCACGTCGAACAGCACGCGGATGCCGCGGGCATGGGCCGCGCTGATGAGGGCGCGCAGGTCGTTTTCGCTGCCCATGTTGGCGTCGAGCTGGGTGAAGTCCAGCGCGTAGTAGCCGTGATAGCCGTAATGGCGGAAGTCGCCGCGCTCGCCACCGCCGACCCAGCCGTGAATCTGCTCGTAGGGCGCGCTGATCCATAGCGCATCGACGCCGAGGCTGGCGATATGGTCGAGCCGCTCGGTCAGCCCCTTGAGGTCGCCACCGTGGAAGGTGCCGATCTCCTCGGCGCCGTCCGGCTCGCGGCCATAGCTGCGGTCGTTGCCTGGATCACCGTTGGCGAAGCGGTCGGTGAGCACGAAGTAGACGATCGCGTTGCGCCAGTCGCGCGGTGCCGGTTTGGCCGGCTCGGCGGCTTCGAGCAGCAAGAGGCCGTCGCTGCCGGCGGCGGGTTGCAGCCTGACCTGGCCGTCGCGGACCACCGCCGTGGTGCCGGACAGGGCGTCGCGCAGGGTCTGGCCATCGCGGAACACCTCGCCGACCGCCAGTTCCACCGCGCCACCCTCCCACGGCTTGCAGACCGCGGTGGCCGCCTTCGGCTCGGCGGCCTTGATCGGCAACAGACGCAGGGCCGGCGCGGTGCCGGTCTCGACGATCAGCCGATAGCGTCCGGCCTCGGGCACTTCGTAGCGGTAGGCGCTGTCTTTGCCAAGCGGCTGGCGGCGGTAAGGCGCAAGCGCTGCGCCTGTCGCGGTGCCCTGCGGCATCACCAATCGCAGCTGACCGGGTTCGAGCTCCAGCTCCGTGTCGTAGCGTTCGGCTGCCAGGGCGTTCCAGCGCGGTGACAGCGGCTGGTCGTTCAGGCGAACGCTCAGTTCGGGAGCGGCGAGGCCGGACAAGGGCAGGGCGAGGCCGAACAGCAGCGGCAGGGCAGAAAACCGGTGGGCACGCATCAAATGGGGCTCCATTATGCTTTTTCGCTACATTTGACTGCGCGTTGGCCGCCGGGTATAGGCGTAAGCGCCAGGCTGATGGCGTATTTTGTGCCGCTGCGAGGGTCGGTCTACGCCCCGCTTCTACGCCCTCCGCCCCCTTGAGGAGGAGGATGCACATGGCGCATGACGCGCCGAGGATGGAACGACTGTCAGAGCCTCAGGCCGGCAGCAGGTGGAACAACTAATAAGAAGCCACGAGGAAAGCGAAGCATGAACAAGAAATTCTGGTGTATCGCCACTGTCGGCCTGGCGGCCACCTTCAGCCTGCCGCTGCCGGCGCTGGCAGCGATCGAAGAAGGCAAGCTGGTCGTCTGGATCAACGGCGACAAGGGCTACAAGGGCCTGGCAGAGGTTGGCAAGCGGTTCACCGCCGAGACCGGTATTCCGGTGGAAGTGGCCCACCCGGACAGCGCCACCGACAAGTTCCAGCAGGCGGCGGCCACCGGCAACGGCCCGGACATCTTCATCTGGGCCCATGACCGCATCGGCGAATGGGCCAAGAGCGGCCTGCTCACCCCCGTCACCCCCAGCGCCGAGACCAAGTCCGGCATCGCCGGCTTCTCCTGGCAGGCGGTGACCTACGACAACAAACTGTGGGGCTACCCGATCTCGGTGGAAACCATCGGCCTGATCTACAACAAGGCCCTGGTGGATACGCCGCCGAAGAGCTTCGACGACGTCCTGGCGCTGAACGAGAAGCTCGCTCCGCAGGGCAAGCGCGCCATCCTCTGGGACTACAACAACACCTACTTCACCTGGCCGCTGCTGTCGGCCAAGGGCGGCTACGTATTCGAGCGGACCGACGGCGGTTACGACGTCAAATCCACTGGGGTGAACAACGCCGGCGCCAAGGCCGGCGCGCAGGTGCTGCGCGACCTGATCGACAAGGGTGTGATGCCCAAGGGCGCGGATTACAGCGTGGCCGAGGCGGCCTTCAACAAGGGCGACTCGGCGATGATGATCAGCGGCCCCTGGGCCTGGTCGAACATCGAGAAGAGCGGCATCGACTTCGGCGTGGCACCGATTCCCGCCATCGACGGCGAACCGGGCAAGCCTTTCGTCGGCGTCGCCGCCGCGCTGCTCAACGCCGCCAGCCCGAACAAGGACCTGGCCGTGGAGTTTCTCGAGAACTACCTGCTCGAGGTCGACGGCCTGAAGACGGTGAACGCCGACGTGCCGCTGGGTGCGGTGGCCAACACCGCCTACATGGAAGAGCTTTCGAGCAATCCGCACATCAAGGCGACCTTCGAGAACGCGCAAATGGGCGAGCCGATGCCCAACGTGCCGGAGATGGGCGCGTTCTGGTCATCCATGGCCGCCGCGCTGACCAACATCACCTCCGGCCGACAGGACGTCGACGCCGCCCTGGACGATGCCGCCAAGCGCATCACCCGTTGAACCCGTCGCCGGCCGCCGCCTCGGGCGCGCCGGCGGACTATGCTCCGTTCTCAAAGGTTCCGCTCCCGTGAATGCCCGTGCCGAGTTGCCCAGCCCAGCCATGACCCGTACGACCTCCCGGGGCCTGCCCCGCTCCCTGACCAACGGCCTGCGCTGGCTGGCGTGGCTGACCTTCAACGCCTTCGCGCTGTACCTGGTGGTCGCGCTCTACGTGCAGGGGCAGATGGCCTTCGCCCTGCTCGGGCTGGTGGTGACCGGGATCGCCAGCTACCTGTTCATCAACCGACGGATGTACGCGCAGCGCTACATCTTCCCGTCGGTGGCCGGGATGCTGGTGTTCGTCATCTTCCCGCTGCTATATACGGTGGGCATCGGTTTCACCAATTACAGCGGCAGCAACCTGCTGAGTCAGGCCCAGGTCGAGCAATATCATCTGAGCCAGACCTACCTTGCCGGCGAGCGCTTCCGTTTCACGTTGCATCAAAGTCCTGATGGCGAGCGCCTGCGCATCGACAAGGGCGAGCAGGGCGTGTTCGTCACCCCGCCGTTGACCGGTGAGCCTGACGCGGAAGCGCCGCTGCTCCTGCAGCCGGCCGAAAGCGTCGAAGGGCTGGGCGAGGTGCTAGCGCTGCGCGAGGTGATTCAGCGGCGCAAGGCGCTGGAGCAGTGGGTGATGCAGGCGCCGGATGGCAGCCTGCTGCGGCTGTATGGATTGCGTGAAGTCGCCGCCGTGGAGCCCGTCTATCGTCAGGACGGCCCCGGCGTGCTGGTCGACACCCGCAGCGGCGCGCGGCTGACTGCCGACATGGAACGCGGCTTCTATGTCGACGAAGCCGGCCAGGCGGTGCCGCCGGGCTTTACCGTGTTCACCGGCTTCGCCAACTTTTCCCGGGTGCTGACCGAACCGAGCATCCGCGAACCCTTCATGCAGATCTTCGCCTGGACCTTCGCCTTCGCCGGCCTCACGGTGGTCTTCACCCTCGCCGTAGGGCTGGTGCTGGCCAGCCTGCTGCAATGGGAGCTGGTGCGCGGCAAGGCGTTCTACCGATTGATGCTGATCCTGCCGTACGCGGTGCCGGCGTTCATTTCCATCCTGGTGTTCCGCGGCCTGTTCAACCAGAACTTCGGCGAGATCAACCTGCTGCTCGACAGCCTGTTCGGCACGCGCCCGGACTGGTTCAGCGACCCGGCCCTGGCGCGCACGATGATCCTCATCGTCAATACCTGGCTCGGCTACCCCTACATGCTGCTGCTGTGCATGGGCCTGTTGCAGGCGATCCCGCGGGATCAGTACGAGGCTTCGGCCATCGACGGCGCCAGTCCGCTGGACAACCTGTTGCGCATCACCCTGCCGCAGCTGATCAAGCCGCTGATGCCGCTGCTGATCGCGAGCTTCGCCTTCAACTTCAACAACTTCGTGCTCATCACCCTGTTGACCCGCGGCGGCCCGGACATCATCGGCGCGACCACGCCGGCCGGCACCACGGACCTGCTGGTCAGCTACACCTACCGCATCGCCTTCCAGGATTCCGGGCAGGACTTCGCCCTGGCCGCGGCGATCGCCACGCTGATCTTCCTGCTGGTGGGCGCCATGGCGCTGCTCAACCTCAAACTCTCGAAAGTGAAGGTATAAGGAGACCCACATGGCCATGGTGCAACCCAGATCCGCCCGTTACCGGCTGTGGGCAACCCACGCGGCGCTGCTGGCGTTCGTGGCGGTGATCCTCTTTCCGCTGCTGATGGTGATCTCGATTTCCTTCCGTGAAGGCAACTTCGCCACCGGCAGCCTGTTCCCGGACAACCCGACCCTGGAACACTGGTCGCTGGCCCTCGGCATTCCTTACACCCACGAGGACGGTAGCGTGACCAACCCGCCGTTCCCGGTGCTGCTGTGGCTGTGGAATTCGGTGAAGATCGCCCTGGTCAGCTCGGTGCTGATCCTGCTTTTGTCGACCACCAGCGCCTACGCCTTCGCGCGCATGCGCTTCGGCGGCAAGGCGCCGATCCTGAAAAGCATGCTGATCTTCCAGATGTTCCCGCCGGTGCTCTCGCTGGTGGCCATCTACGCGCTGTTCGACCAGCTCGGCCAGCACGTCAGCTGGCTCGGGGTGAACAGCCACGGCGCGGTGATCGTCGCCTCGCTGGGCGGCATGGCGCTGCATATCTGGACCATCAAGGGTTACTTCGAGAGCATCGATGCCTCGCTGGAGGAGGCCGCCATCGTCGACGGCGCGACCACCTGGCAGGCGTTCTTCCATATTCTGCTGCCGATGAGCGTGCCGATCCTGGCGGTGGTGTTCATTCTCGCCTTCATCACCAGCGTCACCGAATACCCCATCGCCTCGGTGCTGCTGATGGATGTCGACAAACTGACCCTCTCGGTCGGCGCCCAGCAGTACCTCTATCCGCAGAACTACCTGTGGGGCGACTTCGCCGCGGCGGCGGTGCTCTCCGGGCTGCCCATCACCGCGGTGTTCCTCTACTGCCAGAAGTGGATCGTCGGTGGCCTGACCGCGGGCGGGGTGAAAGGCTGACCAACTGAGTTGAAACGAGGCGCGAAACCGGGGCGCGGGAGCGATGCGAACCGGTGCGCCAGGCCATGACAAGAACAAGAACAAGAACAAGAACAGGGAACCGTCCATGAATGCCGCGATGCCACCTCTGCTGCCATTGATTCCCACCAAGCTGGCGATCCCCATGCTGCCGCCGGGCCTGCTCGAACGTCCGCGACTGGACGAGTGGCAGGTGCGCCTGCCGCAGGTACGCCTGGCCGTGCTGCATGCGGCCAGCGGCTTTGGCAAGACCACCCTGGCAGCGCAATGGGCGCGGGCCTTCGATGGCCGCGTCGCCTGGCTGCAGCTGCATGCCAGCGACAACCTGGCGCTGCAGTTCGGTCGCTACCTGACCCAGGCGCTGGACCGCCAGCTCGATGCCGGCTGCCCGCTGTCCGCTGCGCTCGCCGAACAGGGCCAGGTCTCGCTGGATGCGCTGTTCACTCAACTGCTGGCCGAACTGCCGGGCGAGCACGAGGCGATCCTGATCGTGCTCGACGAATTCGAAGTGCTGCACGAGCGTGAGCTGATCGCCGGGCTGCGCTTCTTCCTGCGGCATATGCCCAGCTGGATGACCTTGCTGGTGTGCAGCCGCCGGCTGCCGGAGCTGGGTGTGGCCGAGCTGCGGGTCAAGCATCAGCTGCTGCTGCTCGATGCCCGCCAGCTGGCCTTTGAAGACGATGAGGTGCAGGCCCTGCTGGAGCTGGGCGTGCCGGTGAACATCAACCGCGAGCAGGTCGAGCGGCTCAACCGCCGCATCGGTGGCTGGCCCTGCGCACTACAGCTGGCGCTGCAGGAAGTGCAGACCAGCCGTGGCATGGACCTGTTCCTGGAAAACCTGCTGCTCGGCCACCCGGATATCCGCGACTACATGCGCGAACAGGTGATCGACGGCCTGCCGCAAGACCTGCGCGGCTTTCTCGAGGCGACCTGCCTGCTCGACCGCTTCGATGCGGCGCTGGCCGACCGCCTGACCGAAGCCTGCCACGGCCGCGAGATGCTCGAACGGCTCGAACGCGGCGGCCTGTTCATCCAGCCGCTGGACAGCCTGCGCCGCTGGTACAGCTATCACCCGTTGTTCGCCGTGTTCCTGCAGGGCGAGCTGCGCACCCACCAGCCGCAGCGGGTCAACCAGCTGCATCTGCGCGCCGCCGAGGCGTTGCTGGCCGAGGGCATGCCCGAGGAAGCCGCGCGGCATGCGGTGCAGGCCGGCGACCCGCAGCAGGTCGCGGACATCCTGCAGCGCCACGGGCGTGCCTTCTATCGTCAGGGTCGTCTCGGGTTGCTGCAGCAGTGCCTGGAAACCCTGCCGGAGCCGGTGATCGCCGGCTCGCCGCTGCTCACGCTCCTGCAGGCCTGGGTGTCGCAGAATTCCTACCAGTTCGATCACGTCGAGCGCTGGTTCAAGGCCGCCGAACTGGCCCTGCAGCGCAGCTGCTCGGATCAGGACTGGGCGCGCATCGTCTGCGAGTTCAACGCGGTGCGCGCGCAGGTGGCGATGAATCAGGGCGACGAGCAGCGCGCCATCGCCCTGGCCCAGGAGGCGCTGACCTGCGAGCCGCTGATCATGCGCACCTCGCGCGTGGCGGCGATGTCCGGCCTTGCCGAGGTGCATTTCGTCCAGGGTGCACTGCCGCAGGCGCAGAAGCAGTACGAGGAAGCCGAACGCCGCGCGCGGGAGATCAACGCGTCGCATCTGGTGGTCTGGAGCCTCGGCCAGCTGTCGGAGATCGCCATCGCCCAGGGCCATCTGCAGAAGGCCTACACCCTGCAGGAACGGGCCATCCAGTACATCGAGCAGCAGAACCTGCAGGCCACGCCGATCGTCGAGTTCATCTATCGGGTGCGCGGCCAGGTGCTGCTGGAATGGCATCAGCTGGATGCTGCCGAGCAGTGTGCGCTGCAGGGTATCCAGATTCTCGACGAACTCGGCAACCAGCGTTGGCGTCTGCAGAGCCACGCACTGCTGGCCGGCGTCGCCTACGCCCGTGGCCAGCAGAACGCCTGCGCCGACTACATCAGCCAGATGCAGACGATGCTTGCCGATGATCGCTACCACATCGACTGGCTGGCCAATGCCCATGCGGTGATGCTCGCCTACTGGGATTCCAGCCAGGATCGTGAGGCGATTCGCCAATGGCTGATCAGCGCGCCGCCGGTCAGCGCCGGTGCCAACCACTTCTCCCAGCTCAACGCGCGCAATCATGCCCGTGCCCACGTGGCGCTGGGGCAGCTGGACAGTGCGTTGCCGATCCTGCGCCAGCTGCTGACCGACGCCGAGCGCCACGGCCTGGTGATGGATCGCAACCGCAACCACATCCTCCTGGCGCAGCTGCACTGGCTGCGTGAAGAGCGCCAGCAGGCGCTGGATCACCTGCAACGGGCCATGACCCTGGCCAGCGGCAGCGGCGCCGTCGGCAGCTTTCTGCGGGTCGGCAAGCCGATCATCGGCATGCTCAAGTGCCTGCTGCACGAACGCACCCTCGACGAAGCGGAAGCCCAGCGCGCCACGCGGCTGATACAGCTGGCGCAGCAGCAGCGCGACTTCAGCCGCGCCATCCGCATCACCCTCGACGAGGCGGTGATCCAGGACATCATCAACCGCCCCGACGTGCCCGAACTGATCCGCCGCTCACCGCTGACCCGGCGCGAATGGCAGGTGCTGAGCCTGATCCACGCCGGGCAGTCCAACGAGCAGATCGCCGATCACCTCAACGTCGCGCCCACCACCATCAAGACGCACATTCGCAGCCTCTACCAGAAGCTCAACATCGCCCACCGCAGCGAAGCGGTGCAGCTGGCGCGCGACCTGCTGAGCAAGATTCAGGGGGACTGACGCTCAGCCCTTCCACTGCGTCTGAGCGAAGGCGGGCAGGGCGTTGGCGCGCTGCGACGCTGAGGCCAGATGCGGGAAGGCGCCGTCCGGCGCCAGCGTGTCGGGCAGGGTGAGACGGGCGAAGTCATAGGCGACCACCGCGCTGATATCCACCTGACTCATGCGCTCGCCCAGCAAGGGTCGTTCGCCGCGCTCGGCCTGGCGTGCATCCAGCAATGCCAGCGCACCACGCGCCTGATCCTCGCAATGGCGGTACCAGTCGTCCCAGACCAGCCCTTCCGGCCGCCGATCGCGTTCGTAGTACGCCGCCACGGTTTTCTCGCAGGCACCGACGGCAAAGGCCAGCAGGTTCATCGCCTCGCTGCGCTCGGGGCCGGACAGCGGCAGCAGGGCGCGCTCGGTACCAGCCTGCTGATCGAAATAATCGAGGATGGCGTTGCTGTCGATCAGCACCTGACCGTCATCCAGCACCAACGCGGGCACTCGACCCAGCGGCGAGTATTCACGAATCTTCAGACTATCCGTCAGGACGCTGAGTGGTTCGTTGGTGAACGCTATGTCCAACAGATGCAGGCTGACGCCGACGCGGCGGACGAAAGGCGACATATAGCGACCGATCAGTTTCACAGGCGGTGCTCCGAAGGCGAGGGGACAGTGCATCAACCCTAGTCGAGCCCGTCGGCGGATGCGACGGTATCGGGCGGAACCATCCATCGCCTCGACTGCTGGCCGCCGGGCGGGGGAGGAGGAGGGCAGCGTCCGGCTGTGGCACCCTCGGGCTTTTCAGTGAAGGAAGCGTTGCCATGGCGATGAGCGAGAAACAGAAGATGCTGGCCGGCGAGCTGTACCACCCCGGCGACCCGGAGATCCTCGCCGATCAGGCCGCGGCCAAGGCCTGGATGGTGCGCTACAACGCAGCGCTGGCGGCCGCGCCGGACGAGCGTCGGGCGCTGCTGGCCGAACGGCTGGCCGCGGTCGGTGCCGGCGCGGTGATCCGTCCGCCGTTCCACTGCGACTACGGCTACAACATCCACCTGGGCGAAGGCGCCTTTCTCAACTTCAACTGCGTGATTCTCGATGTGGTCGAGGTGCATATTGGTGCCGGTGCGCAGATCGGCCCGGCGGTACAGCTGTACACGGCCGACCATCCGCGTGATCCGCAGGCACGCCGCTCGGGCGTCGAGTTCGGCCGGCCGATCCATATCGGTCGCAACGCCTGGATCGGCGGTGGGGCGATCATCCTTCCGGGTGTGACGGTCGGTGAAGATGCGCTGGTCGGCGCCGGCAGTGTGGTGACCCGCGACGTGCCGGCCGGCGCCACGGTGGTCGGCAACCCCGCGCGGATGCGCTGACCGGTTCGCTGTCTACGCCCTCGGCCAGCGGGCCGTCTACGCCCGGCCTTTACGCCTGCAAGAGCCCGCCGCCGGAGGATGTTGCGACCGCTTGCCGCACCTAGAGTGGCCCCGTCTTCACGCTCACTCAAGGTAAGTGGTATGTCCGAGCAACTTCAGAATTGGTGGCGCGGCGGGGTGATCTATCAGGTCTATCCGCGCAGTTTTTTCGACAGCAACGGCGATGGCGTGGGCGATCTGCCCGGTGTGCTGCACAAGCTGGACTACATCGCCAGCCTCAACGTCGATGCCATCTGGCTGTCGCCCTTCTTCACCTCGCCGATGAAGGATTTCGGCTACGACGTGGCCGACTACCGCGGTGTCGATCCGCTGTTCGGCACCCTGGATGACTTCGTCCGACTGGTCGAGGCCTGCCACGAGCGCGGCATGCGCGTGCTGATTGACCAGGTGCTCAACCATTCCTCGGACCAACATCCCTGGTTCGTCGAGAGCCGCTCCAGCCGCGATAACGACAAGGCTGACTGGTACGTCTGGGCCGATCCCAAGCCGGACGGCAGCGTGCCGAACAACTGGCTTTCGGTATTCGGCGGCCCGGCCTGGAGCTGGGACAGTCGGCGCCGGCAGTATTACCTGCACAACTTCCTCGCCAGCCAGCCGGACCTGAACTTCCACTGCCCGGCCGTGCAGGATCAGGTGCTCGACGACATGGAGTTCTGGCTCGAGCTCGGCGTGGATGGCTTCCGCCTGGATGCCGCCAACTTCTACTTCCACGACGCCGAACTGCGCGACAACCCGCCGAACAGCGAGATCCGCGAGGGCAGCATCGGCGTACGCATCGACAACCCCTACGCCTACCAGCGGCACATCTATGACAAGACGCGACCGGAGAATCTGGAATTCCTCCGCCGTCTGCGCGCTCTGCTGCAGCGCTATCCCGGTGCCTCTTCGGTGGCCGAGATCGGCTGCGACGAATCCCTGCGCACCATGGCCGCCTACACCAGCGGCGGCGACACCCTGCACATGGCGTACTCCTTCGACCTGCTCACCGAACAGTGCAGCCCGGCCTACATCCGCCGCACGGTGGAGGGCATCGAGCGTGAACTGGCCGATGGCTGGTCGTGCTGGTCCATGGGCAACCACGATGTGGTACGGGTGATGACCCGCTGGGCGCTCGACGGCCGTCCCGATCCGGAGCGCGGCCGCCTGCTGATGGCGCTGCTGCTGTCCCTGCGCGGCAGCGTCTGCCTCTATCAGGGCGAGGAGCTGGGCCTGCCCGAGGCGGAACTGCGCTATGAGGATCTGGTCGATCCGTACGGCATCACCTTCTGGCCGGAATTCAAGGGCCGCGACGGCTGCCGCACGCCGATGCCTTGGCAGAGCGAGGCGCATCATGCCGGCTTTACCGGTAGCCAGCCGTGGTTGCCGGTGGACGACTCGCACCGTTCGCTGTCGGTGGCCGCGCAGGAAGCCGACCCGCATTCGATGCTCAACTGCTACCGGCGCTTCCTCGGCTGGCGGCGCGAGCAGCGTCTGTTGATCGAGGGCGACATCCGCATGGTCTACCATGACGACGCCCTGCTGGTGTTCGAGCGGCGCCTCGGCGAGCAAGTCTGGCTGTGCCTGTTCAACCTTGGCGACCTGCCGCGCAGCTACGAGCTGCCGGTGCAGGCGGTGCCGCTGGTGGACGTGCCGGCGAGTTTCGCCGAATACGACGGTCATTGGGCGCGGCTGCCGGCGCACGGCTTCGGCTATGTGCGGCTCGCGGGTTGAGGGAGCGTCGGCAGCGGTGGGCATGACCCGCCGCTGCCATCGAAACGAGTGCATCGCAGCAACGGAGAACAACAACGATGGCCAGTGTCACGCTGCGCGACATCTGCAAGAGTTATGACGGTACGCCGATCACCCGGCATATCGACCTGGATATCGAAGACGGTGAGTTCGTCGTCTTCGTCGGCCCGTCCGGCTGCGGCAAGTCCACGCTGCTGCGATTGATCGCCGGGTTGGAGGACATCACTTCGGGCGATCTGCTGATCGGCGACCAGCGCGTCAACGACCTGCCGCCGAAGGATCGTTCGGTGGGCATGGTGTTCCAGTCCTACGCGCTCTACCCGCACATGACGGTGGCGGAGAACATGGCCTTCGGCCTCAAGCTCGCCAGCGTCGACAAGCGCGAGATTGCGCGCCGCGTCGAGGCGGCCGCGGCGATCCTGCAGCTGGACAAGCTGCTCGAACGCAAGCCCAAGGACCTCTCCGGCGGTCAGCGCCAGCGTGTCGCCATCGGCCGCACCATGGTCCGCGAACCGAAGGTGTTCCTGTTCGATGAACCCCTGTCGAACCTCGATGCCTTCCTCCGCGTGCAGATGCGCATCGAGATCGCCCGCCTGCACCAGCGCATCCGCTCCACCATGATCTACGTGACCCACGATCAGGTCGAAGCCATGACCCTGGCCGACAAGATCGTGGTGCTCAACGCCGGCGAGATTGCCCAGGTCGGTCAGCCGCTGCACCTTTATCACTACCCGCAGAACCGCTTCGTCGCCGGCTTCCTCGGCTCGCCGCAGATGAACTTCGTCGACGTGAGGGCCATCTCCGCAAGCCCCGAGGCCGTCACCATCGAACTGCCCAGCGGCTTCCCGCTGACCCTGCCGGTGGACGGCAGCGCGGTGAGCCCTGGCGACCCGCTCACCCTCGGTATCCGCCCCGAACACTTCGTCATGCCGGAAGAGGCCGACTTCACCTTCCATGGCCAGATCACCGTGGCCGAGCGCCTGGGCCAGTACAACCTGCTGCACCTCACCCTTGAACGTCTGCAGGATGTGATCACCCTCTGCGTCGACGGCAACCTGCGCGTCACCGAGGGCGAGACCTTCGCCGCCGGCCTGAAGGCCGACAAGTGCCACCTGTTCCGCGAGAACGGCGAGGCCTGCGCCCGGCATTATCGGGAGCCGGCGATCTATGGGTGACTGAAACCGCCCCGCGTGACTGACGGCAAGGTTGAGCACGGCCTGCTTGCGTTGCGCCTCATCGAGAGCCGCGGCCGGCTCCTCTCGGTCGCGTCAAAGGCCTTTGGGGGTCATCTGTCGGCCAAGGCCAGATTCGCACCGAGACCGGCAAATGATGCCGCGAAGCCCCGGCATAGCCAGGCCTGAACCCGCTGCGACTCGATGACTGCCTTGCGAAAGGCGTGCGCCAGCAGGCCATAGGCAGAAAAGATGGCGAATGTCATCAGCATGAATGTCGCGCTGAGGCCGAGCAGCTGTCCAAGCTCATCGCCCGCGCCCGGCCGGATGAATTGCGGCAGGAAGGCAAGGAAGAAAATGGTCAGTTTCGGATTCAGCAGGTTGACCAGCAGCGCCTTGGCAACCAGCGAGCGGACCCTGAACGGTTCTCTATCGCCACCCACCGCCAGCGCGGAGCGGTCACGCCAGGTCGCGTAGGCGAGATAGAGCAGGTAGGCGGCACCGGCATAGCGCAGAGTCTCGAAGACCAATGCACTGGAATGCAGGATCGCCGCGACACCGAGAATGGTCGCCAGCAGATGCGGCAGAATCCCGAGCGTACAGGCTGTCGCGGCCAGAATAGCGGCGCGACGGCCGTGCACCAGCGCCGTCGAAACCGTATAGATCACCCCCGCGCCGGGTATCAGCACGACGATCAGACAGGTAATCAGGTATTCGAGGCTGGGCATGTGGGCTCCTTGATACGGCGCTGATCGATTGAACCAGCATAGAGCATTGGCGGGCACTGCCCTAACTGGGCGCTTAGCGCATTGCATGGCTAGTCGAGGGCCGCTGCCCCGCGAGGATGCACCCGCGGTCATCCGGCACTGCGTGTCGGTGATGACGTATTCGCCCGGAGCCACAGTGAGGTGGGAATACCGTTCAGAAGATCCTTTCGATTGTTCACCGTGGATGCCGATGGAGGCCTTTTACTTTTCTTGTACGAGGATGAACATCAGTTGCCCTTCTGAGCGCCCACTGGGGGCGAGCTCCGACCTGGCGAAAGCTACGTCGACGCAGCGGCAAGGGCCGATACGGACGATACGTTCACTCAGGAGTGCGGCTTATCGCACCCTGATGCGTCGCTAGCCAAGTGTTCAGGTGTCCTCCAGTCTTGTCAGGTGCTCCGCCAGGCGTAGCGCCAGTTGCACGATGGTGTAGGTCGGGTTGGAGAAGCCGCCGCTGGGGAATACCGAGGAGCCGGCGATATAGAGATTACGTTGGCCGAACACCTTGCAGTCGCGGTCGACGATGCCGTGTTCCGGCGTTAAGGCCATGCGTGTACCGCCCATATGGTGACAGCCGCCGAGCTCGTCGTCGGTGGGAAACGGCGCACCTCCGGACAACCAGTCGTCCAGGCGTAGACGGCCAAGGTCGAGGTCGGCGATAAGGCGGCCCAGGTGATGGGCGCACTCCCGAGCGCTGCGCCTGTCTTCGTCGTCGAGGGTCCAGTGCAGTGCCACCCGGGGGATGCCCAAGCGGTCTTTTTGTGGGCCCAGAGCGACGCGGTTTTCCGCGCGCGGCCGCTGTTCCCAACTGGCTCGCAGTAGCGCCCCATAGCTGTTCCCCTGGCGGTAGTCACGCAGCGTGGCGCGGGCTAGCCGAGGCGCTACCCGGGCCAGCCGGCGAATGCTGTCGAGGGTCTGCGTTTCGCCATCACGGATGATCCGCAGAGCGCAATTGAGCAGGCGCTCGCGCACCATCAGTTCCGCCGACGGCGATACGAAGCTGACATCGTATTCGTCGAAGTGCAGCCCGGCCACTTGCTTGAGCAGGATTTCACCGAGGGTGAAATGTGGATGCTCCATCCAGTAGCGGCCTAGCGTCGCCGTATTGCCGATCAGTCTGCCCTGCGCCAACTGGTTGCTCCACAGTAGCAGGCGGCTATTCTCGATGCCGCCTGTGGCGAGAACGTAGCGTCGTGCGCTCAGGGTCTTACGCTCCCCGCCGCTATCCACCAGCAGGCCAGTGACTTTCGCATTTTCGGTCAGGATCGCCACCAGGCTGGTGTCCAGCGCCACTGCGACGTGCGTCGAGGCGAACAGGCGCTTCCGGAACTTCTGGCCGAAGTTCACCGTGGAATAGCGAAAGCGGCTTTGCTTGAGCGATGCGCCGGGCAACGGGGGTTCCTCTCCGGCGGCGCCCAACCCTAACAGTTCGTCCGCACGAGTGGCATAAGGTGCGAGATCGCCGTGGCTGATCGGCCAGCCGTCGGTCAGGCCCGGCCTGGCCTCGAAATCCACCGCATCCAGCGCCCGACACCAGCCGCCCCAGCCGTTCGACGATCCGCCGAAGGCACGTATCCGGCAGCCATGCAGGGGACGATAGGCATGCCCCAGCGTCTCACCACGGTAGAGCTCCTGGGACGCTTCGGAGGGCGACTCACCACCGCCTTCGAGCAGCAGGACGCGTTTGCCGGCGTCTTCCAACGCCAGGCTCAGGGTGATGCCGGCTGGGCCGCTGCCGACGACGCAGTAGTCGAACGGAGGAGCTTGCGCGAGTTGTCCAACGCTGACCTTCATCAATCGTCATCCAGGCGCAGAATCCAGCCGTCCCGCTCGACGTGGCGCACGGCCTGCGCCCGTGCCAGAGATAGCTTGGCGAACAACAACTGAAATAGTCCGGCCTTAAGCAGGTGTCGTCTTTTCATGCCCTTTCACCGCTTTTCTTGCTGCCTTCCGCCGATCACGCGTACGGGGGAGGCGGCGGACTGTATGGACCGTAAAGGCCAACGGTTCGGACAAGTATGTGGCAAGCACCAGAGGTTAGGAGTTCCGATTATCGAGAACTGCAGAGTCGGTGCCCCCAAGACTGGCTGGGCCGTTTCGATCGGGCGGTGATCTACCTTGCGCAGACTGACTTCGACAGCATCGCCGCAGGT
Organism: Pseudomonas sp. FeN3W; assembly: GCA_030263805.2. Taxonomy (NCBI): domain Bacteria; kingdom Pseudomonadati; phylum Pseudomonadota; class Gammaproteobacteria; order Pseudomonadales; family Pseudomonadaceae; genus Pseudomonas; species Pseudomonas sp. FeN3W. The sequence continues at coordinate 3,883,261 of CP136010.1, forward strand.
ACCCGTTGCGGCTTGCGCCGCGCTATGGCTCATGCCATCCGGTCCGGATCGGAGGCTACGTCTGTACCTGTGGCAGCTGGAATCCCCGTAGTTAGCGAATTTCAGGCATAAAAAAGGACGTCCGTGGACGCCCTTTTTTGTGCATTTGGTGGAGCCGGGGGGATTTGAACCCCCGTCCGCCAGCTCTCCGCTATCGGTTCTACATGCTTAGCCAGATCTACTGAGTTAACTCCGCGCCGCCCGATTGGCAGGGTGCTTGGAGCGAGCTGTATGAGTTTTAGCCGTTACGTCTACAGCGAACTTGGCGGCGATCCTGTTCTGTCTGACAGTCATTTCGGGTTTACAGGCATCCCCTAGTGACCGCTGGAGCCGAAGCTACCAGATGAAGGTTAGGCGGCTAGCGCGTACCCTTCGTAGTTGTCGTCGTTGGCAACTATAGGTTTGCAACAGTTTATTTACGAGTTCTGTTACCAACTCGGCATGCCCCTCAAGTTTTGTTACCGGCGTCGAATCCTAATCGGCCCCTGGTGACGCTTGTGGTGCTGGGCGCGAGTGTACGGCGATCTCTCTGCGCTGTCGATCAGTTTGTAGCCATGCTGGTTACAAAATGTACAGCTCGGCTGCGACAGGATCGCTCGCACAACCCCGCCGGTCGGGCTTAGTTTCCGCCGCCAGAGCCAGAGCCAGCTGTGCCGCCGCTACCGGTACTGCCTGGGCCCTTCAGCTCTTGCAGTGCCTTGGTGGAGTGCGCGATGCAGGCTTCGGTGTCGCCCGATTGCTGGGCTTGGCGGGCCTGTTTGACGTACTCGTCGACTTGGCTCTTGGCCGGCTCGCCCAGCGTAGCGGTGTTGGTGGCCATGTTGTCGTCGATTTCCTGCAGGTTGAGCTGACACAGGTCGTCTTGGGCGAAGACAGCGGGGCTGGCGAGCAGTACCGCGGACGCGAGCAGTGCATGAACTTTCATTGTGGGTCCTCCAGTCTTGTGGACTTCCCGGGCCTGCCTGAGAACTGCTGAAACGGCGGCGCCGAGTCGAATCGAACCCGTCAGGGGCTCTAAAAATCCGACTGCGATTGCGCAAGAGCGTTCATCGAAGCGACACAAACGAAACGGCCCCGCTCCGCTGAGCGGGCCGTAACGCTGGTGCTAGAGCGGTTGGCTGGCAGTTTTACGACGCGTTACACGGTCAACCAGATAGACCAGGCCGTGATAGTCGATCTCGCCATGACGTGACAGGCCGATCTCGCAGGTGCGGCTGGTGGAGATGCCTTCCTCGCAGATCTGCACGGCGTTCTTCAGGCTGCGCAGTGCGTGCTCGTTCAGTTTCGGCGTGGTGAAGCCCTTGTCGCCAGCGAAGCCGCAGCAGTGGATGCCTTCCGGAATGACCACCTCGTTTGCGCAGCGGCGCGCGATATCGATCAGCGCCTGCGCCTCGCCCAGATGCTGGGTGCTGCACGTGACATGCACGGCGATCGGCTTGTCCTGCGGGACGAATTCCAGCTTGTCGAGCAGATGCGTGCGGATGAAGCGCACCGGGTCGTACATGTCGAGGCGTTGATCGGTCAGGCCCTGGACCAGGCGCAGGGTGCAGGGGCTGGTGTCGCAGTAGATCGGGTCGAGCCCGCCGCGACTGGCCTTGAGCAGGGCGTCGAGCATTTCCTGGCGCTTGCGCTCGCCCTGTTCGGCATAGCCCTTGGAGGCGAACGGCTGGCCACAGCAAAGGTCGTTCAACTGTTCGGGGAAGATCACCTGGTAGCCGGCCTTTTCCAGCAGGCTGCGGGTCTTGTCGAGCAGCGGCTCCTGTTCCTGATCGCGTGCCGCCGGGCCCATTGCACGGGAAACGCAGGCGGCCAGATAGACCACGCGCGGACGCTCGTCCTGCACGGCTGGTTTGGGCAGATGCAGGCGTTGCAGCGGCTGCGGTGTGGCAGGGGTCCACTGCGGCACGCGGCCCTTGCTGGCGTTGGTCATGGTCGCAGACAGCTTGGCCAGGCGCTTGCTACCGAGAATGATGTGCGCGCCATTGGCGGCATGCAGCATGAACCGGGTGCCCTGCACGGCGGTGGAGAAATGATCGGCCAGCCAATTGGCGGTTCCGGTTTTGCTCGCTTCGCGTCCGCGCAGCTTGCGCACCAGGTCGCCGGTGTTGATGCCGACCGGGCAGCGCTGGGCGCAGAGGCCGGTCGCGGCGCAGGTCTCGACGCCGTGGTAGTGGTAGAGCCGCTCGATTTCCGTGGTGTCGACACCGGCGCGCTTGCGCGCCTGGATATCGCGCCAGATGACGATGCGCTGGCGCGGCGTCAGGGTCAACCCGTTGGATGGGCAGACCGGCTCGCAGAAGCCGCACTCGATGCACTTGTCGACGATCTCGTCGGCGGCGGGCATCGGCTTGAGATGCTTAAGGTGGATGTCCGGGTCGTCGGAGAGCACCACGTCCGGATTGAGGATGCCGGTGGGGTCGAGCAGGCGCTTGATCTTCCACATCAGCGCGTAGGCCTCGCTGCCCCATTCCAGCTCGACGAAGGGCGCCATGTTGCGCCCGGTGCCGTGCTCGGCCTTGAGCGCGCCGCCGAACTCGACGGCAACCAGCTGCGCCACTTCGCCCATGAAGGCTTCGTAACGGGCGACCTGCGCCGGATCATCGAAGCCCTGAGTGAAGACGAAGTGCAGGTTGCCTTCCAGGGCGTGGCCGAAGAGGATCGCCTCGTCGTAGCGGTGGTTGTCGAGCAATTCGATCAGCCGGTTGACGCCCTCGGCCAGACGCTCGACGGGGAAAGTCACATCCTCGATGATCACCGTGGTGCCGGTCTGGCGCACGGCGCCGACCGCCGGGAAGGTGTCCTTGCGGATCTTCCACAGCTGGTTGTAGACCACCGGGTCTTCGCTGAAGTCGACCTGCTTCTCCACCGGAAAATGCGCAATGGAGGTCATGATCAGGTTGATTTGCTCGTGTAGCAGCGACTGGCTGGCGGCGCGGGATTCGATCAAGAGTGCGCAGGCCGTCGGCGACAGCTCCTTCACCCATTCGGGCATGCCAGCCTTGTGCTCGACCGAGCGCAGGCTGCGGCGGTCGAGCAACTCGACCGCCGATACCGGTTGCTGCTTGAGCACCGGCACGGCCAGGCAGCAGGTTTCCACGTCGGGGAACACCACCAGCGCGCTGGCTTTGTGCGGATGGTCCGGCACGGTGTCGTAGGTCACCGCGCTGATAAAGCCCAGCGTACCTTCGGAACCGACCATCAGGTGATTGAGGATGTCCAGCGGCTCGTCGAAGTCGACCAGTGCGTTGAGCGAAAAGCCGGTGGTGTTCTTCAGCCGGTACTTGTGGCGGATCTTCGCTGCCAGTTCGGTGTTGGCCCGGGTTTCGCGGCCCAGCTCGGCCAGCTGTTCGAGCAGCGCTGAGTGGTTTTGGCGGAAGGCGGCGACGCTGGCTGCGTCTTCGCTGTCGACCACGGTGCCATCGGCCAGCACGATACGCAGGCCGACGAGCGTCTTGTAAGTGTTCTGTGCGGTGCCGCAGCACATGCCGCTGGAATTGTTGGCGACGATGCCGCCGATCTTCGCTGCGTTGATCGAGGCCGGATCAGGGCCGATCTTGCGTTGAAATGGCGCGAGAACGGCGTTGGCATTTGCACCGATGACGCCGGGTTGCAGGCGGATCTGCTCGCCGCCGTTGCGAATCTCGCGGCCGTTCCAGTTGTCGCCGAGCACGATCAGCACCGAGTCGGAAATCGCCTGGCCGGACAGGCTGGTGCCGGCGGCGCGGAAGGTCACCGGGACGCTTTCCGCATGGGCCAGCTTGAGCAGCGCGATCACCTCGGCTTCGGATTCCACGCGCACCACTAGCTTGGGAATAAGCCGGTAGAAGCTGGCGTCGGTGCCGAAGGCGAGGGTGGAGAGTGGGTCGTCGAAGCGGCGTTCAGCGGGGATCAGGCGTTCGACTTCGCGGAGGAACGCCGCCTGCAAGGGCGCGCGTTCGAGCTGTGCGGCCGCGTTCATGCGTCCTCCAGGATCAGCAGGATCAGATCCTTCGGGCCATGGGCGCCATAAGCCAGCACCTGTTCGATGTCGGCGGTTTTCGACGGGCCGGAGACCAGCAGGGCATTGGTCGGCATGCCGGCGGCCCACTGGAACTTCTGCTGGATCTCGTAGAAGTTGTCGTGGATTTCGCTGGCCTTGAGGATGGCGAAATGCACCGGCGGCACCAGGCTCATCAGGCGCGGTTCCTCGCGGGTCGGCCACATGATCAGGCTGCCGGTGGAGGCGATGGCGCCGAGGGTGCCGGTGAGGCTCGCCGGGGTGTCGTTGAACAGCTCGTCCTTCCAGTCCTCGACCGGGCGGTCGTAGGCCTTCAGCGTCGGCAGGCCTTCACGGCCGGCGCAATGCGCGGTGAAGCGTGCGCCGTACGGCGTGGTCGGGGCAATCAGCAGGCTCGGCAGCTGGCGGTCGTGCAGCAGCTGTTCGAGCAAGGCGGGCCAAGCGGCGTCCGTGGTCAGGTGAATCTCGGTGTGCACCGCTTCCATCAGCTGACGCAGCCGGGCGATACGCTGCTCGGGCGTGTAGCTCCAGGGCTGGGCGACCAGCGATACGTCGTAGTCATCGACGATAGGCGTGGTGCCTTCCAGGCTCTTCTTCAGCTTGGCGAGGATATTGGCCTTGGCGCTCATCGCTTGCCCTCCAGGTGCTCGCGGGCCAGCTCGTGCAGCGAGCGGGCGGCAGGTTTCGGTGCGCTGTGGTTCTGCGTCCAGGGGCCGATGTTCGATGGCGTCAGGCCGCGCAGGCGTGTGGCGAAGAAGCCGAATATGCGGTACAGCGTCGGGCTGGTGTTGAGCAGGCGCCAGCCGGCCCACATCAGTCGTTCCTGCTTCGAGTATTTGCTGCCCTGGCCGCGCATGACCTTGTGCGTATCGTTCGGCGCCTTGACGTTTTCCTCGCGCAGGCGCCGCAGGATGGACGGAATCGGGATCTTCACCGGGCAGACTTCACCGCAGGCGCCGCACAGCGAGGAGGCGCTGGGATGATCCGGCACCTTGTCCAGGCCAACCATGTGCGGCGTGATGATCTTGCCGATCGGGCCCGGATAGACCTCACCGTAGGTATGGCCGCCGACGCGGGTGTACACCGGACAATGGTTCATGCAGGCGCCGCAGCGGATGCAGTTGAGGGTCTGGCGCAGCTCGCTGTCGGCGAAGGCCTGGCTGCGACCGTTGTCCAGCAGAATCAGGTGCACTTCCTGCGGGCCGTCGAGCTCATCGGCCTTGCGCGGACTGGAGATCATGTTGACGTAGGTGGTGATCGGCTGGCCCAGCGCCGAGCGGGTCAGCAGCGAGAGCAGCGGCACCACGTCGCGCAGGTTCTCCACCACCTTCTCGATGCCGGTGACGGCGATGTGTACCGGTGGCACGCCGGTGGACATGCGCCCGTTGCCCTCGTTTTCGACCAGCAGCAGGGTGCCGGTCTCAGCCACCGCGAAGTTCACGCCGGAGACACCGATATCGGCCTCGAAGAACTTCTGGCGCAGGGTGCGGCGGCCAATCTGAATGAGTTGGTCGACGTCCTTGGTGTACTCCACGCCGAGTTTCTCGTGGAACAGGGACGCGACCTGGCCGGCGTTCTTGTGGATTGCCGGCATGATGATATGGGAAGGCTTTTCGTGGTCGAGCTGGACGATGTACTCGCCCATGTCCGATTCCAGGCATTCGATGCCATGGCCTTCGAGGAAATGGTTCATCTCCATTTCTTCGCTGACCATCGATTTACCCTTGATCACCTGCTTCGCCTCGTGGGCGCGGGCGATCTCGAGGACGATGTTGTTCGCCTCTTCAACCGTCTCCGCCCAGTGCACTTTCACACCATTGCGGGTCAGGTTGGTTTCCAGCCGCTCGAGCAGTTCGGGCAGCTTGGACAGTGCGCGGGCGCGGATGCGGTTGCCCATCTCGCGCAGCCGCTCGCGTTCGTCGGCATCGCTGAAGGCCACGGCGCGCTTGGTCATCAGCGAGTCCATGGCGGTGCGGAAGTTGCGCCGCAGCTGGTCGTCCTTCAGGGACTTGCGGGCGCGGGCACGGAAATCCGGATCGCCGGCGTTCTCGATCTGTATCGCGGGAATACGCTGTTCGGCGTTCATCGGGCACCTCCGGTGCGTTGCCAGAGGAAGGTCGCCAGATGCTGACCGCGCAGGGCTTCACGCTGTTTCTCCAGCGAACCATTGATGTTCATCAGGCAACCGCAATCGGCACTGATGAGCTGATGCGCGCCGGATTCCTTCAGTGCACGGGTCTTGTCCAGCACCATGGCGCCGGAGATATCGGGCATGCGTACGCTGAAGGTGCCGCCGAAGCCGCAGCATTCGCTTTCATGATCATGCTCGACGCGTTCGACCTGGCCCAGCTGGGCGAGCAGGGCACGGCCGTGCAGGTGAGTGTTCATCTCGCGGCGGGCCGAGCAGGAGGTATGCAGGGCAACCTTGGTCGGCGTGCCGGCGTCCTTGAATTCGACCTTGCAGACGTTGAGCAGGAACTCGGCCAGCTCGAAGGTGCGCTCGGCCAGCGCCTGGACCTTCTTCAGCGTGGCTGGCTCGTCCTTGAATAGGTCCAGATAGTGATGGCGCAGCATGCCGGCGCAGGAACCGGAAGGGACGACTACCGGCCAGTCATTGGCGAACAGCTCCAGCTGCGCACGGGCGACCTTGCGTGCCTCGTCGGTGTAGCCGCTGGTGTAGGCCGGCTGGCCGCAGCAGGTCTGGCCCTGCGGATAGTGCACGGACAATCCTTCGCGTTCGAGCAGACGGATGGCATCCAGGCCAGCCTCGGGATAGAACAGATCCACCACGCAGGTACCGAACAGGTAGACCTGGCTCGGCTTGGCCGGATACTCGCGTGGCTTGGGCAGCGGCGGCGCGACGCGAGTGGCGTTCGGCGCAGCGTTGTAGAAGAGTTCACTCATCGGCTTGGTCTCCGGGTTAGCCCGGTTATCCGCATACAGGCTTTTGAAAAACTATCTGCGTTGGCAATCCGTCGTTAAAAGCAGCGTCAGGCTGCTTCTGCGTCGTCTTGCCCGCCTCGCCTACGTTTTTCAGTGGGCCTGCCAGGTGCGGTTTCTGGAATGCAACCGTGCCCCCAGCGGGGGCACGGTCTGTTACTTACACCCCGACCAGCGGGTCGGTCACGCCTAGGACATAGATGGCGATCAGGCCGATCGCTCCCGTGAACAGCACGTAATACAGCGTAGGCCATACGGTCTTGCGCAGCGTGGAGCCTTCGCGGCCGAGCAGGCCGACGGTAGCGGATGCGGCGACCACGTTGTGGATCGCAACCATGTTGCCCGCCGCAGCACCGACGGCCTGGGTGGCAACCACCATCGCCCCGGAAATTCCGAGCGACTGCGCAACGCCAAACTGGAACTGGCTGAACATCATGTTGCTGACGGTGTTGGAGCCAGCGAGGAACGCGCCCAGCGCACCGACGGCTGGCGCCAGCAGAGGGTAGATGCTGCCGACGCTATCGGCGACGTAGCGCGCCATGACGATCGGCATGCTGGCCAGCTCGGCGCCGTTGACGCCGGAGTTGATCAGGATACGCACCATCGGCACGGTGAACAGCAGGACGAAGCCGGCGCTGAGCAGCACGCCGCTGGATTCCTTTACCGCAGCCTTCAGCTCGGAAACGCGCATGCCGTGCAGGAAGAAGGTGATCAGCACCACCATGACCAGGATGCCGCCCGGTAGGTACAGCGGCTCGATGCCGGCATTGATGCCGGTCTCGCCGAGGATGTTGGCAAAGGCGATGGATACCGATTTCAGCGCGGCAGTGACCTGCGGGAATACACGGCTGATGACCAGGATCGCACCGACCAGCACATAGGGCAGCCAGGCGCGGAAGGCGCTCATCGGGCGCGCCGCGATATCGTCCAGCTTCATTTCGATAGTGCCCAGCCATTCGGCCGGCCACTCTTTGGCGTCGGCGAAATCCCAGGTGCGCTTCGGTGTCAGGAAGTTGAAGCGAGCAGCGGTGGTGACGATTGCCAGACCTACCAGGCCGCCGAGTAGCGACGGGAATTCCGGGCCGAGGAAGATACCGGTGGCGGCGTAGGGCAGGGTGAACGCCAGACCAGCGAAGATCGCGAACGGCAGCACTTCGAAGCCGGCCTTCCAGCTTTTCTCCTTGCCGAAGAAGCGCGTCAGCATCAGCACCATGACCAGTGGCATCACGGTGCCGACGATGGCGTGGGTGATCGCCACACTGCTGGTGATCTGCTGCAGGAAGGCTTGCCAGCTGGAACCCTGGGCTGCCAGCTGCGCACCGATGGTGGCGGTATCCAGACCACTATTGATGCCCACGACGATCGGCGTACCGACCGCACCGAAAGACACCGGCGTGCTTTGTACCAGCATGCCGAGCAGGACCGCGGCCATCGCCGGGAAGCCAACCGCGACCAGCAGCGGGGCGGCGATGGCAGCCGGGGTGCCGAAGCCGGAGGCGCCTTCGATGAAGCAGCCGAACAGCCAGGCGATGATGATGGCCTGGATGCGGCGGTCAGGGCTGATGGTGGTGAAACCGGCGCGAATGGCAGTGATGCCGCCGGAATGTTTCAGGGTGTTCAGCAGCAGGATCGCGCCGAAGATGATCCACAACAGGCCGAGGGTGATCACCAGGCCTTGCAGCGTCGAGGCGATGATCCGGTTGACGCTCATGTCCCAGACGAACAGGCCGATGGCTGCGGTAAACAGGAAGACCAGCGGCATGGCGCGGCTGGCCGGCCAGCGCAAGCCGATCAGCATGATTGCTGCGAGCAGAATGGGTGTGAAGGCGAATAGTGCGAGCAGTCCGTTGGACATGTCAGGCGTCCCCTGCAATTCGGTTCAGATGGGGCCCTGAGCGGACCGTGAAGTTGTTGTTGTGCACAGATCTCATGCTGAGTCCTCTTATTGTTAGACCGATCTGTAAAGTGGTAATACCAATTCACAAAAGGGAATGGCCAGCGTAAGAGCTGTGTATAGGGTCGTCAATTGGCTAGCTATAGACTTTGGTCGCAACAGCCGGCCTTGTGCGGATGCGCGGTCATGGCTAGCATTTTCAGATTGGTAAGACCATTCGGGGATGGCTATGGATGTGGGGATGGTGCGGCAGCGGCGGCTTGCGGACGATATCGTCGCGCAGCTGGAAACGATGATTCTTGAGGGTACGCTCAAGGCCGGTGAGCGCCTCCCAGCGGAGCGTGCCCTGGCTGAAAGCTTTGGGGTCTCGCGGCCTTCGCTGCGCGAAGCGATTCAAAAGCTCGCGGCCAAGGGGCTGCTGGTCAGCCGACATGGCGGTGGTACGTTCGTCGCCGACTCGCTGGGCTCCACCTTCAGCGACCCGCTATTGCATCTGCTGGAAAACAACAGCGATGCGCAGCGCGATTTACTGGAGTTTCGTCACACGCTCGAAGGTAGCTGTGCGTACTACGCGGCGCTGCGAGCGACCGAGGTGGATCGGAAGCGGCTAACCGAAGCCTTCGCCACCTTGCAGGAGTGCTATACCCGCGACGGCAAGGTCACGCGTGCCGAAGAGGGGGCGGCCGATGCCCAGTTTCATCTCGCGATTGCCGAAGCCAGTCACAACGCGGTGCTGCTGCACACCATTCGTGGCCTGTTCGACCTGCTCAAGCGCAACGTGGTGACCAACATCGGCGGCATGTACGCCCTGCGCGATGAAACGCGGGACATGCTGATGAGTCAGCACCGCGAGCTGTACGAGGCGATCATGGCCAGGCAGGCAGTGGAAGCACGTGAGGTGATTCACCGGCATATCAATTACGTGCAGGAAGTGCTGGCTGAAGGTCAGCAGGAAGCTCAGCGTCTGGCGCGCGCGCAGCGCAGGCAGGGTGAGCGATTGCAGAAAGAAGGATGAGAACGGAGCCGGCATTGCCTGCCGGCTCAGTATTGCCGCTTGGGCTGATCATGCCGCGCGGCGGGCGTGGCTCAGTCGTCCTTGCCTTTGGTGCGCATCGCGCGCTGGATCTCCCGGTCGGAGTCACGCTCCTTCTCGGTGTGGCGCTTGTCGTACTCCTTTTTGCCTTTGCCGAGGGCGATCTCGCACTTGATCATGTGCTTCTTCCAGTACAGCGACAGCGCTACGCAGGCGTAGCCTTTCTGCTGTACGGCGCCGAACAGCTTGCCCAGCTCGCGCTTGTTCAGCAGCAGCTTGCGGGTGCGGGTCGGGTCGGCAATGACGTGGGTGCTGGCGCTGGTCAGCGGCGTGATGTGTGCACCCATCAGCCAGGCTTCGCCATCTTTGAGCAGGACGTAGCTGTCGACCAGCTGCGCCTTGCCGGCGCGCATGCTCTTCACTTCCCAGCCGGCCAGGACGAGGCCCGCCTCGAATTTCTGTTCGATGAAGTAGTCGTGTAGCGCTTTCTTGTTCAGCGCGATGGTCCCGGGGGACTGTTTCTTCTGTTTGGCCATAGGGGCCGCATTATAGGGAGTCCCGCTGCGGCTGGCGACAGCCTGCAAGAGTGCTGGCGGCAGAAACTTGAGGGGCAGCCATTAATCCCCGACAATGTGCCCCGCTTTGCGCTGAGCCGCTTCCTGGTGCCATCCGGAAGCCGCGGTTGCGGGCTGGCTGCGCCAACCTTCGGATGGCGCGCAATGAAACGACGACGTAGAAGGTCCGCATGACGACGCACATTCAACGTTCCGCGCTGCTGCCTTATCCGGCCCAGGCGCTGTTCGACATGGTCAATGACGTAGCCAGCTACCCGCAGTTCCTGCCCTGGTGTTCTGCGACCGAGGTGCTTTCCAGCAGTGAGACGGAGATGCACGCCAGCATGACGGTGGCGAAGGCCGGGTTGAGCCAGCGCTTCATGACGCGCAATGCCCTGGACCTCGGCAAGCGTATCGAGATGACGCTGGAGGAAGGACCGTTCAGCCATCTGCACGGCATATGGGAATTCAAGGCGTTGGGTGAAAAGGCCTGCAAGATCAGCCTGGATCTGACCTTCGATTACGCCGGGCCGTTGGTCAAGGCGACCCTTGGGCCGTTGTTCAACCAGGCTGCCAATACTTTGGTCGATGCCTTCTGCGACCGGGCGAAGCAGCTATATGGATAAGCAATCGATTGCGGTCGAGGTGGTCTATGCGCTGGCCGACAAGCAGAAGTTGCTGCAGATGACCGTGCCCGCCGGTACTACCGTGCGCGAGGCGGCCTTGCGTTCGGGAATGGATGCGCACTTCCCGGGGCTCGATCTGGCCGCTGCGCCGCTGGGTATTTTCGGCAAGGCCGTGCCCAAGCCCGAGGAGCGCGTGCTCGAGGAAGGTGAGCGCGTGGAGATCTACCGGCCACTGATTGCCGACCCGAAAGAGGTGCGCAAACAGCGTGCCGCGCGGGCGGCAAAGAACAAGGCCGAAGACGCTTGAACATGTTGAAACAAAAACGCCCGGGCTAGCCGGGCGTTTCTTTATTCGGTTTCCAGCGGTTCGGGGATCGGGACCGGAACCGGCTCCGCTTCGTCCACTTCACGCTGAATCTGTTCTAGCAGCGAGCCAGGCGCAGGGCGCTCTTCAGGCTGACTTGGCTGGGCGGCAGGCGTTGCGTCAGGCGCCTGGGCGTCGCGGCCAAGGATCTGTTCGTCGCGGCTTACGCCGGGCATGAAGTCGCCAGCCAGGCCGGCCAGTTGATCGTTCGCGTTGAACACCAGGCTGACGCGCTCCTGCTGGCGCGGGCTGCCGCCGGGCTGGATGCTGTACAGGTAGTCCCAGCGGTTGGCGTGGAAAGTGTCGGTGATCAGCGGATTGCCCATGATAAACCGCACCTGCTGGCGGGTCATTCCGGGACGCAACTGGTCTATCATGTCCTGCGTGACGACATTGCCCTGTTGAATGTCGACCTTGTAAACCCCGGGGAATGAACAACCGGCGAGTGCGACCAGACCTGCGAAGGAGAGGCTGGCCAGCATGAGCTTGGTGTTTTGCATCGGTGGGTGACTTCCACTATCTTGGCTGGGCAAAGAACCCGGATCATACCCGTATTGAAGGAGGCTGCGAAACAGCAGCAGCGAGAAAGCCAACCATGGTTGAAAATAGCGAACTACGTAAAGCTGGTCTCAAGGTAACTCTGCCGCGGGTCAAGATCCTGCAGATGCTGGACACTACCGATCGCCGCCACATGAGCGCCGAAGACGTCTACAAGGCGTTGATGGAAGCGGGTGAGGATGTCGGTCTGGCGACGGTCTATCGCGTGCTGACCCAGTTCGAGGCGGCCGGTCTGGTAGTTCGGCACAACTTCGATGGTGGCCATGCCGTCTTCGAGCTGGCCGATGGCGGACATCACGACCACATGGTCTGCGTCGATAGCGGCGATGTCATCGAGTTTTTCGACTCCGAGATCGAGAAGTTGCAGAAGGAGATCGTCAAGCGTCACGGCTACGAGCTGGTGGATCACAATCTGGTGCTCTACGTGCGCAAGAAAGACTGATCCAAACATATGAAAAAGGCGGCCCAGGCCGCCTTTTTTGTGCCTGACTGCTGGGCTCAGGCTTGTGCGGAGGTGACCATCTGCCGGGCATGTGCCAGGGACTGCTCGGTCAGGTCGACGCCGCCGAGCATTCGCGCGATTTCCTCGATGCGGCCGTTCTGATCCAATTCGGCCACGGCCGTGCGGGTTTCATCCGCCCCGCGAGCCTTGTGCACGAACAGGTGGTGATGTCCCTGGGCGGCGACTTGGGGCAGGTGGGTGACGGTCAGCACCTGGCCGCGTTCGCCGAGGCGGCGCAGTAGCTGGCCGACAATCTCCGCGGTGGGGCCGCCGATACCCACGTCGACTTCATCGAACACGAGTGTCGGTACGCGGGATGTCTGCGCGGTGATCACCTGAATCGCCAGGCTGATGCGTGATAATTCGCCGCCGGACGCAACCTTGGCCAGGGGGCGCAGGGGCTGGCCCGGGTTGGCGCTGACCAGGAACTCGACCTGTTCCAGGCCATAGGGCATCAGTTCGCCTTCGGCTGCGGGCTTGAGCTGCACGCTGAATTTGCCGCCTGGCATGCCCAGCCTCTGAATCTCTACCTCGACCGCGCTGGCCAGTTGTTCGGCCGCAGCCTGGCGCATGCGGCTGAGCTCGCCGGCTTTTTCTTCGTAATGCCGAGCGTAGGCCGCCAGTTCTTCACCGAGGCGCTCGACTGCTTCGTCATCGGCGTTCAGCCCTTCGAGTTCCTCCAGCAGCTGCTGATGCAGGCCGGGCAGTTCGGTTGGCTGCACGCGGTGCTTGCGCGCGAGGGTGTAGATGGTGTCCAGGCGCTCTTCCAGTGTCTGCTGGCGTTCGGGGTCGGCGTCGAAATGGTCGACGAAACGATTCAGTTCGCCGATGGCTTCCTCGACCTGAATCTGCGCGCTGGCCAGCAGGTTGACTGCTTCGCTCAAGGCTTGCGGCTGGTTCTGGAAGGCACTCAGGCGCTGCAGGCTGCTGGTCAGCGCCGACAGCACATTGCCGGCATCGCTCTCGCTGCACAGCTCCATGACCTGGCGGCAGGCGCCGAGCAGCTGTTCGGCGTTGGCCAGGTTCTTGTGCTCGCGTTCCAGCTGCTCCAGTTCGTTCTCTCCCAGCGCCAGGTTCTCCAGCTCTTCGAGTTGGTAGCTGAGCAGCTGGTGGCGTGCGCGCTGTTCGTCGCCACTGTTGCTCAGGCGTTCCAGGGTCTGGCGGGTCTGCCGCCAACGCTGGGCGGCCAGCTGGACCTGGCGCGCCAGCTCCTGGTTGCCGCTGTACTCGTCGAGCAGGCGTCGATGGGTGTCGGTCTTCAGCAGCGATTGGTGCTCGTGCTGGCTGTGAATATCGATCAGTAGCTCGCCCAGCGCCTTGAGGTCGCCCTGTGGGCAAGGGGTGCCGTTGATGTAGCCGCGCGAACGCCCTTCGGCGGTGATGACGCGGCGCAGGATGCAGGGTCCGTCATGGTCCATGTCGCGCTCGGCGAGCCAGGCGCGAGCGTCGGGAATATCGTCCAGGTCGAAGCTGGCGAGAATGTCGGCCTTGTCGGCGCCAAGGCGTACCACGCTGCTGTCGGCTCGGTCGCCCAGCGTCAGGCCGAGGGCGTCAAGCATGATCGACTTGCCTGCGCCGGTTTCACCGCTGATGACGCTCATGCCGCGCTTCAGTTCGAGGTCGAGGTGCTCGACGATGGCGTAGTTGTGAACCGATAGATGAACCAGCATGGCAAGGGCTCCCGATTTGCTTGGCTGGCTATTTATACAGTGGTTTTCCCGGCCGCTACAAGCGTTGAAGGATGAATGTGCAGTTGCTCGTCATTTCGCCGGGCGCTCTTCGCTTTCCGCCCTTGAAGCCTGTTTTCGCGCCCCCATATAGCGGCACAAGCGCGGGTTTGCTGCCCGCTGATCGTATAGAGAGGAGGACCCATGGCCGACGAGCAGAACCTGGATAACCAGAACCCGGAAGCGCCCGAGCATTCGGAGGCGGACGTAGCCGAGGATCTGGCTGCCCGCGTGCAGTCGCTGGAAGAGCAGCTGGCCGCTGCGCAGGACCAGTCCCTGCGCGTTGCGGCAGAGCTGCAAAACATCCGCCGGCGTGCCGAGCAGGATGTGGAAAAGGCGCACAAGTTCGCCTTGGAAAAGTTTGCAGGTGATCTGCTTGCCGTCGCCGACAGTCTGGAGCGTGGCCTCGAGTTGTCCAGCGCCGCGGATGAGGCGGTCAAGCCCATGCGCGAGGGCGTCGAGCTGACCCTCAAGTTGTTGCTGGACACGCTGGCGCGTCACCAGCTCGAGCAGCTCGATCCGCATGGCGAGCCGTTCAATCCCGAGCATCACCAGGCCATGGCCATGGAAGAGAGCACCCATGTCGAGCCGGGCAGCGTGCTCAAGGTGTTCCAGAAAGGTTACCTGCTCAACGGTCGCCTGCTGCGTCCGGCGATGGTCGTCGTCAGCAAGGCGCCCGCCGATGTGCCGCCTTCGATTGATGAGAAGGCTTGAAATCCGGTTGCCGACCCCCATCTGGTAGCCAAGCGTTTTTGTGTTACCCGCAGCCGGTAAAACAGGCGCGGACCAATCGAAATTTGGAGAGCGAATTAAATGGGCAAGATCATTGGTATCGACCTGGGAACCACCAACTCCTGCGTCTCGATCCTGGAAAACGGCAAGGCCAAGGTTATTGAGAATGCCGAAGGCGGCCGTACCACCCCGTCGATCATCGCGTATGCGAACGACGGCGAAATCCTGGTTGGCCAGTCGGCCAAGCGTCAGGCGGTGACCAACCCGCATAACACCCTGTATGCGGTGAAGCGTCTGATCGGTCGCCGTTTCGACGAAGAAGTCGTGCAGAAAGACATCCAGATGGTCCCTTACAAGATCGTCAAGGCCGACAACAGCGACGCCTGGGTCGAGGTGAATGGCCAGAAGATGGCGCCGCCGCAGATCTCCGCGGAAATCCTGAAGAAGATGAAGAAGACCGCCGAGGACTATCTCGGTGAGCCGGTGACCGAGGCGGTGATCACCGTTCCGGCCTACTTCAACGACAGCCAGCGCCAGGCCACCAAGGACGCCGGTCGCATCGCCGGTCTGGACGTCAAGCGCATCATCAACGAGCCGACCGCGGCTGCGCTGGCGTACGGCATGGACAAGGCCAAGGGCGACCACACCGTAATCGTCTATGACCTGGGTGGCGGTACCTTCGACGTTTCGGTGATCGAGATCGCTGAAGTCGACGGCGAGCACCAGTTCGAAGTGTTGGCTACCAATGGCGATACCTTCCTCGGTGGTGAGGACTTCGACATTCGCCTGATCGACTACCTCGTCGACGAGTTCAAGAAAGAAACCGGCATGAACCTCAAGGGCGATCCGCTGGCCATGCAGCGCCTGAAGGAAGCCGCCGAAAAGGCCAAGATCGAGCTGTCGTCGAGCCAGCAGACCGACGTCAACCTGCCGTACATCACTGCAGACTCGACCGGTCCGAAACACCTCAACGTGAAAATCTCCCGTGCCAAGCTGGAAGCGCTGGTCGAGGATCTGGTGCAGCGCACCATCGAGCCTTGCCGCATCGCGCTGAAGGATGCCGGCGTCGACGTGTCCAAGATCGACGACGTGATCCTGGTCGGTGGTCAGACCCGCATGCCGCTGGTGCAGCAGAAGGTTGCCGAGTTCTTCGGCAAGGAAGCACGCAAGGACGTCAACCCGGACGAAGCCGTCGCCATGGGCGCTGCCATTCAGGGCGCGGTCCTGGCAGGTGACGTGAAGGACGTGCTGCTGCTCGATGTCTCGCCGCTGACCCTGGGTATCGAAACCCTCGGCGGCGTGATGACTCCGCTGATCGAGAAGAACACCACCATCCCGACCAAGAAGTCGCAGGTGTTCTCCACTGCCGACGATAACCAGAGTGCCGTGACCATCCATGTGTTGCAGGGCGAGCGCAAGCAGGCCGCGCAGAACAAGTCGCTGGGCCGTTTCGATCTGGCCGAGATCCCGCCGGCTCCGCGTGGCATGCCGCAGATCGAGGTTACCTTCGATATCGACGCCAACGGCATCCTGCACGTGTCCGCCAAGGACAAGGCCACTGGCAAGCAGCAGTCCATCGTGATCAAGGCCAACTCGGGGCTGTCCGAGGAGGAGATCGAGCAGATGGTGCGCGACGCCGAGGCGAATGCCGAGGAAGACCGCAAGTTCGAGGAGCTGGCCACTGCACGTAACCAGGGCGACCAGTTGGTGCACGCCACCCGCAAGATGCTCACCGAAGCCGGCGACAAGGCCAGCGACGACGACAAGGCTGCCATCGAGAAGGCGCTTGGCGAGCTGGAAGTGGCCATCAAGGGCGACGACAAGGCCGAAATCGAAGCGAAGATCGCAGCGGTTTCCCAGGCTTCCACCCCGGTCGCGCAGAAGATGTACGCCGAGCAGGCTCAGGCTGGCGAAGGCCAGCCGGCAGATGAGCAGGGCAAGCCGGGTGACGACGTGGTCGACGCCGAGTTCGAAGAGGTCAAGGACAACAAGTAAGCCCTGGCTTGCTTCCGCTCCAGCCCGTCCCGACATCGTTCGGGCGGGCCCGACCGCTGCGCGGGGGCTTGCTCCCGCGTCGGCGTGTCTGGAAGGCATGAAATTGAGGGTTCAGGATAGTTATGGCCAAACGCGATTTTTATGAGGTGCTGGGCGTCGAGCGCGGCGTCAGCGAGGCGGAGCTGAAAAAAGCTTACCGGCGCCTTGCGATGAAGCATCACCCGGACCGCAATCCGGGAGACAAGGTGGCTGAGGACGCCTTCAAGGAGGCCAACGAGGCCTACGAAGTACTCTCCGATCCGAGCAAGCGTGCTGCCTACGATCAGTACGGGCATGCCGGTGTCGATCCGCAGATGGGCGCTGGGGCGGCCGGTGCTGGCTACGGCGGCGCGAACTTCTCCGATATTTTCGGCGACGTTTTCAGCGATTTCTTCAGCGGTGGCCGCGGCGGCGGACGTGGCGGTGCGCAGCGCGGCAGCGATCTGCGTTACACGCTCGAGCTCGATCTCGAAGAGGCTGTGCGCGGCACTACGGTGACCATTCGCGTGCCGACCCTGGTCGAGTGCAAGACATGCGATGGCTCCGGCGCGAAGAAGGGTACGAGCCCTGTCACCTGTACCACCTGCGGTGGTATCGGTCAGGTGCGCATGCAGCAGGGCTTTTTCTCGGTGCAGCAGACCTGCCCGCGCTGTCATGGCAGCGGCAAGATGATTTCCGATCCGTGCGGCAGCTGCCATGGCCAGGGCCGCGTCGAAGAGCAGAAAACGCTCTCGGTCAAGGTGCCACCGGGTGTCGATACCGGAGACCGCATCCGTCTGTCCGGCGAAGGCGAGGCGGGTACGCAGGGTGGTCCGGCCGGCGATCTGTATGTCGTGGTCAATGTGCGTGAGCACGCGATCTTCCAGCGCGATGGCAAGCATCTGTATTGCGAAGTGCCGATCAGCTTTGCCGATGCGGCACTGGGCGGCGAGCTGGAAGTGCCGACGCTGGATGGTCGCGTCAAGCTGAAGATTCCAGAGGGTACGCAGACCGGCAAGCAGTTCCGCCTGCGCGGCAAGGGTGTTGCGCCGGTGCGTGGTGGTGCGGCGGGCGATCTGATGTGTCGTGTGGTGGTCGAAACTCCGGTCAATCTGAGCAAGCGCCAGCGCGAGATGCTCGAGGAGTTCCGCGGTACGCTGCAGGGCGATACCTCGCATTCCCCCAAGGCCAGTGGCTGGTTCGAAGGTGTGAAGCGCTTTTTCGGTGATGTTTGAACGAAGCTACAAGCCGCAAGCTTCAGGCCGCAAGAGGGTGTTGCGCTTGGCTTGCCGCTTGAGGCTTGCAGCTTGGAGCTGACTTTTTATGCGACGTATTGCAGTGACCGGCGCCGCCGGACGCATGGGCAAGACCCTGATTGAGGCGGTGCAGCAGACCAGCGGTGTCGCTGGTCTGACGGCAGCCATCGATCGGCCGGACAGTACTCTCGTCGGCGCTGATGCCGGCGAGCTCGCGGCCATCGGTCGTCTGGGCGTGCCGCTGACCGGTGAGCTCGCCCGGGCCGTCGACGAGTTCGACGTGCTGATCGATTTCACCCACCCCTTGGTGACTCTGAAGAATCTGGAAGTCTGCCGGCGTGCCGGCAAGGCGATGGTGATCGGTACCACCGGATTCTCGCTGGAAGAGAAGGAGCGTCTCGCAGCCGCGGCCAAGGAGATCCCGATCGTCTTTGCCGCCAACTTCAGCGTTGGCGTCAATCTCTGCCTCAAACTGCTGGATACCGCAGCGCGGGTGCTGGGTGACGACGTGGATATCGAGATCATCGAAGCGCATCACCGGCACAAGGTTGACGCACCTTCGGGTACCGCGCTGCGCATGGGCGAAGTCGTCGCCGACGCGCTGGGGCGTGATCTGCAGAAGGTCGCGGTGTACGGGCGCGAGGGGCAGACGGGGGCGCGTCAGCGCGAAACCATCGGCTTCGCGACTGTGCGTGGCGGCGATGTGGTCGGTGATCACACGGTGTTGTTCGCTGCCGATGGCGAGCGCGTGGAAATCACCCACAAAGCCTCCAGTCGCATGACCTTTGCCAAGGGTGCCGTGCGTGCCGCGCTATGGCTGGATGAGAAGCCGGCAGGTCTTTACGACATGCAGGATGTGCTCGGTCTGAAATGATTCGTCGCGTGGGCTGGCAGCTTGGCGCCCCGTTAGGGTGCGTTTGTCGGCTATTTCGGCTGGACCCGAAAGGCGGTTTTATGTAAGCTTCCCGCTTTAGTGTGTCCACTAAAAGTTGCGCAGAAATGAATCAAACAAAAAGCGGGATGACCTTCACACGTCATCCCGCTTTTTTACAATCTGCGTCTGCTCCAGCCTTGATCTACGGGAGGTCTCTTGACTAAGCCAGCCCTTACGCCAGCCATTCTGGCTCTTGCCGATGGCAGCATCTTTCGCGGCGAATCCATCGGCGCCGATGGGCAAACCATTGGTGAGGTGGTATTCAACACCGCCATGACCGGCTATCAGGAAATCCTCACCGATCCTTCCTACGCCAAGCAGATCGTTACCCTCACCTATCCCCACGTCGGCAATACCGGCACCACGCCCGAGGATGCCGAGTCCTGGAAGGTCTGGGCCGCGGGCCTGGTGATTCGCGACCTGCCGCTGATTTCCAGCAACTGGCGCGACAAGCAGTCGCTGCCCGATTACCTCAAGGCTAACGGCACCGTTGCCATCGCCGGCATCGATACCCGTCGCCTGACCCGTATCCTGCGCGAGAAGGGTGCCCAGAATGGCTGCATTCTGGCCGGTAGCGACGCGACCGAAGAGAAAGCGCTGGAGCTGGCGCGCAGCTTTCCCGGCCTCAAAGGCATGGACCTGGCCAAGGAAGTCAGCGTCAAGGAGCGCTACGAATGGCGCTCCAGCGTCTGGTGCCTGAAGGAAGACGGCCACGCCGAGATCCCGGCCAGCGAGCTGCCCTACCATGTCGTCGCCTTCGACTACGGCGTGAAGTACAACATCCTGCGCATGCTGGTCGCCCGCGGTTGCCGCGTCACCGTGCTGCCGGCACAGACGCCTGCCAGCGAAGCCCTGGCGCTGAACCCGGACGGTATCTTCCTGGCCAACGGCCCGGGTGACCCCGAGCCGTGCGACTACGCGATCAAGGCGATCCAGGACGTGCTGGAAACCGACATTCCGGTGTTCGGCATCTGCCTCGGCCACCAGCTGCTGGCGTTGGCCTCCGGTGCCAAGACCGTGAAGATGCCCAACGGTCACCACGGTGCGAACCACCCGGTTCAGGATTTGAAGACTGGTGTGGTGATGATCACCAGTCAGAACCATGGCTTCGCCGTGGACGAAGCAAGCCTGCCGGCCAATGTGCGTGCGACGCACAAGTCGCTGTTCGATGGCACCCTGCAGGGCATCGAGCGCACCGACAAGGTGGCCTTCAGCTTCCAGGGTCATCCCGAAGCGAGCCCGGGTCCGCATGACGTCGCGCCGCTGTTCGACCGTTTCATCGAAGCCATGGCCAAGCGACAGTAAACGAGTCGTCTTGAGAGTGTAGCGAGCGCGGTCTGGGCAAGGCGCCCGGAACGCAACGACGAGACAGTACAGGTAGTACGGCGAGGAAGTGAGTACCGCGCAACGCAGCCAGGCGACGCGCAGTAACTCTCAAGATGACTCGCCGACTGACCTAAGGATTCGAGTAACGAAAATGCCAAAACGTACAGATATCAAAAGCATCCTCATCCTCGGCGCCGGCCCCATCGTCATCGGCCAAGCGTGCGAGTTCGACTACTCCGGCGCGCAGGCCTGCAAGGCGCTGAAAGAGGAAGGCTTCCGCGTCATCCTGGTGAACTCCAACCCGGCCACCATCATGACCGATCCGGCCATGGCCGATGCCACCTACATCGAGCCGATCAAATGGGCCACCGTGGCCAAGATCATCGAGAAGGAGCGTCCGGACGCACTGCTGCCGACCATGGGTGGCCAGACCGCGCTGAATTGCGCGCTGGACCTGGAAAAGCACGGCATTCTGGAGAAGTTCGGCGTCGAGATGATCGGTGCCAACGCCGACACCATCGACAAAGCCGAAGACCGTTCGCGCTTCGACAAGGCGATGAAGGACATCGGTCTGGCCTGCCCGGTATCCGGTATCGCGCACAACATGGAAGAAGCCTACGGCGTGCTCGACAAGGTCGGCTTCCCCTGCATCATTCGTCCGTCGTTCACCATGGGTGGCACTGGTGGCGGTATCGCCTACAACCGTGAAGAGTTCGAAGAGATCTGCGCGCGCGGCCTGGACCTGTCACCGACCAGCGAACTGCTGATCGACGAGTCGCTGATCGGCTGGAAGGAGTACGAGATGGAGGTGGTCCGCGACAAGAAGGACAACTGCATCATCGTTTGCTCCATCGAGAACTTCGACCCGATGGGTGTCCACACCGGCGACTCCATCACGGTCGCGCCGGCGCAGACGCTGACCGACAAGGAATACCAGATCATGCGCAACGCCTCGCTGGCGGTGCTGCGCGAGATCGGCGTGGAGACCGGCGGCTCCAACGTGCAGTTCGGCATCTGCCCGAACACCGGCCGCATGGTGGTGATCGAAATGAACCCGCGCGTGTCGCGTTCCTCGGCGCTGGCCTCCAAGGCCACCGGCTTCCCGATCGCCAAGATCGCCGCCAAGCTGGCCGTCGGTTACACCCTCGACGAACTGCAGAACGACATCACTGGCGGCCGCACGCCGGCTTCCTTCGAGCCGGCGATCGATTACGTCGTCACCAAGGTGCCACGTTTCGCCTTCGAGAAATTCCCCAAGGCCGATGCTCGATTGACCACCCAGATGAAGTCGGTCGGTGAGGTCATGGCGATCGGTCGCACCTTCCAGGAATCCATGCAGAAAGCGCTGCGCGGTCTGGAGGTCGGTGCAACCGGTTTCGACCCCAAACTGAATCTGGCCGATGCGGAAGCGGAAAGCACGCTCAAGCGCGAGCTGACCGTGCCGGGCGCCGATCGTATCTGGTATGTCGCCGACGCCTTCCGTGCCGGCAAGAGCGTCGAAGACGTATTCGCGCTGACCAAGATCGACCCGTGGTTCCTGGTGCAGATCGAGGACTTGGTCAAGGACGAAGAGCGCGTCAAGACGCTGGGGCTGTCCAGCATCGACCGCGACATGATGTACAAGCTCAAGCGCAAGGGTTTCTCCGATGCGCGTCTGGCCAAGTTGCTCGGCGTCACCGAGAAGAACCTGCGCAGCCACCGCCACAAGCTCAAGGTGCTGCCGGTGTACAAGCGCGTCGATACCTGCGCCGCCGAGTTCGCCACCGATACCGCCTACATGTACTCGACCTATGAGGAAGAGTGCGAGGCCAACCCGTCGACTCGCGAGAAGATCATGATTCTCGGCGGCGGCCCCAACCGTATCGGCCAGGGCATCGAGTTCGACTACTGCTGTGTGCACGCCGCGCTGGCCATGCGTGAAGACGGTTACGAGACCATCATGGTCAACTGCAACCCGGAAACCGTCTCCACCGACTACGACACGTCGGACCGCCTGTACTTCGAGCCGGTAACCCTGGAAGACGTGCTGGAAATCGTTCGCGTCGAGCAGCCCAAGGGCGTGATCGTGCAGTACGGCGGCCAGACGCCGCTGAAGATCTGCCGTGCGCTGGAGGAGGCTGGTGTGCCGATCATCGGTACCAGCCCGGATGCCATCGACCGTGCCGAAGACCGTGAGCGCTTCCAGCAGATGGTGCAGCGCCTGAACCTGCGCCAGCCGCAGAACGCCACCGCACGCAGCGAAGAGGAAGCCATTGCCGCGTCCAAGGCTATCGGCTATCCGCTGGTGGTGCGCCCGTCCTACGTACTCGGCGGTCGCGCGATGGAAATCGTCTACGAGGAAGAAGAGCTCAAGCGCTACATGCGTGAAGCGGTGCAGGTGTCCAATGACAGCCCAGTGCTGTTGGACCACTTCCTCAACTGCGCCATCGAAGTGGACGTCGATGCCGTGTGTGACGGCGAGACCGTGGTGATTGGCGGCATCATGCAGCACATCGAGCAGGCCGGCGTGCACTCGGGTGACTCGGCCTGCTCGCTGCCGGCCTATTCGCTGCCGCAGCACATTCAGGACGAGATCCGCGAGCAGGTGCGCAAGATGGCCCTGGAGCTCGACGTGGTCGGCCTGATGAACGTGCAGATGGCGGTGCAGGGCGAGGACATCTACGTGCTCGAGGTCAACCCGCGTGCCTCGCGTACCGTGCCGTTCGTGTCCAAGTGCATCGGTGAGTCGCTGGCCAAGGTCGCCGCACGCGTCATGGCGGGCAAGAGCCTCGCCGAGGTCGGCTTCACTCGCGAAATCATTCCGACCTATTTCAGCGTCAAGGAGGCGGTGTTCCCGTTCGCCAAGTTCCCGGGCGTCGACACCATCCTCGGCCCGGAAATGAAGTCCACCGGCGAGGTGATGGGCGTCGGCGACAGCTTCGCCGAAGCCTTCGCCAAGGCCCAGCTGGGCGCCAGCGAAATTCTGCCGACTTCGGGTTGTGCGTTCCTCAGCGTGCGCGAAGACGACAAGCCGTACGTCGAGCAGGTCGCGCGCGATCTGGTCGGCCTCGGTTTCGAGGTGGTCGCAACCGCCGGTACTGCACGTATCATCGAGGCTGCCGGATTGCCGGTGCGCCGTGTGAACAAGGTGACCGAAGGCCGTCCGCACGTGGTCGACATGATCAAGAATGACGAAGTCACGCTGGTCATCAACACCACCGAAGGACGCCAGTCCATCGCCGATTCGTATTCCATTCGTCGCAACGCCCTGCAGCACAAGATCTGCATCACCACCACCATCGCGGGTGGTCAGGCGATCTGTGAGGCGCTCAAGTTCGGACCCGAGAAGACCGTGCGCCGCTTGCAGGATCTCCATGCAGGAATCAAGGCATGACAAAATTTCCAATGACCATCCAGGGCGCTCGCGCCCTGGAAGACGAACTCAAGCATCTGAAGACCGTTTTGCGTCCGCAGATCACCCAGGCGATCGCCGAGGCGCGAGAGCTGGGCGATCTCAAGGAGAACGCCGAGTACCATGCCGCGCGTGAGCAGCAGGGCATGGTCGAGGCGCGTATCCGCGACATAGAGGGTCGTCTGCAGAATGCTCAGGTAATCGACATCGCCAGCATCCCGCCGACCGGCAAGGTGATCTTCGGTACCACCGTAGATATCGCCAACGTCGAGACCGACGAGCAGGTGACCTACCAGATCGTCGGTGACGACGAAGCCGACATCAAGCAGGGCAAGCTCTCGGTCAGTTCACCGATTGCGCGCGCGCTGATCGGCAAGGAAGAAGGTGACGTCGTAGTCGTCAAAACGCCCAGCGGGTTGATCGAGTACGAGATTGTCGAAGTCCGCCACGTCTGACCGACAGCCGGCGCGAGCTGGCATCATCACCTGGCAGCTGGCCCAGACCTTCTGGGTCGGCGGCTTGTGGTTGCTGCAATTTCTGGTGTTGCCTGCCCTTGGACGCGTTGGGCTGGCACCTTTATTGATCGATGAAATCGCTGGCAGCCTGAAGCCGCTGTTGGTCGGCTTGGCCGCATTCTGTAGCGCACTGCAGGCGCTAGTCTTGGTTCAGGTGATGGGGCTGCGCGGCT
Source organism: Pseudomonas sp. FeN3W (assembly GCA_030263805.2). Classification (NCBI taxonomy): domain Bacteria; kingdom Pseudomonadati; phylum Pseudomonadota; class Gammaproteobacteria; order Pseudomonadales; family Pseudomonadaceae; genus Pseudomonas; species Pseudomonas sp. FeN3W. The sequence goes on from CP136010.1 coordinate 3,907,835, forward strand.
TGTGGCGTGACGTTCGTGGTCAGCTTTTGCTGACGGTGATAATGCTCGCGGGCAGCCAGCTGTTGATGCGGGCGGGCTGGTTCGAATCGCTCTACTGGGCCAGCTTCAGCTTTCTGGTGATGGCGCTGTGTGGCCTGATGCTGGTCTTGCAGCCCGCACCGGGACGCGAGTATTGAGAATGCGGCAGATTGAGTCTGCCGCACACGATCTCAGGCCTGGAAGCGGTGAATATTCGAAAGCTGCTTGTTCGGCTTCGGATTCTTGCGATACACCAAGGCCATCTTGCCGATGGTCTGTACCAGCTCGCACTTGCCGATCTTGCACAGTTCTTCCATGAGTGCACGGCGATCCTCGCGCTCTGCGAGGCGGAACTGGATCTTGATCAGCTCATGATCGTTCAGGGCCCGCTCGAGTTCGGCTTGAACGCCTTCTGTCAGTCCGTTCTCGGCTACGATCAGGACCGGTTTCAGATGGTGGCCGATGGATTTGTACTGCTTCTTTTGCTCGTTGGTGAGCGGCATATGTCGACCCTTGCGTCAGAACCTTGAAAAACGGCGGCTAGTGTAACCGAGAGGTGCGGGACCGCACAGATGAGGCGTCCGCTTGGGGCATGCTGCATCGATCCATACGACTGAGATCTTCTGTCGGAGTCCGGGTGTGCGCTGGATGCATCCGAATAGACGTTGCTAGCTGACGAAAAATCATGCCGGCCTTGTGATTGTCCATACGGCCCCAATATGAATTGCAGAGCTACGTCGCGGGGATGCACTGCTTCAAAATGTGGCGAATAGCGTTCGGTGCAAATTGCCATATCTTGCGGTCTATCAGGCAGGCATTCAGTTGAATGGACGTCTCAGTGTTACAAGGGCTAGGCTGTTTCATAGGGTTACAGACCGGCTGCCAGTTCCAGCACGTTGTGTAGTAAGTTAGGCCGAGCAACCAACCGGCCGTCATGCGGCCCGCAGACAACGGGTTTGCTCCAGAGGGTAGTTAATTTGAACGACATGGCAAAAAACCTGATTCTGTGGCTGATTATCGCCGCCGTCCTGGTCACGGTGATGAACAACTTCTCCAGCCCCAGCGAGCCGCAGACGCTGAGCTATTCCGACTTCCTCGAGCAGGTCAAGGAAGGGCGCGTCGAGCGTGTGACGGTCGATGGTTTCGTGATCATCGGCAAGCGCAGCGAAGGCGATACCTTCAAGACCATTCGCCCGGCGATTCAGGACAATGGCCTGATCGGCGATCTGCTCGACAACAATGTGCTGATCGAGGGCAAGCAGCCCGAGCAGCAAAGCATCTGGACTCAGCTTCTCGTTGCCAGCTTCCCGATTCTGGTGATCATCGCTGTATTCATGTTCTTCATGCGGCAGATGCAGGGTGGTGCAGGTGGCAAGGGCGGGCCGATGAGTTTCGGCAAGAGCAAGGCGCGTCTGCTTTCAGAAGACCAGGTCAAGACGACCTTTGCTGACGTCGCCGGCTGCGATGAGGCCAAGGAAGAAGTGCACGAACTGGTCGAGTTCCTGCGCGATCCGGGCAAGTTTCAACGTCTCGGCGGTCGCATTCCGCGCGGCGTGCTGATGGTCGGCCCGCCCGGCACCGGCAAGACGCTGCTGGCCAAGGCGATTGCCGGTGAAGCCAAGGTGCCGTTCTTCACCATTTCCGGCTCGGACTTCGTCGAAATGTTCGTCGGTGTCGGCGCCAGCCGCGTGCGTGACATGTTCGAACAGGCGAAGAAACACGCTCCGTGCATCATCTTCATCGACGAGATCGACGCCGTCGGCCGTCATCGTGGCGCGGGCCTCGGTGGTGGGCACGATGAGCGCGAGCAGACCCTCAACCAGTTGCTGGTGGAGATGGACGGCTTCGAGATGAACGATGGGATCATCGTCATCGCTGCGACCAACCGTCCGGACGTACTCGATCCCGCACTCTTGCGCCCTGGTCGCTTCGACCGTCAGGTGGTGGTCGGTCTGCCGGACATTCGCGGTCGTGAGCAGATTCTCAAGGTACATATGCGCAAGGTGCCGGTCAGCGAGAACGTCGAGCCGGCAGTCATCGCCCGCGGTACGCCGGGCTTCTCCGGCGCCGACTTGGCCAATTTGGTCAACGAGGCCTCGCTGTTCGCCGCGCGGGCCAACAGGCGCATCGTCGAGATGCGCGAGTTCGAACTGGCCAAGGACAAGATCATGATGGGTGCCGAGCGCAAGTCCATGGTCATGTCCGAGAAGGAGAAGCTCAACACCGCTTATCACGAGGCCGGGCATGCCATCGTCGGGCGCGTGGTGCCTGAGCACGATCCGGTCTACAAGGTCTCCATCATTCCTCGTGGGCGGGCGCTAGGCGTCACCATGTTCCTGCCGGAGGAAGATCGTTACAGCCTGTCGAAGCGGGCGTTGATCAGTCAGATCTGCTCCTTGTTCGGAGGGCGGATTGCGGAAGAGATGACGTTGGGTTTCGAGGGTGTCACTACGGGGGCGTCGAACGACATCATGCGCGCCACGCAATTGGCGCGGAATATGGTGACCAAGTGGGGCTTGTCGGAAAAGCTTGGGCCGTTGATGTATGCCGAAGAAGAAGGCGAGGTGTTTCTCGGCCGCAGCGCCGGCAGCCAGCATTCCAATGTGTCCGGTGAAACCGCGAGACTGATCGATGAAGAAGTGCGCAGCATCATCGACCACTGCTACGGAACAGCCAAACAGATCCTGACCGACAATCGCGACAAGCTGGATGTAATGGCTGAAGCCTTGATGAAGTACGAGACCATCGATGCGCCGCAGATCGACGACATCATGGCCGGGCGCACACCGCGGGAGCCGCGTGATTGGGAAGGTGGCTCGGGTGCATCCGGTACGCCAGTTGTGCCGGATGATAGTCGTCCGCAGACGCCGATCGGTGGTCCTGCCGGCGAACATTGACGGTAGGCGGAAGCCGATCGCATCGGATGCATGACATCGGAGTAAACCAGAAGGGGCGCATAGGCGCCCCTTCTGGTGTAAATTGTCCAGCCCGCTGCGCCATGGTGGTGCGGCCGGTGTTGGGGCGCCTGTTCAAGCCGCCCGGCCTGAAAGCTCAAGGCTCGTAAATGACCGAATCGTTTCCTCACGCTCGGCTGGTCTGTGGCAGCCGAGCGCTAGATCTTTCCCGTCCGCATGTGATGGGCATTCTCAATGTCACGCCCGATTCTTTCTCTGATGGTGGCCGCTTTGCCGAGCGCGAAGCAGCGCTGCGGCATGCCGAAGCAATGGCGGTGGCCGGGGCTACGCTGATCGATGTTGGTGGCGAGTCTACGCGCCCTGGCGCACGCGCCGTCTCGCCGACCGAGGAGCTGGAGCGGGTCGCACCGATCGTCGAGATGATCGCGCGCGAGCTCGACGTGGTCGTTTCGGTGGATACGTCCACGCCCGCAGTCATTCGCGAGTGTGCGAGGCTGGGTGCTGGGCTGATCAACGACGTGCGCTCGCTGCAGCGCGACGGCGCGCTGGATGCCGCGGCTGGCGCTGGCCTGCCAGTCTGCCTGATGCATATGCGCGGCGAGCCCGGCGATATGCAGAACGATCCCCGCTATGACGACGTTGTGGAAGAGGTTTGTTCGTTTCTTGAGCAGCGAATGAGTGCGTGTGTCGCGGCAGGGATCCCGAGCGATCGCATCGTTCTCGACCCCGGCTTCGGGTTCGCCAAGACGCTGAGTCATAATCTTGTGCTGTTCAGGCGCATGGAGGTGCTTCATCGACTGGGGCGGCCGTTGCTGGTCGGAGTCTCGCGCAAGAGCATGATCGGTGCCGTGCTGGGTCATCCCGTCGATGAGCGTTTGTACGGCAGCCTGGCATTGGCGGCGCTTGCCGTAGGCAAGGGGGCGCGGATTGTGCGTGTGCACGATGTTGCCGAGACGGTTGATGTGGTTCGAATGATTGCTGCAGTGCAGGCGGCGGAATAGGGAAGGCACCATGAGTAGAAAATATTTCGGCACCGATGGAATTCGTGGGCATGTCGGGCAGGCTCCGATCACCCCGGACTTCATGCTCAAGCTGGGTTGGGCGGCTGGCATGGCCTTTCGCAAACAGGGGAAGTGCCGGATTCTGATCGGCAAGGACACGCGTATTTCGGGCTATATGTTCGAGTCGGCGTTGCAGGCTGGCTTGTCGGCGGCTGGCGCGGACGTGCTGTTGCTTGGGCCTATGCCCACCCCCGCGGTCGCCTATCTGACGCGTACTTTCCACGCTGAGGCGGGCATCGTGATCAGCGCCTCGCACAATCCGCATCACGATAACGGAATCAAGTTCTTTTCCGGTCGCGGCACCAAGCTTCCTGATGAAGTCGAGCTGATGATCGAGGAGTTGATCGATGCGCCGATGACCGTGGTCGAGTCGGCGCAGCTTGGCAAGGCGTCCCGCATCAATGACGCGGCTGGCCGTTATATCGAGTTCTGCAAGAGCAGCGTGCCGACCAGCACCGATTTCTCCGGGTTGAAACTGGTGATCGACTGCGCACATGGCGCGACCTACAAGGTGGCACCTAGTGTGTTCCGTGAGCTGGGCGCCGAGGTGGTCGTGATAGGTGCGCAGCCGGACGGTCTGAACATCAATGCCGATGTCGGCTCCACTCATGTTGGGCAACTGCAGAAGGCGGTTGTCGATCATGGGGCGGACCTGGGCATCGCCTTCGATGGCGACGGCGACAGGGTAATGATGGTCGACCACACCGGTGCAGTCGTGGATGGCGACGAACTGCTTTACATCATTGCGACGGATTTGCAGGAGCGAGATCGGTTGGCTGGGGGCGTGGTCGGCACGCTGATGAGTAACCTGGGGCTTGAGCTTGCCTTGAAAGCGCGGGAAATACCTTTCACTCGTGCCAAGGTGGGGGATCGCTACGTGATCGCGGAGATGCTCGAGCGCGGCTGGGCATTGGGCGGGGAAAACTCCGGGCATATAGTCTGTGCGCAGCACACTACGACGGGCGATGCGATCATCGCGGCCTTGCAGGTGGTGCTGGCACTTCGTCGGCGTGGCCAGACGCTCGCTCAGGAGCGACTGGCCTGGCACAAGTGCCCTCAGGTGCTGATCAATGTGCGCTTTGCTGGCGACCGCGATCCTATCTCACATCCTAGTGTGCAGGCTGCTTGCGACAGTGTTACTGAGCGCATGGGTGGGCGTGGCCGCGTGCTGTTGCGCAAATCCGGAACCGAGCCGCTGGTACGTGTCATGGTTGAAGGCGATGACGAAAGTCAGGTGCGTGGCATGGCTGAGGAACTGGCGAAGGTCGTCACCGAAGTTTGTGCGTAATCGCGCTTGCCAGGGCGTTTGCTGTTGAGTAACATCTGCGCCCACTTTGACCGATGAGGTAAAGCATGCGTCGCCCCATGGTAGCTGGTAACTGGAAAATGAACGGTACCCGCGCTAGCGTCGCAGAGCTTGTCGAATCTCTCCGGATGCAGGTTTTGCCTGCGGATGTCGAGATTGCGGTGTTTCCCTCCGCTGTGCATGTCTCTCAGGTTCTGGATGGTGTTGATGGCAAGCATGTTGCCGTCGGTACCCAGGATTGTGCGGCGCAGAATGGCTTTGGGGCGCTGACCGGTGAAGTATCGGCTGAGCAGTTCGCTGATTTCGGTTGTAAGTGGGTTCTGGTTGGGCACTCCGAGCGCCGCCTGTTGTTGGGTGAGACGGACGAAGTGGTCAGTCGCAAGTTTTTGGCAGCGCAGGTGGGTGGTCTAAAGCCTGTGTTGTGCCTGGGTGAGGCGCTCGAAGAGCGAGAAGCAGGCAAGACGCTTGAGGTGATTGGGCGTCAGTTGGCACGGGTGCTGGATGACCACGGTGTCTCCGCATTCGAGTCGGCGGTTATTGCTTATGAGCCGGTTTGGGCGATTGGTAGCGGCTTGACCGCAACGCCTGAGCAGGCTCAAGAAGTGCATGCCGCCATTCGAGAGCAGTTGTCGCGTCATGATCGCCGCACCGCTGAAGGTGTAAGGCTTCTGTACGGTGGCAGTGTCAAGGCGGAAAATGCCGCTGAGCTATTCGCGATGGCGGATATTGACGGGGGGCTGGTTGGTGGGGCCTCTCTGAAAGCGGATGAATTTGGTGCGATCTGTCGCGCCGCGGGGAACTGAACAGATGTTGCAGACTGTCGTGATTGTGGTGCATCTGCTGGTTGCTCTAGGTGTTGTTGCGCTCGTGCTGCTACAGCAGGGCAAGGGTGCGGATGCTGGTGCTTCGTTCGGTTCGGGTGCTTCGGCAACTGTTTTCGGAAGCCAAGGTTCTGCTACCTTTTTGAGTCGGCTTACTGCTATACTCGCCGGCGTTTTTTTCGTGACCAGTCTGGGTTTGGCGTTCTTCGCGAAGCAGCAGGCTGATCAGTTGTCCCGGGCAGGGCTGCCGGATCCAGCTGTGCTGGAAGTGCCGGTCAGCAAGCCGGCAGTGGAAGACGTTCCTGTGCTCGAGCAGCGCAAGCCTGCGGATACTGCAGGTGATCTCCCCGAGGTGGAGGAAGGGCAATAAGGTTTTTGCCGAGGTGGTGGAATTGGTAGACACGCTACCTTGAGGTGGTAGTGGCCATAGGCTGTAGGGGTTCGAGTCCCCTCCTCGGTACCAAACAAGCAGGCCCGCCTAGTGCGGGCTTTCTTGTGTTTAAGGGTTTCGGTTGACCTGTATTAGGCATGGGTCGTATAATTCGTGCCCAGTTTGACGCGGGGTGGAGCAGTCTGGTAGCTCGTCGGGCTCATAACCCGAAGGTCGTTGGTTCAAATCCAGCCCCCGCAACCAGTCGATAAAGAGCCCCTGTACAGGGGCTTTTTATTAGCTTGAGGCCAGGTCGCCGGCATTTACAGGCGGTCAAAGGGATGGGCGTTTCGCCCATTTTTCATTTGTACAGCATGCGCGAGGGACTTCGATGTCGAGCAAGCTAGAACAGTTGCAGGCCTTGTTGGCCCCGGTGGTTGAGGCGCTTGGCTATCAGTGCTGGGGTATTGAGTTCATTTCCCAGGGGCGGCATTCACTGCTGCGTGTCTATATCGACCATGCCGATGGCATCCTCATCGATGATTGCGAGAAAGTCAGTCGTCAATTGAGCGGTGTGCTCGATGTGGAAGATCCGATCAGCGTGGACTACACCCTTGAGGTTTCTTCTCCTGGCATGGATCGGCCGCTGTTCACGATCGAACAGTACACGGCCCATGTTGGTGACCAGGTAAAAATAAAGCTGCGCTCGCCCTTTGAGGGCAGGCGCAATTTCCAGGGTCTTCTCCGTGGGGTGGAAGAGCAGGATGTCGTGGTGCAGGTGGATGACCATGAATACCTGCTGCCGATCGACTTGATCGATAAGGCCAACATCATTCCCCGTTTTGACTGAGAACGGATCCCGCGGACCCCAATGGATTGCGAAAGGCGAGGCGTACGATGAGCAAAGAAGTACTGCTGGTTGTGGAGTCGGTGTCCAATGAAAAGGGCGTACCGGCGAGTGTGATTTTCGAAGCGCTTGAGCTGGCCTTGGCCACCGCTACCAAGAAGCGCTACGAGGACGAAGTTGATCTGCGTGTGGAAATCAATCGCCACAATGGCAGCTACGAAACCTTCCGTCGCTGGACTGTCGTAGACGACGAGCACTTCGAGGATCCGGCCCATCAGTTGGCATTGGATCAGGCTCAGGCGCGTAATCCCGACGCCAAGCTTGGTGATGTGTTCGAAGAGAAGATCGAGTCCATCGAGTTCGGCCGTATTGCGGCGCAGACCGCCAAGCAGGTCATCGTGCAGAAAGTGCGTGAGGCCGAGCGTGCGCAGGTGGTAGAAGCCTATCGTGATCGTCTGGGTGAGATCATCTCCGGTACGGTCAAGAAAGTGACCCGCGATAGCGTTATCGTCGACCTCGGCAATAACGCCGAAGCGTTGCTGGCTCGCGAAGACATCATTGCGCGTGAAACCTTCCGCGTCGGTGCCCGGGTTCGCGCGCTGCTCAAGGAAATTCGCACCGAGAACCGCGGCCCGCAGCTGATCCTGTCGCGTACTGCGCCGCAGATGCTGATCGAGCTGTTCCGCATAGAAGTGCCAGAAATCGCCGAAGGCCTTATCGAGGTCATGGGCGCGTCGCGTGATCCGGGGTCGCGGGCCAAGATCGCTGTCCGTTCGAAAGACAAACGCATCGATCCGCAGGGCGCGTGCATCGGCATGCGCGGTTCGCGGGTTCAGGCCGTCTCTGGCGAAATTGGCGGCGAACGCGTCGATATCGTCCTGTGGGATGAAAACCCGGCCCAGTTCGTCATCAATGCGATGGCTCCGGCTGAAGTGGCCGCGATCATCGTCGACGAAGACGCTCATGCCATGGATATCGCGGTTGCCGAAGACAATCTGGCGCAGGCGATCGGCCGTGGCGGTCAGAACGTGCGCCTGGCCAGTCAGCTTACCGGTTGGACGCTCAACGTCATGACCGAAGCGGACATCCAGGCCAAGCAGCAAGAGGAAGCCGGCGACATCCTGCGCAACTTCATCGATGAGCTGGATGTTGATGAGGAGCTGGCGCAGGTGCTGGTGGAAGAGGGCTTCACCTCCCTCGAAGAGATTGCCTATGTCCCCATGGAGGAAATGCTTGGCATCGAAGGCTTCGACGAAGACATCGTCAATGAGCTGCGTACGCGGGCCAAGGATCGCCTGCTGACCAAGGCCATTGCCAACGAGGAGAAGCTTGCGGATGCCCAGCCGGCTGAAGATCTGCTGGCACTCGATGGCATGGATAAAGAACTGGCGGTCGAGTTGGCCGTGCGGGGCGTCATCACCCGCGAAGACCTGGCCGAGCAGTCGATAGACGACCTGCTCGACATAGACGGCATCGATGAAGAGCGTGCCGGCAAGCTGATCATGGCCGCCCGAGCCCATTGGTTCGAGTAAGTAATTAGCGGCCTGAGGAGAGAAATGCATGACGCAAGTCACGGTGAAAGAACTGGCCCAGGTGGTCGCCACACCGGTCGAGCGACTGCTTCAGCAGATGCGTGAGGCAGGACTGTCGCACACCAGCGCCGAGCAAGTAGTGACCGATAACGAGAAACAGGCCCTGTTGGCCCATTTGAAAAGCAGCCACGGGGCGAAAGTGGACGAGCCGCGCAAGATCACCTTGCAGCGCAAGACCACCACCAAGCTCAAGGTTGGCGGCAGCAAGACCATCAGCGTTGAAGTGCGCAAGAAGAAGACCTTCGTCAAGCGCAGCGCCGAGGAAATCGAAGCTGAACAGCGTCGCGAAGCCGAGGAGCAACGCGCGGCTGAAGAAGCTGCTCGTCTGAAGGCCGAGCAGGAAGCGCGCGAGCGTGCCGAAGAAGAGGCACGCCGTCAGGCCGAGTCGGCCAAGCCTCAGAGCGAGGCGCCTGCGCCGGCAGCTGTTGAGCCGGCGGTGAGCGCCGAACCTGCGCCGGTTGCGGTCGAGCCTGTAGCTCCTGCGCCAGAGCGTAAGAAGGAAGAGCCGCGGCGTGTCGAGAAGCCACGTAGTGATGACGACGAGCGTCGTGATCGCAAGCATGCGCAGCATCGTCCTTCGCTCAAGACCAAGGCTCCGCTGGCGCGTACCGTACGTACCGGTGAGGACGAGGCCGATGGTTTCCGTCGCGGCGGCCGCGGCAAGTCCAAGCTCAAGAAGCGTAATCAGCATGGGTTCCAGAGCCCAACAGGACCTGTAGTGCGCGAAGTGTCGATCGGCGAAACCATCACCGTGGCCGAGCTGGCCCAGCAGATGTCGGTTAAAGCGGCCGAAGTCATCAAGTTCATGTTCAAGATGGGTTCGCCTGTCACCATCAACCAGGTGCTTGATCAGGAAACCGCGCAGCTGGTTGCCGAGGAACTCGGTCACAAGGTCAAGCTGGTCAGCGACAACGCTCTGGAAGAGCAACTGGCCGAATTGTTGAAGTTCGAAGGCGAGTCGGTCTCGCGTGCACCGGTCGTGACCGTGATGGGTCACGTCGACCATGGCAAGACCTCGCTGCTCGACTACATCCGTCGCGCCAAGGTGGCTGTCGGCGAAGCCGGCGGTATCACCCAGCACATCGGTGCCTATCACGTCGAAACCGAGCGTGGCATGGTCACCTTCCTCGACACCCCCGGCCACGCGGCGTTTACCGCCATGCGTGCTCGTGGTGCCAAGGCCACCGATATCGTGATCCTGGTGGTCGCAGCGGATGACGGCGTGATGCCGCAGACCCAGGAAGCCGTTCAGCACGCCAAGGCTGCCGGTGTTCCGATCGTGGTCGCGGTGAACAAGATCGACAAGCCGGATGCCAATCCGGACAACATCAAGAACGGCCTGGCTGCGCTCGACGTGATTCCGGAAGAGTGGGGCGGCGACACACCGTTCATTCCGGTCTCCGCGAAGATGGGTACCGGCGTCGACGAACTGCTCGAAGCCGTTTTGCTGCAGGCCGAGCTCCTCGAGCTCAAGGCAACGCCGTCTGCGCCTGGTCGCGGTGTAGTGGTCGAGTCGCGCCTGGACAAGGGCCGCGGTCCGGTCGCTACCGTGCTGGTTCAGGACGGTACCCTGCGTCAGGGCGACATGGTCCTGTGCGGCGTCAACTTCGGCCGCGTGCGCGCCATGCTCGATGAGAACGGCAAGCCGGTGAAGGAAGCCGGTCCGGCGATTCCGGTCGAGATTCTCGGTCTGGACGGTACCCCGGAAGCCGGTGACGACTTGACGGTGGTTGCCGACGAGAAGAAGGCTCGTGAAGTTGCGTTGTTCCGCCAGGGCAAGTTCCGCGAAGTGAAACTGGCTCGTGCTCATGCCGGCAAGCTGGAAAACATCTTCGAGACCATGGGGCAGGACGAGAAGAAGACGCTCAACATCGTGCTCAAGGCGGACGTACGCGGCTCGCTCGAAGCACTGCAGGGCTCTCTCAACGGCCTGGGCAACGACGAAGTGCAGGTTCGTGTGGTCGGCGGCGGTGTCGGTGGTATCACCGAATCCGATGCCAACCTCGCACTGGCCTCCAACGCTGTGCTGTTCGGCTTCAACGTCCGGGCTGATGCGGGTGCGCGCAAGATCGTCGAGGCCGAAGGTCTGGACATGCGCTACTACAACGTCATTTACGACATCATCGAGGACGTCAAGAAGGCGCTCACCGGTATGCTCGGCAGCGACGTTCGCGAGAATATCCTCGGTATCGCCGAAGTTCGTGATGTGTTCCGCTCGCCGAAGTTCGGCGCCATCGCCGGTTGCATGGTCACCGAAGGCATGGTGCACCGCAATCGTCCGATCCGGGTGCTGCGCGACGATGTCGTCATCTTCGAAGGCGAGCTGGAATCGCTGCGCCGCTTCAAGGATGACGTCGCAGAAGTCCGCGCCGGCATGGAGTGTGGTATCGGCGTGAAGAGCTACAACGACGTCAAGGTCGGCGACAAGATCGAAGTGTTCGAGAAGGTCGAAGTGGCGCGTTCGCTCTGACGAGCAGCGGTAAGCCTCAAGCGGCAAGCTTCAAGAGGTGGCCTGGCCCACCGATTGAGCTTGCCGTTTGGCTTTTCGGTATTTTTTCGCTTGAAGCTTAGCGCTTGAAGCTTGAGGCAGCTTTATATGGCCAAAGAATTCAGTCGTACCCAGCGTATTGGCGATCAGATGCAGCGCGAACTGGCGCTGCTCATCCAGCGCGAGATCAAGGATCCGCGCCTGGGTCTGGTCACCATCACCGCTGTCGACGTCAGTCGTGATCTGTCCCACGCGAAGATCTTCATCACCATCATGGGGCAGGACGACGATCAGGAAGCAATCAAGGGCAACCTGCGCATCCTTAACGACGCCGCCGGCTTCCTGCGCATGCAGCTCGGGAAGAGCATGAAGCTGCGTACTGTTCCGCAACTGCATTTCAACTACGACGCCAGCATTCGTCGTGGTGTCGAGTTGAGCTCGCTGATCGAACGCGCGGTGGCCGAAGATCGCAAGCACAGCGACGAGCGCGGAGAATAAGCGTGGCACAGGTCAAGCGCGTACGCCGCAACGTCAGCGGCATCATCCTGCTCGACAAGCCGCGAGGATTCACCTCCAATGCGGCGCTGCAGAAGGTCCGCTGGTTGCTCAATGCGGAAAAGGCCGGGCATACCGGAAGTCTCGACCCGCTCGCCACGGGCGTGCTGCCGTTGTGCTTCGGCGAGGCCACCAAGTTCTCGCAGTACCTGCTGGACGCGGACAAGGCCTACGAGACGGTCATGCAGCTAGGTGTCACCACGACCACCGCCGATGCCGAAGGCGAGGTCCTGGAGCGCAAGCCGGTAGCGGTCACCATCGAGCAGTTGGAGGCACTGTTGCCGCAGTTTCGTGGCGACATCCTGCAGGTGCCGCCGATGTATTCGGCTCTCAAGCGAGACGGCCAGCCGTTGTACAAGCTGGCGCGTGCCGGAGAGGTGGTGGAGCGCGAGCCGCGTTCTGTTAATATTGCGCGCCTGGAGTTGCTATCGCTCGATGGCGACAAGGCGCGACTGGCCGTTACCTGCAGCAAGGGCACCTATATCCGCACCCTGGTCGAAGACATCGGTCAGTTGCTTGGTTGTGGTGCGCACGTCGCCGAGCTGCGGCGAACCCAGGCCGGGCCGTTCGACCTGTCGCAGACGGTGACGCTCGAGACTCTCGAGCGGCTGCATGGCGAGGGTGGCGCCGAGTCACTGGATGGGCTCTTGCAGCCGGTGGACAGCGGGCTGGAACACTGGCCGCTGTTGCAGCTGTCCGAGCACAGTGCCTATTACTGGCTACATGGACAGCCGGTGCGAGCGCCGGAAGCTCCCAAGTACGGCATGGTGCGTGTGCAAGATAACAACGGTCGCTTCATCGGCATCGGTGAAGTGAGCGAAGACGGGCGCATCGCGCCACGTCGGTTGATTCGGTCGGAATGACCGTTACGCAGCGCGTTAGCGCGTTGCGTCAGAGGGTGGCTGTCAGCAGGCACGGTCATTTCTCTTTATTAAACACGGGATGATTCCCGGCCTGTTCACTCAAGGAGCCCTATCATGGCACTGAGCGTTGAAGAAAAAGCCCAGATCGTTAACGAGTACAAGCAAGCTGAAGGCGATACCGGTTCTCCGGAAGTGCAGGTAGCCCTGCTGACCGCCAACATCAACAAGCTGCAGGACCACTTCAAGGCCAACGGCAAAGATCACCACTCGCGTCGTGGTCTGATCCGCATGGTTAACCAGCGCCGCAAGCTGCTGGATTACCTGAAGGGTAAGGACACCACTCGTTACAGCACCCTGATCGGTCGTCTGGGTCTGCGTCGCTAAGACGCGCCCGCGCTGGAAGCCGGAAGCTGGAAGCCTGAAGTTGAGAGTGGGATATCCCCCCGATCAGCTTCGGTCTTCCAGCTTTTGACTTTCTTGCAGGTCGTTCCGGGCCGACTCCCGGGCGTTCTGCCAATTTCCCCAAGGCAACAAAGAGAAGGAAAAACCGTGAATCCGGTAATCAAGAAGTTTCAATTCGGTCAGTCGACCGTAACCCTGGAAACGGGTCGTATCGCCCGTCAGGCCTCCGGCGCAGTGCTGGTCACCGTCGATGACGACGTCACCGTGCTGGTGACCGTGGTCGGTGCCAAGACCGCGGATCCGAGCAAAGGGTTCTTCCCGCTCTCCGTGCATTACCAAGAGAAGACCTACGCAGCCGGCAAGATTCCCGGTGGCTTCTTCAAGCGTGAGGCGCGTCCTTCCGAGAAGGAAACCCTGACCTCGCGTCTGATCGATCGTCCGATCCGTCCGTTGTTCCCGGAAGGTTTCCAGAACGAAGTGCAGGTCATCTGCACCGTCGTTTCCACCAGCAAGAAGACCGATCCGGACATCGCTGCGATGATCGGTACTTCGGCCGCCCTGGCTGTTTCCGGGATCCCGTTCGACGGCCCGATCGGCGCCGCACGCGTGGCCTTCCATCCGGAAACCGGCTACCTGCTGAACCCGAACTACGAGCAGCTCAAGGCTTCCAGTCTGGACATGGTCGTGGCCGGCACCAAGGACGCCGTACTGATGGTCGAGTCGGAAGCCAAAGAGCTGACCGAAGACCAGATGCTGGGCGCCGTGCTGTTCGCCCATGACGAGTTCCAGGCCGTGATCAAGGCCGTCGAAGAGCTCGCCGCCGAAGCCGGCAAGCCGCGTTGGGACTGGGCCGCTCCGCTGGCCAATACCGCGCTGCTGGACGCCATCCGTGCCGAGTTCGGCGATGCCATCTCGCAGGCCTACACCATCACCATCAAGCAGGACCGTTATGCGCGCCTGGGCGAGCTGAAGGACCAGGTCGTTGCCAAATTCTCCGGTGAAGAAGGCCAGCCGTCTGCCGGCGAAGTGAAGGATGCTTTCGGTGAGATCGAATACCGCACCGTTCGCGAGAACATCGTCAACGGTAAGCCGCGTATCGACGGCCGCGACACGCGCACCGTGCGCGGCCTGAACATCGAAGTCGGCGTGCTCGACAAGACCCACGGTTCGGCACTGTTCACCCGTGGCGAAACCCAGGCCCTGGTCGTTGCGACTCTTGGCACTGCCCGTGACGCGCAGCTGCTCGATACCCTGGAAGGCGAGAAGAAAGACCCCTTCATGCTGCACTACAACTTCCCGCCGTACTCGGTGGGTGAGTGTGGTCGCATGGGCGCTACCGGTCGCCGCGAGATCGGCCACGGTCGCCTGGCCCGTCGTGGCGTTGCCGCCATGCTGCCGAGCGCCGACGAATTCCCGTACACCATCCGCGTGGTTTCCGAGATCACCGAATCCAACGGTTCCAGCTCCATGGCCTCGGTCTGTGGTGCCTCGCTGGCACTGATGGATGCCGGCGTGCCGATGAAGGCGCCGGTAGCCGGTATCGCCATGGGCCTGGTCAAGGAAGGCGAGAAGTTCGCCGTTCTGACCGACATCCTCGGTGACGAAGACCACCTGGGTGACATGGACTTCAAGGTGGCTGGTACCGCCAAGGGCGTTACCGCGCTGCAGATGGACATCAAGATCCAAGGCATCACCGAAGAGATCATGGAGATCGCTCTGGGCCAGGCCCTGGAAGCGCGCCTGAACATTCTCGGCCAGATGAATCAGGTCATCGCCCAGTCGCGCAGCGAGCTGTCGGCCAACGCACCGACCATGCTGGCGATGAAGATCGACCAGGACAAGATTCGCGACGTGATCGGTAAGGGTGGCGCCACCATCCGCGCCATCTGCGAAGAGACCAAGGCTTCGATCGATATCGAAGACGATGGCTCGATCAAGATCTTCGGCGAAACCAAGGAAGCGGCAGAGGCAGCCAAGCAGCGCGTGCTGGGCATCACTGCCGAAGCCGAGATCGGCAAGATCTACGTCGGCAAGGTCGAGCGCATCGTCGACTTCGGCGCCTTCGTCAACATCCTGCCGGGCAAGGACGGTCTGGTGCACATTTCGCAGATCAGCGATCAGCGCATCGAGAAGGTGACCGATGTACTGAAGGAAGGCCAGGAAGTGAAGGTGCTGGTGTTGGACGTAGACAACCGTGGTCGCATCAAGCTTTCGATCAAAGATGTAGCCGCTGCGGAAGCCTCTGGCGTCTGACAGCTGGCAGTTGTGCAGAAAGGGCCCTTCGGGGCCCTTTTTGTTTGGTCTGTCCCGTCCTGAATGGGGTTTACACCTTCTGATCGATTTTCAGGAGGATGTAATGGAAGCAGCAAAAAGGCGCAGCCAGCGGGACTACACGATGACTTTTAAATTGTCGGTTGTCGACCAGGTCGAAAAAGGCGAGCTGAGTTATAAAGAGGCTCAGGAGCGTTACGGGATTCAAGGCAAGACGACCGTTCTGACGTGGTTACGCAAGCATGGTCGGCAAAACTGGAATCCAGGCGCATATCTTGGCTCGCCGAGGATGGGGATCATGCCCGAGCAAAACCGCCCATTGACGCCAGAGCAACGCATCAAAGAGCTTGAAGAGCAGCTTGCTCTGTCGAATCAAAAAGCGCAGTTTTTCGAAGCTGTCGTGGATGTGTTGCAAACTGACTACGGTCTTTCTGTCGTAAAAAAGCGTCCCGGCAAGTCCTCTCGCAAAAACGAATCCAAAACCTGAGCATCAGCAGGGCTTGCCAGTTCATGGGGATAAGCCGACAGGCTTACTACAAGCGCAATCGCGCCTACACTGCTCGTTTGGTACTGGATCAGGAAGTAGTTGATTTCGTTACCCAAAAACGTCTGCGGCAACCCCGCATGGGGACGCGAAAGCTGCATTATTTGATGCATTGTCAGCCACAGCATGGGCTGCAAGTGGGCCGAGATCGCCTGTTTTCCATTCTGCGCGAGAGACGTTTATTGGTGGCCCGCAAGCGGGCGTATCACAAAACGACTGACAGCCATCATCGCTTTCGGCGACATCCGAACCTGCTCAAACCGGGTCCTGATCAGGTGGTTCCAAGCGGCCCGGAGCAAGTCTGGGTGGCTGACATTACCTATCTGCCCACCCAAGAAGGTGTGGCTTATCTGAGCCTTGTAACCGACGCGTATTCGCGAAAGATCGTGGGATATCACGTCCATGAAAGCCTGCACACCGAGTCGGTAGCGCAGGCGCTGCGTCGAGCAGTGAGACAACGTCAAACCGTGCAGCCGCTGATTCATCACTCGGACAGGGGCAGCCAGTACTGCTCGGGGCTGTACCAGGCGTTGCATGCGAAACACGACATCAGGTGCTCTATGACGGACGGCTATGACTGTTATCAAAACGCGTTGGCAGAGCGGGTCAACGGGATATTGAAGACAGAGCTTTTGCTTCAAAGACCACAGGATTTAGCACAGGCGAAGAAGATGGTGAGTGAATCGGTAGCGATCTATAACCGCGAGCGTCCGCACCTGTCTTTGAGATATCAAACGCCCGATGCGATGCACCGGGCATTTGGGTGAAACAGGTGTAAACCTATTTCAGGACTAGACAGTCGGGATATTTGTGCAAAGCCCTGAACGAGATTGCAAGATGCATGCAGCGGTCAGAGGAAACTTGCAATGTGCAAGTAAACCGTAAATTGGCGATATGCATAACTTATTGATTAGTAAGGGGAAAAAAATAATCTCAAGTTGGCACACGGCTTGCGCTGTTATCCGTGCATCTGAGGCCGGAGTCATGCCCCAGAAACCACGAGAACAGGAGTGACATCTATGAAGACTACTCAGACACTTACTGCCGCCGCCATTGCCGCTGCTCTTAGCCTGCCGTTCGCCGGTGCCGCTCTGGCCGATACCACGCCTGCCATCGACAAGACCGATACCGTCATGCTGGCCGCCAACACGATGGACGATGCTAGTGATACCGCCTCCGATACCTGGATCACCACCAAGGTGAAATCCACCCTACTGGTCGAAGACGCGACTCCCGGCATGGACATCGAAGTGGAAACCAAGGATGGTGTAGTCTCGCTGTCCGGCACCGTAGCTACCGAAGCCGAGAAAGAAGCTGCCGTGGCCAAGGCCAAGGGCATCAAGGGCGTTCGTGAAGTTTCTGCCGACGGCTTGAAAGCCGCCGAGTAACAGCGTTTCCCTGCCAGTTGTTGGCGGGACGAGAAATCAGAAAACCCCACTCTACAGTAGTGGGGTTTTTTGCATTCTAGTTTCCTCGCTCACTGGTGATCTGCCGGAGACGATTGCCTTCGAATCGCAGGAAATGGAGCATGCCGTTGTTCGGCCCGTAGACCCATTCCTCGACAGCCACCTCCTGTTGATAGCCGTAGTCATCAATGACCTCCTTGTAACCGACCAGGGCGGCGCTGGATGGCTCGCCGCATTTGCTGCGAACCTCGGCCGTGCTGGCTTCCAGGCTCACCAGACGGCTGTTACAGCGGTAGGTTGAGGAGGCCTGCGCTTGCAGGCTGCCAAGCAACAGGCAAAGCAGAACGGTGGTGGGAACGCGACGGTCCATCGGTACGGCTCCAGGGTGATCAGTTGGCTCTGCGGGTCTCGATGCGAACCAGGCGGTTGCCTTCGAACGTCAGGATGCTGAGCATGCCATTGCGCGGGCCATAAACCCATTCTTCCAGCGCGAACTCCTGGCGGTCGTTACGGCTGAGCGTGTAGCCGACAAGGTCGCGGTGCTGCGGTACACCGCACTTGTTTTCCACTTCGAAGGTGCGATCACCCGTGGTGACGAGCTGGCTCCCGCAGCGCAGGGTATCGGCGTGAGCCCCGGGAAACGCGGCCAGCAGTACACAAGCAACGTATTTGCGCGAGATCATCATTCACTCCCCAGGTGCATTGCCGTCGCGACCTTGCCGTCGCTCCCTTGTTCGGTCGTGCCGGTGTCCAGCAGGTACACGCGCTCCGAGTCCAGGCCCGCGTCCACCAGATAGCCCTTTATCGCGGCGGCACGTTCGCGGCTGAGGCGCCGTAGTAACGTTGCGCTGTCCCTCCAGGAATCGAGCACTGCCGTGCGCATCTGTGCGGCGCGCTCTTGCTCGTCGAACTCGCGCCACTCGGCTGGCGGCTGCTGCTTGAGGCGACTGCGGTAGATACCTTCCAGCAACGCGGCCTCGTCTTCCGCTTCGACCTGGATCTGGCTGGCGTCCGCGGGCACCTTGTCGCCACGACGCTGCAGGATTCGATACTGGGTTTCGCGAAACTCCTGCTGCAGGCGTTGCTCGGCCAGCAACGGTCCATCGACGGCAGCGGCGCTCATGCCTTCCACTTCCAGGCGTAGAGCCGGACGTTGCTTCAGGGCCGAGGCCAGCGTGTCCAGACGTTTGCGCGCCTCGCTATCCAGCTCGCTGCTGGCCGGATCGAAGCCGACATGGCTGAGATCGGCGTCGCTTCCGCCGGCCAGTCCGGCTATGAACTTGAATGGCGCCTGGGCTGCGCGAACCACCAGATTGCGTAGCGTCTGCCAGACGATCGGCATGACGCTGAACTGCGGGTCGTTCAGGTTGCCCTGCACCGGCAATTCGATGGAGATGGTGCCTTTGCTGTCCTTGAGCAGCGCGACCGCCAGCCTAACAGGCAGATCCACGGCGTCTGGACTGTCGACCTTTTCGCCAAGCTGCAACTGCTCCAGAACGACCTTGTTTTCTGCGTTCAGCCGGCCCTGCTCTATTCGGTAATGCAGATCCAGATTGAGGCGGCCCTTGCGGATCCGGTAGCCGGCGAATTTTCCGGAGTAGGGCGTCAGCGTGGTCAGCTCGACCTGGCGGAAGCTCGTGGCGATGTCGAGACTCTGCAACGGATCGAACGGGGTCAGGCTGCCTTTGATGCTGACGGGCGCATATTGATCCACCTTGCCGGCGACATTCACCGAGGCGGCTTTCTGTTCGCGGTTGTCCAGGGTGCCGATATCGCCGTTGAGCGACTGGATGGCGGTGGCGAAAGGCGGCCGCAGGCTGAAATCGGCAAAGTTCGCCGAGCCGTCGGTAATGGCAATGCCGCCGATACGGATGGCCAGCGGTTCGGAGGGCTCTTGCGCTTGTGCGCTACCATTCCCAGCTTCACTGCGCTCGACCAGCAGGTCGTTGATGTTGGTGCTCAGGTCGGGGTTGATGATGAAGCGGGCATAAGGCTGGCTCAGGTCGACCCGCTCGATAGCCAGCCTGCTCGGGTGCTGATAGTCGAGGCCGTTGAGTTGCAGGCGCTGCCATTTGACGAAGTCGCGATTGTTGATCGTATCCAGCGTATGCAGCTGAGTGGCGTCTACGCTGCCGCGCACGCTGATGGCCAGCGGCTCGGTGGACTTCAGCTCGACCTCGAGTTCGCTGGCCAGCAGGCCGCTGCGTACTTCCAGATGGACCAGTGGGCTGAGATAGGCCTGAGCGATGCGCAGGTCGATATCTCGCGTGGTCACTGCCAGCTTGCCGCTCATGGGGCTCATCTGCAGCTGCCCGTTGGCCTGGATGGCGCCTTGCTTGCCGACGCCGGTTTCCAGTTCGAGGGAGAAGGGGCTGGTGCCGAGGCTGTCGAGTTCGCGGATGTTCAGATTGAGCGGCCCCAGCTCCAGCGCGACCTCTTCGTTCGGGACGCGGTCGACGAGATGGACCCGGTAGTCGCGCAGCTGAGCGTCGCGTAACGACACCTGCCAGGGCGCGCCGGCTTCCTGTGCTGTATCGTCCGCGGCCGAATCGTCGGCATCACTGTTGTCGCTGGTCGAGGCGAACAGTTTCTGCCAGTCGAGTGTTCCATCGGCTTCCCGTGCCGCCCAGGTTTCCAGATTGTGGCTGCGCAGTTTGCCAATGCTGACCTGCTGCTTGGCGAGGTCCAGTGACGTTTCGCTCAGTTCGAGTCGCTCCATGCGAATCAGCTTGCGCCCATCGGGGCTGTCGAGCGCCAATGGCCCGAGTGCGGCCTTGGCATTCTCCAGCTGCAGCGCGAGGTCATCGCTGAGGTCCAGACGATAGTTCGTGCTGAACTCGAGGCTGCCATCCTTGAGTTCCAGCGGCACGGCGTCGCGCACGTAGGGCCACAGATCCTTGAGCTGAAGATCGCTGATCTGCAACTGCCCGCTGGATGTCAGTGGTTGCAGGCTGAGATCGCCCTGCCAGTCGATACGCCCACCGCTTGGCCCGCTGGCGGTTAGGCGGGCATCGGCGCTGCCGTCGCTACGGGTGGCGAGATTGTGCAGTTCGAAATCCAGTGAATCGTAGACCAGGGCAATTGGCTCGCTCGGACGCTGGTCCAGAAAGGCGAGGCGACCGCCTGCCAGTTGCAGACGATCCATGTGCAGCGGAAAGATGTCAGCGTTCTCGCTGGCGGTGGGCTCTGATTCAGGCACTTCGAACAGCTGGCCGAGATCGAGCGTGCCATCTTCGGCGAAGCGTACCTCGACGTGCGGCTCAATCAGCTCGACATTCGCCAGGTGTAGCGTGCGTTGCCAGAGGCTGTCCCACTGCAGGTCGAGGAAGAGTCGCTCGAAAGCCAGCTGGCGATCGTCCTGCTCGCCGATACGCAGGTCGAACAGCGAGAGCTCGAGGCTGAAGGGGTTGAACTCGATACGCTGCAGGCTGGCCGGCACGGTTGCGTAGGCCGCAAGCTGTTGATTGGCGATACGCTGGGCGATACCCGGCAGGATCAGAAAGCCAAGCAGGCTGTAGCAGATCAGCACGAGCGCCACCCCGGTGAACGCACGCTTCATTCCATTGGGCATGACCGGAAGTATTCCTGGCGGATGGTTGCCTTGGAGTATGGCACGCGTATGCGGTTCCCCGAATCGAGCGATACGGGCAATGCGCTCACAGCCGCAGAATCAAGGTCTTCAGTGGGGGCAACCCATCGCGTGAAGGGAAGTCGGCAGCCGGTACCAGTGCCTGCCATTCGCGCACCGGCCTGCCGGCCTTCTCGGCGCAGCGCAGCACCAGGGGCCGCCACTCATCCATCGATACCTTCGCCAGGTTGTTGCAGCAGATCAGCACGCCATCTTCAGCGGTTGCCAGCAACGCCGGTTTGAGCAGGCTCTGATAGTCGCGCAACAGGTCCACCGTGCCGAAGGCGCTGCGTGCCCAGGCGGGTGGATCGAGCACTACCAGATCGAACTGACGTTGTGCCAGGCGCGGATAGTCCGGCAGAACCCGCCCGCGACGGGCGCTGACCGGCAGGCCGGCCAGTTGGCGGATCGCGGGGAAGTAGTCGGAATGCACGAACTGCATCGACGGCAGGGAAGGGTTAAGCTCGCCGTTCTCCCGGCCCGCCGCCAGGTTGCGCTCGGCGAAATCGACATTCCAGACTTCCGCCGCCCCACCTGCGGCAGCGCACAGGCCGACGCCGCAGGTGTAGGAAAACAGATTGAGCACCGACTTGCCGGTGCTGTGTTGCTTGATCCAGCCGCGGGCGTTGCGCAGGTCGAGAAACAGCAGCGGGTCCTGCCCGCTGTGGCGACCACGCACGCGATAGCGCAGGCCCCACTCGTGGGCGACCTGATCTTCCAGCGCCGCGACCTCCGGCTGATGCGCCTGGCTGCTGCGGTCGATCCGCGAGTTGCTCTGCGAGCGATCGTTGTAGATGAGCTGCAGCGATTGTCCGAGAAAGCCGCTGGCTTCGTCATGGATGCTTTGCAGCCCTTGCGCGTCGAGCGCTTGATGGAAGCTTTGCACCATCAGCTGCGGGCCGTAGCGATCGACCGTCAGCCCGGCAGCGCCTTCCTGGCTGCCATGAAACAGTCGGTAGCAATCGGTGCCTTGTTGCTGCAATTCGTCGAGCAGTGGTCGGCGGCTATCGAAGGCGGCGCGCAGCGCCTGGACGAGAGATGACATGCGCGGCGACTCGAATAGAAGGGTGCGCAGTCTATCAAGAATCGCGGTGCTGAGTGCCTGGCGCTAGCGTGGCGGCAGGCCCATGCGTCGGCGCGCGCGGTGCACCGAGCCGCTGCGCACGGCCCAACGCAATACCGGTGCGGTGCTGCGCACGCCGATTCGGATCAGCTGGCGTCGGCTTGCGCTCAGTGTCAGGCCAAACATCTCTGGAGCCCATTCCGGCAAGAGCTCGACCCCTGCATGCAGCATCAGCGTTCCGAAGGGCCTGAGCAGCGGGCTGGGCGCCGGGGCGGTACGCAGTATCTGCAGGATTTCCAGCGCCCGCTCGTCGCTCCGGAGCTGTGGGCGGGTGTGCTCGAGATAAGCCTCGATCTGCGCGCGCGAACGGGGTACGTCGCGGGCGCCGAGTCGCTCGGCGATCAGTGCGACCTCGGCGTAATAGCGATCCTGCTCGACAGCAGATAGAGCCGGATTGAGATAGCGAAGGTGTGACTTGAGAAAGCTGCTGACCTCGGCGACATGCACCCAGGTCAGCAGGTCGGGATCGGATGCGGCGTAGGGACGACCATCCGGTGCCGTACCGGATACGCCCGCGTGAATCCGCTTGACCCGCTCGATCAGCCGGTCGGCATCGGCATGGCTGCCGAAGGTAGTGGCGGAGATGAACTGCCCGGTGCGCCGCAGCCGGCCAAGCAGGTCCTCGCGAAAATTCGAGTGATCCCAAACGCCGGACAGTGCCAATGGGTGCAACGCCTGCAATAGCAGTGCGGAGATTCCGCCGACCATCATCGAGGTGAAATCGCCATGCACGCGCCAGCACACTGACTCAGGCCCGAACAGACCGGGATCGCCCGGCGGGTTCTCGTAGTCGACACCGCCGATCGCCAGGCCGGTAAGGCTGAGCACGCGGGTTTCGATATGACGGCGAATGAATTCCATGGCGACCGCGCTGTTGGCTTGGCAAGTGGCGATGTTACCTGAACAGGCGCAGAGGGCTCGCCAATTGGCGGCGGAAACGGGGGAAGGAGGAGAGACCGGACAGCAGCGGTGCACTGTCCGGTCGAGAGGCGCTATCAGCCGCGGTGACGGCCGCGGAAGAAGTCGATCAGGCCTTGGGTCGAAGCATCTTCGGCCGGCGCAGCATCGAAGCGGGTCATCTGATTGTAGACGGCCTTGCCCAGATCCTTGCCGAGCTCCACACCCCACTGGTCGAACGAGTTGATCCCCCAGATCACGCCTTGGACGAACACCTTGTGCTCGTACAGTGCGATCAGTGCGCCGAGGCGGCCGGGGCTGATGGTTTCCATCACCACGGTGTTGCTCGGGCGATTGCCGGGAATCACCTTGTGCGGGGCGAGACGCTGAACCTCGGCTTCGTCCAGGCCCTTGGCGCGCAGCTCGGCCTCGGCTTCTTCGCGCGTCTTGCCGCGCATCAGGGCCTGGCTTTGCGACAGGCAGTTGGCGTAGAGCCACTCATGGTGGTCGGCGACCGGGTTGTGGCTGACCACGGGGACGATGAAGTCGGCCGGGATCAACGGCGTGCCCTGGTGCAGCAACTGGTGGTAGGCGTGCTGGCCGTTGCAGCCGACACCGCCCCAGATCACCGGGCCGGTGGTGCAGGACACCGGTGTGCCGTCCTGGCGCACGCTCTTGCCGTTGGACTCCATGTCCATCTGCTGCAGGTGTTTGACGAAGTTGCGCAGGTAGTGGTCGTAGGGCAGGAACGCGTAGCTCTGCGCGCCCCAGAAGTTGTGGTACCAGACGCCGAGCATCGCCAGCAGCACCGGCATGTTGCTTTCGAACGGCTCGCTGAGGAAATGCTGGTCCATGCTGTAGGCGCCGGACAGCAAATCCTTGAAGTTGGACATGCCGATCGCCAGGGCGATGGGCAAGCCGATCGCCGACCACAGCGAATAGCGACCGCCGACCCAGTCCCACATAGGGAAGATGTTCTTTTCGCGGATACCGAATTCGACCGCCGCCTGCTTGTTGCTGGTGACGGCGATGAAGTGGCGGTAGAGCTTCTCTTCGGTGCCGCCCTTGCCCAGATACCAGGTGCGCGCGGCCTGGGCGTTCTTCAGCGTCTCGAGAGTGCCGAACGTCTTGCTGGAAATGATGAACAGCGTGGTTTCGACATTCAGCTTGGCAGTCACTTCGCGGAATTCGCTGCCGTCGATGTTCGCCAGATAGTGTGTGCGCACGCCGTGCTGGGTGAACGGTAGCAGTGCCTCGGATACCAGCTGCGGGCCGAGGAACGAGCCGCCGATGCCGATGTTCACCACGTCGGTGATGGTCTTGTCGCTGAAGCCGCGCCACAGGTTGTTGTGGATGCGGGTGACGATGTCGGTCATCTGCGCCAGCGCAGTGTGCACGTCACGCATGATGTTCTTGCCGTCGACCATCACCGAGTCGCCCATCGGGCGGCGCAGGGCGGTGTGCAGCACGGGGCGGTTTTCCGAGGCGTTGATGCGTTCGCCTTCGAACATGGCGTGCGCGGCTTGCTCGACCCCGGCCTCACGGGCCAGATTCACCAGCAAGGTGCGGGTTTCGGGGGTGATGAGGTTCTTCGAGTAATCGAGAAACAGGCCGCTACAGGAAACCGACAGGTCATCGAAGCGCGTCGGGTCGGCCTTGAATGCTTCGCGCATGCTGAAGTTCTGCATGGCCAGGCGGTGTTCTTCCAGGGCCTTCCAGGATGGCAGGCCGGTGACATCGAGCGGATGCTGGTAGTAGCTCATGGTGATGCGGCTTCCTTTGCTTTGACAGGCCGCTGAATCCCTGCTGTCGCACGCGCAGGCGCGCGT
Organism: Pseudomonas sp. FeN3W; assembly: GCA_030263805.2. Taxonomy (NCBI): domain Bacteria; kingdom Pseudomonadati; phylum Pseudomonadota; class Gammaproteobacteria; order Pseudomonadales; family Pseudomonadaceae; genus Pseudomonas; species Pseudomonas sp. FeN3W. The sequence goes on from CP136010.1 coordinate 3,932,771, forward strand.
TGGTCACGATGGGATTCAGTAATGTGTATGACCGTGCGGGCGCGCCGGCACTCCTCCTGAATGCTGCGGATGCTGGCCGAACCCGGCTTTCACCGAGCCGGTGAAGGCACATCCTATGCCATCAGAGTCAGCTCAGACAGGGGAAACCCCCACTCTGTTCCGGGCCATTGCCTTCTATTCTGCCCGGGCCCGTGCTTTCGCTCGTTCACCTATCGAGTGTGCGCCATGTTCAAATGAAAAAGCCCGAAGTGCAGAACACTTCGGGCTTCCGTTCGACAGCGCCTGAACGGTGAGTCAGGCGACCTGTACCGGGATGGCGTTGCTGGTATGGCTCAGCTCGCCGTCGGCACCCATGTACAGCACATGCGGTTTGAAACTGGCCAGTTCGGCCTCGCTGTAGTGAGCGTAGGCACAGATGATCAGGCGATGACCGACACCAGCCTTGTGAGCAGCGGCACCGTTGACCGAGATGATCTTCGAGCCTTCTTCGCCGCGGATGGCGTAGGTGGTGAAGCGCTCGCCATTGTCGACGTTGTAGATCTGGATCTGTTCGTATTCACGGATGCCGGCCAGGTCCAGCCAATCGCCGTCGATGGCGCAGGAACCTTCGTAATCGAGCACCGAGTGAGTTACCTGGGCGCGGTGCAGTTTGGCCTTGAGCATGATGGCGTGCATAGCGGGGTCCTCCGGGTGCGCAAGCGGCGCAGAGTGTGCCCTAAGCCTCGAACGTGATCAAGGCTGCGGGCAATTGGCTGGGATCAGGCCGATGTGTGGATGTCCACCAGCAGGTTGTCGATCAGCCGCGTCTTGCCCAGGTAGGCGGCGGCGAGGATGACCAGCTCGGTGGAGCGCTCGCTGACTGGCTGCAGATCGATCGCGTTGCGGATCTCCAGATAGTCCGGGCGCAGGCCGGCGGCCTGCAGAGCGCTCAGGCCTTCGGCGATCAGCGTCGGGTAGTCGCGGCGACCGCCCCGGATCGCCACGTCCAGCTGACTCAGGGTGCGGTACAGCGCTGGCGCCGTGGCGCGTTCGTCGGCGCTCAGATAGCCGTTGCGCGAAGACAGCGCCAGACCATCGGCGGCGCGAACGATCGGCTCCGAGAGGATCTGCACCGGCATGTTCAGATCGCGGACCATGGTGCGGATCACCGCCAGCTGCTGGAAGTCTTTCTGGCCGAATACGGCGAGGTCCGGCAGCACCATATTGAACAGCTTGTTGACCACGGTGGAAACACCGTCGAAATGCCCTGGGCGGCTGCCACCGCAGAGGCCTTCGGAAACGCCGGGCACGCGAACGATGGTCTGCTGGGCCTGGCCGTGCGGGTACATCTCTTCGACGCTCGGCGCGAAGAGCAGGTGGCAGCCGGCTTCGAACAGCTTGTCCTGATCCGCGGCGAGCGTGCGCGGGTAGTTGTCCAGGTCTTCGTTGGGGCCGAACTGTAGCGGATTGACGAAGATGCTGGCGACCACGAAGTCGGCGCGCTGGCCGGCCTTCTTCACCAGCGCGATGTGACCGGCGTGCAGGTTGCCCATGGTCGGCACGAAGCCGATGCGCTTGCCTTCCCCGCGGGCACGGGACACCGCGGCACGCAGGTCGGCAATGGTCTTGACGATGTTCATGCGGAGAAACCGTGTTCGGCTGCGGGGAATTCGGTGGCCTTCACGGCTTTCACGTAGCCGGCGATGGCGGATGGGATATCGCCATGCTCGCGCATGAAGTTCTTGACGAACTTCGGTACGCGACCACCGAGCGAGAGCCCGAGCATATCGTGCAACACCAGCACCTGGCCGTCCGTGTCGCTGCCGGCGCCGATGCCGATCACCGGAATCTGCACCGCCCGGGTGATGCGTGCAGCCAGTTCGCTGGGAACGCATTCGAGCAGCAGCATGGCGGCGCCAGCGGTTTCCAGTGCCTTGGCGTCTTCCAGCATCTGTTGTGCCTGGGCTTGCTCGCGGCCTTGTACCTTGTAGCCGCCGAAGATGTTCACCGCCTGCGGCGTCAGGCCCATGTGCGCGCAGACCGGAATGCCGCGTTCGGCCAGCAGGCGGATCGAATCGGCCAGCCAGGCGGTGCCCTCCAGCTTGATCATGTGCGCGCCAGCCTGCATCAGCACGGCTGAATTGCTCAGGGTCTGCTCGGTGGTGGCGTTGGCCATGAACGGCAGGTCGGCGACGATCATCGCCCCACGATTACCGCGCTTGACGCTGGCGGTGTGATAGGCCATGTCGGCAACGGTAACCGGCAGGGTGCTGTCGTGACCTTGCAGAACCATGCCGAGTGAATCGCCGATCAGTAGCATCTCGACGCCCGCGTCGCAGGCGGTCTTGGCGAAGGTGGCGTCATAGCAGGTGAGCATGACGATCTTCTCGCCTTTCTGCTTGAGCCCTTGCAGCGTGGTCAGGGTTACGTCTGGCATGAATGCCGTCCTCTTCGAGCCTCGGAGGTCAGGGTTGCCGCGCGGCGCACCGGTTGGGTGCGTGGGGGCCGCGGATGGCAGAGGGCGCTTATAGTCCCGGCGGCGACAGAGTAAGTCAATCGTGAGTGTTACCCGCGCGTTACGTTCGTTACCGCGGCGGTGACACCGTCATTGCCAAGCCGTTCGAGGCCGCTGAAGGGGCAGGCGGCGAGCAGGTCGACGAGTCGGCGGCCATCGGCCAGCAGCAACTCCGCCGGGGCGATTTCGGCGAGCGGGTAGAGCACGAACGCGCGGGCTTGCAGGTGGTAGTGCGGAACCTGCAGGCGGGGCTCGGCGATCAGGCGATCACCGAACAGCAGGATGTCCAGATCCAGTGTACGCGGGCCCCAGCGCTCGGCCTTGCGCTCGCGGCCCTGGGCCAGTTCGATGCGTTGCAGGGCGTCGAGCAGATCGAGCGGCGCGAGACTGGTGTCCAGTGCGGCAACCGCGTTGACGTAACGTGGTTGGTCGGCCGGTCCGAGTGGGTCGCTGGCATAGAGCGACGATACCGCTGCGAGATTGCTCTGTGGCAACTCTGCCAGTGCCTGCAGGGCACCGCGCAGCTGCTGTTGCGGATCGGCCAGGTTGCTGCCCAGGCCGATGTAGGCGCGTTCCATGTTACTCGGCCGGGTTGCCGGCGTTGTCGCCCGGACCACGGCGGCGGCGCCCCCCGCGGCGACGCTTCTTCGCTCCGCCGGCTTCTTCCTTGTTGCTGAGGCCGCGAATCATGTTGCGACGTTCGCTGTCGCTGGCGTCCTGATATGCGGTCCACCAGTCGCCGAGGCCGTTGGTTTTCTCTCCGGCGCTCTCGCGTAGCAGAAGGAAATCGTAGCCGGCACGGAAGCGCGGATTTTCCAGCAGTTGATCGGCGCGGCGACCCTGCCGACGCGGCAGGCGTTCCTGCATGTCCCAGATCTCGCGCATGGGAATGGTGAAGCGTTTCGGAATCGCGGTGCGCTGGCACTGCTCCCAGATGATGTCGTGCGCCGCTTCCTGCATCGCCGGGATCGGCGGCATGCCACGGTCCTGCAGCTCCAGTACACGGGCGGGCAGGGCTGGCCAGAGCAGCGCGGCGAAGAGGAACGCCGGCGTCACCGGCTTGCCCTGGGCGATGCGCAGGTCGGTGTTGGCCAGGGCGTTGCGGATCAGCGTGCCGGCGTACTCGGGGTTGCGCTCGAGTGCGGCGGCGCTCGCCGGGAATAGCGGGGCGAAGAGATCGTATTCGAGCAGCAACTCGAAGGTGCGCTCGGCCTTGCCGCCGAGGAACAGCTTGAGCACTTCGTCGAACAGGCGTGCCGAGGGAATGCCGTCGAGCAGCTCGGCGAGGTCGACGATGGGTTCGGCGCTGTGCCGTTCGATCTCGAAGTCGAGCTTGGCGGCGAAACGCACGGCGCGCAGCATGCGCACCGGGTCTTCCTGATAGCGTTGCTCGGGATCGCCGATCAGGCGGACCAGGCGGTTGCGGATGTCATGCACGCCGTGGGTGTGATCGAGAATGCGCTCGGTGGCCGGGTCGTAGTACAGCGCGTTGATGGTGAAGTCGCGGCGCTGGGCGTCGTCTTCGAGAGTGCCGTAGACGTTGTCGCGCAGGATGCGGCCGCTCTCGTTGCGCGAAGCGAGGTGGCTGGCGTCGTCGTCATCCTCTTCCGGATGGTTGGCGCGGAAGGTGGCGACCTCGATGATCTCTCGCCCGAAATGCACATGCACCAGTTTGAAACGCCGACCGATCACCCGTGCGTTGCGGAATTCGGCGCGGACCTGTTCGGGGGTCGCACTGGTCGCGACGTCGTAATCCTTGGGGTTCAGCTGCAGCAGCAGATCGCGCACGCAGCCGCCGACCACATAGGCCTCGTAACCCGCCTGCTGCAGGCGTTCGACCACGCTCACCGCGTAACGACTGATCTCGTTTCGATTCAGGGAATGCTGCCGGCTGGACAGGATTTCAGGTGTGCGGCGGGGATGCGGGATGCGGCGCAGAGGAAGACGAAAAGACTGGAACAGCTTTTTCAGCATGGGGGGCAACTGTGTGGCGAAAGACGGGCCGGTGTCGCGAATGGCCGCGAAACCTGCGCGGATTCTAGCACCGAGAGTGCTGGATGTTGAACGATGCGCGGGGAGGTGTCAAAAAGCATCGTGCGCCGCGTCACGCGGGCAGTGCTTGGCACAGGGAGGAGGCCGCACGGCAGCGACGCTTGCCGAGCGCAAGGCGTAAGACTGCTGTGAAGGAAAATGGGTAAACCCCCGGATAGCACAAAGGGGAGCCGAAGCTCCCCTTTTAATACTGTTGCGTGCTTTATTGTTATTAGTCGCTCAGGCGTTGCTGTTCTTGTTGTTCGCCTGTTCCATCGGGCCGTGGCCGTCAGAAGCACTCCACATTGGGAGCTAATAGCAAACGGATTTCTTTGGTCGCTGACTTTGCCTTGATCTTCGATCCAACCAGTGCGGGCCCTGCTGATGCAGTTTTTGTTGTTCTCGGCCTGGTCGTGGGGCGAACCCCGTGGCAAGTCCTCTCCAAAAGAATCAGTTAGCTGCGCCTCCGCCTTCTTGTCGTTATTTTGCTGGAGCCGTTACGTCTTGTTCTTATTGTGGGATCTGCTTGTTATTGTTGTTGTGGCCTGTAAGTAAGCAGTTGCCGTGCCAGCTTTTGAAATTCCTTATTTATCAATGGCTTATTGATTTTCAGGCCTGCGTCGGGCAATAAAAAACCGGGGCAGCGTTACCGTTGCTCCCGGTTTTTGTTACGAGTCATGGCGAGTGGTAACAGATTACCCGGCCGCGCTACTCGACTTGCGCCGCGGGATGCCCAGGCGCTGGCGGCGTTCCCACAGACACTTACGGCTGATGCCCAGCTTGCGAGCCAGCTCGGTCTCGGTCATGTGATCCTGATGCTCGAGCACGAAGTGCTGGAAGTAATCCTCCAGCGACAGATCCTCGGTCGGCTCGTTGCCGGTGGCGATGCCGCGAATGGTGCCAAGGGGTTCGTCGAAATCATCGTCCAGCTCATCCAACTCGATATCGATACCCAGCAGCTCGGCATCGATCTCCGGGCTTTCGCTGAGAATGGCTGCGCGCTCGATCGCGTTTTCCAGCTCACGAACGTTGCCCGGCCAGGAGTAATGACGGATCGCCTGCTCGGCATCGCGGGAAAAATGCAGGTCGTCGCTGCTCATGCGTTCGCCCTGGCGCGCCAGGAACGCCTTGGCGATCTCCAGCACGTCACCGCCCCGCTCGCGCAGCGGCGGCAGCTTGAGCGCGATGACGTGCAGGCGGTAATAGAGGTCTTCACGGAATTGGCCGGTCTTGGCCAGGGTTTTCAGGTCGCGGTGGGTGGCGGCGATCAGGCGTACGTCGACCTTCTGTGACTGTACCGAACCGACCCGGCGGATTTCGCCTTCCTGCAACACCCTGAGCAGGCGCGCCTGAGCTTCGAGGGGCAGCTCGCCGATCTCGTCGAGGAACAGCGTGCCGCCGTCGGCAGCTTCGACCAGGCCGGCGCGCCCGGCGCTGGCGCCGGTAAAGGCGCCTTTCTCGTGGCCGAACAATTCGGATTCGATCAGTGTTTCCGGGATGGCCGCGCAGTTGACGGAAATCATCGGCGCCTTGGCACGGCGCGAGAGGTTATGCAGCGCGCGGGCGACCAGCTCCTTGCCGGTGCCCGATTCGCCCTGGATCAGCACGTTGGAATCGGTCGGCGCGACCTTGCGGATCTTGCCGAACAGGTCCTGCATGGGCGCGCAGTGGCCGATGATGCCGATGTCTTCGCGGTCGCTTGCCGCTGAGGCGGCGCTCGCGCCACGTGAGGGCTGCGCCTGTGCCGCGGCGTTGTGCTGATGGTCGGTGAGGATGCGTGCCACGGTCTGCAGCATCTCGTCATGGTCGAACGGCTTGGCGATGTAGTCGACCGCGCCCATCTTCATCGAGTCCACGGCCGAGCGCAGGCTGGCGTAGCTGGTCATGATCAGCACCGGCGTACCTTCGGCGAGCTTGATCAGCTCGGTGCCGGGCGCGCCGGGAAGTCTCAGGTCGCTGACGATGAGGTCGAAACCCGGGATGCTGTAGCGCTCCTGTGCTTCCTGCACCGAGCCGGCTTCGCTGACCTCGTACTGGTTACGCTCGAGGAGGCGTCGCAGCGCGGAGCGGATGATGGTTTCGTCTTCGACGATCAGAATGTGTGACATCAGTACTCTCTCGACGGTCTGGAGGCATAACCGGCAAAGGGCCGGTACGGCAGTCGCCTCTTCAACTTACGGCATGGGACGCTTCGACATGCCGCGGCAGGGTGATGCGAAAACGGGTGCCGCGCTGTGTTTCCGGGTCGGCCGGGCTGTCGATATCGATCTGGCCATAATGCTCTTCAATGATCGAATAGACCAGCGCGAGGCCCAGGCCAGTACCTTCGCCAGGGTCCTTGGTGGTGAAGAATGGCTCGAACAGCCGGTCCTGGATGTCCTTCGGAATGCCGCTGCCCTCGTCTTCCACCGTCAGGTACACCGTCTGCTCGGCAACTTCGCTGCTGATGCGGATCACCCCGCCTTGCGGCGACGCGTCGCGGGCATTGGACAGCAGGTTGATCAGCACTTGGGCGAGGCGCTGTGGATCACCCTCGGCGAAATGCATGGGATCGCAGATGTTAATGAACTGCACCTCGGTGCGATTGCGGTTGAGTGAGAGCAGGCCGATGGCGTCCTGTGTCACCTGCGCCAGGCTCACCGGATAGAGCTGGTGCTGCCGCTCGCCGGCATGGGCGAAGCTCATCAACGATTGCACGATGCGCGATACGCGTTTGGTCTGCTCGATGATCTGGCCGCTGATCTCGACGATCTCCCCGTCGCCTTCGCGCTCATCGCGCAGGTTCTGCGCCAGGCAGGCGATGCCGGTGATCGGGTTGCCGATCTCGTGCGCCACACCGGCGGCCAGGCGGCCGATGCTGGCCAGGCGCTCGGAGTGCACCAGGCGGTCTTCGAGTTGCTGGGTTTCGGTCAGGTCCTCGACCAGCAGCACCAGGCCGCTGTTGCCTGGTGCCAGCGGCTCGGCGATCGCCGCCTTGTGCAGATTGAGGCAGCGGCGATGACCGTTGTGTGCCAGACGCTGCTTGTGCAGGTGTTCGTCGGCCTGCTCGATGAAGTCGCTCAGCAGGCTGCGCCAGGGTTCGGCGATGGTCGACAGGCGCGAGCCGACGACTTGCAGCGCGGGGATCTCGGTGAGCTCCTCGAGCGCGCGGTTCCACATGAGGATTTCCTGATCCTTGGCCAACGAGCAGACGCCCATTGGCAGCTCCTGCAAGGTCTGGCGGTGATAGCGGCGCAGGGCGTCCAGTTCCGCGGCGAGGCCGGTCAGGCGCGAGTGATATTCCTCCAGCCGGCTTTCGATGAAGTGGATGTCCTCGGTGATGTAGCCATCGGCGCCGTTCTTGTAGGCCAGGAAATTCTCGACGATGTCCTGGGCCACGCTGGGGCCCATCAGGCCGGAGAGGTTGGCTTCGATACGGTCGCGCAGGCGGCGCAGCGCGTAGGGGCGATGTTCGTCGAAGGGTAGCTGCAGATCGCGCAGGGCCTGTTCCACTTCCCGTTGCGCGGTCTTGGCACCCAGTGGCTTGGCCAGCTGGGTGGCGAATTCCTGCGGCGAGGCGGCGATCAATTCGCGCCGTTGCGGGCGGCGCACGTTCTCCACCGCGCAGGCTTCGGCAGCGCTCTGCTCCTCGGGGCTGGTTTCGCTGAAGATCGAGAACAGCGAGAACGCCAGCACGTTGACCGCCAGTGAGGCGATTGCCGCCAGGTGCCAGCTGGTGTCGTCCAGCACGTAGACGACGTTGAGCAGTGGGATGTAGAAGCCGTCCAGGTTGCCCACCAGCGGTAACAGCATGGTCACCACCCAGACGCCGATGCCGGCCAGCAGGCCGGCGATGTAGCCGCGGCGATTGGCGGTCGGCCAGTAGAGCACGGACAGCACGCCGGGCAGGAACTGCAGGGTGGCGACGAAGGCGACGATGCCCAGGTTGGACAGGTCCTGTTCGGCGCCGAGCAACAGGTAGAAGCCGTAGCCGGCCATGATGATCGCGAAGATCAGACTGCGCCGTGTCCACTTCAGCCAGCGGTAGATATTGCCTTCGCTGGACGGCTGATACAGCGGCAGCACCAGGTGGTTGAGCGCCATGCCCGACAGCGCCAGGGTGCTGACGATGATCAGCCCGCTGGAGGCCGAGAGACCGCCAACGAAGGCCAGCAGCGCCAGCGTTTCGCTCTGGGCGGCGATGCCCAGGCCCAGGGTGAAGTACTCGGGGTTGGTGCTGACCCCCAGCTTCAGTCCGGCCCAGAGGATCAGCGGCACGGCCAGGCTCATCAGCAGCAGATAGAGCGGCAGGCCCCAGCTGGCGCTCACCAGGCCGCGAGGATCGAGATTCTCGGTGAAGGTCATGTGATACATGTGCGGCATCACGATGGCCGAGGCGAAGAACACCAGCAGCAGTGTGCGCCAGGGCCCTTCCTGCAAGGGAGTGTGCAGTGCCTGCAGCGCCGACTGGTTCTGCAGCAGCCAGATCTCCAGCTGATGCGGGCCGCCGAACACCACATAAAGGGCATAGAGGCCGATGGCACCGAAGGTCACCAGCTTGACGATGGATTCGAAGGCGATGGCGAACACCAGACCTTCGTGCTTCTCGCGCGTGGCGATGTGGCGTGCGCCGAAGAGGATGGTGAAGAGCATGATCATCAGGCAGTAGCCCAGCGCCACGCGCTCCTGTAGGGGTTCCAGAGTGAGAATGCCGATGGCGTCGGCCACCGCCTGAATCTGCAGGGCCAACAGCGGCAGCATGCCGATCAGCATGACGATGGTGGTTAGCGCGCCGCTCCAGGTGCTGCGAAAGCGGAACGCGACCAAATCGGCCAGCGATGACAGCTGATAGGTGCGGGTAATGCGCAGGATCGGGTAGAGCAGTACCGGTGCCAGCAGGAACGCGCCGCAGACCCCCAGGTAGGTGGCGAGGAAGCCGTAACCGTACTGGTAGGCCAGGCCAACCGTGCCGTAGAAGGCCCAGGCGCTGGCGTAGACGCCCAGCGACAATGTGTAGGTCAACGGGTGGCGGATCACCCAGCGCGGAATCAATCCGCGCTCGCTGACCCAGGCCACGCCGAACAGCATGATCAGGTAGGCGACGCTGATCAGGATCAGCTGGCTCAGGCTAAAGCTCGTCTGCATCACGCTGGCTCTGGAGGATGAAGGTCACCACGATGAGGATCAGCCACAGCACGTAGGGCCGATACCAGGCCCCGTTGGGGTCGATCCACCAGTCCATGATGGCTGGGGAGAACAGATAGATCCCCACCACCAGGAGCAGCACCAGTCGGTAGATATACATGCCGGGTCTCGTGTCGGAAGTGGGGCGATGGTAGAGCAGCGGCGGTCGGCAAGCCACCGGCGGCAGGCAAAAGCCGGTACGGCGTTGCGATCCGCGCTTAGCGCAGCTGTGATTCGGCCAGCGTTCGCGCGCGAGGGATGCGTCGAGCGTCCCAGTGCGTCACCGCCCAGGCGAAGATGTCGGCTGGCAATGCGTCGTTCAATTCGTCGGGCGGTTGCTGGCCCAGCGCGCGCAACGCGCGCAGCAGCAGCGGACTGGCTTCGTGAGGCTGCAAGGGTGGCGAGCGGTAACTCTTGCCGAGCTTGTGCCCATCCGGCTGGATGATCAGCGGCAGATGCAGATAGCGCGGCTGGGGCAGGCCGAGCACTTCCTGCAGGTAGAGCTGGCGCGGCGTGGAATCGAGCAGATCGGCACCGCGTACGACGTCGGTTACCCCCTGCCAGGCGTCATCCAGCACCACCGCCAGCTGATAGGCGATCAAACCGTCGCGACGGCGGATGACGAAGTCGCCGACCTCGCGGCCCAGGTGCTGGCGGAATTCGCCCTGCACGCGGTCGGTGAAGCCGTACTCGCGATCAGGCACGCGCAGGCGGATGGCGGCGTCGTCGAGACCGTGGCCGGCGTCGCGGCAGAAACCGGGGTAGGGGACCGGATAGCCTTCGAGCTGCTTGCGCGAGCAGGTGCAGGCATACGCCAGGCCATCATCGAGCAGGCGTTCGATGACGGCGGCGTAGGCGGCCTGACGCTCGCTCTGGCGTAACATTTCGCCGTCCCATTCGAAGCCGTAGCTCGACAGCGTCTCGACGATGGCGCGCTGGGCGCCGGGCATCTCCCGTGGCGGGTCGATGTCTTCCATGCGCAGCAGCCAGCGACCGCCGACCGCACGGGCATCGAGGTAGGAAGCGAGGGCGGCGACCAGTGAGCCGAAATGCAGATAACCGCTCGGTGTCGGAGCAAACCGGCCGACGTAACGATGGGCTTGAGGCGGGACGGGAGAGGGCATGTTGGGGCCGGCGCTATCAGGGATGGCGGGGCGGATGAAACGCTGCAGAGCCTGGAAATGAAGCGGGGCGCCGAAGCGCCCCGTTCGGGATCAGGAACCGATCTGCTTTTCCTTGATCTCCGCCAGCGTCTTGCAGTCGATGCACAGCGTAGCGGTGGGGCGGGCTTCCAGACGGCGGATGCCGATCTCGACACCGCAGGAATCGCACCAGCCGTATTCGTTGTCTTCGATCAGCTGCAGCGTCTCGTCGATCTTCTTGATCAGCTTGCGCTCGCGGTCACGGGCGCGCAGTTCCAGGCTGAACTCTTCTTCCTGGCTGGCACGGTCGGCCGGATCCGGGAAGTTGGCCGCCTCGTCCTGCATGTGGTGTACGGTGCGATCGACCTCTTCCATCAGCTCCTGCTTCCACTTGTTCAGGATGCCGGTGAAGTGGGCGCGCATCTTGTCGCTCATGTATTCCTCGCCCTTGCTTTCCTTATAGGGCTCGAAGGCGCGAATCAGTTGCTTGCTCGACGGTGTTTCTTTGGTAATGGGCATGGATGAACGCCTCTCGCTATGTCCATTGCGCAGGATGATTTGTCCCTTGCCGACCCGTGCCGGCCCTGCGGCTGCAAGCGGGCGAACTTACCAGATCGGATCGGGGCGCGCTACTCCCGAATCCAACAGTAACTGTAGCGGTATCGGGACCTTGGGTAGAATTCACGTTTCGTTCTCAACAGGAAGGTCAGATGACCTCGTCATACAGTGCGCGCAGTCGCGCAATCGAACCTTTCCACGTCATGGCGCTTTTGGAGCGGGCCAACCAACTGCAAGTTCAAGGCCACGACGTCATTCATCTGGAAATCGGCGAGCCGGACTTCACCACCGCAGCGCCCATCGTCGCCGCCGGGCAGGCCGCGCTGGCCGCCGGGCACACGCGCTACACCCCGGCGCGCGGCTTGCCGCAGCTGCGTGAAGCGATCGCCGGCTTCTATTATGCCCAGCGCTACGGATTATCCATTGATCCCGAACGCATTCTGATCACGCCCGGTGGCTCCGGCGCGTTGCTGCTGGCCGCCAGCCTGCTGGTGGATCCCGGCAAGCACTGGCTGCTCGCCGATCCGGGCTACCCCTGCAATCGGCATTTCTTGCGGCTGGTGGAAGGCGCCGCGCAACTTGTGCCGGTCGGCCCCGAGGTGCGTTACCAGCTGACTCCCGAACTGGTCGAGCGCTACTGGGATCGTGACAGCGTCGGTGCGTTGCTGGCATCGCCGGCCAATCCCACCGGGACGTTGCTGGATCGCGGGGAGCTGGCCGGGCTGTCGGCAGCGTTGAAAGCGCGTGGCGGCCACTTGGTGGTCGATGAGATCTACCACGGGCTGACCTACGGCGTGAACGCGGCCAGCGTGCTGGAAGTCGACGATGACGCCTTCGTGCTCAACAGCTTCTCCAAGTATTTCGGCATGACCGGCTGGCGCCTGGGTTGGCTGGTAGCGCCGCCGGCAGCGATTGCGGAGCTGGAGAAGCTCGCACAGAACCTCTACATCAGTGCCCCGAGCATGGCTCAGCACGCGGCGCTGGCGTGTTTCGAGCCGGCGACGCTGGAGATTCTCGAAGCACGCCGCGGCGAATTCGCCCGCCGCCGTGATTTCCTCTTGCCAGCCTTGCGGGAGCTCGGCTTCGGTATCGCGGTCGAGCCGCAGGGCGCGTTCTACCTGTACGCCGACATCAGCGCCTTTGGCGGCGATGCCTATGCGTTCTGCCAGCACATGCTGGAAACCGAGTTCGTCGCGATCACTCCAGGGTTGGACTTCGGTCGTTTCCAGGCCGGACACCATGTGCGTTTCGCCTATACCCAGGACCTGCCGCGCCTGAAGCAGGCCGTCGAGCGCATCGCCCGCGGCCTGCGGAGCTGGCAACCCTGATGCGCTTCGCCGAACCGCTGGAGCGGGGGCGTCTGGTACGCCGCTACAAGCGTTTTCTCGCCGATATCGTCACCGATGACGGTGAGGCGCTGTGCATCCACTGCCCCAATACCGGCTCGATGCTCAACTGCATGGGCGAGGGCGCACGGGTCTGGTTCCAGCGCAGCCGCGATCCCCGGCGCAAATTGCCGGGCACCTGGGAGCTGGTGGAGACGCCGCAGGGACGGCTGGCCTGCGTGAATACCGCACGGGCCAACGCGCTGGTGGAGGAGGCGCTGCTGAACGGGACGATAATCGAACTGGCCGGTTTCACCGCGCTCAAGCGCGAGGTGGCTTATGGCGTGGAGAACAGTCGGGTGGATTTTCGTCTTGACTACGCCGGGTCTGCCGCCTTCGTCGAGGTCAAGAGCGTCACCCTCGGCTTCGCCGAAACGCCTGTGGCGGCCTTTCCCGATGCGGTGACGACGCGCGGCGCCAGGCACCTGCGTGAGCTTGCAGCGCTGGCCCGTGCCGGTGTGCGTGCGGTGCAGCTGTACTGCGTCAACCTGAGCGGCATCGAAGCGGTGCGGCCGGCCGAGGAAATCGATCCGGCTTATGCCGCTGCGCTGCGTGAAGCACAGGCGGCAGGTGTGGAAGTGCTGGCTTACGGCGTCGATCTTTCCGTCGAGGAACTGCGCATTGCTGGCCGATTGCCGGTGCTGCTCTGATGGGCGGTCGGCCGTGGCGGTGAGAAATTTTTCTGCCCGGCTCGGGAACAAAGTGCCTTTCGTCTGGCCTCAACGAGGCTGGAAACCACATCCATCAAATACGGGAAGGCTCTGCTCCGCCGTTTGTTGCGGCGTCACGACGCGATCCAACCCGTTTTCGATGGCTCCTGCGGCGGCCGCGCGGCATCGCTGATACGCGCCCGGCGTCGTGGATGGAAACTAATTTCGGACGTTCGCGCCTGGCGCGGGCGTCGTCGATGAGGCTACACAGAATGCGAATCCTCGTTTGCGGTGCCGGCGGCCAGGTGGGTCGAGAACTGGTGGAGCGGGCAGCAAGTTTCGGGCTGGAGGTGCTGGCGCCTGCGCGGGCCCAGCTGGACATCGCGCAACCCGAGCAGGTCGCGGCAGCAATGCGTCAACGTCCCGGGCTGATCATCAATGCGGCCGCCTATACCCATGTGGACAATGCCGAATCCCATCGTGAGCAGGCCTATGCGGTCAACCGCGACGGCGCGCGCCACCTTGCCGAGGCGGCTGAGCACGCTGGCGTGCCGTTGTTCCACATATCCACGGACTACGTATTCTCCGGCGAGGCTACCCGCCCCTATACCGAGAGCGACGAGACCGGTCCGACTGGCGTCTACGGCGCGAGCAAGCTGGCGGGCGAGGAAGCGATTCGCGAGCGCCTGCAATCGCATCTGATCCTGCGGACCAGCTGGGTGTACGGCGTACACGGGCACAACTTCGTCAAGACCATGCTGCGGCTCGCTCGGCAGCGCGATGCGCTTGGCGTGGTGAGTGATCAGATCGGCTGCCCGACCCAGGCCGGCAGCATCGCTTCGGTGCTGCTGGAACTGGCACGGCGTCACGCCGCCGGTGAGGACCTCGCCTGGGGCGTTTACCACTACAGCGGCGCGCCGGCTTGTTCCTGGTACGACTTCGCCGTGGAAATCTTCCGCCAGGGTGAAGACGCCGGGCTGATCTCGCGGCAACCGACGGTGTCGCCGATTGCCACGGCGCAGTATCCGACACCCGCCCGGCGACCAGTCTGGTCGGTGCTCGACTGCGGTCGCTTCGAGTCGACCTTTGGCCTCGCGCCCCGTCTCTGGCAGGAAGACCTGGCCGATGTGCTGGCGCTCCTGCGCCAGCAGGAGCGCCCGGTGATCTGCCGCGAGCGGTCCTCCCGCGCCTGAGGGGAAGTGCGGCGCACGGCGGTTACCCGAGCGCCGTGCGATTTTCCTGCTCACCGGTGTATTCTTGCGCCCCCCGCGCCGAGGCGTGGCCTGACGTTCGGCTCTAGAAGAGGCGCAGCATGGTAGTGGTATTGGCAATCCTGCCGATCTTCGGTCTGATCACGCTCGGCTATTTGTTTGGCTGGCGGCAGTGGCTTAGCAACGAGGGGACGGCCGGACTGGCCAGTGTCACCTTCAAGCTGTTCATGCCGGCAGTGCTGTTTACCGGGATCGCCCGCGTCGAGTTGAGCGACGGCATGTCGCCAATGCTGCTGCTGGCCTACTTCGTGCCGGTGCTGCTGGTGTTCCTGCTGGTCAATCTGGTCGCTCACCGCCGTGCCGGGCGAGCCACTCCGCTGGGCCTTACGGCCGCCTACTCGAACAACGTGCTGGTCGGTATTCCGCTGGTGACCACGCTGCTTGGCGCCGAAAGCCTGGTCTACGTGTTCGCCATCCTGGTGTTTCACAGTCTCGTCTTGTTCTCGCTGCAGAGCTTCTACGCGGCGTTGGGTGATGGCGACAAGGTCAGCGCGCCGGCGCTGCTGAAGAACCTGGCGAATCCGCTGATCGTCGGTCTGGTGCTTGGTGCCCTGTTGAATCTGTCCGGACTCGAATTGCCCGAGCCGCTCTGGCGCGTCGCCGGATGGTTGGCACAGGCCGCACTGCCCTGTGCGCTGATGGTGCTGGGCATCAGCCTGTCGCGCTATCGCCTGCGGCCGAACGGCTCGGTGCTGCTGCTGACGCTGGTCAAGCTGGCGGCGTTTCCGGCGCTGGTCTGGTGGCTGAGCGGGTTGCTGCCAGGGCTGAATCAGGATGCACGCAACGTGTTGGTGCTGCTTGCGGCCTGCCCGAGCGGCGTTAACGTGCTGGCGTTCGTCAAGCATTCCGAGGACACACGAGCGGTCAGCTCGACCGTGTTTCTCTCGACGGTGACTGCGGTCATCAGCCTGCCGCTATGGATGCTGCTGGCGGCTGGCTAGTCGAATGGTCAGCGGTCAGCGACGAGGGCTCCGCTGCGGTTTTAACGAACGGCTCCGGCCCGGGACTGTCACAAAAATCACAGACCTGAAAAAACCGGAGAGAATGGCATGTTGAAATTCATCGGCGGGACTGCAGGGATCATCTTCATCATCGGCCTGATCGTGGTGATCGGGATATTCAAGCTGCTGTTCTGACGAGCAGGGGCGACAGGCCGGCCGGCGCAAGCCCGCCGGCCTTTTTCATGCGCGGCTATTTGCTGTTGCGCGGTTCCTGTGCCGAGGCAGCCATGATGTCTTCGAGTCGCAGGCCGGTCAGTCCGTGGATGGTGCGCCAGAGATAGAAGAAGATGGCCATCATCATCAACATGCTGGGAATCGCGATCATCGGGTAACTGAGCAGGGTCATGCGGCCCAGTTCGGCGTTGAAGGCTTCGCTGCCGGCGGGGCTGTTGACGATCCACTTGGCCAGCACGTAGTTCATGAACGACGAGAAGAAGAAGGTGCCGCTGAGCAGATAGGTCGCCCGCAGCAGCCGCGTTTCGAAGTGATCGACCTGGCCGTTCTGCTCAAGCTGTTCGTGGATCTTGTCCACGTTGAGTACTTTCGGGTTGTACAGCAGGGTTCGAATCAGCGGGTAGCGGGTGCGCGTCGAGGCCAGTACGGCGATGCCGATGATGCCGGGAACCGCCGCTTCCTTGATGGCGAGCCATTGGGTATCCAGCTGCAGCAGCCCGATGCCACCGGTCAGCAGCACGCTGATCAGGCCGAGCAGGGCTATCCAGTTGAACTTGCGGTACTTGGCCAGCTCCCACAGTCCCCAGCCCAGCGGAAAGGCCAGGGCAAGCAGCAGGGCACCATCGGCGCCAAGGCGGTCTTCACCACTGAGCTTCATCAGGATCAGCGAAGGAATCAGGATGCTGACGGCCAGGTCGATAAGCGGGCGTGGTTTGTGTTCGGCGTGAGTATGGTCGGTATCGGTCATGACATCGGGTTGGTCTGGAGAGGGCTGCATGATCGCCTGTGTCGCGGTCGTTCGCCATACCATCTTCGTCGGTATGGCGATTGGTATCCTTTCCACATCTTCAATGTTCCGGCGTTGGGCTGCGTTTCCCGCGCCATTGGCCGTACTCGAATACCAGTACGACGATCATGGCCAGAGCGAAGGGCAGTAGCAGATAGAAGCCGCGAAATACGATGAGTGCTGCCAGCACGTCCACCGTGGGGATTTCCGGAAGGGCGGCGACGAAGGTCAGCTCCAGCACGCCGAGGCCGCCGGGCGCGTGGGACAGCAATGCCAGGGTGAAGGAGGCGAGAAACACACCGAGGACGGTCAGATAGCCGGGGTTGTGCTCCGGCGGTAGCGCGAAGTAAATGATCGCCGCGGCGCAGAGCAGCTCAAGCGGGCCCGCCAGCAGCTGACGGCCGACGATCGGCAGTCGCGGGTACTCGATGTGCCATTTGCCCAGGCCCCAGGGTGGCAACTGACGCCACGCGCCAAATGCATAGAGTGCGACCAGCATGAGCAGGGTCGCACCGACGGCGACAG
The DNA here is from genome assembly GCA_030263805.2 of Pseudomonas sp. FeN3W. Taxonomy (NCBI): domain Bacteria; kingdom Pseudomonadati; phylum Pseudomonadota; class Gammaproteobacteria; order Pseudomonadales; family Pseudomonadaceae; genus Pseudomonas; species Pseudomonas sp. FeN3W. The sequence continues at coordinate 3,949,952 of CP136010.1, forward strand.
ATACCCAGCTGTCACTATCGACAGCTCGATGAAGCAGCTGCGGCTTGAGAATCAGCACGGCACCCCCGGCAAGCAGAGTGCCCAGCGCGAAGGTCAGCGAGCAGAAGACGATCAGGATGCCGATTTCCTGGGGCGTCAGACCCCGGCTGCGGTAGGCGCGATAACGCACCAGGGCGCCGGAAAACACGGATGCGCCGATATTGTGCGCCAGCGCATAGGTGGTGAAGGAACAGAGTGCGATGAACCACCAGGACATCTTCTTGCCCAGATGTGCCATCGCGATACGGTCGTACCAGGCCAGCGCGACATAGGCGCCCAGCGTCGACAGCGCGGCCAGCAGCCAGCGCCGCGCGCCGATCGCCTGCAGGCTGTCGGCAAGCTCGCTGAGCGAGATGTTGCGCACTTCGTGGTACAGCAGGTAGCCGGACAGCAGCACGGCCAAGACTCCGATGAGGGTCCAGGCGACATCGCTCCGCTTCATCATCACGTGGCTCCTTGAGGGAAGAGAGTTGGCCACGCCTTGCGCTGAAGCACACTCATCCCTGATCGACCGCCATGCCAAACCTCCACCTGTTCTCGAATCGTCAAACAATCGGCAGCTGGCGACCGGTTTTGTTCAGTTTTTCACCCGAGTGGTCATCTTGCGCGGACCGGCAGCGGTCGTCCGCTCGGACTGGAAGCCCGACGGTCGGTGCCGATATTCGGGGCGGGGCGTGGGTAATGCTGTGCGTGTGGAGGGGCCCGCGCAGGTGGTGCCAATTCGGCGTGTGCCTGGCGAGTGAAACGTCGGTTGCCGCGCGCGGCGCGGTCAGTCGACGCTCTCGGCCTGCTTGACGCGAACCCAGTGCTCCACCAGCTCGCGCAGGTGCGAGAGTTCCACCGGCTTGGCCATATGACCGTCCATGCCGGCTTCTCTTGCGCGGTCGCGGTGCTCGCTGAGGATATGCGCAGTCAGGGCGACGACTGGGGTGCGGCGCCGGGCATTCCTGGCTTCCCATTCACGCAGCTGATGGGTGGCCTGAAAGCCGTCGAGCACGGGCATCTCGCAATCCATCAGGACCAGGTCATACGGCTGCGCCTTGATCGCTGCCAGGGCCTCTTCGCCGTTGCAGGCGGTGTCCGGTTGCAGGTTGAGCTTGTTCAGCATGCCGCGGATGACCTTGGTGGAGATGCTGTTGTCCTCGGCGACCAGGATGCGGAAGTCACTCGGGACTTCGAGCACGGGCAGGTTCTGCTGCACCGCTGCCGGGCGTTGCTGAGTGCCCGGCTGGCGCTGCGCGAGCTCGTCGGCCAGGGTGGTCTTCAGCGTATAACCGGCGACCGGCTTGGCGAGGATTCGCTTGATGCCTGCATTGCGCGCAATGATCTTGCTCGGTGCGCTGCTCATGCCGGTGAGCATGATCAGCAGGACATCATGGTTGAGGCTGTAATCTTCCTTGATCTTGCTCGCCAGCTGCATGCCGGTCATGCCGGGCATGTCCTGATCGAGCAGGACCACATCGAAGTATTCCTTGAGGTGCGCCTTGGTCCGCAGCAGGGCTAAGGCCTCCTTGCCCGATGCGACCGCGCTGACCTCCAGGCCCCAGCCGCTGCACTGCTGGACCAGTACTTTGCGGCAGGTGTCGTTGTCATCGACGATCAGCAGACGAGTGCCTTGCAGCGGCCCGTCCAGGTCGGCATTGCTCTGCACCAGACCTTCACTGGCCAGCGGCAGGCTGATCCACAGCGTGTTGCCTTGGCTGGTGCCGGTCTGGATACCGAAATCACCGTCCATCAGTTGCACCAGCTGGCGCGCGATGATGAGCCCCAGGCGCCCGCCATGGCGTGTCGCTGCAAGAAAGTCATGACTGTCGACCGCAGCATTGAGCAGCGCATCGCGCTCATACGCTTCGAGCGGACGCCCGCTGTCCTGCACGGTAATGCGCAGGCGCGGGCTCTCGGGCGGTCCGTCGACCGCGGCGATCAGCAGCACCTCACCCTCGTCGGTCTGCTTGAAGGCATTCTCCAGCAGGTTGAGCAGGGTCTGGCGCAGGCGAGTCGGATCTCCGGTCACGACCTGCGGCAGTTGCGGCTGGATAAAGCTGATCAGCTCGACCTTCTGCTGTTCGGCCTTGGCGCGGAAAATGCTCAGACAGTCTTCGATCAATGCGTTGAAATCGAATTGGACGTCATCCAGCTCAATCTGGCCGGATTCCAGCTTGGAAATGTCGAGAATCTCGTTGATCAGATTGAGCAGCTCGTTGCCGGAACTATGGATCGTCTGGACGTAGTCGCGCTGCTTGGCCGACAGCGATGTGCCCAGCAGCAATTCGCTCATGCCCAGCACGCCGTTCATTGGCGTTCTCAGTTCATGGCTGATCTTGGACAGGAAATCGGCCTTGGTCTTGAGTTCCGCGCTGCTCACCGCCGCAGCGGTGTATTGGGTGCGGCTGTCGGTCTGGCGCTGCCGTTGACGTTCGAGCAGGGCGAAGCTGAGCAGCAGCCCTGCCAGGGTCGCGAGGCTGAACAGGCCGCCAGTCAGCCAGCCGGGGTCGAGCTGATCGAAGCCCAGCAACATGGGCATGAAGAAAATCATGCCGACGTTGAACAGGGTCGTTCCGGCCACCACCAGGCGCGCCGGCTGATAGCCCTGACGCCAGTGATAGATCGCGACGAACAGGGCGCTGCACGACGCCGTCAGCACCAGCGAATAGATCAGCCAGCTGTACCACGGCCACTGACCGAGCAGGATGCTGGCTGCCAGCGCCAGTACCAGGTTGAGTTCGATACCCAGCAGCCAGGTGATCCAGGTTCGCCCGCGGTGATGGAAGAAACCCAATGTGTAGCCGAGCAGCGCTGCACTGGCGGCCATCGCCGACAGGTCGGCGATCAGCGGCTGACTGTAGGTCAGCCAGGGCAGCCACGCCGCCATGACCCCAAGATTGGCCATGGCGCAGGCCAGCAGGGCGCCATGCAGCAGACTCAGCCAGATATGCGTGTAGCTGAGCGTGTAGGCAAAGCGCAGCAGGTTGTAGATCATCAACAACGCCAGTGCACCGAACAGCGCACCGAACAGATAAGCCGGCTTGCTTAGGCTGACCAGACCGGCTTCATCGATGGTCTGGAACCAGGTCATCACCGGATGGCTGGACTGCAGGCGGATATAGGCCTCGCGCGGCTGCCCGTCATTGGGAAGGCTGAACAGGTATGCCCGGTTGGGCAATGGCCGGGCGCTGAAGGGGCGCAATTCCCCGGTCGCCGTATGCTGCTCGAGCTGGCCGTCACGCAGCAGGTAGAAATCCAGGTACTGCACGCGCGGTGCAAACAGCCACAGCCACTTCGGGCGTGTCAGTGACGGCAGGCTGACCTGCAACCAGACTGCGCGGTCGCTGGCCGGAGCGCTGTAGGAGAGTTTCTCCAGACGCTGGAACAGCGCGCGCTGGGAAACCACCTCGTCGAGCGTAAGCCCTCCGGACTGGTCGATCAGCATGCGCCAGTTCTGCGGTACGGAATTGGGTGGAGCGGACAGTGCGGGGGAGGGTGGCGACTGGGTAATGGACGCCAGGGCCGGAAGCGGGATCAGGTTGATCAGCAGCAGGCCGAAGAAAACAGCGATGGCAATCCGGAGCCGACCCACTTGAGAAGTCCGTTCATGTGTGTGACGGCCGATTATAGCCATGCCTTCGTCGGCCTGTAATGCGTGCGGCAGCGATAAAACTTGGCGCCGCACGCATTCCTGGCGCCTGGCTACGCTCAGCTGTCGCCCAGCTCCCGGGAGATGGCGCGATAGCCAATATCGTTGCGATAGAAACAGCCATTCCAGCGGATTTTTTCCGCCAGACGGTAGGCCTGCTGCTGCGCCTCCGAGACGGTGCGGCCGATGGCCGTTGCGCAAAGCACGCGGCCGCCAGCAGTGACGACCTGGCCCTGGTCGTTCAGCGCGGTACCGGCATGAAACACCTTGCCATCCAGCGCAGCGGCATCGTCCAGCCCTTCGATCAGATCGCCCTTGGCGTAATCGCCCGGGTAGCCGCCAGCGGCCAGTACCACGCCGACGGTCGGGCGCGGATCCCAGGTCGCCTCGACCTTGTCCAGCGCCCTGGCCAGCGCGGCCTCGACCAGCAGCACCAGCGAGGATTCCAGGCGCACCATGATCGGCTGGGTTTCCGGGTCGCCGAAGCGGCAGTTGAACTCGATGACCTTGGGCTGGCCGGCCTTGTCGATCATCAGGCCAGCGTAGAGGAAGCCGGTGTAGACATTGCCTTCGGCCGCCATGCCGCGCACGGTCGGGTAGATCACCTCGTCCATCACGCGCTTGTGCACTTCGGCGGTGACCACCGGCGCGGGGGAATAAGCACCCATGCCGCCGGTGTTCGGACCGCTGTCGCCGTCGCCGACGCGCTTGTGGTCCTGGCTGGTCGCCATCGGCAGGACGTTCTCGCCATCGACCATGACGATAAAACTGGCTTCCTCACCGTCGAGAAACTCCTCGATCACCACGCGCGCGCCGGCGTCGCCAAAGGCATTTCCGGAGAGCATGTCGCGTACGGCGTCCTCGGCTTCTTCCAGGCTCATCGCCACGATCACGCCTTTGCCGGCGGCCAGGCCGTCGGCCTTGATGACGATCGGCGCACCCTTCTCGCGCAGGTAAGCCAGCGCCGGCTCGACCTCGGTGAAGTTCTGGTAGTCGGCAGTAGGAATCGCATGACGAGCCAGGAAGTCCTTGGTGAACGCCTTGGAACCTTCCAGCTGCGCGGCGGCGGCGGTCGGGCCGAAGATGTCCAGGCCGCGCGAGCGGAACAGGTCGACCACGCCTTTGACCAGCGGCGCCTCGGGACCAACTATGGTCAGTTGTACGTTGGCGGCGGCGAAATCCGCCAGTTGCTCGATGGCCAGTACGTCGATGGCGACGTTCTCGCACTTGGCTTCAGTGGCGGTGCCGGCGTTGCCTGGGGCGACGAATACCTTGGCGACGCGCGGGTCCTGCGCGACCTTCCAGGCCAGGGCGTGCTCGCGGCCGCCGCTGCCGATGATCAGTACGTTCATGAATCTCTCCTGCGGAGAGAGCGGCAAGCTACAAGCTACAAGCTACAAGTAAGAGCGGGCACGATCCTGCTTCTTCTTGCGGCTTGCGGCTTGCGGCTTGCAGCTCGCTGTTAATGGCGGAAATGGCGCATGCCGGTGAATACCATGGCAATGCCGGCTTCGTCGGCCGCGGCGATCACTTCGCTGTCGCGCATCGAGCCGCCTGGCTGGATCACCGCGGTGATGCCGGCCTTGGCCGCGTTGTCGATGCCGTCGCGGAACGGGAAGAAGGCGTCCGAGGCCATCACCGCGCCGGGAACCGGCAGGCCGGCGTGCTCGGCCTTGATCGCGGCGATGCGCGCGGAGTTGACGCGGCTCATCTGGCCGGCACCAACGCCGACTGTCTGGCGGTTCTTGGCGTAGACGATGGCGTTGGATTTGACGAACTTGGCCACTTTCCAGGCGAAGATCAGGTCATGGATCTCCTGCTCGGTCGGCGCACGCTGGGTGACGATCTTCAGGTCCGCTTCGCTGATCATGCCGATATCGCGGCTCTGGATCAGCAGGCCGCCGTTGACGCGCTTGTAGTCCCAGCCCGGGCTGCGCTCGGCCGGCCATTCGCCGCATTCGAGCAGGCGCACGTTGGCCTTGCTGGCCACTACCTCACGCGCGGCTTGAGAGACCTTCGGCGCGATGATCACCTCGACGAACTGGCGCTCGACGATGGCCTGGGCGGTGTCGCCGTCCAGCTCGCGGTTGAAGGCGATGATGCCGCCAAAGGCCGACTCGCTGTCGGTGGCGTAGGCCAGGTCGTAGGCCTTGCGGATGCCGCCTTCATCTTCCGGTACGACCGCCACGCCGCATGGATTGGCATGCTTGACGATCACGCAGGCCGGCTTGGTAAAGCTCTTCACGCACTCCAGCGCGGCGTCGGTGTCGGCCACGTTGTTGAACGACAGCTCCTTGCCCTGCAGTTGCGTGGCGGTAGCGACACAAGCCTCGTCCGGCTTCTCGACGTAGAAGGCGGCCTGTTGGTGCGGGTTCTCGCCGTAGCGCATGTCCTGCGCCTTGATGAACTGCATGTTGTAGGTGCGCGGGAACAGGCTGCGATTTTCGGTGCTGAGCTGCTCGGTGCTCTGGTCGATGCCGCCCAGGTAGTTGGCGATCATGCCGTCATAGCCGGCGGTATGTTCGAACGCCTTGAGCGCCAGGTCGAAGCGCTGGGCGTAGGTCAGTCCGCCGTTCTTCAGGTTGTCGACCACAGCCGCGTAGTCCTCGGCGTTGACCACGATGGCGACGTCCTTGTGGTTCTTCGCCGCGCTGCGGACCATGGTCGGACCGCCGATGTCGATGTTCTCGATGGCGTCCGGCAGGGTACAGCCAGGCTTGGCCACGGTGGCGGCGAACGGATAGAGGTTGACCGCCACCAGATCGATCGGCGCAATGCCATGCTCGGCCATCACTGCGCCGTCCAGGTCGCGACGACCAAGAATGCCACCGTGGATCTTCGGGTGCAGAGTCTTCACCCGGCCGTCCATCATCTCCGGGAAGCCGGTGTAGTCGGCGACTTCGACGGCCGCGATGCCGTTGTCACGCAGCAGCTTGAAGGTGCCGCCGGTGGAGAGGATCTCGACGCCGAGGGTTTCGAGGGCGCGGACGAAGTCGACGACGCCGGTCTTGTCGGACACGCTGATCAGCGCGCGGCGCACGGGAAGGCGGGTGGTTTGGTCGGTCATAGCGGTTCCATCAGAGGTGGGCCGCAAGCTGCAAGCTGCAAGCCACAAGAGAAGAGCGCTTCTGCTTGCGGCTTGCAGCTTGCGGCTCGTGGCTTAGAGAAGGTCGTACTGTTTGAGTTTCTTGCGCAGAGTGCCGCGGTTCAGGCCCAGCAGCTCGGAAGCCTTGGTCTGGTTACCCTTGACGTAATGCATCACGGTTTCCAGTAGCGGTGCTTCCACTTCGGAGAGTACGAGGTTGTAAACGTCCGTGACGTCTGCGCCTTCGAGGCGGGCGAAATAGTTGTGCAGCGCCTTCTCGACGCTGCCTCGCAGTGTCTGCCCCGCTTCGCTCGGCGTGTTCAGGTGCTGCTTGAGATTCAGGTTGTCACTCACGGATGTTGTTCCACTTACCAATGTTTCATTCAACAGCGTCATGCGGCCACCTCTGTTCCATTCACCGAGCCAGGCCCTGAGCGTTGTTCGGCAAAGAACTGCCGAATGCTGAAGCCCTGTGCATCCCTGTCTTCCAGATGATTGAAACGGGCGCGGAAGTCCCGCGCGCCCGGCAGTGTTGCGAGATACCAGCCCACGTGTTTGCGGGCGATACGGACTCCCATCACCTCGCCATAGAATTCATGCAGCGCCTGCACATGCTCTAGCAGGGTGCCTTCGACCTCTTCCAGCGTCGGCGCCGTCAGCAGTTCGCCGGTGCGCAGATAATGCTCCACTTCGCGAAAGATCCACGGGCGACCCTGTGCCGCACGTCCGATCAGCAGGCCGTCCGCGCCGGTCGCCCGCAGCACCTGGGTGGCCTTGTGCGGCGAATCGATATCGCCATTGGCGAATACCGGAATCGACACCGTCTGCTTGATGGCGGCGATGGTGTCGTACTCGGCTTCACCGGTGTACAGGTCGGCGCGGGTGCGGCCGTGAACGGCAAGCGCGGCGATACCCGATTGCTCGGCGATACGCGCGACGGTCAGGCCATTCTTGTTCTGCCGGTCCCAGCCGGTGCGTATCTTCAGCGTCACCGGAACGTTCACGGCACCGACCACGGCTTCGAGAATCTCCGCGACCAACCGCTCGTCACGCATCAGCGCCGAGCCGGCGGCCTTGTTGCAGACCTTTTTTGCCGGGCAACCCATATTGATGTCGATGATCTGCGCCCCCAGCTCCACGTTGCGCTGCGCCGCTTCGGCGAGCATCTGCGGATCGCCCCCGGCGATCTGCACCGAGCGTGGTTCGGGCTCGTCCGCATGGGGCATGCGCAGGCGCGACTTGCGGCTGTTCCACAGCCGTACATCGCTGGTGAGCATTTCCGAGACCACCAGGGCCGCGCCGAAGCGGCGGCACAACTGGCGGAACGGCTGATCGGTCACGCCGGCCATGGGCGCGAGGATCAATCGATTGGTCAAGGTGTAGGGGCCGATGCGTACCGCTGACATGAAGATTCCCTGCTTGGGGCCTGCTTGTTAGGTAGATCGGGACTGCAAAAAAGGGTGGGCATAATACCCGCTACGCATGACGGGTTAAAGGCTGTTTTGAACAAATTCTGAACAGTGGTCGCCTTATCGCTGCGAGTTTGGACGCGCTCGACATCAGCGTCAGGAGCGCCGGCGGCAGCCAGCACTGCAAGACCGTCACTGTTCGGGGGAGTGGAAACTCAGGCTGTAGTTGACCGCCTTGGCGCCCGGGTCGAGGATGTCCAGAGCGATATGGATAGGGACCTGAGGCGGCATTTGCGCCTGTCCGGCCAGTTCACCGGAAAGATATTCGCTGGGCTTGAAACTACGGCTGGCGATCAGCTTGCCGTTGAGGTCGGCAAAGCGGATTTCCAGCAGCGGAAACGGCTGCGCGAAGGCCGCACGGTTGTAGAGGATCGCGTCCACGACCAGCGCGCCGGTGAACTCGGGATGGCTGCGCACGACCAGATTGCTGCTTTTGATCTGGTCGATGTCGACCAGTGCTGGCAGTTCGCAGCCAAGGGTCGGGCAGATACGCTCGAACCAGCTGCGATACTGATGCTGCCGCGAGAGCTCGTCGTAGTTGTAGGCGACGTACTGGGCGCCCAGCGCAAGCAGTGCCAACAGGTTCAGTACGCCCCAGCCGAGCCAGCGTCCCCAGGGCTTCTTCGGTTGCTGCCAATCCAGTTGCAATGGCTCATCATCGAGCTCGAACAGCGGCTCGCCGCGCAGGTCGGGCTCGCGGCGTGGCGCGACGGGACCGACGGCAGGATCGAGCGGTTCGGTGGGCGATGGTGCTGTCACCTCGGGTTCGACCCGTTCGTCGTGCGCCTGCTGGGCCTTGGCGTTCGCGAGTGGCGTGGGACTGGCCGCCAACGGGCTCAGCGGTTGCGGAGACTCCGCGGTGACCGGGATGAAGCTGACCGCCTCATCGCTCGGGCTCGTTGTCGGCTGCGTGGCACCTTGTTCGGCGCTCAGCAGAATCTCGGCCCAGCTTTCGTCCTGCGTCGAGGTGATCTCCGCTAACGGATCGCGAGGTCTGGTTGCCGCGTCGCCGCTGGCTTCGAGGTTGAGTAGGTCGCGAGACAATTCGCGCTCCTGCTGCTCAAGCTTGGCCAGCTCTTCGTCCAGGTCGAGGCTGTCGAGGTCCAGATCATCGTGAATCCACAGCGTTTCGTCGGCCTTGCTGGCCGGCGCGGGCGAGGTTGCCTTGGGAGGCTCGGTCTGCGTCTGAATCGGCTTGTCGACGGGCGTTGTCAGTGGTTGCGTCGGGTCCAGCTCATCGCGCAGCAGATGATGGGCGGCGTTGAAGACTTCCAGGCAAGCGCCGCAACGCACGGCGCCGCGGGCCACGCGCAATTGGCTGCGGGCGATGCGAAAGCGGGTGCTGCAGTTGGGACACTGGGTGATGAAGCTGGTCATGCGTGTTTCCGCGCGAATGTGCCGGCTAGTCTAGCGTATGCCAGCCGCGCAGCGGCAGGGGCTGCGGCGGCTGTTGTGCAAGTGTGCGGGCGAGGTCGCAAGGCGTTGCTCAGGCACGTCGGGCGCCGCTGATGCGGACCCAGCCATCTTTGTCGGCGGTTGGGTCGAGCTCGAATGCGTCGCTATAGGCGGCGCGGACCTCTGCGGCCTGTTCGGCGAGGATGCCGGACAGCGCCAGGCGGCCGCCGGGCTTGACCAGTGCGGTAATACGCGGCGCCAGCGAAACCAGCGGGCCGGCAAGGATGTTGGCGACTACCACGTCGGCAGCCTTTTCCGGCAGTTGCTCAGGCAGATAGAGGGCGAAACGCTCTGCGGCGATGCCGTTGCGCTCGGCGTTGTCGCGTGAAGCGTCCAGCGCCTGGGTATCGATGTCGGTGCCGACGGCATGCTCGGCGCCCAGCAGCAGGCCGGCGATCGCCAGGATGCCCGAACCGCAGCCGAAATCCAGCAGGGACTGGCCCTGCAGGGGTTGAGCATCCAGCCACTCGAGGCAGAGTGCAGTAGTGGGATGGGTGCCAGTACCGAAAGCCAGGCCAGGATCCAGCAGCAGGTTGACTGCGTCGGGCTCCGGCGCTGCGTGCCAGCTGGGGACGATCCACAGGCGCCGGCCGAAGCGCATCGGCTGGAAGTTATCCATCCAGCTGCGCTCCCAGTCCTGGTCTTCGATGACCTCGACCTGGTGCTCGGGCAGCTCGCCGCCGCGTAGCAGCTGCAGGTGGGCCAGCAGGGAGTCCGGGTCGGTGTCGGCTTCGAACAATGCCAGTAGATGCGTGTGCGACCACAGCGGAGTGGTGTTGAGGTCCGGCTCGAAAATCGGCTGGTCTTCGGCGTCCATGAAGGTCACGGAAACTGCGCCCAGATCCAGCAGCTGGTCTTCCAGCGCTTCGGCCTGATCGGGGGTGATGGCGAGTCTGATCTGCAGCCAGGACATGGGAGGCTCCCTTTGGGAGCAGCTTCAAGCGTCAAGCTTCAAGCCGCAAGAAAAAGAAAGGAGCGGCCGGGGCCGCTCCAAAGAGATGCATCATACTCGCTTGCAGCTTGCAGCTTGCAGCTTGCAGCTTAGTGCTTATCCATACCCAGCTTTTTCTCCAGGTAATGGATGTTCACGCCGCCCTTGCAGAAGCCAGGGTCGCGCACCAGGTCGCGGTGCAGCGGGGCGTTGGTCTTGATGCCGTCGACGATCAGCTCGTCCAGTGCGTTGCGCATGCGGCCCATGGCCTCGTCGCGGTCCGCGCCGAAGGTGATCAGTTTGCCGATCAGCGAATCGTAGTGCGGCGGAACCGAGTAGCCGTCGTACAGATGGGAGTCGACGCGCACGCCGTTGCCGCCCGGTGCATGGAAATGCTTGACCTTGCCTGGGCTCGGCATGAAGTTGCGCGGGTCTTCGGCGTTGATGCGGCATTCGACGGCGTGGCCGCGGATGACGACATCCTCCTGCTTGATCGACAGCTTCTGGCCGCCACCGATCAGCAGCATTTCCTTGACGATGTCGACGCCGGTGACCATTTCGGTAACCGGGTGCTCGACCTGTACGCGGGTGTTCATCTCGATGAAGTAGAAGTTACCGTCTTCGTAGAGGAACTCGAAGGTGCCGGCGCCGCGGTAGCCGATGTCGATGCACGCCTGGACGCAGCGAGCCTGCACCTTGCGGCGGGCTTCTTCGTCGATCAGCGGGGCAGGGGCCTCCTCGATTACCTTCTGGTGACGGCGCTGCAGCGAGCAGTCGCGATCACCCAGATGGATCGCATTGCCCTGACCGTCGGCCAGTACCTGGATTTCCACGTGGCGCGGGTTGGTCAGGAACTTCTCGAGGTAGACCATCGGGTTGCCGAACGCCGCGCCTGCTTCGTTGCGGGTCAGCTTGGCCGAGGCGATCAGGTCCTCTTCCTTGTGCACCACGCGCATGCCGCGACCACCACCGCCGCCGGCGGCCTTGATGATCACCGGATAGCCCACTTCGCGAGCGATCCGCAGCGCTTCCTTCTCGTCTTCCGGCAATGGGCCGTCGGAGCCTGGAACGGTCGGTACACCGGCCTGCTTCATCGCGTCCTTGGCGGAAACCTTGTCACCCATCAGGCGAATGACGTCGGCGGTCGGGCCGATGAAAGTGAAGCCGGATTTTTCCACCTGCTCGGCGAAATCGGCATTCTCGGCGAGGAAGCCGTAGCCGGGGTGAATGCCATCGGCGCCGGTTACCTCGGCGGCGGCGATGATCGCCGGAATGCTCAGGTAGGACTGGGCGGAGGAGGCCGGGCCAATACACACGGACTCGTCGGCCAGCGACACGTGCATCAGGTCACGGTCGGCAGTGGAGTGCACAGCCACGGTCTTGATGCCCAGTTCCTTGCAGGCGCGCAGAACTCGAAGGGCGATCTCGCCGCGGTTGGCGATCAGTACTTTTTCCAACATCGCTGGCTCTCCGCGGTTCAAACGATGGTGAACAGCGGCTGGTCGTATTCGACCGGCTGACCATTCTCCATCAGGATGGATTCGATGGTGCCGCTGGTTTCGGCCTCGATGTGGTTCATCATCTTCATGGCTTCGACGATGCAGAGGATGTCGCCCTTCTTCACGGTCTGGCCGACGTCGACGAACGGCTTGGCTTCCGGCGAGGAGGCACGGTAGAAGGTGCCGACCATCGGTGAGCGAACCACGGTGCCGTTCAGTTTGGGTGCAGCCGGGGCGGCGTCGCCAGCCGGTGCGGCAGCCGCGACGGGCGCTGGAGCGGGTGCGGCCGGAGCCTGGGCGTAGATCGGCTGCTGCATCGCAACCTGCTTGCTGTGGCGGCTGATACGAACCGACTCCTCACCTTCGTGAATCTCCAGCTCGTCGATACCGGACTCTTCCAGCAGTTCGATCAGTTTTTTGACTTTGCGAATATCCATGAAGCATTGACTCCCAGGTAAGTTCAAAGGGCATTGCTGCTCGCTTCTTCAAGGCTCGGCGTGTGCACGAGCCCCTCAGGAAGCAGCGAGTTGTTCCAGGGCGGCCTCCAAGGCCAGTCGGTAGCCGCTGGCGCCAAGGCCGCAGATCACACCCACCGCGATATCGGAAAAATAGGAGTGATGGCGGAAAGGTTCACGCTTGTGCACGTTGGACAGGTGCACTTCGATGAATGGGATGCTCACGGCCAGCAACGCGTCACGTAATGCGACGCTGGTATGGGTGAATGCCGCGGGGTTGATCAGGATGAAGTCGACGCCTTCGCTGCGTGCGGCATGAATGCGCTCGATCAGCTCGTACTCGGCGTTGGATTGCAGGTGCAGCAGATGATGTCCGCGATCTCGGGCACGTTGCTCCAGATCCTGATTGATCTGCGCCAGCGTTATTGCGCCGTAGACGCCGGGCTCGCGGGTGCCGAGCATGTTCAGGTTCGGCCCATGGAGGACCAGAAACGTGGCCATCGGTATTCCTTGTTTTTCTGTATGCGCTGATCAGCCGAGGATGGCTAGTCGCGAGAAGGGAAAAACTATGCCCCAAGCGAGGCGTGACTGTCCAGTCATGTCGCGATCGAAGGAAATACCCGCATTATGTCTGAAGATTGCCGCAATCATTCATCGGGCTGAAGATCGCCGATTTACCGCGGGTCGATGCCGCGAAAAGGCGTGCGCGAGCTACAGCAACGGTGCCGCGCGATCCAGTCGTTCGCTAAAACCGGAAGCGTCTATCTCGCCGACTACGCGAACTTCAGTCATCTCGTTGCCACGCCGATCGAAGAACAGGATGGCCGGTGGGCCGAACAGTTTGTAGCGGTCCAGCAGGCTGCGTTGGGCGGCGTTGCTTTCGGTGATGTCGAAGCGGATCAGACGATAGTCGGCCAGGCGCGGTGCCACCTGTGGGTTGGCGAAAACCTCGCGTTCGATCACCTTGCAGCTGATGCACCAGTCGGCGTACCAGTCGAGCATCAGCGGTTGACCGGCGGCGCGGGCAGCGGCCAGTTGGGTATTGAGTTCGGCAGGCGTCGAGATGGTATGCCAGCCTTCACTGGCCATGCTGCCTGGAACCGCTCCGGCCACGCTGGTCGGCAACGGTCGCAGTGGATCGGAGCCGCCCTGCAGCGCCCCGACCCAGGCGGCCAGTGCATAGACCAGCAGCACGAGTCCCAGCAGCTGGGCGAGCTTTTGCCTGGGCGTCTTGTTGGTGAACTCCAGGGTGCCGAGAAAGACGGCGCTGCCGGCTGCGAGCAGGCCCCATGCCGCCAGGGCGAGCGGACCGGGCAGCACGCGCTCGAGCATCCAGACGGCAACGGCGAGCAGCAGTACGCCGAAGACGTTGCGTACGCTGATCATCCATGGCCCGCTCTTGGGCAGCAGCGCGCCACCGCCAGTGGCGAACAGCACCAGCGGTGCGCCCATGCCCAGACCCAGAGCGAACAGTTTCAGGCCACCGCCCAGCGCGTCGCCGCTGGCGCTGATGTACAGCAGTGCGCCGGCCAGCGGTGCGGAAACGCAAGGCGATACCAGCAGGCTGGACACCGCACCGAGCAGCGCCGCTCCGGTGAACGAGCCGCCGCGGGCGTTGCCCGCAAGACGGTCGAGTCGACTGCTGAGCGCCTGGGGAAGACGCAGCTCGAACAGCCCGAACATGGCCAGGGCGAAGGCGACGAAGAACAGTGCGAAGGGTACGAGCACCCAGGGTGATTGCAGGCGCGCTTGCAGGTTCAGCTCCGCGCCGAATACGCCCATCAGCGCGCCGAGCAGGGCGAAGCCGCCGGCCATCGGCAGTACGTAGGCCAGCGACAGCAGGAAGCTGCGCATTCCGCCGGGTTGGTCGCGCAGCACCACGCCGGTGAGGATCGGCAGCATCGGCAGCACGCAAGGGGTGAAGGTCAGGCCCAGGCCGGCGAGGAAGAACAGCGCGATGGAGCGCCAGGAGAGGTCGCGTTCACTGGCTTGCTTGCTGGTTGACTCGGCGGTGGTCGCTTCGCCGGCAGCACCGGGAACGTCGCCGATGGGGAGCGACTCGGTTTCCGGTGGGTAGCACAGGCCTTTATCGGCACAGCCCTGGTAGGAGACCTGCAGGACGAAGGGGCGGTTGTCCGGATTGGTCAGTGGGAGCTCGACATCGACAATGCCGTAGTAAGCTTCGATCTCGCCGAAATAATCATCGACCTTGGGCACGCCGGCGGGCAGCTTGGGCTCACCGATCGCGACACCCGGCTCGTCGGTCTTGAAGGCGAAACGATGACGGTAGAGGTAGTAGCCCTCTGCGGCGACGAAACGCAGGGTGATCTGTTCGGGCGTAGCCTCAACGAGGCTGAGCCGAAAGGCTTCGCGTACTGGCAGGAAATCGCTGCTGTTGTTCAGTGCGCCACCAAAACTGGCGCTGGGCTTGTTGTCGAACAGGCCGGCGTGGGCGGGAAGCACGAATAGCAGGAGCAGCAGACTCAGCAGGCGACGCATGGCGATCTCACGGTAAAGCTGTGGCGGCATGATAACCAAGCCCGGCGCTCGGCGCCCGTGCTCAACTGTCGCTCTGCCGATCAGTTTGCAACCAGATGCTGTCCTGGTCCTCGACCACATCCAGCTGACGCAGCGTCTGGCCAGCGCAGGGGCCGGCCACGCACTCGCCGGACTCGATGAGAAACAGCGCGCCGTGAGTGGCGCATTGCAGCAGGCTGCCACTGTCATCGAGAAACTGGTCGGGGCGCCATTCGAGCGGCACGCCGCGGTGTGGGCAACGGTTCTCGTACAGGTATGTCCGGCCATCCCGGCGAACGGCAATCACTTTCAGCTCCCCAGCCGTGAAGCCGCGGCTCTGCCCTTCGACAAGCTCGAATGTCGCGCACAATCTGAACATCGGGTTCTCCGCCATGAGCCGGGATTATCCCGCAGCGGGCGAGGAAGTGCAGTCGGATAATGCTTGCCGGGCTGGCGGCTACGGCGGCGGGCTCTTATTCTTCGCCGCACATACCGCCTGGCAAAACACTTCGATGGGTCGTCCGGTTCCCGCGCGCTTTCTGTTCTTCGTTCTCGGCTCCCTGCTGCTGCTGGCGATCTGGCTGTCGCTTGCATTGGGGCCGCTGAGCCTGACGCTGGGCGACAGCCTGGCTGCGGTGTTGCGCTTGGCCGGTGTGCCGATCGAAGCCTCCGGACTCGAGCAGGCGGAGCTGATTCTTGCGCAGATCCGTCTGCCGCGTACGTTGCTGGGCTGCGCCGCGGGGGCGGTGCTGGCGCTCTGTGGCGTGGCGATGCAGGGACTGTTTCGCAACCCATTGGCGGACCCGGGGCTGGTCGGGGTTTCCAGTGGTGCTGCGTTGGGTGCGGCGGTCGCCATCGTCGGCAGCACGTTCATCCCGACGCTGCCTGCGCGGTGGGAGCCCTACCTGCTGTCGGTCTTCGCCTTCGCTGGCGGGTTGGGCGTGACCGTGCTGGTTTACCGACTCGGCCGGCGCGGCGGGCAGACCCACGTCGCCACGATGCTGTTGGCCGGCATCGCGTTGACCGCGCTGGCCGGTGCAGTGGTTGGGTTGTTCAGCTATCTGGCCGACGACAGAACGTTGCGCTCGCTGACCTTCTGGAATCTTGGCAGCCTGAACGGCGCCAGTTACGCACGGTTATGGCCGCTGCTGCTGATCACCATCGCCGTCGCGCTGTGGCTGCCGCGGCGAGCGAAAGCCCTGAATGCGTTGCTGCTCGGCGAATCGGAAGCGCGCCATCTCGGTTTCGATGTCGAGCGGGTCAAGCGTGAGCTGGTGGTCTGTACGGCGCTGGGCGTCGGCGCAGCGGTGGCTGCTGCTGGGCTGATCGGATTTATCGGCTTGGTGGTTCCGCACTTGATGCGCTTGTTGGTTGGCCCCGATCACCGCTTGCTGTTGCCGGCCTCGGCACTTGCCGGCGGCAGCCTGCTGCTGCTTGCCGATGTCGCCGCGCGACTGGTGATAGCGCCGGCAGAGCTGCCGATCGGCATTGTCACTGCGTTGCTCGGCGCGCCCTTCTTCCTTTATCTACTGTTGCGGGAGCGCATCTGATGTTGGTGGGTCGCGATCTGACCGTGCGCCGTGGCCCGATAATGGCGCTGCAGGGCGTTTCCCTCGAGCTGCGCCCGGGGCAGGTGTTCGGTGTGCTCGGCCCGAACGGTGCGGGCAAGAGCACGCTGCTGGCGACGTTATCCGGCGAGCTCAGGCCTTCCAGGGGACAGGTCTTGCTCCAAGGGCGGCCGCTCGGCGACTGGGCGGATGTGGAGCGTGCGCGTTGCCTGGCGGTGTTACCGCAGAGCTCGACGCTCAGCTTCGCCTTCCGCGTCGCGGATGTGGTGGCCATGGGGCGCCTGCCTCATCGCACCGGACGCGATGCCGATGCCACCATCGTTGCTGCGGCGCTTGCTGCGGCGGATGCGCAGCATCTTGCGGCACGCAGCTACCTCGAGTTGTCCGGCGGCGAACGCCAGCGTGTGCATCTCGCTCGGGTGCTGGCGCAGCTGTGGCCGGGTGAGGCAGGGCAGGTGCTGATGCTCGACGAGCCTACGTCGATGCTCGATCCAGCGCACCAGCACGGCATTCTAAAGGCGGTCAGGGCCTTCGCCGCGCAAGGCGCCGCAGCGCTGGTGATCCTGCATGATCTGAATCTGGCAGCGCGCTACTGTGATCGACTACTGCTGCTCAGGGACGGTAGGCCAATCGTGGCGGGCTCACCCGCTGAAGTGCTGCGAGCCGAGCCGCTGCGAGCGGTATTCGGTCTGGATGTGCTGGTTCAGCGACATCCGGAGCTCGGTCACCCGCTGATCATTGCCCGTTGAGGAGGTTCATCGTGCGCATTCTTGCGTTGCTTGTGCTGGGTTTGCTGACGGGATGCCATGCCCTACCGCCGCTGCCTGAATGGCAAAGCCCCGAAGGACTTGAGCATCCGGACCTCGGTCTGATCGTCGATCTGCGCAGCGACACGGTGCTCACGACCGCGCAGCTGGTGGCGGAGCTCCAGACGCAAGACCGGTTGCTGGTCGGCGAACGGCACGACAATCCGGATCACCACGCCCTGCAGCTCTGGTTGCTGCGAGCACTGGGCGAAGAACGTCCGCAAGGCAGCCTCTTGCTGGAGATGCTCGAACCTGAACAGCAGGCCCTAGTCGATGCGGTGCGCCGCGAAGTGCGTGAGGGGCGAGCGCCAGCCGATCTTCCTGAGGCGCTGGGTTGGCAGAAGGGCTGGGATTGGGGCCAGTACGGGCCGCTGGTTTCATACGCGCTTGCGCAACCATACCCATTGCTGCATGCCAATCTCGGGCGCGACGAAATCATGTCGATCTATCGCGCCGCACCGTCATTGCGGGGGCGCAAATCCACGGCCGCGGCGGTGAGCGAGGCATTGCTGGCGCAGATCGAGGCCTCTCACTGTGGGATGCTGCCGGCCTCCCAGCTGCCGGCGATGTTGGCGGTGCAGCAGCAGCGTGATCGACGCATGGCCGAGCGAGTGCTCGCCGCAGCCGAGCCAGTCATGCTGCTGGCCGGCGCGTTCCATGTGCGCCGAGACCTGGGCGTGCCGCTGCATGTCGAGGATCTGTCAGGGAAGTCAGTGTCGGTGTTGATGCTTGCTGAAGTGGGCGAGACGGTATCCGCTGCGCAGGCCGACTATGTCTGGTACACCCCGGCGCAACCTGAGCAGGATCATTGCGAACAGCTGCGCCGATCGGGCAAGTAACCTGGCTGACGTTTTCTACAGGAAAAAAAAGACCCGGCAGAGCCGGGTCAAAACCGTGATTAGCCTGATGAGGAGATAACCTGAAGGATCGACTGCCTGAGCCTTCAGCTATCGGCTGACCTCGCGATCAGTTGCGATAATAATAACAATTCTCATTTCTGCGTCAACAGGCTTTCGTAAAAAAATATTCGCTCGGGCAGCTCGCCTAGACTGCAACGTTTATCCGCAGATGAGTGACTTCCTTGTTCAGCAGATCAATGCGCCGCGCCATGCTTTCGATGAGGCTGTGAGCGATGCGGGGGTTGCTCTGTGTCAGTCCGAGGAACTGCTCCTTGGGAATGACCATGACCGTGCAGGCCTCGCTGGCGACCACCGTTGCGCTGCGTCGCTCGCGGGTGAAGACCGCCATGGCGCCGAAGATCTCGTCCTTTTGTACATCGCCGACCTTCTGGCCGTCGACGATCGCCTCGGCGTGGCCTTCGATGATGATGAACACGTTGTCTGCCTCGTCGCCTTGGCGAATCAGCTCTTCACCGGCGGCGAAATGCTTGAAGCCGGTAGCTGGACGGATCTCCGGTTGCTTCAGGCGCGCAAGGGCGTCGCCGAGCAGCGCGGTATGACCAATCAGGTACTGGATGAACAATTCCTGGCGGTGCTCATCGGAGTGGATGTGCTGGAACACCGCGTTGCGCGAGTAGGGGATCAGGCTGATGGGTTCGTCACTGCAATAGCGGCACTCCGGCAGATCGCCCGACTGGCGCAATCCAACCAGGTCGCCTTCCTGCAGATAGAACAGGGCCCTGCCGTCGATCAGCGCGTGCAGTAGCCCGGTCTCGATGATGAAAAGCTGCTGTGCCGGCAGCTCGGCGCACAGATCGTCGGTGTGCTTGAGTTCAAGGTTGGGACCTGAGGGCTGCAAGCCTTCGAGCAACTGGGTGGGGATGGTTTGCAGGCGGTTGATCAGGCGATCGGCGTAGGCCGGTTGCTCCCCGAGTAAATACATGTCGGTAATCCTTGAACGAACGGGCAGACGATTGGCAGGGTCACGTCGGCGCACAATAGGCTTGGGCGAGGCCTGAGTAAATCTCGCCGAGCGGAGGTTGTGAGCTAGCTCTAGTTGTCGTGATCGGCGCCCAGATTACGATTCAATTCTTCCTTCAGCGGGATCGGCAGCTGCTGCCAGGGGACGTCTCTCAGCGCCCCTTCGATGGCATACAGCAGAACCTTCGAGGCACCGAATCCGCGCGCCTTCACTGCGCGATAAGAACTCACCGCGCCCAATCGTCGGAGATCCGCAGCGGTGTGAATGCCCGATGCGTGCAGCCATTGCACCGAGGTCTTGCCGAGGTTGCGGAGCGAAAGCAGTTCGTCGTGCATGGCGGCGTCCTTGCGGTGCTAGCGGTTGGGGAAGCCTGTCAGAAAATGTAGCGGCCAGCGGATAAGCCTCCGCTGATCCGCCGGGCCCCATGCGGATGACAATTGGGGCTCGATCGATGCGATGGGGTCGCGCCCATGCCGCTGTTGCCATTGCTTCACGGCAGACCAGGTGCGCAGATAGCCCGTCAGTTCGCAGAGATCCCAATGCGCTTCGAGGGCGAACAGAGGTGGTTCGATACGTGTGAAGGGAGGCTGGATATCGCGGTAACCGGCATCGACGCTGCTGCGACCGGCTGGCCAGCAACCAGCGAGTGTTTCGTAGTAGAGCCTGTGGATGACCGCGTCCACTGCGGCCGATACCTCCAGCAGGCTGTAGCACCAGGCACAGAACAGGCCGTTCGGCTTCAGTGCGCGCCGCGCCTGGTTGAAGAATGCTGGCGTGGCGAACCAGTGCAGGGCCTGTGCGACTACCAGCAGATCGAGCTGTCCGCTGCGCAATGGCAGATGTTCCGCATCGGCGACGAAACGCTGCACGTCCGACCAGGTGTCGCCAGCCTCGAGCTGTTCGGCGCTCGCGTCGCAGGCCAGGACCCGATGAAAGTGTCGTGTCAGCGGGATGCTCGCTTGCCCGTTGCCGGCCGCAAGGTCGAGCACGGTGTCGGTGGCCGCGCACTGGCTGGCGAGCCAGGTGAACAGCGCCTCGGGGTAGGTCGGGCGGAAGCGTGCATAGTCGGTGGAGCGGCTGGAGAACAGCTGGATGCTGTCACTGACCGGCTTTGGGGCGGGCGATTCGCTGGCAGACATAGCGGTGTTCCACGATTGGAATACCGGGAGTATAGAAGCACCGCCGCACTCTGCCGGCGGCGGTGCCTGACGGTCAGAGACCGGGCAAGTGCTGGCGGATGCTGGCGACCAGCTCGTCGAGGCTGCCGGCATCCTGGGTATCGACCCGGCGGCTATGCAGCCGCTCGCTTTCGCTCAGCGCCTCGCGGCTGGCCTGCTGCGCATGCACTACCTCCATGGTCGCATCGGATGGATCGAGCCCCTCGGCCTGGCGTTGCGCCAGCCACTGCGCGATCACCGCATCCGGCGCCTGGCAATCGAGTATCAGAAAGGGCACGCCAGTGGTTTCGGCCGCCTGCCAGGCATCCTGACGCTGTTGCTGCTTCAGGTACGCCGCGTCGATCACCACGGAAAAACCGGCCTGCAGCCCGGTCGTTGCCAGCTGGTGCAGCCGCTTGTAGGTCTCATCGCTGGCCTGCTGGCTGTAGATGCCGGCATCGAGCTGGCCCTGTTGAGCTTCGGGCTGCTCGCCATGCAAGCGCTTGCGTTCGACGTCCGAGCGCAGGCGTATCGCGCCAAGGGCCTCGACCAGGCGTAGCGCAACGTGGCTCTTGCCTACGGCGGACACACCATGGGTGATGGCGAGAAAGCGTGACGGGATGGCGCTGTAGCTTTCGGCCAGATTGGCATAGCCGCGGTACTGACGCACGATCACCTTGCGTTGCACGGCGTCCTGCTCCTGATACAGCCGGAACAGGCTGACCTTGGCGCGTACCAGGGCGCGATAGGCCTTGTACAGATTCAGCAACGCCAGCGCCGCATAGTCGCCGGTGTACTCCAGCCAGCCGTTGATGAACCGGCGCGCCTGGCATTTCAGGCCACGATCCTCCAGGTCCATGGCCAGGAAGGCAGCGTCGGATGCGGTATCGATCAGGCGAAACGGCTCGTTGAACTCGATGCAGTCGAACAGCACCACCTTGCCATCGATCAATGTGGCATTGCCCAGGTGAAGATCGCCGTGACATTCGCGAACGAAACCTTGCTGGCAGCGCTGGTCGAGCAGCGGACGCAGGCGCTCGATACTGGTTTCGGTCCATTCTTCGAGCGCATCCAGCTGGCGGAGGTCCGCCGCTTCGCTGAGCAGCGGGCGAATCTGTTCGAAGTTCTGCCGCATCGGCGCGACGATCGCATCGGCGCTGCTCAGAGCATGGCCGGCAGGCACCTGTGGGGTGCTCTGGTGAAAATGGGCGATCTGTTCGGCCAGGGCGTCGATGTGCGCGTCCGTCAACTCGCCACGCGCCTGCAGTTCGGCCAGCAGCTGGGTTTGCGGGAACTCGCGCATCTTCAGCGCATATTCGAAGGGTTCTCCTGTGCCGCCGATCTCAGGTGCATCCGGTGAGCCGCTGATGGGCACGACTTCGAGATACAGGTCCGGCGCCATGCGCTGGTTGAGTCGCAGCTCTTCTTCGCAGAAGTGCTTGCGCGAGGCAAGGTCGGTGAAGTTGAGAAAGCCGAAGTCCACTGGCTTCTTGATCTTGTAGGCGTAGGTGCCGGTGAGGATGACCCAGGAAATGTGGGTCTCGATGACTCGAAAGCCCTCGGTGGGATGCGGGTACAGGGCAGGATTCTGCAGGGCGGCGATCAGTGCTTGGCTCACGGTCATTCCTTGTTGAAGTTCTTGAGCGGGGCGTGCGAGTCCACTGCGAAGCAGTCCACACAGTCGAAAAGTCGCAGGCATTATGGCTGCTGTGCGTTGCGCTGCAAACCGCTGAGAGGCCGTCGGTCCGCGGCTGCAAAGTGCGTATAATGCGCCGCCATGACTAAATCTCGCTCCCCCCGTACACGCTCCAGGCGCCGCTCCGCTGGCGCTCGCCCCTGGTTGGGCTGGGCGGTCAAACTGTCCATCGTCGGCCTGGTGATCCTGGCCGGTTTCGCCATTTATCTCGATGCCGTGGTGCAGGAGAAATTCTCCGGCAAGCGCTGGACGATTCCGGCCAAGGTCTATGCGCGACCGCTGGAGTTGTTCGTCGGGCAGAAGCTCAACAAGACGGATTTTCTCGCCGAACTGGATGCGTTGGGCTATCGCCGTGAAAAGGCGGTCAGCGGGCCGGGCGGTGCATCGGTGGCTGGCAATGACATCGAGCTGCACACCCGTGGCTTCCAGTTCTATGAAGGCGCCGAGCAGTCGCAGCGGTTGCGGGTGCGCTTCTCTGGCGATTTCGTCGCCGGCCTCAGCGCTGCCAATGGCGGCTCGCTACCGGTCGCGCGGCTGGAGCCGGTATTGATCGGTGGGCTGTACCCCGCGCACAACGAGGATCGCATCCTGATCAAGCTCGATCAGGTGCCGCCGTATCTGGTTGAAACGCTGGTCGCCGTGGAGGATCGGGAGTTCTTCAATCACTTCGGTGTATCGCCCAAGTCCATCGCTCGCGCCGTCTGGGTCAACCTCACCGCCGGCCAGGTTCGCCAGGGGGGCAGTACGCTGACTCAACAGCTGGTGAAGAACTTCTACCTGACCAACGAGCGCAGCCTCAGCCGCAAGGCCACCGAGGCGATGATGGCGGTGCTGCTGGAGCTGCACTACGACAAGGAAGAAATTCTCGAAGCCTATCTGAACGAGGTGTTCCTCGGTCAGGACGGTCGTCGTGCCATTCACGGCTTCGGTCTGGCGAGCCAGTACTTCTTCGGCCAGCCGCTGGCCGAGTTGAAGTTGCCGCAGGTGGCATTGCTGGTCGGCATGGTGAAAGGGCCTACCTACTACAACCCGCGACGCAACCCCGAGCGGGCGTTGGAGCGGCGCAATCTGGTGCTCGATCTGCTCGCCGAGCAACAGGTGGTCAGGGCCGAGGACATCGCAAAAGCCAAACAGGCGCCGCTGGGCGTGACTCAGCGTGGCAGCATGGCTGACAGCTCCTATCCGGCCTTTCTCGATCTGGTCAAGCGCCAGCTGCGTGAGGACTATCGGGACGAGGACCTCACCGAAGAAGGCTTGCGCGTCTTCACCAGTTTCGATCCGGTGATCCAGCTCAAGGCCGAGCAGGCCATGAGCGAAACCCTCAAGCGTCTCGGCAAGAGCACCGAGGGCGTCGAAGGCGCGATGATCGTGACCAATCCTGAGACCGGTGAAATTCAGGCCTTGCTCGGCAGTCGCCAACCAGGCTTCGCGGGGTTCAATCGCGCGCTCGATGCGTCACGGCCGATCGGCTCGCTGATCAAGCCGGCCATCTACCTGGCCGCGCTGGAAAAGCCTAGCCAGTACACGCTGACCAGCCTGCTAGAAGACGAGCCTTTCTCGGTCAAGGGCGCCGATGGACAGGTCTGGAAGCCGCAGAACTATGGGCGTCAGGCCTACGGCACGGTTTACCTGTATCAGGCGCTCGCGAACTCCTACAACCTGTCCACGGCGAGACTCGGGCTCGATCTCGGCGTACCGAACGTGCTGAAGACGCTTGAGCGGCTGGGTGCGTCGCCACAGTGGCCGGCGTATCCGTCGATGCTGCTCGGTGCGGGTGGTTTGCGGCCGATCGAGGTGGCGGACATGTATCAGACACTGGCCAACGGCGGCTTCAACACCCCGTTGCGCGGCATTCGCAGCGTGCTGACCGCGGACGGTGAGCCTCTCAAGCGTTATCCGTTCCAGATTCAGCAGCGCTTCGATCCGGGTGCGATCTACCTGACCCAGTACGCCATGCAGCGTGCCATGCGCGAGGGTACGGGACGCTCCGCTTACAACCGCCTGCCGCAGTCGCTGAACCTGGCTGGCAAGACCGGTACCACCAACGATTCGCGTGACAGCTGGTTCGCCGGCTTCAGTCAGGATCTGCTGGCCGTGGTCTGGTTGGGTCGTGATGACAATGGCAAGACTTCACTGACCGGGGCGACCGGCGCGCTGCAGGTGTGGAGCGATTTCATGCGGCGGGCTGATCCACTGCCTCTGCAGATGCCAGTGCCGGACAACGTGACATATGCCTGGGTGGATGCGCGAAGCGGCCTGGGTACGGATGAGCGCTGCCCGGATGCGGTACAGATGCCCTATATTCGCGGCAGCGAACCAGCCCCTGGACCTGGCTGCGGCATTCAGGCACCAGCGGAGTCGGTCATGGATTGGGTGCGTGGCTGGTTGGAGTAATTGCCATAGAGGTCGCGCGCTTCGTGGTTCTACGTTGAGAGGTCTGAATTGGTGAACAAGCAGTGGATGGCTGTCGTTGCTGCGGCGGCGCTGGTACAGGGTTGCGCGACCGTGGATCGTGGTTCGATCCCCGTGGTGGACTCGGGCGCTCCCGTTTCCGAGGAGGTGGCGGCTCGCCAGGGATATCGCGCGCCAGCCGCGGCTGCGACGCCAAGGCAACAGCAGGAGGACTCTGGCGTGGTGGTGATGGTGCCGCAAGGCACCTCTGCACCGCTTGAGACGTTCGCCGCACCAGATGCACCCTTTTCCGGGGCGAGTGGAGCGACAGGCGGCGATCAGCCTGCGTGGCAGCCGGCACCGTCAATCTCGGCGCCGGCCAGCACGCAGCAGCCGAGCATGCCTACCGGTATTCCGTCCTCCGGCAGCGGCCTGGCCGCCGATGAGCAGCTGGATGGTCCAGTGCTAGCGCTGTTGACTACGGCTCAACAGCAGCAGGGCGGTGGTGACCTGAATGGTGCGGCTTCCAGTCTTGAACGTGCGCAGCGTATTGCGCCACGCGAGCCGCAGGTCCTTTATCGTCTGGCGCAGGTCCGGTTGGCGCAGGGGGATGCCACTCAGGCGGAGCAGCTGTCGCGCCGCGCATTGAGTTATGCCAGCGGGCGCCCAGCGTTGCAGGCCAGCCTCTGGGAGTTGATTGCGCAGGCACGTGAGCGACAGGGCGACAGTGCTGGTGCCGCGCAGGCTCGTGAACGAGCCAAGGTCAATCTGTGATGGACCCGCGCCTTCCGGCAGTCGCGCAGCAGCTGCTTTTGATCGAGCGCGAACTGCGCACGCTTGACCTGTGGAGTGTCGAACCCCCGGCACCAGAGGCTCTGGCCAGCGTCGAGCCGTTTTGCGTGGACACGCTGCGCTTCGAGCAATGGCTGCAGTGGATATTCCTGCCGCGGATGAAATCGATCGTCGAAGCGGGCCAGCCTTTGCCGCAGGCGTCCGGCATCTGTGCAATGGCAGAGGTGGTCTATCGAGAGGTGCGGGTAGTCAGTCTGCTCGAGGCGCTGCGTGCTTTCGATGCGCTGATCGAGGCGCCTTCGCGCTGAGCGGCTTAGCGCGCCGCTAGCGCAATGTCTGGAGTGCCGGAATCAGTTGCAGTTTTCGGCGATCTTGTCCCGTGTTTCTGCGATCCGTGCCTGCCGCTCCTCTTCGGTGATTCGCCGGGTTTCGCCCTTCTCTTCGACGCGTACTCGCGGATTGTTCTGCAGTTGCGCAAGGTTGGTGCGCATCGTCTCGCAGTAGCGCTTGCGTTCGGCTTCTTGCTCGGCGACCTGCTGCTTCACCTTGCGATCGATGCTCTGCTGGTCGGCCTCGGTTTCGTCCTCGGCGACAGGGGCTGGCGTCGCGGCCGGTTTTGCCGGTGCGGTAACGGTGTTGACGGTTTCCACCTGCTGCCCTTGCGGCGGTTGCGCGCCGAAGTGCGTGACCCCCTGGGCGTCTACCCACTTGTATACCTGGGCGGCCATGACGTTGCCGCAAAGCGCCAGTACCAAGCCGCCCGCAAGAAACATGAATCGCATGTTGTTACCTTCATTGAAATCGGAAACTGGCGGTCACTATACCCAAAAGCCGGAGCGCCGCTTCTGCACCCTGTCACAGCTCAACGTTGCTCAAACACAACGGCAAGCTTGACTTGCTGGTGCTGAATCCGAACAATTCGAGGCTTGCTGTCCTGAGTCGCCTCGCCGCAAGCGATACCGGCTCAGTCTAGACAGACATGAGGTGCTACCCGCGCCGACCTGCATCACCCGCAACGCGTTACCTCGCGCTGGGTGGAGAGCCCGCGACACCAGGGTCTCTTCCAATACTGGCTCAGTCAGTGGCTGACGTAGTCGGCGACCACCGTCGCTCATGCCCTGCTGGCAGTAAACCTATTTCTGGCGGCTCCGACTTGGAATCGCTATCTGGCGTTTCAGAGGTGAACAACGTGGAACTCTTATCCGGCGCTGAAATGGTCGTCCGCTCCCTGCGTGACGAAGGCGTTAAGTACATTTACGGGTACCCGGGCGGTGCCGTTCTGCATATCTACGATGCGCTTTTCAAGGAAAAAGCCATCGAACACATCCTGGTTCGTCACGAGCAGGCCGCCACGCACATGGCCGATGGCTATGCGCGCGCGACCGGCAAGGCCGGCGTGGTGCTGGTGACTTCCGGTCCTGGGGCGACCAACGCCATCACCGGTATCGCCACCGCCTTCATGGACTCGATCCCGATGGTGGTGATCTCCGGTCAAGTGCCCAGCACCATGGTCGGCACCGATGCCTTCCAGGAAACCGACATGATCGGCATCTCCCGACCCATCGTGAAGCACAGCTTCATGATCAAGCATCCTTCGGAAATCCCCGAAGTGATGAAGAAGGCGTTCTATCTCGCCGAGTCCGGGCGTCCAGGGCCGGTTGTCATCGATATCCCGAAGGATATGACCAATCCGGCCGAAAAATTCGAATACGTTTACCCGAAGAAGGCCAAGCTGCGTTCGTACAGCCCAGCCGTGCGTGGGCATTCGGGTCAGATTCGCAAGGCGGCGGAGTTGCTGCTGGGAGCCAAGCGCCCCATCATTTACGCCGGTGGCGGCGTGGTCCTGGGCAAGGCTTCGGCGCAACTGACCGAGCTGGCGAAGATGCTCAACCTGCCGGTGACCAACACTCTGATGGGGCTGGGATGCTATCCGGGCAGCGACCGCCAGTTCGTCGGCATGCTCGGCATGCACGGTAGCTACACCGCCAATCTGGCGATGCACCATTCCGACGTGATCCTGGCGGTCGGTGCGCGCTTCGATGACCGCGTCATCAATGGCGCGACCAAGTTCTGCCCGAACGCCAAGATCATCCATATCGACATCGATCCGGCGTCGATCTCCAAGACCATCAAAGCCGACATCCCGATCGTCGGTCCGGTCGACAGTGTGCTCACCGAGATGGTCGCCATCGTCAAGGAAATTGGCCAGTCGCCGAATGCCGAGACGGTTGCCAGCTGGTGGAAACAGATCGATGAATGGCGCGGCAACCGCGGGCTGTTCCCCTATGACAAGGGCGATGGTTCGATCATCAAGCCTCAGGCGGCCATCGAGGTGCTTTGCGAAGTGACCAAGGGCGAGGCTTATGTAGCCTCGGACGTCGGTCAACATCAGATGTTCGCCTGCCAGTACTACAAGTTCGACAAGCCCAACCGCTGGCTCAACTCGGGTGGCCTCGGCACCATGGGCTTTGGTCTGCCGGCAGCCATGGGCGTGAAGCTGAACTTCCCGGAAGCCGATGTCGCGGTGGTGACGGGCGAAGGCAGCATCCAGATGAACATCCAGGAACTGTCCACCTGCCTGCAGTACGACCTGCCGGTGAAGATCGTCAACCTCAACAACGGTGCGCTGGGCATGGTCCGTCAGTGGCAGGACATGGTGTACAACAGCCGCTATTCGCACTCCTACATGGAGTCGCTGCCGGACTTCGTCAAGCTGGCCGAAGCTTATGGTCATGTCGGAATGCGCATCACCGACCTCAAGGACCTCAAGCCGATGATGGAAGAGGCATTCGCCATGAAGAATCGCCTGGTCTTCCTGGATATCGCCGTCGACACGGCCGAGCACGTCTATCCGATGCAGATCAAGGATGGCGCGATGCGTGACATGTGGTTGAGCAAGACGGAGCGGACCTGATCATGAGACACATCATTTCCCTGCTGATGGAAAACGAACCGGGTGCGCTGTCTCGTGTGGTCGGTCTGTTTTCGCAACGCAACTACAACATCGAAAGCCTCACCGTGGCGCCGACCGAAGACCCGACCCTGTCGCGTCTGACGCTGACCACGGTAGGTCACGAGGAGGTGATCGAGCAGATCACCAAGAACCTCAACAAGCTGGTTGAGGTGGTCAAGCTGGTTGACCTGTCGGAAAGCGCCCATATCGAGCGCGAACTGATGCTTATCAAGGTTAAGGCCACCGGTGCCCAGCGCGCCGAGGTCAAGCGCACCACCGATATTTTCCGCGGGCAGATCGTCGACGTGACCACCAGCGTCTATACGATTCAGCTGGCCGGAACCAGCGACAAGCTGGACAGTTTCATCCAGGCCGTTGGCACTGCCTCGATTCTGGAAGTTGTGCGCAGTGGCGTCACCGGGATTTCCCGCGGTGACAAGGTGCTGAGTATCTAACGGCTGGCGGACGCGTCGTCTCACCAGTCAGCAACGTTTTATCGAATGGCCCACGAGGCCGGCAACAGGGGTAATTCATGAAGGTTTCTTACGATAAAGACTGCGACCTCTCCATCATTCAGGGCAAGAAGGTCGCCATCATCGGTTACGGCTCCCAGGGCCACGCGCACGCGTGCAACCTGAAGGATTCCGGCGTCGACGTCACCGTCGGCCTGCGTCCGGGCTCGTCCTCGATTGCCAAGGCCGAGGCCCATGGCCTGAAGGTCAGCGACGTGCCGGCTGCCGTTGCCGCTGCCGATCTGGTAATGATCCTGACCCCGGACGAGTTCCAGGGCCGTCTGTACAAGGACGAAATCGAGCCGAACCTGAAGCAGGGCGCGACCCTGGCCTTCGCTCACGGCTTCTCGATCCACTACAACCAGGTTGTACCGCGTGCCGATCTGGACGTGATCATGATCGCTCCGAAGGCGCCAGGTCACACCGTGCGTTCCGAGTTCGTCAAGGGCGGCGGCATCCCTGACCTGATCGCGATCTACCAGGACGCTTCCGGCAATGCCCGTAACGTCGCACTGTCCTATGCCTGTGGCGTCGGCGGTGGCCGTACCGGCATCATCGAAACCACCTTCAAGGACGAAACCGAAACCGACCTGTTCGGCGAGCAGGCTGTTCTCTGTGGCGGTTGCGTTGAGTTGGTCAAGGCTGGCTTTGAAACACTGGTCGAAGCTGGCTACGCGCCGGAAATGGCCTACTTCGAGTGTCTGCACGAGCTGAAGCTGATCGTCGATCTGATGTTCGAAGGCGGCATCGCCAACATGAACTACTCGATCTCCAACAACGCCGAGTACGGCGAGTACGTGACCGGTCCTGAAGTAATCAACGCCGAGTCCCGCGCCGCCATGCGCAATGCCCTGAAGCGCATTCAGGACGGCGAATACGCCAAGATGTTCATCACCGAAGGCGCTGCCAACTATCCGTCGATGACTGCCTACCGTCGCAACAACGCGGCGCACGGTATCGAAGTGGTCGGCGAGAAGCTGCGTGCGATGATGCCTTGGATCGCGGCGAACAAGATCGTCGACAAGAGCAAGAACTGATCGTTCTACTGTTCAAGAAAACGCGGCTTCGGCCGCGTTTTTTCGTTCTGCCTGCCAGGCTTCTGGTATAAAACGCGGCTTTGGTCAGGCTGAACCCCAAGTCTCCAGATCTGGTCGAAATCTATCCATAACCTGTTGTAGAAGGTGAATGCGCATGAGTGGACAACCCGAAGAGCCGAACAAGCCAGTCGAGCCAGAAAGCATCCTGCCGATCGACGAGCATGTCGAGGAGACCCAGGAGCCTGACGGGCGCAAGGTTCGTCATCGTGGTATCTATCTGCTGCCCAATCTGTTCACCACCGCCAATCTTTTTGCTGGTTTTTTTTCGATCATCACCGCGATTAACGGCAACTTCTATGTGGCGGCCGCCACGGTATTCGTCGCTATGGTGCTCGATAGTCTGGACGGACGCGTGGCTCGTCTGACCAATACTCAAAGCGCCTTTGGTGCCGAGTACGATTCGCTGTCAGACATGGTTGCCTTTGGCCTGGCCCCCGCAGTGCTGGCGTACGAGTGGGCATTGTCCGAACTGGGCAATGTTGGGCTCACCGTCGCCTTCATCTATGTCGCTTGCGCCGCGCTGCGTCTGGCGCGCTTCAACACCCAGATCGGCAAGGTGGACAGGCGCTGGTTCATTGGTTTGGCTAGCCCGGCTGCGGCGGGAGTGGTTGCCGGCTGGGTCTGGGCGGTCTGGGCATTGGATGAGGTTGGTATTCGCGGCGTCGATCTGCCGCTGATACTGGTCATGCTGTTCGCGCTTATGGTCGCGGCAGCAGGTTTGCTGATGGTCAGCAATATCAAGTACTACAGCTTCAAGGACCTCGATTTGAAAGGGCGCGTACCCTTTGTCGCTATCCTGGTAGTCGTGCTTGTGTTCGCCGTCGTGTTCAGTGACCCGCCTCGCATTCTGCTGCTGATCTTCCTGGCGTACGCGGCCTCCGGTCCTGTGCAGTACTTGATGCAGTTGCGCCGTCGCAAGCGCGTCGAGGGTTGATTTTCAGTCTGGCTGCGCGTATTGCTCCGTCGGAGTCAATACGCGGAGCAACCCATGCTTATCAGGATTCCCGCCTCCGGCGAGTGTCGTGAGTCAGAGGTAACTACCGAGGCGGCATACTTCAGCCGCCGGCAGATTCTTCGTGGAGTCATGCTGTCCGGTGCTGCCGCAGGATTGCCGTCTCTCGCTAATGCTTCCGAGCGTTATCCCGGCGTGACTGCGGCGCAGGCTCCGGAGTGGTTCACCGACAAACTGGCCAACGCCCGTTGGCAGGCAGTGGTCCCAGAAGACGAAACCATTACGCCATTTGCGGACGCTTCCCAGTACAACAACTTCTACGAGTTCGGTCCCAACAAGGGTGATCCGGCGCGTCATGCTTCGGCTTTGAAAGTGGAGCCTTGGTCGGTGTTGATCGATGGTGAGGTCGATCAGCCCGGGCGTTACGCTCTTGAGGACCTGTGCTCGGAAAGCCGGCTCGAGGAGCGCATCTATCGGCTTCGCTGTGTGGAGGCCTGGTCAATGGTCATTCCGTGGCTGGGTTTTCCTTTGGCCGATCTGATTCGCAAGGCCCAACCGCATTCCTCTGCGAAGTTTATTCGGTTCGAAACGGCGTACCGGCCGGAGGAAATGCGCGGAACCCGCTCTGGATTTGGACTGATCGATTGGCCCTATGTCGAGGGGTTGCGAATGGATGAGGCCATGCATCCACTAACGTTGCTCGCGGTCGGCATGTATGGTCGCACGCTACCTAACCAGAATGGGGCGCCACTGAGGTTGGTGGTCCCTTGGAAGTACGGCTTCAAAAGCATCAAGTCCATAGTGCGGATCAGTTTCGTGCGCGAGCAGCCGACTACGACCTGGCAGTCGATGGCGCCGCAGGAATATGGCTTCTACGCCAACGTCAACCCGAAGGTTTCGCACCCTCGTTGGTCGCAGGCTCGTGAGCGTCGACTTCCGGGAAGCCTGTTCAGCCCGAATCTCCGGGACACCCAACTGTTCAATGGCTACGCAGAGCAAGTCGCGGGGTTATATAGCTCGATGGATCTCAGTAAGGATTACTGATGCGCTATCCCGTGTGGCGGCCGGCAGTTTTCGTCTGTGCCGCGAGCTTGCCATTGTATTGGCTGTACCTGGGCTGGCAGTTCGCGCTTGGCCCTGATCCCGGCAAGGTGCTGGTCGACAATCTTGGCGAGGGCGCGCTGGTCGTGCTGCTTCTGACGCTTTCAATGACGCCCTTGCAGCGATTGACTGGATGGGGCGGCTGGCTGGCCGTACGGCGTCAGCTTGGGCTTTGGTGTTTCACCTATGCGCTCCTGCACCTGGCGAGTTATCTATACTTTTTACTCGGTGGCGATTTTTCCCGTCTGAGCGAAGAGTTGCGCGAACGACCCTATATCCTGGTGGGTGGACTAGGGTTTGTCGGGCTGACTGTCTTGGCGATGACATCGTCTCGTTGGAGCATGCGCCGGCTTGGTAAGCGCTGGAAGAAAGTGCATAGGCTGGTTTATCTCATTGTCGTTCTGGCGTTGCTGCATATGCTCTGGGTGGTTCGAGCGGACGCGGCGCGCTGGTTCCTCTATGCAGGTAGTGCCGCGGCACTCTTCTTCTTGCGCGTTCCTGCGGTGGCTAAGGCTCTCACTTCAGTATGCAGCAGAAAGAGTCGGCTTGAATAAAACTGAAATAAACGGTTGACGGCTGTTTTCAGGTGCCTATAATGCGCACCACTTCCGGCGCAGTCCTCAAGCAAAACCTCTTGTAAATCAAAAGGTTAGCGAAATAAAAAGGTTGCACCGGTGGCGGATTCGAGTAGAATGCGCCGGGCTGGCAGGGTGGTGGTTGAGTCCTGTTGGCGGCTCCGGTCAGGTTGATCGGAAGCGGTTGAAAGAGGTGGTTGACAGTGGGTTTGAACGCTGTATGATTCGCCTCCCGCTGATGAGAGACGCTGGGTTGATCTGAAGCGCAAGCGGTTGAGAAGAAAGAAAAACTTCTTCAAAAACAGCTTGACAGGTAACAAGGCTGCTGTAGAATGTGCGGCCTCGGTTGAGACGAAAGGCTTGATCGAAACGCTCTTTAACAACTGAATCAAGCAATTCGTGTGGGTGCTTGTGAATGTAAGACTGATGGTCAGATAGATTATCAGCATCACAAAGCAACACTCGTTTATTCGAGAGTTACTCTTTCTTGTAAAGAGATTTGCGATTGCTGAGCCAAGTTTAGGGTTTTCTCAAAACCCAAGCAGTATTGAACTGAAGAGTTTGATCATGGCTCAGATTGAACGCTGGCGGCAGGCCTAACACATGCAAGTCGAGCGGATGAAGGGAGCTTGCTCTCTGATTCAGCGGCGGACGGGTGAGTAATGCCTAGGAATCTGCCTGGTAGTGGGGGGCAACGTTTCGAAAGGAACGCTAATACCGCATACGTCCTACGGGGGAAAGCAGGGGACCTTCGGGCCTTGCGCTATCAGATGAGCCTAGGTCGGATTAGCTAGTTGGTGAGGTAATGGCTCACCAAGGCGACGATCCGTAACTGGTCTGAGAGGATGATCAGTCACACTGGAACTGAGACACGGTCCAGACTCCTACGGGAGGCAGCAGTGGGGAATATTGGACAATGGGCGAAAGCCTGATCCAGCCATGCCGCGTGTGTGAAGAAGGTCTTCGGATTGTAAAGCACTTTAAGTTGGGAGGAAGGGCAGTAAGTTAATACCTTGCTGTTTTGACGTTACCGACAGAATAAGCACCGGCTAACTTCGTGCCAGCAGCCGCGGTAATACGAAGGGTGCAAGCGTTAATCGGAATTACTGGGCGTAAAGCGCGCGTAGGTGGTTTGTTAAGTTGGATGTGAAAGCCCCGGGCTCAACCTGGGAACTGCATCCAAAACTGGCAAGCTAGAGTATGGCAGAGGGTGGTGGAATTTCCTGTGTAGCGGTGAAATGCGTAGATATAGGAAGGAACACCAGTGGCGAAGGCGACCACCTGGGCTAATACTGACACTGAGGTGCGAAAGCGTGGGGAGCAAACAGGATTAGATACCCTGGTAGTCCACGCCGTAAACGATGTCGACTAGCCGTTGGGATCCTTGAGATCTTAGTGGCGCAGCTAACGCATTAAGTCGACCGCCTGGGGAGTACGGCCGCAAGGTTAAAACTCAAATGAATTGACGGGGGCCCGCACAAGCGGTGGAGCATGTGGTTTAATTCGAAGCAACGCGAAGAACCTTACCAGGCCTTGACATGCAGAGAACTTTCCAGAGATGGATAGGTGCCTTCGGGAGCTCTGACACAGGTGCTGCATGGCTGTCGTCAGCTCGTGTCGTGAGATGTTGGGTTAAGTCCCGTAACGAGCGCAACCCTTGTCCTTAGTTACCAGCACGTTAAGGTGGGCACTCTAAGGAGACTGCCGGTGACAAACCGGAGGAAGGTGGGGATGACGTCAAGTCATCATGGCCCTTACGGCCTGGGCTACACACGTGCTACAATGGTCGGTACAAAGGGTTGCCAAGCCGCGAGGTGGAGCTAATCCCATAAAACCGATCGTAGTCCGGATCGCAGTCTGCAACTCGACTGCGTGAAGTCGGAATCGCTAGTAATCGTGAATCAGAATGTCACGGTGAATACGTTCCCGGGCCTTGTACACACCGCCCGTCACACCATGGGAGTGGGTTGCTCCAGAAGTAGCTAGTCTAACCTTCGGGGGGACGGTTACCACGGAGTGATTCATGACTGGGGTGAAGTCGTAACAAGGTAGCCGTAGGGGAACCTGCGGCTGGATCACCTCCTTAATCGAAGACTTCAGCTTCTTCATAAGCTCCCACACGAATTGCTTGATTCACTAGCGAAAAGCGATTGGGTTTCGACCCGAGAGAGACGATTGGGTCTGTAGCTCAGTTGGTTAGAGCGCACCCCTGATAAGGGTGAGGTCGGCAGTTCGAATCTGCCCAGACCCACCAATTGTCATGGGATGTGGCCGATCTGTAGATGGGGCCATAGCTCAGCTGGGAGAGCGCCTGCTTTGCACGCAGGAGGTCAGCGGTTCGATCCCGCTTGGCTCCACCATTAACTCGAAAATCGCTGAAAGCTCAGAAATGAGTGCTGCTTGCGCATCTGATGATGGGTGAGGGTATTGATTTCTGGTCTTTGCGCCAGAACTGTTCTTTAAAAATTTGGGTATGTGATAGAAGTAGATTTGAGTGATCACTTTCACTGGTGATTATTCAAGTCAAGGTAAAATTTGCGTGTTCTCTATGCAAATTTTCGGCGAATGTCGTCTTCACGTTATAGACAGTAACCAGATTGCTTGGGGTTATATGGTCAAGTGAAGAAGCGCATACGGTGGATGCCTTGGCAGTCAGAGGCGATGAAAGACGTGGTAGCCTGCGAAAAGCTTCGGGGAGTCGGCAAACAGGCTGTGATCCGGAGATGTCTGAATGGGGAACCCAGCCATCATAAGATGGTTATCACACACTGAATACATAGGTGTGTGAGGCGAACCAGGGGAACTGAAACATCTAAGTACCCTGAGGAAAAGAAATCAACCGAGATTCCCTTAGTAGTGGCGAGCGAACGGGGACTAGCCCTTAAGTTGATTTGAGATTAGCGGAACGCTCTGGAAAGTGCGGCCATAGTGGGTGATAGCCCTGTACGCGAAAATCTCTTATCAATGAAATCGAGTAGGACGGAGCACGAGAAACTTTGTCTGAATATGGGGGGACCATCCTCCAAGGCTAAATACTACTGACTGACCGATAGTGAACCAGTACCGTGAGGGAAAGGCGAAAAGAACCCGGAGAGGGGAGTGAAATAGAACCTGAAACCGTATGCGTACAAGCAGTGGGAGCCTACTTTGTTAGGTGACTGCGTACCTTTTGTATAATGGGTCAGCGACTTATTTTCAGTGGCGAGCTTAACCGAATAGGGGAGGCGTAGCGAAAGCGAGTCTTAATAGGGCGTCTAGTCGCTGGGAATAGACCCGAAACCGGGCGATCTATCCATGGGCAGGTTGAAGGTTAGGTAACACTGACTGGAGGACCGAACCGACTACCGTTGAAAAGTTAGCGGATGACCTGTGGATCGGAGTGAAAGGCTAATCAAGCTCGGAGATAGCTGGTTCTCCTCGAAAGCTATTTAGGTAGCGCCTCGTGTATCACTGCTGGGGGTAGAGCACTGTTTCGGCTAGGGGGTCATCCCGACTTACCAAACCGATGCAAACTCCGAATACCAGCAAGTGTCAGCACGGGAGACACACGGCGGGTGCTAACGTCCGTCGTGAAAAGGGAAACAACCCAGACCGTCAGCTAAGGTCCCAAAATCCTGGTTAAGTGGGAAACGATGTGGGAAGGCTTAGACAGCTAGGAGGTTGGCTTAGAAGCAGCCATCCTTTAAAGAAAGCGTAATAGCTCACTAGTCGAGTCGGCCTGCGCGGAAGATGTAACGGGGCTCAAACCAGGTACCGAAGCTACGGGTTCAACGCAAGTTGAGCGGTAGAGGAGCGTTCTGTAAGCCTGTGAAGGTCAGTTGAGAAGCTGGCTGGAGGTATCAGAAGTGCGAATGCTGACATGAGTAACGACAATGCGAGTGAAAAACTCGCACGCCGAAAGACCAAGGGTTCCTGCGCAACGTTAATCGACGCAGGGTGAGTCGGTCCCTAAGGCGAGGCTGAAGAGCGTAGTCGATGGGAAACGGGTTAATATTCCCGTACTTCTAGTTACTGCGATGGGGGGACGGAGAAGGCTAGGCCAGCAAGGCGTTGGTTGTCCTTGTTTAAGGTGGTAGGCAGAGATCTTAGGTAAATCCGGGGTCTTAATGCCGAGAGCTGATGACGAGCTTTCTTTTAGAAAGCGAAGTGGTTGATGCCATGCTTCCAGGAAAAGCCTCTAAGCTTCAGGTAACTAGGAACCGTACCCCAAACCGACACAGGTGGTTGGGTAGAGAATACCAAGGCGCTTGAGAGAACTCGGGTGAAGGAACTAGGCAAAATGGCACCGTAACTTCGGGAGAAGGTGCGCCGGTGAGGGTGAAGTATTTACTACGTAAGCCCATGCCGGTCGAAGATACCAGGCCGCTGCGACTGTTTATTAAAAACACAGCACTCTGCAAACACGAAAGTGGACGTATAGGGTGTGACGCCTGCCCGGTGCCGGAAGGTTAATTGATGGGGTTAGCGCAAGCGAAGCTCTTGATCGAAGCCCCGGTAAACGGCGGCCGTAACTATAACGGTCCTAAGGTAGCGAAATTCCTTGTCGGGTAAGTTCCGACCTGCACGAATGGCGTAACGATGGCGGCGCTGTCTCCACCCGAGACTCAGTGAAATTGAAATCGCTGTGAAGATGCAGTGTATCCGCGGCTAGACGGAAAGACCCCGTGAACCTTTACTATAGCTTTGCACTGGACTTTGAATTTGCTTGTGTAGGATAGGTGGGAGGCTTTGAAGCGTGGACGCCAGTTCGCGTGGAGCCATCCTTGAAATACCACCCTGGCAACTTTGAGGTTCTAACTCTGGTCCGTTATCCGGATCGAGGACAGTGTATGGTGGGTAGTTTGACTGGGGCGGTCTCCTCCTAAAGAGTAACGGAGGAGTACGAAGGTGCGCTCAGACCGGTCGGAAATCGGTCGTAGAGTATAAAGGCAAAAGCGCGCTTGACTGCGAGACAGACACGTCGAGCAGGTACGAAAGTAGGTCTTAGTGATCCGGTGGTTCTGTATGGAAGGGCCATCGCTCAACGGATAAAAGGTACTCCGGGGATAACAGGCTGATACCGCCCAAGAGTTCATATCGACGGCGGTGTTTGGCACCTCGATGTCGGCTCATCACATCCTGGGCTGAAGCCGGTCCCAAGGGTATGGCTGTTCGCCATTTAAAGTGGTACGCGAGCTGGGTTTAGAACGTCGTGAGACAGTTCGGTCCCTATCTGCCGTGGACGTTTGAGATTTGAGAGGGGCTGCTCCTAGTACGAGAGGACCGGAGTGGACGAACCTCTGGTGTTCCGGTTGTCACGCCAGTGGCATTGCCGGGTAGCTACGTTCGGAAGAGATAACCGCTGAAAGCATCTAAGCGGGAAACTTGCCTCAAGATGAGATCTCACTGGAGCCTTGAGCTCCCTGAAGGGCCGTCGAAGACTACGACGTTGATAGGTGGGGTGTGTAAGCGCTGTGAGGCGTTGAGCTAACCCATACTAATTGCCCGTGAGGCTTGACCATATAACACCCAAACAATTTGGCTGTTAGACGGTAAGTCGACAAACAAACCGAAAATCTGCACGAACACGCAATACCCGTTCGATCACATACCCAATTCGCTGCAGCGGCTAAACCCCGAGGCAGCAACTGAATTGCTTGACGACCATAGAGCGTTGGAACCACCTGATCCCTTCCCGAACTCAGTAGTGAAACGACGCATCGCCGATGGTAGTGTGGGGTCTCCCCATGTGAGAGTAGGTCATCGTCAAGCTCCTTTCCCAAACCCCCGACCCGCGCAAGCTGGCCGGGGGTTTGCTTTTGTGCGATCTAAAAGCTTGAGAAGCAGGTTCGGACTCAGATTAAATCCTGTCTTTTGGCTGGCTACTCAACGCTGTGGGTATGGCTCGTTTAAGATAAGTGCTTTACTCGGATATTCCTCATGCCGGAATCGGCTGCTAGTCCAAGGCTCGAAGAGCTTCCGATCGAACAGCTCGTCGGCTGCCCAGAATGTGATCTGTTGATGACCAGGCCGACGCTCAACCTTGGTGAGGTCGCTGAGTGTCCTCGTTGTGGCTGCGAGCTGTTTCGGTTACGACACCGCATCGTAGGCCCGGGGCTGGCGCTGGTGTTGGCGGCCCTGCTGCTTTACTTTCCTGCGAATTTCCTGCCGATCATGCAGTTGAACCTCCTTGGGCGAGTCACCCACGATACCGTCTGGAGTGGCGTGCTAAGTCTGTACAACAGCGGCATGCAAGGCATTGCCGTGGTGGTTTTCCTCTGCAGCATGGCGGTGCCGCTGCTGAAACTGCTGTGCCAGCTCGCCGTGTTGCTCTGCATCGCCATCGATCGCGCCAAATCAGTAGGGCTGCTGCTCTACCGGATCTATCACCATCTGCGCGAGTGGGGGATGCTTGAGGTCTATCTGCTTGGGATCCTCGTTTCCATCATCAAGCTACGAGACATGGCGGAGCTGAGCCTTGGTGTCGGCCTAGCCTGCTTTGCCGGGCTGCTGGTCGTTCAGGTGTGGCTGGAGCTCGTGATGTCACCGCATCAGGTCTGGGAAGCGCTGTCGGAGTCTGACGATGCGCGCCGCTGACGTCGGACTGATGGTCTGCCACGAGTGCCACCAGCTGAACCGGGCTACGCCTGATATCAAGCATCAGCATTGCAGCCGTTGCGGTGCCCGAGTGCATATGCGCAGGCCCAATAGCATTGCGCGCACCTGGGCATTGCTGATCACTGCAGCGTTGCTCTATCTGCCGGCCAACCTGCTGCCGATCATGACGATACGCATGCTCGGCAGCGGGGCACCTGACACCATCATGTCCGGCGTAGTCACACTGGCCAAGCACGGCATGTTTCCGATCGCCGCGGTGGTGTTCATCGCCAGCATTCTCGTACCGACGTTCAAGTTGCTTGGAATCGCCATGTTGCTGATTTCGGTACAAAGGCATCATCCAATGTCGCCACGCCAGCGGATATTGGTTTTTCGCTTCATCGAGTGGATCGGCCGCTGGTCCATGCTCGATATCTTCGTCATCGCCATTCTGGTGGCAATCGTCAATTTTGGCAGTCTCGCCAGCGTCGAAGCGGGGTTTGGCGCTGTTGCCTTCGCCAGCGTAGTCATTCTGACCATGCTCGCAGCCATTACATTCGACCCACGTCTGATCTGGGATAACACGGAATCCGGGAACAAGCATGACTGACCTGCCGCAAGCAAAAACCCGTCCAGCCTCCAACTGGTCGGCCATCTGGATATTGCCGCTGATCGCGCTGATGATCGGCGCCTGGCTGGCCTGGCAGGCCTATAGCGAACGGGGCATCCACATCGAAGTGCTGTTCGACAGCGCCGAAGGGATCGAGGTGGGCAAGACCTCGGTGCTGTACAAGGGCATGACCATCGGCGTCGTGCGTGAGCTGCGGCTGGAGGAGGATGGCCGCCGACAGGTGGTCGTCGCCGATATCGAGATGAACAAGGACGTCGAAGGCTACCTGCGTAGCGGCACGCGCTTCTGGCTGGTCAGGCCCAGCGTTACCCTGGCCGGGATCACCGGCCTGGAGACGCTGGTATCGGGCAACTACATCGGCATCAGCCCGGCCGAGGGTGAAGAAACGCGTCGTTTCGCGGCGCTGGCCGAGGAGCCGCCGATGTCGGACAACCGCATCGGCCTGCACCTTACGCTCAAGGCCGACCGCCTGGGCTCGCTGAACCGTGGCAGCCCGGTGTTCTACCGGCAGATCCAGGTCGGCCAGGTGAAGAACTACGTGTTGGCCGAAGACGACAGCACGGTCGAGGTGCAGCTGTTCATCCAGCCCGAATACGCGCACCTGGTGCGCAAGCACACGCGGTTCTGGAACGCCAGCGGTGTCACCGTGGACGCGGGGCTCACCGGAGTGAAATTTCGTACGGAGTCGCTGGCTAGCATCGTCGCCGGCGGCATTGCCTTTGCCACGCCTGCCCACCGCCAGGACAGCCCGGCGACCGATCCGAGCATCCCCTTCCGGCTCTATGAGGACTTCGATGCGGCCCAGGCGGGTATCAAGGCGCTCGTATCGCTACAGGATTTCGATGGGCTACAGGCTGGTCGGACTCCTGTCATCTACAAGGGCATGCAGGTCGGTTTGCTAAAGAAACTAGATATCGATTCGGACCTCAGTGGCGCACAGGCCGAACTCTCCATCGACCCGCTGTTCGAGGACTATCTGGTCGAGGACACGCAGTTCTGGGTGGTCAAACCGTCGGTTTCGGTTGCCGGCATTTCCGGTCTCGAGGCCCTCGTGCGCGGCAATTACATTTCGGTTCGTCCTGGCGAAAAAGGAGCGGAACCCCGACGCAACTTTGTCGCGCGAGCCAAGGCGCCACCGCTGGACATACGTTCGCCGGGCCTCCATCTGGTGCTGACGGCCGACAACCTCGGCTCTCTGGATGTCGGCAGTCCTGTGCTCTATCGCCAAGTACGGGTGGGTTCCGTGCAGAGTTACCAGTTCTCGCGCGACCAGCAGCGGGTAGTGGTGGGCGTACACATCGAGCAGCCCTACGCCGATCTGGTGAACAGTTCGAGTCGGTTCTGGAATGCCAGTGGCATTTCCCTGAGCGGCGGCCTTTCCGGCATTGAAGTGCGCAGCGAATCCCTGCAGAGCCTGCTGGCCGGGGGCATCGCATTCGAGACGCCGGATCCGCAAGCGCCGGCTACCAAAAAAGTGCCCCGATTCAAGTTGCACAAGGACCGGGGCAGCGCAATACGGCGCGGTACCTCGATAGAGATTCGTCTGACTCGCGGCGACGGCCTCGGTGCCGGCACGCCGATCCGCTACAAGGGGCTGGAGGTCGGTGAGGTCGACAGCGTGACCCTGAGCGACGACCTTGGATACGTCGTGCTGCGTGCTCGGATTACCACGGCTGAGTCCCGCATCGCTCGCGCGGGCACGCAGTTCTGGGTGGTTCGGCCCGAGCTGGGCATCATGCGCACCGCCAATCTGGATACGCTCGTCAGCGGTCCCTATCTGGAGGTTGCACCCGGGAAGCCGGGGTCGGCCGAACAGACTCGATTCAATGGTGAAGAGCGTGAGCCGCAGAAGGTTGGCGAAGGGCTCACGCTGGTCCTCAGCGCTGCGCGGCTGGGCTCGATCAAACCAGGCAATGCAGTCACCTACCGGGAGGTCAAGGTCGGCGAGGTGACCGGCTACGAGCTGGGCCAGAATGCCGACCGGGTGCTGATCCGCGTGCTCATCGAGCCGCGCTATGCGCCGCTGGTACATACCGGCAGCCGCTTCTGGGAAACCAGCGGCTTCGGCGTCGATTTCAGCCTGTTCAAGGGCGCGAGCCTGCGTACCGACTCGCTGGAGTCGTTGATCGAAGGCGGCGTCGCCTTCGCCACGCCGGACGGCGAGCAGAGGGGGCGGCGTGCCCTGCCGGGGCAGACCTTCGCGCTGTTCAAGGAGCCGCAGGAGGAATGGTTTGGCTGGGCGCCGAAGATCGAGTTGGGACGAGCGGAGACCCGCGAGTGATTCGGCAGGGCGTGTGGCCGGACTGCTTAGCTGAAGCTGCGTTTGATTGCACGACTACCGTTTCTGCGAGATATACGTAAGAAAAGGCCCCGAGGGGCCTTTTCTTTTTACATGGTGCTCACGCCGGCTCTTCTTGCCGTTGCGCTTCAGCGCTCGCTGGTTGACTCGCAACCGCCTCGCGAGGCCTGATGAATTTCCAGTCCGCCTCGTCGATGTAGATGCCGGCCGGCCCGCTGCCGCCTTCCAGGTCGATGGCCACGTGCGCCGAGACCTGCGGCTTGACCGAGGCGAGGATCGGTACGAAACCGAGCTGCAGGCTGGTTTCGATCAGCGCCTGCTGGTTGCGCTCGTCGATGTCCGCGGCCTCGTCGAGGTAGTAGGGCAGGCGGATGCGTCCGGCCTGCTCGCGGTCCATCAGGTGCAGCAACAGGTACATGTTGGTCAGCGCCTTGATGGTCATGGTGGTGCCGTTGGAGGCGGCGCCGTCGATGTCGGTATGGATCACCGGCTGGCCGCCGACCTTGGTGATCTCGAACGCCAGCTCGAACAGGTCCTTGAGGCCCAACTGGTTGTTGTTCGCCGCCACCAGGCGCGCCAGGTATTCCTTGGCTTCCTCGTTCTTCGCGTCCTGCTCGGCGGACTGGGACAGGTCGAACACCGACAGCGTCTCGCCTTCCTCGTACTGGCCGGCGCTGTGGATGATCTGGTCGATGTGCCTGAGGGCATCCTTGTTCGGCGCCAGTACGATGCGGAAGCTCTCCAGGTTGGACACCTGGCGCTTGTTGATCTCGCGGTTGAACAGCGCCAGCTGGTGTTCCAGGCTCTCGTAGTCGCTGCGGATATTGCGCAGCGTGCGGGCGATGTCGGTGACCGCCGCGCGGCGGGCCTTGGCCAGGGTCAGTGCTTCGTCCTGGCGGTGGGCATAGGCGTTGACCAGCAACTGCAGGCGGCGCTCGGGATCTTCCTCGCTGTCGAACTTGGCCACGCCCTTCAGCCGCACCTGGGCATAGAGCGCCTCGATCTGGCCGTCGACGCGCTGCAGCGCCTGCCAGCTGTCCTGATAGTCGTTGAGCAGCGGCAGCAGGTTGTCCAGCGAGTCGTCCACCGGGTCCATGAACGGCGTGCCGAACGGCAGATCCGCCGGTAGCAGCTGGCGCCGGCGCAGGGCGTCTTCCAGCGTGCGCTCCTTGGCTTCCAGATCGGCCAGCTGACGGCCGACCAGTTGCAGCTTGGCGGATAGGTGCTGCACGCGCTCGGCGAAGGCATCACTGGTGCGCTTGAGTTCGTCCTGGGCGGCTTCGGCCTGGGCCAGTTGCTCCAGCCTGGCGGGCTCCTCGGCGGCCAGCGTCTGGCTGCGGCGGAAATCCTCCAGCGCCTTCTGCGCATCCAGCACGGCCTGGTACAGCGCCTCGGCCTGGGCCTTGCTCGCCGCGCGATCGACGGCCACGGCGTGCTGGGTCCTGAGCTGTTTCAGCTCGCGCTCCAGGCGGTCCTTCTGGTCGCGCAGGGCGGCGCGATCGGCGAGAGCCTGCAACGCCGGCGGCTCGATATGCGAGAGGTCGATGGACAGCCCCGGCACCGAGAACGTGTCGCCCTTGAAGCGATCCAGCACCGCTTCCACGGCCTTGATCCAGTCATCGCCTTCGGCGGCGATGCCCTTTTCCCCCAGCGGCAGGCTGAACAGCTGGCCATTGAACAGGCGCATCAGGCGATCCACATCGGCCTGGGAGAACTCCTCGCGCAAACGCGAGTAGCTGTTGTTGTCGGCATGGTCGAGCTGTTGCCGGACCGACTTCAGGCGTTTTTCCAGATCGCGCAGGCGCTCATCCAGGTCCTCGCTGGAGAACTGCCGCGACTGCGCCAGGGCGCCGGCCAGTTCGTCGTGGGCGTCCTTGGCGGCGAGCAACTGCTGCTCCAGAACGTGGGTGTCCTCGACCAGGGCGAAACGATTCTTCAGCACCGCCAGCTCGCCGAGCCAGCGCTGGGTCTCGCTGATCTCGCGTTCCAGGCGCATCAGTTCGCCGGTGCTGCCGCGCTGCTCGTTCTGCAGCCCGTCCTGCTCGCGGCGGTAGTGCTCGGCCTGGATCACCAGCTCTTCCTTGCGCGCGTCGGCGTAGTCGTGCCAGGTGCCGAGCAGGTTGTCGAGCAGTGGCGAAAGCCGGTGCAGTTTGCCGCGCAGCAGCTCGCGCTGGGCGACGCCGGCGGCCAGCGCCTCGACCAAGGGGCCTGCGGCCA
The DNA here is from genome assembly GCA_030263805.2 of Pseudomonas sp. FeN3W. Taxonomy (NCBI): domain Bacteria; kingdom Pseudomonadati; phylum Pseudomonadota; class Gammaproteobacteria; order Pseudomonadales; family Pseudomonadaceae; genus Pseudomonas; species Pseudomonas sp. FeN3W. The sequence goes on from CP136010.1 coordinate 3,994,240, forward strand.
CCAGCGCCTGATAGTCCTGTTCCATGCGCCGCACGTCGCGAAACGCCTCTTCCGTCGCGGCGATGTAGTCGACGCTGCCCGAACGCAGGCTGTGTTCGAAGGCATCGAGGAACAGCTGCTTCAATTTGGCAGCCGTGATCTCCCTCATATGCAGCAGGTTGATGAACAGCGCGCGGAAGGTCTTCAGGCTCTGCTCGCTGGTCGAGCGCAGCGGGATCAGCGTCATGTCCAGCGGGATCGAGGTATGCCCGCCGACCAGCAGCCGGCGCAGCTCATCCGGCTTGGCCTCGTAGGCCTTGATGCCGGCGCGTTCGAGGTTGGCGAACAGCTCGCGCTGGCGCAGGCAGGTGCCGTTCTGCTGGTAGTGGTCCAGATCCAGCGAGCCCTGGTAAACGAAGAACTGGTGGCCGAAGCCGCCGCCCGGGCCGCGCCCGGCCACGCCGATCACATGCGGGCCGTGGGGCAGCATGACTTCGACGAGGATGTAGCTGGTGTCCGAGGCGAAGTAGAACTTGCGCGACTGCTCCAGGCTGTACTTGCCGAAGCTCATGTCCGACATGCGCGCCAGGATCGGGAACTGCAGCGCGTTGATCGACGCGGACTTGCCGAGGTTGTTGGCGCCGTAGACCGACAGCGGGTTTTCCAGCGGAAAGATGCCGAGGCTGTAGCCGGCGGTGTTCAGCAGGGCGAAGCGGCGGATGCCGTAGCGTTCCTGGCTCATGCTTCAAGCTCCTTTTCTTCGGCAATGGCGCGGGCCAGGGCTTCTTCTTCCGATTCTTCGGCTGCTTCCTCGATGAGGATGATGTCGTCCTCGCCCTCGTCCTCGGCAATCAGCTCCGGGGCGGGCAGCGGCAGGTCGCTGCTGTGCAGGCTGGCGGCCAGGTCGCGGTCCTGCTGCACCGACAGGCAGACGTCGAGGAAACGGTGCATCGGCGGCAGGAAGCGGTAGACGCCGTTGCTGTCCTCGGCGAAACCGAGCTGGGTGAGGCGGCGGATGACCTTTTCTTCCAGCTCGTCCTGGGTAGTGACTTCGGCCTGCAGGAACAGGTCGCGGTACTTGTCCAGCAGCGCCGGCAGCTCGTCGCGGCCGAGGCTGCCGCCGTCGAGCACGGCCAGCGGGTCGCGGCCCTGATCCGCCAGGTGCTCGACGAGGATAAAGGTGAACAGCGCCAGGCGCTGGGCGGTCTTGTTGACCTGTGCGCCCATCTGCTCGGGCACGAAGTAATAGAAGCCGCGCGGATCGCAGACCAGCTCGAAGCCCAGCGCCTTGAACAGCGCGCGGTACTGGTCCTGCAGGTTGGAGAGCTGGGCGTAGGGCTCCGGCTCGCTGCGCGACAGGTGGTAGCCCTTGAACAGCTCGCGGAAGATCGGCGCCAGCTGGGTCATTTCCTTGAGGTCGATGTTCATTCAGATGCTCGCAGAGTCGTTGGCGGAAAGGGCTGGGCCATTTCCAGAGCGTGATTTGAGGTGCGGGGAGCGCAGCCCCTCACCCCCGCCCTCTCCCCGAGGGGAGAGGGGAGAGGGAGTTGAATGTGCGTGCTGTTCAGGCATTCGCATTGGCTACCAATGCGAACGAGCTGAGACTGACGCGATGTTCGCGGGTCAGGTACTCGCGGCGTTCCAGGCGGTCGCGTTGGAAGCGGCCGTCGCGCGACAGGCGCGAGAACCAGTAGAGCAGCTCGTCGGTGGCGCCCTCGGGTTCCTGTTCCAGCAGCCAGGCCATCAGGTCCGGCAGCGGCAGCGCCTGCTGGCAGCGCTCGATCATCTCGCGGGCGGTGCGTGGCGTGCGCGGTGCGTCGGCCTTGCGCTTGCTGCCGGCGCGGGGGAATTGCGCCGGCTTCGGCTCGAAGCGCGCCAGGGCATAGACATAGGCCTCGACCTGACTGGCGGTGCCGAGGAAGGTGCTCTGCGGACGGGTGAACAGCGGCAGCGAGGCCTGCGGCACGGCATCCAGGCCCTTCTTGCGGATCGCGGACAATGCCAGCGCGGCGCCGCGGGTCACGGCGTTGTGCCGGCGTGCTTCCTCGCGCAGCGGCAGCAGCAGTTCGCGGGCCTTGCGCAGGGTCAACTGGGCGGTGGTCTGCATTTCGAGGATGCGCGCATGGGTGCGCAGCAAGAGGTCGTCGTCCACCAGTTGGCCGAGGCGCTGCTGCTCGCCGAGCAGCTTCATCAGCACCTGCTCGACGCGGTGCACGCCCTGCTCGAAGGCGCCGTCGGCGGAGACCAGCTGGATCATTGGCTCGACGTATTCGTCCCAGGTTGCTAGGACTTCGGCATAGCGCTGGCGCAGTGGAATCTGGCGGTCGCTGGTCTTGGCCCGGTCGGCGACCGCAACCAGCGCCTGCTCGTCGTTGTCGAGCTTCTTCAGCACGTCGCGCACACGCATGTCGAGCAGGCGCAACTGGCGGGCCAGGTCGTTGCCGTCGCGGATCTCGAAGGCATCGAGGATATGCCCGGCCAGGCGCTCCAGGTGGCGCAGGTAGGCTTCGATCTCCAGGCACAGGCCGAGGCGGTGCTCGCGGCGCAGGTAGGCGAGGAAGTCGTGGATCTGCGCATTCAGCTCGAAGCGGTTGGGGCTCTTGGCCACCGGCACCAGGATATCCAGGCGAATCCACTGGTCGAGCAGGGCGGTGATATCGGTGGGCGTGCCTTCGGGCAGTTGCGCCGCCAGCTGGTGGCGCAGCTCGACCAGGCTCAGGGTGCCTGCATCGAAGCGCTCGCACAGCGGTTCGAGCAGAGCCCAGTGTTCGGCGAGGGCACGCAGTACGCGCTTGGGTTCGATCATCGAGGCGCCAGTCCTGCCAGTGAAAAAGCGCGAATTGTACTGCATTGACAGCCGGCTGAAGGCCCGCCGGACAATCGGACGCGCGCTGAATGCGGTGCCAGACAATTAACTGGGCGATTCATTTGAACGTCATTGCACGCGGGTTAGCCTGTCTAGCATCGGCTCTTGCAGCCATATAGGTGCTACCGGATGTCCTTCAATGGTGACGAAGTGTTGAAAATCTATTTCGATCTGCGCCGGTAATCGGCACAATTCGCCGCTTTTGCAAACGGGGAGCTGCCGGCTCCCGCCGGGCGAACTACCTGGGGGCACGTAGACATGATCAAGACGCCGTATTACCTCATCGACAAGCAGAAGCTGCTGGGCAACCTGGAGAAGATCGCCTACGTGCGCGAAAACTCCGGTGCCAAGGCGCTGCTGGCGCTCAAGTGCTTCGCCACTTGGTCGGTATTCGACCTGATGCAGCAGTATATGGACGGCACCACCTCGTCCTCGCTGTACGAGCTCAAGCTCGGCCGGCAGAAGTTCGCCGGCGAAACCCACGCCTACAGCGTGGCTTGGGCCGACGACGAGATCGACGAGATGGTCGCCAACTGCGACAAGATCATCTTCAACTCCATCGGCCAGCTGGAGCGCTTCGCTGAACGCACCGAGGGCACCATCCGCGGTCTGCGCGTCAATCCGCAGGTCAGCAGCTCCGACTACCTGCTCGCCGACCCGGCGCGGCCGTTCAGCCGCCTGGGCGAGCACGACCCGGCGAAGATCGAGGCGGTGATCGGCAAGATCAGCGGCTTCATGTTCCACAACAACTGCGAGAACGCCAGCTTCGAACTGTTCGACCAGATGCTGACCACCATCGAGGAGCGCTTCGGCCACCTGCTGGAAAAGGTCGAGTGGGTCAGCCTCGGCGGCGGTATCCACTTCACTGGTGAAGGCTATCCGCTGGATGCCTTCTGCGCACGGCTGAAAGCGTTCTCGGAAAAATTCGGCGTGCAGGTCTACCTGGAGCCCGGCGAGGCGGCGATCACCATGAGTGCTTCGCTGGAAGTCACGGTGCTCGACACCCTGTACAACGGCAAGAACCTGGCGGTGGTCGACAGCTCCATCGAGGCGCACATGCTCGACCTGCTGATCTACCGCCTCAACGCCAAGATGGCGCCCAACGACGGCGAGCACAGCTACATGGTGTGCGGAAAGAGCTGCCTGGCTGGGGACATCTTCGGTGAGTACCAATTCGATCGTCCGCTGGCCATCGGCGATCGGCTGTCGTTCATCGACGCGGCAGGCTACACCATGGTCAAGAAAAACTGGTTCAACGGCCTGAAAATGCCGTCCATCGTGGTAAAGCAGCTCGACGGCAGCGTCGAGGTGGTGCGTGAGTTCGACTTTAACGATTACCTGTCCAGCCTTTCCTGAGGCCGCAGTACAAGGGGGTGAAACAATTGAAGAAAAACGTTCTTATCATTGGTGCAGGAGGTGTCGCCAAGGTGGTGGCCCATAAGTGCGCGCAGCACAACGACGAACTCGGTCGTATTGCTATCGCGTCGCGCAACATCTCCAAATGCCAGGCCATCATCGACAGCGTGCAAGCCAAGGGCGGCCTCAAGCAGCCCGGCGAGATCAAGGCCTATGCGCTGGACGCCATGGACGTGGAAGCGACCAAGGCACTGATTCGCGAAACCGAATCGCAGATCGTCATCAACGTCGGTTCGGCCTTCCTCAACATGTCCGTGCTGCGCGCCTGCATCGACACTGGCGCCGCGTATCTCGATACCGCGATCCACGAAGAGCCGGGCAAGATCTGCGAAACCCCGCCGTGGTATGGCAACTACGAGTGGAAGCACCTGGCCGAGTGCCAGGAAAAGGGCGTCACCGCCATCCTCGGCGTCGGTTTCGACCCAGGCGTGGTCAACGCTTACGCTGCCCTGGCGCAGCAGGAATACTTCGACAAGATCGAGTCGATCGACATCCTCGACGTCAACGCCGGTTCCCACGGCAAGTATTTCGCCACCAATTTCGACCCGGAAATCAATTTCCGCGAATTCACCGGTCAGGTTTACAGCTGGCAAAACAGCCAGTGGACGACCAATCGCATGTTCGAGGTCAAGCGTACCGACGACCTGCCGGTCGTGGGCGAACAGAGCCTCTACCTGACCGGTCATGACGAGGTGCACTCGCTGTCCAAGCACCTCGATGTACCGAACATCCGTTTCTGGATGAGCTTCGGCGAGCACTACATCAACGTCTTCACCGTGCTGAAGAACCTCGGCCTGCTCTCCGAGCAGCCGGTGCGCACCGCCGAAGGCCTGGAAGTGGTCCCGCTCAAGGTGGTCAAGGCTGTGCTGCCCGATCCCGCCTCGCTGGCGCCGGGCTATACCGGCAAGACCTGCATCGGCGATGTGGTCAAGGGCGAGAAGGACGGCCAGCCGCGCGAGCTGTTCATCTACAACGTCGCCGACCATGAAGAGGCCTACGCCGAGACCGACAGCCAGGGCATCTCCTACACCGCCGGCGTGCCGCCGGTCGCCGCCGCGCTGCTGGTAGCGCGTGGCGAGTGGGATGCGCAGCGCATGGTCAACGTCGAAGAGCTGCCGGCCCAGCCGTTCCTCAAGCTGCTCGATGTGATGGGTCTGCCCACGCGGATCAACGATGAGCGCGGCGACCGCCCCTGGGACCAGTAAGGCAGCCACAAGCTTCAAGCCATAAGCTGCAAGCAAAAGCGAAAGGCCCCTCTGTTTCGGCAGCGGGGTCTTTCGCTTTGTCGGCGGCGCTGCGGTGGATGGAGAAAGCGCCATCCACCCTACGAGCCAACATGGGCGTTCTGGCCTGCGTAGGGTGGAAAACCGCGAAGCGTTTTCCACGGCGCTCCCCCATTGGTGGAAAAGCCTTCGGCGTTTTCCACCCTACGCGACTTCATTGTTCCATGGCGGCCCCACACTGATTCGCTTGAGGCTTGAGGCTTGAGGCTTGAGGCTTGAGGCTTGAGGCTTGAGGCTTGAGGCTTGAGGCTTGAGGCTTGAGGCTTGAGGCTTGAGGCTTGAGGCTTGCAGCTTCGCCTTCCCGCTTTGTTCATTTCACGCGACAATCCACGGACTACAGCGCCCCATGAGAGGCGCTCGGCAGCCGTGAGGATTTCCTATGAGCAGCAACGATCGCGTCATCATCTTCGACACCACCCTGCGCGACGGCGAGCAGAGCCCCGGCGCGTCCATGACCGGCGAGGAGAAGCTGCGCATCGCCCGGGCGCTGGAGCGGCTGAAGGTGGACGTGATCGAGGCGGGCTTCGCCATCGCCAGCCCGGGCGACTTTGCCGCGGTGAAGCTGGTGGCCGACCACATCAAGGACAGCACCGTGTGCAGCCTGGCGCGCGCCGTCGATGCCGACATCGAGCGCGCTGCCGAAGCACTGGCCGGTGCCAACGCCGGGCGCATCCACACCTTCATCGCCACCAGCCCGATCCACATGCAGTACAAGCTGCGCATGCAGCCGGAGCAGGTGGTCGAGCAGGCCGTGCGCGCGGTGAGCAAGGCGCGCAGCCTGTGTGGCGACGTGGAGTTCTCCTGCGAGGACGCCGGGCGTTCGGAGATCGATTTCCTCTGCCGCATCATCGAGGCCGCCATCGACGCCGGCGCGCGTACCATCAACATCCCGGACACCGTCGGCTATGCGATTCCGCACCAGTACGCCGACACCATCCGCCAGTTGCTCGAGCGCATTCCCAACGCCGACAAGGCAGTGTTCTCCGTGCATTGCCACAACGACCTGGGCCTGGCCGTGGCCAACTCGCTGGCGGCAGTGGTCGCCGGTGCGCGGCAGGTGGAATGCACCATCAACGGCCTTGGCGAGCGTGCCGGCAACGCCGCACTGGAAGAGATTGTCATGGCGATCAAGACCCGCCAGGACCTGCTCGACGTGCACACCCGCATCGAGACCGAGCACATTCTCGCCGCTTCGCGCCTGGTCTCCGGCATCACCGGCTTCCCGGTGCAGCCGAACAAGGCCATCGTCGGCGCCAACGCCTTCGCCCACGAGTCGGGCATCCACCAGGACGGCGTGCTCAAGCACCGCGAGACCTACGAGATCATGTCCGCGCAGTCGGTTGGCTGGAACGCCAACAAGATGGTCATGGGCAAACACTCCGGCCGCGCCGCGTTCCGTTCGCGCCTGGAAGAGCTGGGCATCGCCCTGGAAGGCGACGAGCTGAACGCCGCCTTCGCCCGCTTCAAGGAGCTGGCGGACAAGAAGCACGAAATCTTCGACGAAGACCTGCAGGCGCTGATCTCCGACACCCTGGCCGACGAGGCGCCCGAGCACTTCAAGCTGGCCAGCCTGGACGTGGCGAGCAAGACCGGCACGATCCCCGAAGCCAAGCTGGTGCTCAGCGTCGACGGCGCCGAGCGCAGCGCCGAGGCCGAAGGCTCCGGCCCGGTGGACGCCACCTTCAAGGCCATCGAGACCATCGCCGAGTCGGGTGCCACGTTGCAGCTGTATTCGGTCAACGCCATCACCCAGGGCACCGATTCCCAGGGTGAAGTCACCGTGCGGCTGGAGAAGGGCGGACGCATTGTCAACGGCAACGGCGCCGATACCGATATCGTCGTCGCCTCGGCCAAGGCCTATCTCAACGCGCTGAACCTGATGCAGGTCGGCGCCAAGGCGCATCCGCAGGTGGAGGGCGTTTGATCAACGAAGCCCGGCGTCGCGCCTACCTCGACGCCATGCAGGTGGCCAGCTGGCTGCCGCGTACCGAGTTGCCTTTCGCTGCACCGTCGCGGCCGGAGTTGCTGTTGCCGGTCGCGCCCGAAGCGGAGCCAGACATTGCCGTCGCCCCGCCAGCCGAGGTGCCGGTGGCCGCGCCGGTAGTGGAACGCGCACCCGCAGCGCCTGCAGTCGAATCGCCGCAGGCGCCGCGTCCGCGTATCGCCATGCCGGAGCCCAGGCAGCCGGAACCGGTTGCCGCTGCGACGGAAGAGCAGGCGGCCGAGCCGGCCAAACCCATCGAACCGCCGCCACGTTTCTCGCTGCAGCTGATGCGCGCCGGCAACGTGCTGCTGGTGGTGGAACTGCCCACCGGCGAATCCTTCCAGAGCCGCGACCCGGCCTACATCCTGCTCAAGGACCTGCTGCGCGCCGCACGTCTGCCGGACAAGCCGCAACAGGTGGGCGATGGCGAGCCGATTCGCTGGCCGTTGCTGAATAAGGGCAGCCTCGACCAAGGTGGCGAAGCCGCACGCGATTACGTGCAGGGCGTGATGGCCGCCGAGCTGGAAAACATGGGTTGCGATTGCATCTGGCTGATCGGCCGGCCGGCGCTGCGTTTTGCTGGCGAGGTGGATGTCGACGCCTGCTATCGCGAGCTGGCTGTCGAAGGGCTTGGTCGTGCACTGGCGATGCCTGGCCTGGAACAGTTGATGGAGCAGCCGGCCGCCAAGGCCGAGCTGTGGAAGGCCCTGCGCCGCAGCATGCCGCGCTGGCACATAGGTTCATGAGTACACGTGTGATGAGTGATGCTGTCAGCTTCCGCCCGATGACCGCGGCGGATATCGAAGCCGTGTTGAAGATCGAATACGCCGCCTTCAGCCACCCCTGGACGCGCGGTATCTTCAACGATGCGCTGAGTGCCTACGAATGCTGGGTCATGTTCGAGGGCGAGCAGCAGGTCGGTCACGGCGTGATCAACCTGATTCTCGACGAGGCGCACCTGCTCAATATCACCGTCAAGCCGCAGAGCCAGGGCCGCGGCCTCGGCCTGCGCCTGCTCGAGCATCTGATGCAGCGCGCCCGCGAACGCGGCGGCCGCGAGTGCTTCCTCGAGGTGCGTGCGAGCAACACTGCGGCCTATCGCCTCTACGAACGCTATGGCTTCAACGAAGTCGGCCGGCGGCGGGCGTATTACCCAGCGGCAGACGGGCGCGAAGATGCGCTGGTGATGGCCTGCACGTTGCTGGATTAACTGCTGCGGGCCGAGGCTCCGGCTCTTGGGGTTCTGCCGGTGTCACGATCGCGGTTCCCCATCGCTGACTGTCGTCGGTCTCGTAGGGTGGATCACGCTTCATCGATCCACCGTGCTCTGGTCAAGGTGGATGTAGAAGGCGACATCCACCCCACGCCTACGGAAGTCAGCAGAGGCCGCCTTATGTGCTCCGGGGCCATGTCGCTTTCGCCTGGCGAATGCGGCAACTGGCTCCGCTCTATTCCCCCGGCAGCTTGTCCCGTCCCGAATCCAGCGGCGCTTCGCCTTCCAGTTCTTCGTCCGACAGCACGCTGTCATCCTCGCGCAATACCGCATCGCCGCCGCTGAGGCCGGTGTCTTCGTCACCTTTGGCGGGACCATCCCAGGGTTTGCCGTCGAGCGGGTCGTAGCGGCCCAGTTCGGCCTCGTCGAGATCCACGTCGGCACCGATCTCATGCTCGGAAACCACGCTCAGGTCCTGATCCGCCGGCTCGCCATGGCCGCGTTCGCTTGGCGAGCGCGCGCCGTCCTCGGGGATCAGCGTTTCCGGCGCCAAATCGTCCATGGTGGCTTCGCCATCCGGTACTTCGCCGGCCGTCATGCCCGCTTCGGCGGCGCGTTCGGCGGTGAACTCGTCGGCCACCTGCTCGCCGGGCACTTCGTCACCGACGCGGCCCTTGCGCTCGTCACGGCGCTGATCGAAGTCGAGCTGTTCGATGGAGCCCATGCGGTCTTCGGTGTCGTCGATTTCCGTCGGGGTGTAGGGTTTTTGATCGCTCATGATCGTCTCCTGTCAGAACGTCGGTCATGCAGGTTGTGACCCGGCCGCCCGGGGAAGATTCAGGACTGTCGGCTGGCCGATAACGCCATTCGGGTCCATCCTTTCCGGCAGCCGTAGATGCCTGACCGTCTTGAGAAAAGGGGACGAACCACCGCGCGTGATCCGGAGTCCTACTCTGCATGAATGATCAAAACGACCAACCCGCGGCAGAGCCGCGGCGCTACGCCTTCTTCTTCGATGTCGACGGCACGCTGGCTGAGATTCAGCCCCGACCGGAACTCGTCTTCATTCCACCGTCCACTCTCGCGGCCCTGGAACGCCTGCATGCCGGCGGCATTCCCGTCGCCGTGATCTCCGGCCGACCGCTTGCGCAGCTCGATGCCTTGCTGGCGCCCCTGCAACTTCCCGCCGCCGGTGTGCACGGTGCCGAGCGCCGCGATGCCGCGGGTGAACTGCGCAACCTGGCACTCGACAACCAGGCGCTGGCGCGCATCCAGCATGAATTGCAGCAGGCCTGCAGCGAACACCCCGGCCTGCACCTGGAGAACAAGAGCGTAGCCTTCGCCCTGCATTTCCGTCAGGCACCGGAGCTGGAAGAGGTGGCCCGTGCACTCGCTGAAGACTTCGCCCAGCGTTATGCCGAGGTACTGACCCTGCAGCCCGGCAAGTGCGTGTTCGAACTCAAGCCCCGCGGCGCGAGCAAGGGCGAGGTGATTCGCGCCTTCATGCAGGAAGCGCCGTTCGCCGGCCGCACCCCGGTGTTCCTTGGCGACGACCTCACCGACGAAGCCGGCTTTGCCGCCGTCAATGCGCTCGGAGGTCGATCCATCAAGGTCGGCGACGGTCCCAGCGAAGCCCGCGAACGGGTGGCGTCGGTGACTGCCGTTAGCGACTGGATCGAAGCGCTGCTGAACGAACTCGGTGTGCCGGCCGAGCCCAGAACAAAACCCGACTAGAGCGAGATTTACTGCCATGAGCCGTTTAGTAGTGGTTTCCAACCGCGTGGCGCCAATCAAACCGGGCAAGGTAGCCGCCGGAGGGCTGGCCGTCGGTGTCTACGATGCGCTGCGCCAGGCCGGTGGCATCTGGTTCGGCTGGAGTGGCGAGATCAGCGCAACCCCGACCATCAGCACCGAAGAGGTGGGCAACATCACCTACGTCACGCTGCCGTTGAACAAGCGTGACTACGACCAGTACTACCGCGGCTTCTCCAATGCCACGCTCTGGCCGATCTTCCACTACCGCATCGACCTCGCGCGCTACAGCCGCGAGGAATACGACGGTTACCGGCGGGTCAACGCCATGCTCGCCGAGAAGCTCAAGCCGTTGCTCAAGCGCGACGACATCATCTGGATTCACGATTACCACCTGATCCCGTTCGCCGAAGCCTGCCGCCAGCTGGGCATCCGCAACCGCATCGGCTTCTTCCTGCACATCCCGTTTCCCGCGCCGGAAATCCTCACCGCCATCCCGCCGCACAACGAACTGCTGAAGACCCTCTGCTACTACGACCTGATCGGCTTCCAGACCGACACCGATCGCCTGGCCTTCCAGGACTACATCACCCGCGAGGTGCGCGGCGTCATCGAGGCGGACGGCAGCCTGACCGCCTACGGGCAGAACTTCCGCGCCGGGGTCTACCCGATCGGTGTCGTGCCGGACGAGATCCAGATGCTCGCCGAAGGCTACAAGGGCCGCGCGCATCCCATGCGTCGTGCCACCGACACCCGCCGCCAGACCATCATCAGCGTCGACCGGCTGGACTATTCCAAGGGCCTGGTGGAGCGTTTCCGCGCCTACGAGGAGTTTCTCGACCGCTATCCCAAACACCGCAACAACGTCGAATTCCTGCAGATCGCGCCGACCTCGCGGTCCGACGTGCGCACCTATCAGCACATCCGCGAACAGCTCGAAAGCCAGGCCGGGCACCTCAACGGGCGCCTCTCCGACCTCGACTGGACGCCGCTGCACTACCTCAACAAGAGCTACGACCGTCGCGTGCTGATGGGCCTGTTCCGCACCGCCGACGTCGGCTTCGTCACGCCGCTGCGCGATGGCATGAACCTGGTCGCCAAGGAATACGTCGCCGCGCAGGACCCGGAAGACCCAGGCGTGCTGGTGCTGTCGCGCTTCGCCGGTGCGGCGCGCGAGCTGACCTCGGCGCTGATCGTCAATCCGTACGACTGCGTCGGCATGGCCGAAGCCCTCGACCGTGCGCTGAGCATGTCCCTGACCGAACGCAAGGACCGCTACGAGCACCTGATGCGCGCCATTCGCGCGGCCGATCTGGATGCCTGGCGCGACAACTTCATGCGTGACCTGCGTTCGTTCGTCTCCCAGCCCAGCACCACGGTCATCAAGACGGAAGAACTCGTCGAACCGGACTGACTGACCGCCCGCGCGAGCCGGCCTTGCTTGTCAAAGGCCGGGCCGGCTCGTAAGGTGCGGGGCCGAACCATAGGGACAACGTAGATGAGCGAGCTGGAACCGCTGTTCGAGAACAACGCCCGCTGGGCCGAGGCCATCAAGGAAGAAGACCCTACCTTCTTCGAGAAACTGTCCAAGCAACAGGCGCCGGAATACCTGTGGATCGGCTGCTCCGATGCCCGTGTGCCCGCCAACGAGATCGTCGGCCTGTTGCCGGGCGACCTGTTCGTCCATCGCAACGTCGCCAACGTCGTGCTGCACACCGACCTCAACTGCCTGTCGGTCATCCAGTACGCGGTCGACGTGCTCAAGGTCAAACATATCCTCGTCACCGGCCACTACGGCTGCGGCGGCGTGCGCGCCTCCATGCGCGACGACCAGCTGGGCCTGATCGACGGCTGGCTGCGCAGCATCCGCGACCTCTACTACGAGCATCGCGTGCACCTGTCCAAGCTCGCCAGCGAGGAGGAGCAGGTCGACCGCCTCTGCGAGCTCAACGTCATCCAGCAGGTCGCCAACGTCAGCCACACCACCATCGTCCAGAACGCCTGGCACCGCGGTCAGCCGCTGGCCGTGCACGGCTGCATCTACGGCATCAAGGATGGCCTGTGGAAGAACCTCAACGTCACCGTCAGCGGGCTCGATCAGCTGCCGTCGCAATACCGCCTGCGTCCGCCGCGTAACGCCTGATGAACAGCCGCCACGCCCTGGCCTTCGCCGGTCTGCTCATCGCTGTGCTCTGCTGGAGCGGCAACGCGCTGGTGGCCCGTGCCTTCTACGATCAGATCCCGCCGCTGAGCCTGTCGTTCTGGCGCTGGGTGCTGGCCACCAGCTTGCTGTTGCCCTTCGTCGCCCGTGGCATCTGGTTGCACCGCGCCAGCCTGCGCGCGGCCGGTTGGCGCCTGCCGGTGATCGCCGCGCTCGGCATCGCCAGCTACAACTCGCTGCTCTATACCGCCGCGCAGAGTACCGAAGCGATCAACCTGACACTGGTGAATACCTGCCTGCCGCTGGCGACCTTCATCGGCGCGGGCTTCCTGCTCGGTGAATGGCCACTGCGCCGCGCCTGGTTCGGCATGGCCGTGGCGGCGGCAGGGCTGCTCTATTTGATCAGCCGCGGCAGCTGGCAGACGTTCGCCAGCCTATCGTTCAATGCCGGTGATCTCATCATGCTGCTGGCCGTGCTGGTGTGGGCGCTGTACACGCTGCTGCTACGGCGCTGGTCCGGTTTCCTCAGCGTGCCCCCGCTGGTCCTGCTCGGCGTGCTGATGCTGCTTGGCGTGCCGCTGATCCTGCCGTTCTACCTGTACGAACTGAGCCGGGTAGGGGGCTTCACCGCCACCCCGGCCAACCTCGCCGCCATCGGCTACACCGCCGTGTTCGCCTCGCTGGTGGCCTACGTCGGCTGGAACCATGGGGTGAAGATCGTCGGTGCGGGCAGGGCGGCCATGGTCATGTACCTGATGCCGGTTTTCACCGCACTGCTCGGCTGGCTGCTGCTGGGCGAGGCCCTGCGCACCTTCCACTGGATCGGCGGCGCCCTGATCTTCGCCGGCCTGCTGCTGGCCACGCGACCGTCATTCCGCTAAGGCTGTAGCATTCCGGCCTAGGCGGCTCCACTTGCGCGGCCCGGCCTAGGCGACCGTTCGTAACTAACCGTTTGAAAAGGATAAAAAATCTGTGGAGCCAGGGTTGACAGCCCAAACCGACCAGAGAATAATGCGCGCCACTTGGCTACATAGCTCAGTTGGTTAGAGCGCAGCATTCATAATGCTGATGTCCCAGGTTCAAGTCCCGGTGTAGCCACCAGACACAGAAAGGCGGTTAGCGAAAGCTAACCGCCTTTTTTGTTTTTGGGCTGGTGACTACCGCTCCCCGGATTGCCTCGCCTCGCTTTAGCCATCGCTCCCAGGTCTGTCCCAATTCCGCCTCTTTACAAGTTCTCGCCGGAGCCTGCCCTAGCTATAGGTAGTGGTTGCTTAATGGCAGAGTGCCGCCAGAGAATGGCTAGACGAGTCCCGACTACGACGAGGCCAACCGAAACTTGGCCAATCCAAACGCGGGATAGCGATCACACAGGAAGTAGCTAGGCGCTGGTATGCCCGAAAGACCTAGGGAGGGGTTATGCAAGCTGATTGGGAAGACGCACCAGAGCATCGACGGACAAAGAAACCCGGCCCCGGGCGCCTAATTACTGTTGCAAGTATCGGCACCTTTTTCACCTTCGGTGCTTTAGCACTCATGGACTTCGGCATCGTGATTGATGTCAGCAAGCTAAAGGATGCCTTCCAAGTTCACATAGCCAGTACGCCTCCACCAGATCAGCCTCAACCAGCACCTGCAGCAACACCTGTCCAGGTTGGGACGCCGATAGCCGTAACCCCGCGGCCAAGCTATCAGGCAACTCGCCCAGCAGTGGCACAAGAGCGCAACGCTCAGGGTAAGCAAGTTGTCTTCAACGACCACAACTACATTCCTAAACCCGCTGCTAATACCTACCAGGCGGCTTTAGCGGACTCAATAACAGGATCACGGCCGGTTCAACGGCAGCAGAAACAGCGCATCACTCGATCGGCACGCTGGGAATGGGAAAATGGATATGAGAAGAAACGCATTCGGGGGAGCTTCGAATGGGTAGAAATAGATGGGGAAATTGATCTCTCTTCCATTTGCCAGAACTACAAAAGTGGCTCATTTATTTATCGAGACTGCCGCAAAGGAGCCAAAGTCGCCTTCAACAATATGTGTAAAAGCTACAAACCTTCCTGCTATGCAGGGCGAAATATGATGCCCTAATCAAAATCGCTAGCGAGCAAAAACTGTATATAGAGCCTTGAAGTAAGGGACTGCCATGCCTATAAGTGAAGACTTTTACAAAACGAATGCTGTTTATAAAAGCTGGATTGACAATCCATTTAAATTTATAGAGCCCACTGAGGCAAATAACAGCAAGGGGCTTAGGCGTCCACAAATAGCGGCGCTATATACAGCCTTAGGTTACCTTGCGTCATCTCCCGAAAAGCCTGCAACTGTGGTAATGCCAACAGGCACCGGCAAAACGGACGCAATATTCTCTCTCATTATCGCCGGCCACTTTCCAAGGACTCTCATAATAGTTCCTTCTGACGCATTGAGAGAGCAGACATCCGAAAAAATTGTCGAACTCAAAACACTGAGGGACATAGGCGCAATCAACGAAAATACCGCGCCACCAAAAATACTAAAGATTAGCTCTAAGCTTGAAATTGAGCAGCTAAAAAAAGCCGAAGGCTGCAATGTAGTAATAGCCACACCGCAAGCCATATCTTTATTCAACGAAGACGAGCTTATCTTTCTGGCGGAACTTTGTTCGCACCTAATAATCGACGAAGCCCATCATGTGGCAGCTAGAACTTGGAAGCGTGTAAAGAAGGCATTTACTCATAAGCCTTGTATTCAATTCACGGCGACCCCTTTTCGAGAGGACGGCGAAAGTTTAGAGGGTTCTATAATTTACAACTACCCCCTAAGAGAAGCGCAGAACGACAAATACTTTCAAGAAATTGAATTTCACCCTATTAGGGAGTATCAACCAAGCGCAGCAGACAGATCAATTGCGGAAAAAGCTGTTGCTCTGCTTAGAGAGGATTTGGCCGATGGAAAAGACCACATAATGATGGTTCGGGTTAAATCTCAAAAAAGAGCTGGGGATCTCTTTAAAATATATAAAGAACACGAAGATCTAAATCCAGTACTAATTCACAGTAACACCAAAGGCAAAAAGAATACCCTTGATAACATTAAAAGCAAAAAGCACAAAATAATAGTTTGCGTCAACATGCTAGGTGAAGGTTTTGATCTTCCAGAATTAAAAATAGCCGCTATACACGATCAGCACTGCAGCCCAGCGGTAACCCTTCAATTTATTGGCAGATTGACCAGGGCAAACAAAAATCTTGGAACAGCAAAATTTGTTGCCAATATCGCAAACCAGAAGATGGACGCCCAAATGTCGGCACTTTACGAAGAAAGCGCCGACTGGAGTGCTGTAATTCGTGAAGTTAGTGAGAAAAAAATAAAACGGGAGATACAAAAGCAAGAGCTAAATGAGAAATTCGCAAACAAGGAGGAAGGAGAGCGAATTCTATCGTTAAATCCTACGCCAAACATTAGCGCGACCGCGTATACCGTTAAAAAGGATGAGTGGAATCCAGAAAACATAAATAACTACTATTCATCATTAGAAAAAGTTGAGCTTGTCACCATTAGCGACACTAATGACATAGTAATAATGGTGACGAAGTCAGAGACTTCGGTAGGGTGGGCCAATACCGCAGAGATCAAAAACACAGAATGGTTTCTATATCTAGCGGCGGTTGCAGGAGCTGAGTGCAACACGGTTATTGAATTGAAACCGGAGCATCATGCCGCATTGCCATGGCATTTTGCATGACCTCTCCCATCACCTCGATGGGGCATTTGAAGTCGAAGCGCTTGCGCGGTCGCATGTTCAGTTGCAGCGCAATGGCGTCCAGCTCCTCCTGGCTATGTACCGACAGGTCTGTGCCCTTGGGCAAGTACTGGCGAATCAGGCCGTTGATGTTTTCGTTGCTGCCGCGCTGCCAGGGGCTGTGCGGGTCGCAGAAGTAGATCGCCACGCCGGTTCTTTGGGTGATCTCGGCGTGTCGCGCCATCTCCCGGCCCTGGTCGTAAGTCATGCTCTTGCGCATCTCCAGCGGCATGCTATTGAGCGCGGCGCTGAAGCCTTCCAGCGCCGAAGTCGCCGTCGCGTCGTTCATCTTCACCAACATCAGGTAGCCACTGGTGCGTTCCACCAGCGTACCGACGGACGAGGCGTTGGCCTTACCCTTGATGAGGTCGCCTTCCCAATGCCCCGGCATCAGCCTGTCTTCAATCTCCGGCGGGCGCACATGAATACTGACCATCTCGGGGATCTGGCCGCGCCGATCCACGCCACCAGAGCGCGGCCGGCGCGTCGTCTTGCCTTGGCGCAGACAGATGATCAGCTCCTTACGCAGCTCACCCACTGGCAGGGCATAGATCGCGTTGTAGATCGTCTCGCGACAGACGTAGGCATCTCGCAGGTTGGGTATGTTCATGCTGCGCAGCTTGCCGGCAATCTGCTCGGGAGACAAACGCTCACGCAGCATATGGGTCACCAGTTCGAAGCGCTCGCTACCCGGCAACAGTTTTCGCATCGGTCGACAAACCTGGCGGCGGGCCTGCATTTGCTGCTGGGCCAGGCGGGCCGAGTAGCCACCGCAAGCACCTCGGTTACGGCGCAGCTCACGGCTGATGGTCGAAGGGGATCGGTTGATCAAGCAGGCAATCCTGCGCAGGCTGAAGCCTTGGGTACGACCGATTTGAATGGTGGCGCGCTCTTCAACGCTGAGTTCGGTATAAGACATAGGGGCAGCACCGTACCGGAAAGGTCAGGTGTTGCACTCAGTTTTTGCCGCCGCCAGCCTATTACTCTGAGAATGAGAAGACTCTGTTTATAAACTCTTCTGGGGATGAAGGGCAAACTGCCAAATTCAGAAATTACCTCGTAAAAGAATTTATAAAAATAGATGGCGAGCGGACGTTTCGCGCACTCCACAATATTGATTTCTTAAGGCTGCAAAATGTAGGGTTGTCTAGATCCAATAAAGACTTGAGATTTACGATGCATGTCGGCAGAGACATCGGTGCAATTATTAATGATCTAGAAACAGGTACAGCTATAAAATCCAATATTTTTGCCGCCGGGTATGAGGGAGGTGAAAAAACTACTGCAGGCTGTTCATACAAAGGCAAGTTCTGGGAAATGAACTCTGAAACAATCGACTACTGGGTTCAGTGGTGCATACATACCGGCAAGAAACTAAACAACCCCGACATCGATACAAAAGACATAATAAGAAATGCAATGCAAGCTGAGCCAGTCCGTGAAAAATGGCCAACAGGAATATTCTATGCCGACTGGCCTGATGAAATAGCCATTGAGAACGAACGAAAAGTCCACATAACTCTGAATGGGGAGTCCCACAGCCTAATAGACCTAGAGCTAGGAACTCCACTCATAACATCAGAAAAAACTATCGAAATACCATTGGTAAGACCAGATCGAGATAATAGTAAAGTATTGGATATAAGGATCCTGCTTCTAGCAGATAGCTATAGAATAGAGTGTCCAGGAAAGATATCACTCCAAAAAGATAGAGCGCTCTCAGAATATTTAAGCGATAACCCTCCTCGCCTATTAAAACAAGATGGGTCTTTTATTCGTGGCAACTATAGATACTACTCGGCCAAAACTCTCAACGTAAAAATCCCAATGGCACTTATTGAGGCGTGGAATTGGGGTGATACTCCTTTAAATAAAGAGTCAATGGGGCCGGAAGGAAATTTAAAAACGGTTCAAGGATTCACCTACAAGAAAATTGAAGAAAAATATCAGCTAATTTTCAATGACGATGATGCTGGAGAAGTAGCTGATTTAGTTGGAATCAACGAGACTGAAGATCAAATATTTGTCGACTTTTATCACTGTAAATACTGCCCGTCAAAGTCAGAACCCGGAGGTCGAGTAGAGGACACCTATGTTATTTCCGGCCAAACATCAAGATCAGTCAAATGGGTAAATAGAGGCGAAGAGCTATTTGCGCAGCTAATGTATAGGTACCAAACCGCGATAGAGAAAAATTTTAATCGCGTTCTAAAAGGCGATATATCCAGCATTGATTTATTAAGAAGAAAATGCAGAGACAAGGAGCTTGTTATGGGCTTTTACATTGTCCAGCCCGCGATCAAAGAAAGCAGAATCAGCCAAGATCAGCTTACCGTCCTCGGAACAAGCTATACATATGTAAAAGGTATTGCTGGGAAAGACATCAAGGTGATTGTTAGCAAGTAGATTTATGAGGTGACTACATCGGCAGCTTTCTCTGAACAAAACTGGTGCAGTGAGGTTGGAGGATGGCTGGAAGGCCCGGTTTATGGGCCTTTCTGGCGCAGCAGGGCGCTACGCGGCGGATTCATAATGCTCGCTCGCCCGTCCAGCGACATCCACTAGACATCCCAAGCCGCCTAGCCAAAGCTAGCCGCCTTTTTTCGTTCCTTCTATTTGCTGCTCCGCTTCCCGAGGTAAACCATGCGTGACCGTTTCGATGAGATTCGTGCCGAGCGGGATGTTCGTTCCGTGGAGCCGGCCGTTTACAACCGTGATCCCCATGCCGGGCTGTGGAAGCAGATTGCGTTGGGGATTGTGGTGGGTTATCTGGCGTTGGGTGTTTTGAGTGCCGTGGGTTGGGCGGTGTTTGTGCGGTTTGCGTTGGGCGGTCTGCAGTTTGCGCTGCCGTGAGGGCGCGGTGATTCGGGGTTGAATTGGCTGAAACGGTGACGGTAGAGGCGATGGGTCTAGGGTTTTAGTCGCCGTTGACTGTGCTGGAGCGCAGGAGCAGGATTGCGGCGTTTGGCGATCCGCCATGTGGTTTTTTCTTGTCTTGAGAGCTTGCAATGAATACGTGGCTGTCTGCGGTCTCGGTGATCGTTTGTGTGTTGGCAATCAGTGCGGGTGTGATGTTCGATGTTCGGCAAAAGCCGAGTGATGAGGCGAAGCGTGCGTATACCGCGGAGCGTGTGAACGAGATTCTGCGGCGTAATACCAAGCAGGGCTGAGCCGGGAGGCGAGGCGGCGGAATGAAGAGAGGCGGCCCGAGGGTCGCCTTTTTCATGTCTGAAAAAAGCCGGGCGCGAGGCCCGGCGAAATCCAACGAGGAGGGGTGCTGCGGCGTGGGTGCTTACCAGAGCGGCAGGCTGTAGCTGACGATGAAGCGGTTCTCGTCCAGGTCGCTGCCGAAGTTGCTGCGGGTGGTGGCGTTGCGCAGGCGTAGGCCGAGGTTTTTCAGCGGGCCGCTCTGGAACACGTAGGCGATGTCGGTGTTGCGTTCCCAGGTCTTGCCCTCGCTGGCGCCCACGCCGCGGTCGACGTTGTCGCCGGAGAGGTAGCGGGTCATCAGGCTCAGGCCGGGGATGCCCATGGCGGCGAAGTCGTAGTCGTAGCGGACCTGCCAGGAGCGTTCGTCCTCGTTGCCGAAGTCGTTGATCTGCACCAGGTTGACCAGCGAGTTGTCGCTACCGGCGATGTAGGCGAAGCCGGTATCGCCATTGAGCTGCTGATAGCCGGCGCCGAAGGCGTGGCCGCCGAGCTTGTAGGTGAACATGGCGCCGAAGGCATCGGCGTCGACGTTGCTGCCGCCGTCGTCGGTCTGGTGCACGTAGCGCAGGTCGGTCTTGAAGCTCTGCTTGTCGCCGAGCGGCAGCACGTGGACCAGGCCGAAGTTGTGTTCCTTGTAGATGCCATCCAGCCCGCCGTAGAAGTAGCTGGTGCTCAGCTCAGGCGACCAGGCGTAGCGTGCGCCGGCGAAGAGGAATTCGTCGCTACTGGTCTGGCTGCCGAACTGGATGTTGCGGCGGCCGCCGTTGAAGGCGGACATTTCCTCGTTATCCGAGGAGTTGCGCTGGTTGACGCGGTCGAGCTTGCCGAGGTCCAGGGTCAGGCCTTCGATCTCCTTGCTCTGCAGCCAGGCGCCGCGGTAGGTCTGCGGCAGCAGGCGGCTGTCGTTGCGCATCACCACCGGCAGGATCGGTTGCAGGGTGCCGACGTGCAGGGTAGTGGCGGATAGCTTGGCCTTGGCCGTAATGCCGGCGGAGCCGTAGTCGTCCTGGGCGCGGTTGGGGGCCTCACGGTCGCTCTGCAGGATGCCGGTGCCGACGCGGTCGGGGCTGGAGTCGAGCTTCACGCCGAGCAGGCCGATGGCGTCCAGGCCGAAGCCGACCGGCCCTTCGGTGTAGCCGGATTCCATTTTCAGCATGAAGCCCTGAGCCCATTCCTCGGCCTTGGACTGGCCGTTGCCGGAACGGAAGTCGCGGTTCATGTAGAAGTTGCGCAGGTCGATGCTGGCCTTGCTGTCTTCTACGAAGGCGGCGCTGGCGGGGTTGGCGGCGATCGCTACGGCGCCGCCGCAGAGGATATGGCAGAGGGATTTGTGGTGCAGTCGCATGGTGTTTCCTCTTGTTGTTGTTTTCGGCCGCTCTCGGGCGGCTAAAGGGCATAGAGCGAAAGGCGTGCCAGTCGCGGAAATACGCGGTCTGGTCGGCCGAATACCGCGCGCCAGAAGGGTTGCGCGGTGCAGTGGCATGCTTTGGGCGCGGTATGGAAAGCGTCCGGCAGACTGGACATGTATGGCGCGCGGCCAGCTTTGGCGAGGCGGTGTCCAGCGCGGCGGACGGTTGGATAAGAGGGCGCCGGCCGGGGAGCCGGCGCCGGTTCAGGTGCTAGCGGGTGCCCTTGCGGCTCTTCACGCAGACGAAGCTCGACGCGGCATTCACGTCGCCCTTGCCGACATACTTCGGCCAGCCCGGGTATTCGCACAGCGGGCGGGTGCGGCCGGGTACGCCGACGCTGTCGGCAACGACCTGCCGGCGCGGCGCGCGGCCCTGTTCGACCCAGTCTTCCAGCGCGGTCAGCGAATCCCAGGCAGCGTTGAACACCGTGCTGGCGGCGTGGCCGTAGCCGGGGACCTCGTAGTAGCGCAGGAAGTGCTTGGTCTTGCCGGGGCCCATGTCGCGGCGCACGCGCTCGTAGTATTCGGCGGTGGCGCGGGTGCTCACCAGCTGGTCGGAGCTGCCGTGGGCCATGAGGATCTTGCCGCCATTGCGGGCGAAGGCGGACAGGTCGGTCCGGTTGACGTCCTGGCGCAGCGACAGCTCGCTGATGCGCGCCTGCCACGGGCCGGGGTTCTGCGGGTCGAGGGTCAGCGAGTTGAAGGTGGGATTGCGCGTCACGAAGTAGCGCACCCATTCATCCCAGAAGCCGGAATGGTAGGGCGCGCCCTCGGCGAACCCGGTGCCGTGCACGGGCATCGGGTAGCTCGGCTGCAGGGTGTTGAGGCCGAGGCGGTTGACCACCAGCTGCACGCCCTCACCAGGGCGGCCGAGATCGGTGCCCCAGGTATTGAAGCCTGGATAGTGAGTCTCGCCGCTGGCCAGCGGAAAGTTGAAGCGGATCGGCGTGTTGAACACCCGCAGCGCCTGGATCTGCGCATCCGACAGGCAACGCTGCGAGGTGTCGGCACCGCCCGGGCAGCGCAGCGGTTTGCCGTTGAGCTTGGCGCGGGCCGGGTCGAACCGCGCATTGCAGGCGGCCTGATGGCTGATCACGCCGTCGCGCGCGCCATCCAGCCTGTCGCAGGCCTGCATAGCGGCTTCCAGCAGTGCGGCACGTTTCTCCAGGCTGGGGAAGGCGCCGGGCTGGGCGAGAGCGCGGGTGATGCGGCCGAACTGCAGGTCCAGCGCCAGGGCGTTGTAGGCGGGGTAGAGGACGATGGCACCGTTGAAGTCGGTCGGCCATTGCTGCACCACGGCCAGCGCCTCGCGGCCACCGGTGGAGCCGCCGGCGAAATAGCTGCGTTCGGGCATGGCGCCGTAGCGCTGTTCGATCAGGTAGATGGCGGCGTCGCGGGTTTTCTTCAGCGCGTCGTGGGCGTAGTTGGCCAGGGCCTCGTCGTTCCAGGCGAAGGAGCCGGGGCTGAGCGGATCGGCCACATGCCCGGAATCGCTGCCGAATACCGCATAGCCGCGGCCGAGCGGCGTGGGCTGATCGACCGGGCCGGCCGGCACGTTGCCGGCGACGTTCGGCACCGTGCCGTTGTAACCGCCGCCGCCGAACATCATCGCCTTGCGGTTCCACTGCTCGGGCAGCACCAGGCGCATGCGGATCGCCGGTGCGGCGGGGTCGACCGGACGAATCTCGGCGCTGAGGTCGCAATAGGCGCCGAACGCCTGCGGTGCGCTGCCGCCAGCCGCGACCGGGGTCGCTGCGGTAACGCGCGCGCCGCTGGTGGGCAGGCCGATGGCCTGGGCCGGTATCTCGCGGCCGAGCAGCTCGGTGCAGGTCGCCGCCTGGGCGGACTGGCTGGCCAGCAGCGCCAGGGCGAGGGAGGCCAGGGGCAGGGAACAGCGCGCAAGCGAATTGCAGGATGGATGCATCATTGAGGCTTTCCTTCTTCTTGTTGTCGGGCCGTGTGCCAGGTAGGCGCATAAGCGCTCAAGCCAATGACATGCCAGCGGATGGAAGGAAGGGTGAGCAGGCGATGGCCGGTCATCGCCGCTGGGGCGAGGGCTCTACGGCGGGGATGTCGGAAACAGCGGGGGAGACAAAGAGACGTCCAGCGCGGCGGAGCGCAGGTGAAGCGATGTCCGGCACGCTGGACGACTGTCCGCCGCGCCGGACATGGCGCTGTCAGTTGTAGCGGCCGTTGATTCCGCCGACGCTGTAGCGCCCGGCGCCAAGCAGCAGGATGGCCAGCGCGCCGAACAGGAACAGGGCCTGCAGTTCGATGGCCCAGCCACCCATCGGCCCGATGTCGAACAGTTCGGCCCGGTGCGCCAGGGCCAGCGCGACGACCATGTTGCCCAGCATCAGCAGGGCGCCGAGGCGGGTGTAGACGCCAAGGATCACCAGCAGCGGCCCGACCACTTCGCCCAGGAACACGCCATAGGCGAGAAAGGCCGGCAGCCCCATGCCGGCCAGCATGCCGGCGATGCCGTCCACACCGTGCAGCAGTTTGTGGATGCCGTGCAGCAGCATCAGTACGCCGACTGCCAGTCTGAGAACCAGTTTGCCTGCATCGTCTGTCATCGTTGCGTGTCCCCTTGCGGCGCCGGGAATCGGCGGCCCTGCCTCCAATGTAGATCAGCCGCTGTGACATTGCCGCGTCGTCAATGACGGCCAGGCCGCGGGTTAGACGCTCAGCGCTGGCTCAGGCCGTGCTGCTGCAGCTTGCTGTAGAGGCTGGCGCGGGAGATGCCGAGCTCCATCGCAGCACGCCGACGGTTGCCCTTGCAGGCGGCCAGTGCGCTCTGCAGCGCGCGGCGCTCGGCCTGAGCAAGGGTCTGGGCCAGCGGTTGCAGCGGCAGTTCTTCGAGGTTGGCGGCCAGTGCCGCTTGAGCAGGCGTCGACACGGCTGCCATATGGCTGCTGGCGTCCACCGGGCGCGCCTGCTCGCCGAGCAATGGCAGCAGGTGTGCCGCCTGCAACTGCGGGCCGTCGGCGGACAGCTGCGCGCGTTCCAGCAGGTTGCCCAGCTCGCGCACGTTGCCGCGCCAGGGTTGCGCGCAGAGCAGCGCCAGCGCCTCGGGGCTCAGCTCCATGGGCGGCTGGCCGGAGCGGTTGGCGATGTCGTCGAGCAGGTGCTCGACCACGGCGGGGATGTCGCTGGCGCGCTCGCGCAACGGCGGCACGCGCAGGGCCAGGACATTGAGGCGGTAGTAGAGGTCGTCGCGGAACTGGCCGGCGGCGACCTTGGCTTCCAGGTCGATATGCGTCGCGGCGATCACCCGCACATTGAGCGCCTTGACCTGGTTGGAGCCCAGTGGCTCGACCTCCTGTTCCTGCAGCACGCGCAGCAGCTTGGCCTGCAACGGCAGCGGCAGGTCGCCGATCTCGTCGAGGAACAGCGTGCCGCCGTTGGCCACCTCGAATTTGCCGATGCGCGCCTTGCGGTCGGCGCCGGTAAAGGCGCCTGGCGCGGTGCCGAACAGTTCGGCCTCGACCAGGCTTTCCGGGATCGCCGCGACGTTGACCGCGACGAAGGGCCCGCGCGCCCGCGGTGAGAGGTTGTGGATGCCCTGGGCGAGCAATTCCTTGCCGGTGCCGGTCTCGCCGCGCAGCAGCACAGTGGCATCGAGCTGCGCGGCGCGCCGCGCCTGGCGTTTGATCTCGCTGGCGGCGGGACTGTTACCGATGAAGCCGGCGATGGTGTAGCGCGCCCGGCGCGCCTTGGCCAGCTCGTTCTGGGTGGCGACCAGCTGCGTCTGCAGGCTGGTGTACTTGGACATCAGCGGTTTGAGATGCCGCGCGCGGTCGAACAGCACGAAGCCCAGCGCGCCGACCAGGGTGCCGTCCTCGTCGCGCAGCGGAATGCGGGTGACCACGAAGTGCTCGTCGCCGAACGCCATCAGGTCGAGCATGCTCGGCTGGCCGCTTTCCACCACTTCGCGCAGGCGGCTGGCGGGCAGCACCTCCTCGATCTCCTTGCCTAGCACGCTGGAGGGATCGCGGATGCCGACCTTCTCGGCGTACTTGTCGTTGATCCAGACGATGCGCGCCTGGCGGTTGACCGCGATGGTGCCCTCACACTGCGCGTTCAGGTGATCGAACAGCAGTGGCATGGCCACGGCACGGAAGCGTTCCGGCGAAACGCCGACGATCAGGCCGTGGTTGTCGAGTGCGTCGCGGGCAATGCTCATGGGCAGTCAGGGTCCGTGCTGGGGCGGCCGATTATGGTTGGCCCCGGCTGCCACGGGCAAGGCAGCCGGAGGGTGCTCAGGGCTGGGAATACACTTCGTTGGGCAACCAGGTGGCCAGTGGCGCGAAATAGAACACCAGGGCCAGGCCGATCAGCTGGATGACGATGTACGGCAGCACGCCGAGGTAGACATCGCGGGTAGTGATGCCCGGCGGGCAGACGCCCTTGATGTAGAACAGTGCGAAGCCCACCGGCGGGGTGAGGAACGAGGTCTGCAGGCAGAGCGCGAAGAGGATCGCGAACCACAGCGGATCGACGCCCATGGAGAACAGCACCGGCGCCACCAGCGGCAGGATGATCAGGGTGATCTCGACCCAGTCGAGGAAGAACCCCAGCAGGAAGGTGATCGCCAAGACGGTGAGCAGCACGCCGGTCTGGCCGAACGGCAGGCCGGTCAGCGCCGCGCGGATCACGTCGTCGCCACCCAGGCCGCGCAGCACGGCGGCGAATACCGTGGCGCCGATGAAGATGCCGAAGATGAACGCGGCGGTGCGGCTGGTCTGGTACAGCGCATCCTTGAGCACCGGCAGACTCAATCGGCGGCTGGCCGCGGCCATCAGCAAGGCGCCGAAGGCGCCGACGGCGGAGGCCTCGGTGGTGGTGGCGATGCCGAAGAAGATCGAACCGAGCACGGCGAAGATCAGCGCCAGCGGCGGGACCACGGCCCAGAACACGTCGAGCAGGGCGCGGGCGTCGAGCTTCGGCCGGTTGGCCGGGGCTGGGGCGAAGTCCTTCTTCAGCCAGGCGGCGATCACGATGTACAGCACGTACATCAGCGCCAGCATCATTCCCGGGATCAGCGCACCCATGAACAGCTTGCCCACCGAGGCTTCCGAGGTGCCGAGGCGGTCGGCCATCAGCACCAGCATGATGCTCGGCGGGATGAGGATGCCCAGCGTGCCCACCGAGCAGGCGGTGCCCACGGCGAGGCTCTTGTTGTAGTTGGCCTGCAGCATCGGCCCGATGGAGAGCATGCCGAGCAGCGCCACCGAGGCGCCGACGATACCGGTGGAGGCGGCCAGCAGGATGCCGACCACCACCACGGTCACCGCGTAGCCGCCGCGCAGCGGACCGAGTACGCGCACCAGGCTGTGCATCAGGCGTTCGGCGATGCCGGAGCGGTCGAGCATGATGCCCATGAAGATGAACAGCGGCAGGGCGACCATCAGTTCGTTGGCGACGATGCCGTAGATGCGCGCGTCGAGCACGCCGATGGTGCCGTCCCAGGTAAACCAGAGATTGGCGTCGAAGTGCTCGACCAGCACATAGCCGACCACGGCGAACAGCAGGCCGATGCCGGCCAGCGACCAGGCGACCGGGAAGCCGAGCAGCAGCAGGCCCATGAAGCTGGCGAACATGGCGATGACGAGGATTTCTTCCAGACCCATGATTGCGACTACTCCATCAGGGCTGCGAACGAGTGCGGTCGCGCTCGTCCGAGGGGGCCGTCAGGGCCCGCGGGAAATTGAACAGCAGGGTGCTGCAGCGCAGCGCACGCGACAGCAGCGCCAGCGCCACCAGCGCGAGGCCGATGGGCAGCACGCTCTTGAAGATGAAGCGATGGGGCAGCCCGCTGGGCGCCTGGGAGCGCTCGTTGTAGAGGTAGGCCTTGTAGGCGTAGGGAATCAGCGCATCGATCATCAGCGCGATCACCGGCAGGGCCAGCAGCACGATGGCGATCAGCTCTATCCAGGCGCGACCGCGCAGGCTGAAGCGTTCGCTGAGCACGTCGACGCGCACATGGTCGTCGCGCACCACGGCATAGGCGAGGGCAAGCATCAGCGCGGCGCCGAACAGGTGCCAGGACAGTTCCTCCAGCGCGATGGAGCCGCGGGAGAGGACGAAACGGCTGAACACATTGGTCAGCACGACCAGCAGAACCGCCAGCCAGAGCCAGGCGCTGGCCTGGCCGATGGCGACCAGCAGGCGATCCAGCGGCCGTGAGATGCGGTTGTACGGCAGCGCGTCGGGCGCTGGCGCATCGGGAGAGACGGGCTTGAAGGACACGGTGGACCTCGAAATCTCGACACAGGTGATGAACGCGGGCACGTCGCCGTGCCCGCCGGTTAGGCGCAGCCGTCAGTCGTACTTGTAGAAGTCGCGCGGCAGGTAGCCCATGCCATGCCAGATCGAGTGGTGCTGCATGAACTCGCGCTGGCTGGTCAGCACGCGCTTGAACATCTCGTCCTTGGCGGCCATCTCGTCGAGCACCTCGTCGGTGACCTTCTGCAGCTCGCGCAATACCGGCTCGGGCAGCACCTGGGCCTTCACGCCCTGCTTCTGGTAGTCACGCAGCGCGGTCGGTTGGGCCCACTCGCTTTCGGCAAAGCCTTTGAGCGTGGCCGACTCGCAACCCATCTCGATCAGTGCGCGGCTTTCCGGCGCGAGCTTGTCCCAGACGTCCTTGTTCACCAGCAGGTGCGAGGTGGTCAGCGTCTGATGCCAGCCGGGCATGATGTAGTTCTTGATGATCTGGTCCAGGCCGAGCATTTTGTCCACCGCCGGCTGCGAGAACTCGGTGGCGTCGATGGTCTTGCGCTCCAGCGCCTGGTAGATCTCGCCGCCAGGCACCATGGTCACCGAGGCGCCGAGCTTTTCCAGCACCTTGCCGCCGATGCCGGCGAAGCGGATGCGCAGGCCGTCGAAGTCGTCGAGCTTCTCGATGGGCTTGGCGAACCAGCCGGCGCCTTCCGGGCCGATGATGCTGCACAGCATCGGGTGGATATTGCGCTCGGCGTAGATCTCCTCGAGCAGCTTCTTGCCGTCGCCCTGGTAGTACCAGGCCAGGTGCGCCGGCGGCTCCATGTTGAACGGCGCGCCGGAGTACAGCGGCAGGGCCGGGATGGTGCCCTGGTCATAGCCGATCCAGGTGTAGCCGGCCGGGTACTTGCCGCTGCTCACCGCATCCATGATCTCGAACGGCGGCACCAGCTCGCCCGGCTCGTAGTAGCGCAGCTGGATGTCGCCGCCCGACACTGCCTTGAGCGATTCTGAGAGGTGCTTGACTGGCGTGGAAAGGCCGATCAGGTGCGAGGGGAAGGCCAGCGGCACCTGCCAGCGGATCTTTTCCGCGGCGCTGGCGACGCCACTGAGCAGGCTGGCGCCGAGCAGGGTGGTGGCACCGATGGCGCAGGCGATACGGGAGAGTTTGTTCTTGGTCGACATGCAGGTTTCCTTCTTGTTGTTGTTCTGGTGCCCGAGGGCGGACGCGTAACCGCCCGTGGGTCGAGGGCGTTAACAGGCCAGAACAAGAATAGAGGCCGAGCCGATGCTGCCGATCCGGCGCCAGTCTTGTTCTTTGGTTTGTTCTGGCGTCGAAGGCTGGATTGCAGGTTCTGTGCCTATCGCCCGCGGACCAGGAAAGGCGCGGTCTGCAGCGGTATTCGAGTGTTTGCAGGGCGATAGTGGTGTCCGCTGCGGCAGACACTGCTCAGGTGGAAATGCGGCGGTGTCCGAAATTCTGGAACATGTCCAGTTTCATGGACGACTGCAGTGGCTGCCTGCCGGACAAACGAAATCCGGCGTGGCGCAAGGCGCGACGCCGGATGAGAGGAGTGTAGAGCGGAGGGTGTGCGATCAGCTGGCGGCTTGTTTGGCCAGGGTATTTTCCAGCGCGGTGCGGCAGCGTTCCTCGGCGGTATCCAGCTCCAGCTGCATCTGCCGGATATCGAGCAGCTGCTGCTCCAGCTGCTGGCGGCGCTCGGCGATCATCTGCAGCATGATGTTCAGCTGCTTCTGGTTGCCGGCCTTGGGGTCGTAGAGTTCGATCAACGTCTTGCATTCGGCCAGCGAGAAGCCGATGCGCTTGCCACGCAGGATCAGCTTCAGCGCGACGCGATCCTTGGGCGAGTAGATGCGCTCCTGGCCGCGGCGGGTCGGTGAGAGCATGCCCTGTTCTTCATAGAAGCGGATGGCGCGGGTGGTGATGTCCAGCTCGTTGGCCAGGTCGGAAATGCTGTAGGTCTGTTTAGCCATGATTCCTTCCGATCATCCTCTGTCGCGCCCGGTGATCCGGGCGCGTATGTCTGCCCCGCGCCGTGTGCTTAGGGGCGTTCGACTGCCAAGGCTACTCCCTGGCCACCACCGATGCACAGCGTTGCCAGGCCCTTGCGAACATCGCGGCGCTGCATCTCGTGCAGCAGGGTCACCAGGATACGGCAGCCCGAGGCGCCGATCGGGTGGCCGAGGGCGATGGCGCCGCCGTTCACGTTGACCTTATCGGCATCCCAGCCCAATTCCTTACCCACCGACAGCGCTTGCACGGCGAAGGCTTCGTTGGCTTCGATCAGGTCCAGCTCGGCCAGCGTCCAGCCAGCCTTTTCCAGGCAGCGGCGGGTGGCGGTGACCGGGCCGATGCCCATGATCGCCGGGTCGACGCCGGCGTTGGCGTAGCCGGCGATCTTCGCCAGTACCGGCAGGCCCAGCGCCTCGGCCTTACTGGCGCTCATCAGCACCACCGCGGCGGCGCCGTCGTTGAGGGTCGAGGCGTTGCCGGCAGTGACGCAGCCGTCCTTCTTGAAGGCTGCGCGCAGGCCGCCGAGGGATTCGGCGGTGGTGCCGGCGCGGGGCTGCTCGTCACGGGCGAAGGCGAGCGGATCGCCCTTGCGCTGCGGGATCATCACCGGGGTGATCTCGGCATCGAAGCGGCCGCTTTCGATGGCGGCGGCGGCACGCTGCTGCGACTGCGCGGCGAAGGCGTCCTGCTGCGCGCGGTCGATGTCGTACTTGTCGGCCAGGTTCTCCGCGGTGATGCCCATGTGGTAGTCGTTGAAGGCATCCCACAGGCCATCGGTGATCATGGTGTCGACGATCTGCGCGTGGCCCATGCGCAGGCCGGTGCGTGCGCCGGGCAGGACGTAGGGCGCCAGGCTCATGTTTTCCATGCCGCCGGCGATGATCACGTCGGCATCGCCGCAGCGGATCGCCTGCACGGCCAGATGCACGGCCTTGAGGCCCGAGCCGCAGACCTTGTTCAGCGTCATGGCCGGTACCGCGTGGGGCAGGCCGGCCTTGATCGAGGCCTGGCGCGCGGTGTTCTGCCCGGCGCCGGCGGTGAGCACGTGGCCGAGGATGACTTCATCGACCTGGGCCGGGTCGATGCCGGTCTTTTCCAGCAGGGCGCGGATCACGGTGGCGCCCAGTTCGACTGCCGGCACATTGGCCAGCGAGCCCTGGAAACTGCCGATGGCGGTGCGGGTTGCAGCTACGATGACGACGTCTTGCATGACGGACTCCGAATAAAAAGGCGCTACGCCGGGGCGTAACGCGAGGGCTAGGCACGCGGCCTGGCTCCGGGAAAGGGTGCCCTCGAACGACAGGGGGCAGCCGTTGGTCAGCGCGCTGGCAGACCGGTCGATGCCGCAGTATACGGGCGCCTGGGTGACTGGCCAGTGCTGGCGCGCCGCCGGCTCGGGGCGTTCGGGGCAGGCGGGAAGACGCGGCGGGCAAGGGTTGCTCCGGCGTCCTTCCCGCACTCGCTTCAGCGCTGGATCGGGCTGCCGGTGGCCTCTTGCAGCTCCTCGAAGCTGACGCCTTCGGCCAGCTCCACCAGCTTCAGGCCCTGCTCGGTGACGTCCAGCACGCCGAGGTCGGTGATGATCCGGTCGACCACGCCGAGGCCGGTCAGTGGCAGGTCGCAGGCCGGCAGGATCTTGTGCGCGCCGCCCTTGGCGGTGTGCTCCATCAGCACCACGACGCGCTTGACGCCAGCCACCAGATCCATCGCGCCGCCCATGCCCTTGACCATCTTGCCGGGGATCATCCAGTTGGCCAGGTCGCCCTTTTCCGACACCTGCATGGCGCCGAGGATGGCCAGGTTGATGTGGCCGCCGCGGATCATGGCGAAGCTCTGCGCGTTGTCGAAGAAGCTCGAGCCGGGCAGGGCGGTGACGGTCTGCTTGCCGGCGTTGATCAGGTCCGGGTCGATCTCTTCCTCGGTCGGGAAGGGGCCGATGCCGAGCAGGCCGTTCTCGCTCTGCAGCCAGACGTCCATGCCGTCGGGGATGTAGTTGGCCACCAGGGTCGGGAGGCCGATGCCGAGGTTGACGTAGAAGCCGTCCTGCAGCTCCTGGGCGGCGCGTTGCGCCATCTGTTCACGTGTCCAGGCCATGGTCTCAGCTCCTCACCGTGCGTTTTTCGATGCGTTTTTCCGGGTTCGGGTTGTGCACGATGCGATGCACGTAGATGCCCGGCAGGTGGATCTGGTCCGGGTCCAGCTCGCCGGTCTCGACGATCTCCTCCACCTCGACGACGCAGACCTCGCCGGCCATCGCCGCCAGCGGGTTGAAGTTGCGCGCGGTCTTGCGAAACAGCAGGTTGCCGGCCTTGTCGGCCTTCCATGCCTTGACCAGCGCCAGGTCGGCGGTCAGCGATTCCTCCATCACGTACCACTCGCCGTTGAACTGGCGGGTTTCCTTGCCTTCGGCCACCAGCGTGCCGTAGCCGGTCCTGGTGTAGAACGCCGGGATGCCCGCGCCGCCGGCACGCAGCTTCTCGGCCAGGGTGCCCTGCGGGGTGAACTCCAGGGCCAGCTCGCCGGCCAGGTACTGGCGCTCGAACTCCTTGTTCTCACCCACGTAGGAGGAAATCATCTTGCTGATCTGCCGCGTCTCCAGCAGCAGGCCGAGGCCGAAACCGTCGACACCGGCGTTGTTGCTGATGGCAGTCAGGTTCTTCTTGCCGCTGTCGCGCAGCGCGCCGATCAGCTGCTCGGGGATGCCGCACAGGCCGAAGCCGCCGACGGCGATGGTCATGCCGTCCTCGACCAGGCCTTCCAGGGCGTGGGCGGCGCTGGGGTAAATCTTGTTCATGAATTACCTCTACTTGTTGTTCTGTCCGTGCCGGGTGCCATCTGAGCAGGCGCCCGACGAATAGGGTTTAGCAAGAACGGTGCCGCTAACCGGCCAGTCTGGCGCGGGCGACCCGCGAACCGTTGGCGCGCCCCAGCAGCTGGCTGATGCGCTGGCCGGCGGCGATCAGTGCGTCGAGGTCGATGCCGGTGGCTATGTCCAGCCCGTTGAACATGTACAGCACGTCTTCGCTGGCGACATTGCCGCTGGCGCCTTTGGCGTAAGGGCAACCGCCGAGGCCGGCGACCGAGCTGTCGAACACGGCGATGCCTTCCAAGAGGCTCGCATAGATATTCGCCAGCGCCTGGCCGTAGGTGTCGTGGAAATGCCCGGCCAACCGTTCGCGCGGCACTTCGCGGGCTACGGTATCGAACAACGTGCGGGTCTTGCCCGGTGTGCCGGTGCCGATGGTGTCGCCCAGGGAAACCTCGTAGCAGCCCATGGCATACAGCTCGCGGGCCACTTCGGCGACCTTGGCTGGCGATACCTCACCCTCGTAAGGGCAGCCGAGCACGCAGGAAACGTAGCCACGCACGCGAATGTCGTGTTCGCGGGCAGCCTCCATCAAAGGCGCGAAGCGTGCCAGGCTCTCGGCGATGGAGCAGTTGATGTTCTTCTGCGAGAAAGCTTCGGAGGCCGCACCGAACACCGCGACTTCCTTCACGCCGGCCTCGATGGCCGCCTCCAGGCCCTTCATGTTCGGCGTCAGCGCCGCGTAAGTGACCCCGGCCTTGCGCTGGATCTGCGCGAAGACATCGGCGGAGCCCGCCATCTGCGGCACCCACTTGGGCGAGACGAAGCTGCCGACTTCGATATAGGACAGCCCAGCGGCGCTCAGGTCGTCGACCAGACGCACCTTGTCCGCCACGCTGATCGGCTGCTGCTCGTTCTGCAGACCGTCACGCGGGCCGACTTCCACCAGCCGGACCTGTTTGGGCAGGCTCATATGTCCTCCAGGGGCGAGCGCGATTGGCGGGCTCGCCGGTTCATGTGTGTCAGCCGAGGCGTCCGGCTACCGGTGGAAAAGCCTGCGGCGCTTCCACCCTAAGGCCTTGCGTTCGTGCGTAGGGTGGACAACGGCGAAGCTTTGTCCACCTTGGCGACCGTCACGCCTCTTCCATCTCCAGCAGCACCGCGCCTTCGCTGACCATTTCGCCTTCGCTGCAGAACAGGCTCTTGACCACGCCTGCCTGGGCACTGCGGATGCTGTGTTCCATCTTCATCGCTTCCAGCACGATCAGCGCGGTGCCGGCTTCGACATGCTGGCCGGCCTCCACCAGTACACGAACGATGCTGCCGTTCATTGGCGCGGTCAGGCCGCCGTGATGCTGGTGGCTCGCTTCGGCTTCGGCGATGGGGTCGAAGGCGCGCACGGCCAGCCATTCGCCGTTCCACTGCAGATACAGCGCACCACCCTGGCGGATCGCCCTGGGCGTGCGGACGCTCTGCTGCGGCACTGCCGGATCGACCTTCAAACGGCGGCTCTCGCCATTGCATTGCAGGTGCAGGGTAATCAGTGCCGGCATACCGAAGCGCAACCCGTCGCGTTTGGACCACGGCGAATGGGCATCGTCGCCGCGAACGGTGGTCGGCTCGCTCTGCACGAAGCACTCGGCAGCCTGTTGCCAGAAGGCATCGGACAGTTCGCCGGCCGGACGCAGCAGCTCGCCCTCGTGACGCGGGATGAAGCCCGTATCCAGCTCGGCTTCGGCGAAGGCGCGGTGGCCGACGACGCGACGCAGGAAGGCGAGGTTGGTGCGCACGCCGCCGACGGCGGTCTCGTCGAGCATGGCCAAGAGGCGCAAGCGCGCTTCCTCGCGGTTCTCACCCCAGGCGATCAGCTTGCCGAGCATCGGATCGTAGAATGGCGATACGGTATCGCCCTCGGCGACGCCGCTGTCGACGCGACGGCCCGGGCCATCCGCGGCTTCATGGTAGAGCTCGAGGGTGCCGGTAGCCGGGAGGAAATCGTTGTCGGGGTCCTCGGCGTACAGCCGTACCTCTATCGCATGGCCGATCAGCGGCACCTGTTCCTGGCTGATCGGCAGCGGCTCGCCGCGAGCGACGCGAATCTGCCAGGCGACCAGATCGAGGCCGGTGATGGCCTCGGTGACCGGGTGCTCGACCTGCAGGCGGGTGTTCATTTCCATGAAGAAGAATTCGCCACGCGCATCCAGCAGGAATTCCACCGTGCCGGCACCGACATAGCCGATGGCCTGGGCTGCCTTAACGGCCGCTTCACCCATGGCGCGGCGCAGCTCGGCGGAGAGGCCTGGCGCTGGCGCCTCTTCAACCACTTTCTGATGGCGGCGCTGGATCGAGCAGTCGCGCTCGTTCAGGTACAGGCAGTTACCGTGCTGGTCGGCGAAGACCTGGATCTCCACATGGCGCGGCTTCAATACGTACTTTTCCACCAGCATGCGCGAGTCGCCGAATGACGATTTTGCTTCACGTTGCGCGGAAGCCAGCGCCTCGGCGAGATCCGCCTCGCGCTCGACCACCTTCATGCCCTTGCCGCCACCACCGGCGGTGGCCTTGAGCAGCACCGGGTAACCGATCTTTTCCGCGGCGGCACGGAAGGCTTCCACGTCCTGCGCCTCGCCGTGATAGCCCGGCACCAGCGGTACGCCGGCTTCCTCCATCAGCGCCTTGGCTGCGGACTTGCTGCCCATGGCGTCGATGGCGGAGGCGGGCGGGCCGAGGAAGATCAGCCCGGCCTGTTCGATGGCGCGGGCGAACTCGGCGTTCTCCGAGAGAAAACCGTAGCCCGGGTGGATCGCCTGGGCGCCGCTGGCCTTGGCCGCTTCGATCAGCTTGTCGATGCGCAGGTAGCTGTCGGCCGGCTTGGCGCCACCGAGGTCGATGCGGATATCGGCTTCGCGAGCGTGGCGCGCCGTGGCGTCGATGGCGCTGTGCACGGCAACGGTGGTCAGGCCCATGGCCTTGGCGGTGCGCATCACGCGGCAGGCGATCTCGCCGCGGTTGGCAACCAGAAGGATCGTGATCATTTTTGTGATTCCTGCGTGGCCTGGAAGACGCTTCCCCTCACCCTAGCCCTCTCCCCTATGCCGGGCGCCCCCGAGGGGCGAGGGGACGACGGAGTGGGGCGAAGCAATGAAGTGGTTCGGCAATGATTGGCTTGACCGTTTGATGTGCCATCAGCGGCATGAGCGCGGACTTTATGGTTAGGCAGCCAAACCCCACATAACCCAACCCCCTCTTTCCATTGGGAAGAGCGCTGGGGCGAGGTGGCGGTGCTGCGACCCAGCACACCTGCCGAGCCATTGCACAAATCAACTCCCTCTCCCCTTTGAGGAGAGGGCTGGGGTGAGGGGGTGGTGTCGAGGACCTGCACCATCGCCCGACCGCCACACAACGCAACCCTCTCACCGCGCGTATGCGACAACGTATACGAGCGAGCGCCCCACAGAAGCCCAGTCATCACGCGCGCTCCTGCCACGCGGGCGTGCGTTTTTCCAAAAAGGCGCGCAGGCCTTCCTGACCTTCCGGGCTGGTACGCAGGCGGGCGATGGCCTGTTCGGTGGTCTGGCGCAGCGCACTGTCGAAATCGCCAGCGCCCACCTCCAGGAGCAGATCCTTGCAGGCCTTGAGCGCCTGTGGGCTGTTGAGCAGCAGGTTGCCGACCCACTGCTCGAGCGCGGCGTCCAGTTCACTGGCCGGGTAGGTCTCGGCGAGCAGGCCCAGCTCGCGGGCGCGCTGGCCGTCGAAGCGTTCGGCGGTGAGTGCGTAGCGGCGGGTGGCGCGCTCGCCGATGGCCTTGACCACGTACGGGCTGATCACCGCCGGGGCCAGGCCGATGCGCACTTCCGACAGGCAGAACAGCGCATCGCTGGCGCCGATGGCCATGTCGCAGCAGGCGATCAGCCCCAGCGCGCCGCCAAAGGCCGCGCCCTGCACGACGGCCAGGGTCGGCTGCGGCAGCTGGTAGAGGCGTTGCATCAGTTCGCCGAGTTCGTGGGCGTCATCCAGGTTGGCCTGAAAGTCGAGCTCCGCCGACTCGCGCATCCAGCCCAGGTCGGCGCCAGCGGAGAAGTGCTTGCCACGTCCGCGCAGGATCAGGAAACGGATGCTCGCATCGTCCTGCACCTGGGCCAGCGCCCGGTTCAGTTCGCCGATCACCCGGGCGTCGAAGGCGTTGTTCTTGTCCGCGCGGTTGAGCCAGAGCGTGGCCACGCCGCGCGCGTCTTTGTTCAGTTCGATGGTCTGGAAATCGGTCATTAAGAACTCCTTTGAGCTGCAAGCGGCAAGAAAACGCAGAACCGCTTGTGGCTTGCGGCTTTACATGCGGAACACGCCGAAGCGGGTCGGCTCGATCGGCGCGTTGAGCGCGGCGGACAGCGCCAGCCCCAGCACCTCGCGGGTTTGCGCCGGGTCGATCACGCCGTCGTCCCACAGCCGCGCACTTGAGTAATACGGATGGCCCTGGCGTTCGTACTGCTCGAGGATCGGCTGCTTGATCGCCGCCACCTCGTTGTCGCCGAGGCTCTTGCCGGCGCGTTCGCTCTGCTCCTGCTTGACCTGGGCGAGTACCCCGGCGGCCTGCTCGCCACCCATCACGGCGATGCGCGCGTTGGGCCACATCCACAGGAAGCGCGGGTCGTAGGCGCGGCCGCACATGCCGTAGTTGCCGGCACCGAAGCTGCCGCCGATAAGTACGGTGAGCTTCGGCACCTGGGCACAGGCCACCGCGGTGACCAGCTTGGCGCCGTGCTTGGCGATGCCGCCGGCTTCGTATTTCTGCCCGACCATGAAGCCGGTGATGTTCTGCAGGAACAGCAGCGGGATGCCGCGCTGGCAGGCCAGCTCGATGAAGTGCGCGCCTTTCTGCGCCGCCTCGGCGAAGAGGATGCCGTTGTTGGCGAGGATGGCGATCGGGTAGCCGTGCAGGTGGGCGAAACCGCAGACCAGGGTGGTGCCGAACAGCGCCTTGAACTCGTCGAACTCACTGCCGTCCACCAGCCGCGCTATCACTTCGCGCACGTCATAGGGCTGCTTGGCCTGGGCCGGAATCACGCCGTACAGCTCGTCGGCGGCATACAGCGGCGCGCGTGGCTCACGGGTCTGCAGCTGGCCGAGCTTGCGCCAGTTCAGGTTGGCCACGCAGCGACGGGCGATGGAAAGGGCGTGCTCGTCGTTCTCGGCGTAGTGGTCGGCGACGCCGGAGGTCTTGCAGTGCACGTCGGCGCCGCCCAGCTCCTCGGCGGTCACCACTTCGCCGGTGGCAGCCTTCACCAGCGGCGGGCCGGCGAGAAAGATGGTCGCCTGGTTGCGCACCATGATGGTTTCGTCGGCCATCGCCGGCACGTAGGCGCCGCCGGCGGTGCAGGAACCCATCACCACAGCGATCTGCGGGATGCCCATGGCGCTCATGTTGGCCTGGTTGAAGAAGATGCGGCCGAAGTGTTCGCGGTCCGGGAACACCTCGTCCTGACGCGGCAGGTTGGCGCCGCCGGAATCCACCAGGTAGACGCAGGGCAGGCGGTTCTCGCGGGCGACGGTCTGCGCGCGCAGGTGCTTCTTCACTGTCAGCGGGTAATAGCTGCCGCCCTTCACGGTGGCGTCGTTGGCGATGATCATGCATTCGACGCCTTCGACGCGGCCGATACCGGCGACCACGCCGGCTGCGGCAACGTCTTCGCCATAGACCTCGTGGGCGGCCAGCGGCGCGAGTTCGAGAAAGGCCGAGCCGGCATCGAGCAGGGTGTCGATGCGTTCACGCACCAGCAGCTTGCCGCGCGAGACGTGGCGCTGCTGGGCGGTCGCGCCGCCGCCTTCGCTGACGCGACCGAGCAGTGCGCGCAGGTTGTTCACCTGTTCGAGCATCGCGGCGCTGTTGGCGGCGAACTCGGGCGAACGGGTATTGATCTGGGTATGCAGGATGGCCATGGTTGGCTCCGTTCAATTCCATCATGGATGGCTCTGCCATCCACCGACTGCGGTGGAAAACGCTTCGCGGTTTTCCACCCTACGAGGGTTGGGCGTTGCTCCGCCCGCAGCTCACCTGGATTCGTTGAACAGCTCGCGTCCGATCAGCATGCGGCGGATTTCACTGGTGCCGGCGCCGATCTCGTAGAGCTTGGCGTCGCGCAGCAGGCGGCCGGTGGGGAATTCGTTGATGTAGCCATTGCCGCCGAGGATCTGGATCGCCTGCAGGGCCATCTGCGTGGCGTTCTCGGCGGTGTAGAGGATCACCCCGGCGGCGTCCTTGCGGGTGGTCTCGCCACGGTCGCAAGCCTGGGCCACGGCATAGAGGTAGGCGCGGCTGGCGTTGAGCTGGGTGTACATGTCGGCCACCTTGCCCTGGATGAACTGGAACTCGCCGATGCTCTGGCCGAACTGCTTGCGGTCGTGGATGTAGGGCACCACCACGTCGAGGCAGGCCTGCATGATCCCGGTCGGGCCGCCGGCCAGTACCACGCGCTCGTAATCCAGGCCGCTCATCAGCACCTTGACGCCGCCGTTCTCGACGCCCAGCACGTTCTCTTCCGGCACCTCGACGTCATCGAAGAACAGCTCGCAGGTGTTGGAGCCGCGCATGCCCAGCTTGTCGAACTTGTTGCCGCGGGAGAAACCTTTCCAGTCGCGCTCGACGATGAAGGCGGTGATGCCGTGCGGGCCCTTGTCCAGGTCGGTCTTGGCATAGATAACGTAGGTGTTGGCGTCCGGGCCGTTGGTGATCCAGGTCTTGCTGCCGTTGAGCACGTAGCGGTCGCCGCGCTTCTCGGCGCGCAGCTTCATGGAGACCACGTCGGAGCCGGCATTGGGTTCGCTCATGGCCAGCGCGCCGACGTGCTCGCCACTGATCAGCTTGGGCAGGTAGCGGGCCTTCTGCTCGGCGTTGCCGTTGCGGTTGATCTGGTTGACGCACAGGTTCGAGTGCGCGCCGTAGGACAGGGCCACCGAGGCCGAGCCGCGGCTGATCTCTTCCATCGCGACCACGTGGGCCAGGTAGCCGAGGCCGGCGCCACCGTACTCTTCGGAGACGGTCACGCCGAGCAGACCCATCTCGCCGAATTTTCTCCACATGTCCGCCGGGAACAGGTTCTCCTGATCGATGGCTTCGGCGCGCGGAGCAATCTCGGCAGCGACGAAGGCCTGCACCTGCTCGCGCAACATGTCGATGGTTTCACCGAGGGCGAAATTGAGGCTGGAGTAGTTCATGAGCCACCTGCTTGTCTTGTAATTGCTCTGTGTTCAGAGAGTTCGTTCGTCCGGGGGAATGCGGGCCGGCGTTCTGGTAGCGGTTCGAGGTCCATTGGCATGGATGATCGCCCGCTGCTTTACGTTAACGTAAAGGTACGCTGGCGCTCTGTCAACACATCACCGATGTCGGCATGCCTGCAAGCATAGGCTCGCCAAGGTGTGGTCGCCGGTTGGGCGTGCGGGGGTGTTTCGTCGGTGGAGGGGCACTCGGCGCGAGGCCGGTGGGACTAAACAGGCAATGGCCGCAACGTCGGCCTGCCATCGACGAGGAACTCCATGCCCCGCATCGGCTTCGCCTGCATGTATCGCCACCCGCAACAGAGCCTCTCGCTGAAGGAGCTGGAGCGCATCGAGCGCACCTTCAACCCGCGCAGCACGACGCTGCGCTGGATGGCCTCGGTGGGACGCGAGGCGGCCGAGGCGAGGCTCGAGGAGATCGTCGAGCACAACCTGAACGCCCAGCGGGTGTTGCTCGAATACGTCGCTACGCTGCCACCGATGCTGCGCATGTTGCGTCTGTCCAGCGACCTGCTGCCGTTCTACAGCCATGCCGAGATCGCGCCTTTCTACCGGCGGCCTGAAATTCAGGATCGTCTCATCACCGGTTTTGCTGCAATCGGCGAGCT
This sequence comes from Pseudomonas sp. FeN3W, assembly GCA_030263805.2. Taxonomy (NCBI): domain Bacteria; kingdom Pseudomonadati; phylum Pseudomonadota; class Gammaproteobacteria; order Pseudomonadales; family Pseudomonadaceae; genus Pseudomonas; species Pseudomonas sp. FeN3W. Next base: position 4,034,236 of record CP136010.1, read on the forward strand.
GGCGCGCCGTCATGACATTCGCCTGTCGATGCATCCCGGCCAGTACTGCGTGCTGGGGTCGGACAAGCAGCAGGTGGTGGAGAGGAGCCTGGCGGAATTCGAATACCACGCCGACATGATCCGCATGATGGGCTACGGCCGGCGCTTTCAGGACTTCAAGTGCAACCTGCATATCGCCGGACGGCTCGGCGCCGAGGGCGTGCGTGCGGTATGGACGCGCCTGTCGACCGAGGCGCGGCACTGCATCACCTTCGAGAACGACGAGAAGACCTATGGCCTGGACGACTGCCTGAGTCTCGCGGACCTCGCGCCGGTGGTGCTGGACATCCATCATTGCTGGATTCACGAGGACCGCTACATCGAGCCGGACGACCCGCGCATCGAGCGCATTCTGCAAAGCTGGCGCGGTGTGCGGCCGACCATGCATTACTCGCAGCCGCAGGAGAGCCTGATGGAGCTCGGCTTCGCACCGGAGCAGAAGCTGGAAATCCCCGTGCTGCTGGAGCAGGTCAGCAAGCGCGACCTCTATGCGCATAGCAAACGCATGTGGAACCGCTGGACGAATCGCTATGCGTTTCAGTTTCTGGATCGCTTCGACATCATGCTCGAGGCCAAGGACAAGAACCTCGCCGCCCTCGACTTCCATCACGAGTACCAGCGCGAAGGCGCTTGACGAGGTGTTCCCGCGGCATCGTTGCGATGGCCCTCGCGCAGCTGTTTCCGCACCGCTTGGGTACGCCTTCAGACAGGCGTGCCAGCGCCGATCTGAACGCGACTGAAGCCGATATCCGTCACCAGATAATGGCCATTTGACTGCTTGCCAAGGCTCGACTTTCGCCTACCCCGGAGCATGTTGTCAGTTAGTTACCTTTACGTTAACGTAATCGCGGCCTAGGGTGACTGTCAGCAGCGCCAGCGCCCTTGCGAATCACGCCTCATAACAAACATAAGACTGAGGAAAATCGTCATGAGTCTTCCGAGCTATACCTGCGGACCGCAGAGCAAACCCCTGTTGCCCATGACCATCGGCGCGGCGTTCGATCGTACCGTGGAGCGCTTTCCCCAGCGCGAGGCCCTGGTGGTGCGCCATCAGCAGCTGCGTTACACCTGGTCGGAGCTGGCGGAGGCGGTGGACCGTTGCGCGCGTGGCCTGCTGGCCCTCGGACTGCAAGCTGGCGAGCGAGTGGGAATCTGGTCACCGAACAATGCCCAGTGGTGCATCACCCAGTTCGCCACGGCGAAGATCGGCGTGGTGCTGGTCAACATCAATCCCGCCTACCGCCTCAGCGAACTCGAGTACGCCCTGAAGCAGTCCGGCTGCCGCTGGCTGATCTGCGCCGATGCCTTCAAGACTTCCGATTACCACGCCATGCTCCATGAGCTGCTGCCGGAGCTGGAAAGCGCCGCCGTTGGTGCCCTGCAGAGCCATATGCTGCCCGAGCTGCGCGGGGTGATCAGCCTGTGCGACAAGCCGGTGGATGGCATGCTGCAGTGGCAGGCGCTGGTGGAGATGGCCGAGCAGGTCGGCCCCGAGCAGCTGCGCCAGTGCGGCGAGCGCCTGCAGTTCGACGACCCCATCAACATCCAGTACACCTCCGGCACCACCGGCTTTCCCAAGGGTGCCACGCTCAGCCACTACAACATCCTCAACAACGGCTACATGGTCGGCGAGAGCCTCAAACTGACCGAGCACGATCGCCTGGTGATCCCGGTGCCGCTGTACCACTGCTTCGGCATGGTCATGGGCAACCTCGGTTGCGTCACCCACGGCACCACGATGATCTACCCGAGCGCCGCCTTCGAGCCGTTGGCGGCGTTGCAGGCGGCGGCCGAGGAAAAGGCCACCGGCATGTACGGCGTGCCGACCATGTTCATCGCCATGCTCGACCACCCGGAGCGCCAGTCGCTGGATCTGAGCAGCCTGCGCACCGGCATCATGGCCGGTTCCACCTGCCCGATCGAGGTGATGAAGCGCGTCATCGACGACATGCACCTGGTCGAAATGCAGATCGCCTACGGCATGACCGAAACCAGCCCTGTGTCGACCCAGACCAGCGCCGACGACGACCTGGAGCGCCGCGTGACCAGCGTCGGTCGCACCCAGCCGCACCTGGAAAGCAAGATCGTCGACGAGCACGGCGCGGTGGTGCCGCGTGGGCAGATCGGCGAGCTGTGCACCCGCGGCTACAGCGTGATGCTCGGCTACTGGAACAACCCGGACGCCACCCGCGAAGCCATCGACGGCGCGCGCTGGATGCACACCGGCGACCTCGCGGTGATGGACGACGAGGGTTACATCAAGATCGTCGGCCGCAACAAGGACATGATCATCCGCGGCGGCGAGAACGTGTACCCGCGCGAGATCGAGGAATTTCTCTTCACCCATCCGGCGGTGGCCGACGTGCAGGTGATCGGCGTGCCGGACAGCAAATTCGGCGAGGAGATCGTCGCCTGGGTCAAGCTGCATCCGGGGCATCAGGCCGAGGCCGAGGAACTGCGCGAGTTCTGCAAGGGCCGCATCGCCCATTTCAAGGCGCCGCGGCACATCAAGTTCGTCGATGAGTTTCCGATGACCATCAGCGGCAAGGTTCAGAAGTTCCGCATGCGCGAGATCAGCGTGGTCGAGCTGGGCATCAGCGAACAGCACTGACCGGCACCGGCCGGGTTCGCCCGGCCGGCCATTCGCTCATCCGAAAAGGAGCTTCCCATGGCGCTGCCTATTGCTCAGCCGATCAGCCGTTTTCCGCTGCCCGCCAGCCTCGACGAACTACCCACCGACCTGCGCGAACGGATTCTCGCCGTGCAGGAAAAGGCCGGTTTCATTCCCAACGTGTTTCTCATGCTGGCCCATCGGCCGGCGGAGTTTCGCGCTTTCTTCGCCTATCACGATGCGCTGATGGAGCGCGAAGCCGACAGCCTGACCCAGGCCGAGAAGGAGATGATCGTGGTCGCGGTCAGCGCTGACCATGGCTGCCTGTACTGCGTGGTCGCCCATGGCGCGATCCTGCGCATCCTCGCCAAGGACGCGCAGCTGGCCGACCAGATAGCGATCAATTACCGCACCGCGCCAATCTCCGAACGCCAGCGCGCCATGCTCGATTTCGCCCTGCACCTGGCCGCCGGGCGCGGCGTGCTGGACGACGCCTGGCAGGCACGGCTGGAGGCGCAGGGCTTCAGCCTCGATGACATCTGGGACATCGGCGCCATCGCCGGGCTGTTCGGCCTCTCCAACCGCCTGGTGTCCATGGCGCGGACCCCGCCCAACGACGAGTTCTACCTGCTGGGCCGCGTGCCCAGGAGCCCCGCGCGCTGAGCGCGGCATCGCATTACCGCATGAGGTGGTAATCCGGGCCCGGGGACGTTCGCAGCCGGGCCCAACAGCTGCATCAACGATCACAACAACAAGAGAGAAAGCTATGCAACTGAGACCAGCAAGTCGAATCTTCCTGCTTTCCAGTCTGGCCGCAGCCATCCTGGGCATGTCCACCACGGCTTCGGCCGCTTTCATCGAAGACAGCAAAGCCAGCATCGACCTGCGTAACTTCTACATGAACCGCGACTTCCGGCAGTCTGGCGCCGCTCAGTCCAAGGCCGAGGAATGGGCCCAGGGCTTCATGCTGAAAATGGAATCCGGCTACACCGAAGGCCCCATCGGCTTCGGTCTGGATGCCATCGGGCTGCTCGGCGTCAAGCTCGACTCCGGCTCCGGTCGCGGTGGCACCAGCCTCCTGCCACGCTCGGCTTCCGGTGAACCGGAGGACGACTACGGCACGGCGGGCCTGACCGCGAAGGCCAAGCTGTCCGCGACCACGCTGCACGTGGGCACCCTGCAACCGGTGATTCCGGTGCTGATGCGCAACGACAGTCGCCTGCTGCCCAACATCTATCGCGGCGCCTGGCTGCAAAGCAAGGAAGTCGCCGGCCTCACGCTGGACCTCGGCATGCTGGATCGTACGAGCTACCGCGACTCTTCCAACTACGAAGAGATGACGGTGTTCAATGGCGGGCTGCGCAACATTACCTTTGGCAGCAATACCACGAGCGACGAATTCTTCTTCGCCGGCGGCCGTTACGACTGGACGTCGCAGCTGGCCACCAGCTACTACTATGGCGGGCTGGACGGCATCTACGATCAGCACAATCTCAGCCTGGTCCATGTGCTGCCGATCAGCGAGTCGCAGAGCTTCAAGACCGACCTGCGCTATGTGCGCTCCACCGACGATGGCGGCAGCAACGTCGACAACGATTCGTTCGGCGCACTGTTCACCTACAAGCACGGCGGCCATGCCTTCACCGGCGGCTATCAGCACATGAGCGGCGATACCGGCTTCGCCTACGTTGCCGGTGGCGATAACGCGCTGATCAACCTGCTGCAGATCAACGACTTCGGCAACGAGGACGAACGCTCCTGGCAGGTCCGCTATGACTACGACTTCGCCGCCATGGGCATTCCCGGGCTGTCGCTGATGACCCGTTACGTTTCCGGCGACAACGTCGACCGTGGCGCTGGCGCCAGTGAAGGCAAGACCTGGGAACGCAACACCGACATCGCCTACGTCATCCAGAGCGGCCCGCTGAAGAACCTCGGCTTCAAGCTGCGCAACGCCACCACGCGAAGCAACTTCCAGAGCGACCTGGATGAGAACCGCTTCATCGTCAGCTACAGCCTGCCGTTGTGGTAACCGCGAAACCGCTGTGAACCTCCTCGTTGGAAATTTCCGGGCCGCCTAGGCCCGGCTTTTTTCAAGGGGCGGGCTTCTATCGGCGCTCGCGATCCGATGCAGAGCGACCACCCACATGGCGCCGTAGATACTGGCATTTTGTCCGCCATTTGCAGGCTTTTACCGCTCAATCATGGGGTTTGGGGAGCAATGGAACCAAAAACCAACGTAAGCCCTACCACCTGCGCTCGGTGCCTTCTTCCCAGGCATCCGCCTCGATGAAGCAGTTGCGCATGTCGGCTTCCTGGCTGATCTCGGTCAGCAGGTCGTGCACGGTCTTGTCCAGCTCGTCGTCGCTTCGATACGAAATGGCCAACTCGTAGTGGCCCGACTCCAGCCGTTTCATGCCGTAGGGTTCCAGGCAGTAGCGCTCGATGTTCTCCTTGGCCCGTTTCCGGCCGCGCACGAACTTGCTGTTATTCACCACCGCCAGGCGCAGGGTGACGGTGGCCACCCGCTCGACAGCGGGCGGCTCTGCCGGCGATGACGACGAGGCCGTGATCTGCTGATCGCGTGACCGGGCGCTCTTCTGGTATGCGCCGATCTCGACACCCCGGTGGCGCAGGTAGCTGTACAGTGTGCTCTTGGAGATGTGTAGCTTCTCGCCGATGGCGCTGACGCTCAGGCGACCCTCGCGGTACAGCGTTTGCGCCGCCATGGCGGTGGCCTCGGCCTTGGCGGGCAGACCCTTGGGACGGCCACCGATCCGGCCCCGCGACCGTGCGGCCGACAGGCCCGCCTGAGTCCGCTCGCGGATCAGCTCGCGCTCGAACTCGGCCAGCGAGGCGAACAGGTTGAACACCAGGCGGCCTTGGGCATGGGTGGTTCGATGGGGTCATTCAGGCTCTGCAAGCCGACCTTACGCTCTGCCAGCTCGCCGACCAGCTCGACCAGGTGCTTGAGCGAGCGCCCGAGGCGATCCAGTTTCCAGATCACCACGGCATCACCCGGACGCACGTTGGCCAGCAGTTTGTCCAGTTCCGGACGGGCGCTTTCGCGCCGCTGGCGATGTCTTGGTAGATGCGTTCGCACCCGGCCTGTTTCAGGGCATCGACTTGTAGGTCGGCTTTCTGATCCCGAGTGCTCACTCGCGCATAACCGATCTTCATCAAAAGTACCGTTTACTCGACTACGTTAGTAATAGTTGAACTTTGATAAAGCGTACCAGTTATTTGAACCGTAGCGTGGGGAGCTTAACGAACCGAGCCATTCCTCGATAGAGTTCGGCAAAACCTTGGTTTTCCCGAACTAACCAGACGCCACAAGGGTTTGCGGGCAGGCGCTGGGCTTAAGTGCACTTTCTGTTCCGTTGCTCCCCAAACCCCGATATCACCCAGGTCGACAAACTGCTGCACGGTAACGAGAACGTCGTCTGCGCCGATGCCGGCTACACCGGCGTCGAAAAGCGCCCCGAACATGCGGGCCGCGAAGTGATCTGGCAGGTCGCAGCACGCCGCAGCACCTACAAGAAGCTCGATAAACGCAGCGCCCTGTACAAAGCCAAGCGCAAGATCGAGAAGGCCAAGGCACAAGTGCGAGCGAAGGTCGAGCACCCGTTTCGAGTGATCAAGCGCCAGTTCGGTTACGTGAAGGTGCGCTTCCGTGGCCTGGCCAAGAACACCGCTCAGCTGGTGACGCTGTTCGCGCTGTCGAACCTATGGATGGCGCGCCGACATTTGCTGACTACCGCAGGAAAGGTGCACCTGTAATGCGGAAAATGGCTGCTGCGAGGTGCTCGCGGCGGCCAAAAACGGAGAACTGAGCGGGTTACCTGGTCGATTTTGATCGACGGCCCGCTTTCAAAAGCAGCAAGGGCTGAAGTCGACCGGAAATACAGGGTTACTTCAGACCTTCCCTTATTGAGATAGGACGGCCGTTTATTATTCAGCTGTGGTCACTGGCCGTTTCCTATCATTGCTGCCGAAAACTAACCGGAGCATGAGTAACTCATTACGATTCTGAAAGGTTGCCCGGCCTATGCCGGGCAACGCAACAACTCAGCTTTCGTCCAACCCCCATATCCAGTGGGCATCGATCAACAGCGACAGATGGGTGCGCAGCGTATCCGCGTGGGCCTGCAGGGCGCTGGTAGACGATGCGACGGCTTGCCGGCGAGCCAGCAACAACGACTGCAGATCCACCTCGCCCAGTTCGTAGGCACGCTGCATCTGTGCTTCGTTCTGGGTCATGGCAGCGGCGCCATCCTTCGCGATCAGGTAGCTCTCGTAAGCACCTGAAGCCAGTTCGACGTCACGGGCAATCCCGGCTTCCAGCTCGCGTTTGGCCAGGTCGACATCCTCGCGAGCCGCATTCTCCTGGGCCAGCGCCTGGCTGTAGCGAGCACTGCGCGACCCGCTGGGGATCGGCATGCTGAAGCTGACACCGTAGATGCGCTCACGGTTGCCCTGCTCGGAGGCGGTGAATACCCCCAACGTAGGATCCGGCACCCTGTCAGCCTTCGCCCGGGCCGATTGCCCCTGATTTCTCAGCAGAGAGGCTTCGACCCGACGCAGCACATCGCTTTCGGCCAGGATCCGCTCGCGCCAGGTGTCGTACTGACCGAGTTCGGCCGAAGGAATGGGCAGATCAACCACTTTGCGCTCGATGCCAGGGAAGCGCCGCGACAGTGTTGCCCAGCTCGCAGCGGCTTTTATCTTGGCTTCGTTGCCTTGTCGCAGTTGCTCGGCCACTTCCGCCTTGACCAGGCTTACATCCAGCTTAGAGGCGTCACCCGCACGGTTGCGTTTTTCCGCCGCCGCCAGGCTTTCCTTGGCTGAGGCCAGGCCTTTATTGGCGATGGTGAGCGCGTGCTCCGACACCAGCCAATCCAGCCACAGGGTCATCAGTTCCCGCGCGGCTTCATGACGGACTTCGCCATAGGTGGCATCTGCCAATCGCAGCGTTGCCGAACTGATGTCCTGGTCGGCACTGGCCTTGCCAGGCAGGCGCACCGTGCGCTCGATACCCACGTTCCATTCGTTGTAGTTGGGGCCAGCGTCGGTACGCCGTTGCTGGCCGATTGCCGTGGCCGTCCATTCATAAGGCGAACGCCGGATGATGCCAGCCTCCAGCATGGCGGCATCCATGCTGGAGCGTGCCGAGGCCACGCGGGGATCGGCGTTGAGCAGCGACACCACCAGCGGCTTGGGCAGAATGTTTGCCGGAGCGGCAGGTTGCGCCACGGCCGTGCCACACACACTGATCAGCAGAGCCAGGGGAACAAGGCGCTTCATCACACGAACTCCCCAAAGTTACTGACCTGGACCGTCCAATAGCGCAGCCCGGTATTTGGAAACTCCTCCTTGAGGGATTGCAGCACCTCCGTGAGTTGCTGCCGTTCCACCACGAGTTGGATCTGCACAGCCTTGGCCCGCCCCATGACACGCTCCATCGGATTGAGTGCCGCGGTGGACAGCCCGTGCGCCGCAACCGGTGTGCTGGTGAAGATCTGGTTCCCCGTCACGACCAGGAGGTGGTCGATGAGCTTCTCCTCCAAGCTTGGGGTGCAGAGCAGCGTCAACCAGGTATCAGGCATCTTTGGCCTCCTTTTTCGCGTGGGCGAATCGCAGATAGAGAATCGGGAGCAACATGAGGGTGAGCGCGGTGACGGTGATCAAACCGCCGATCACCACGATGGCCAACGGCCGCTGGATCTCGGAGCCGGGCCCGGTAGCGAACAACAGTGGGACCAGACCGAAGGCGGTGATCGAGGCGGTCATCAGTACCGGGCGTAACCGGCGACGGGCACCCTGGAGCACCACTTCCCGCAGTGGCAGGCCTTCGCCATGCAACTGGTTGAAGTAACTGACCAGCACGATGCCGTTGAGCACCGCGATACCCAACAAAGCGATGAACCCCACCGACGCTGGCACCGAGAGGTACTCGCCAGTGACCCACAGCGCGACGATGCCGCCCACCAGGGCGAAGGGGATGTTGCTGAGGATAAGCAACGCCTGGCGCACGGAGCCGAAGGTCGAGAACAGCAGGACGAAGATCAGACCAAGCGCCACGGGAACGACGATGGACAGCCGGGCAGCCGCACGCTGCTGGTTCTCGAACTGGCCGCCCCAGCTGATGCGATAGCCGTTGGGCAGTTCCACCTGCTGAGCCACCAGCGCCTTGGCCTCCTCGACGAAGCCGACCAGGTCACGACCGCTGACGTTGGCGATCACCACGCTGTAGCGGCTGCCCATTTCCCGGTCGATCTTCACCGGGCCATCGGCACGCTCCAGTCTCGCCACGCTGCTCAGCGGAATGGTCTGGCCATCCGGCGTGGTGATCCGCACCGCGTTGAAGTCCGCCGGCGACGTGCGCACCGACTCGTCCGAGCGAATGAGGATCGGCGTGCGCTGGTTGCCTTCGATCACCAGGCCGGCCTGCTGGCCTTCGATCTGCACGCGCAGTGCATCCTGATGGCCTCGACGCTCAGGCCGAAACGGCCAGCCTGCAGCCGGTCGATCTCCACGCGCAGATACTGCACACCGTCGTTCTGCACGGTGTAGACGTCCTGGTTGCCCTGCACAGTCTTGAGCAGCGACTCGATCTTGCCGCCCAGTTGGCTCAGGGTGCCCAGGTCAGGGCCATAGATCTTCACGGCGAGGTCGCCGCGCACACCGATGATCATCTCGGAGACGCGCATCTCGATGGGCTGGGTAAAGCTGTAGCCGATACCCGGCATTGGATCGAGCACCTTGCGGACCTCGTCCATCAGCTCTTCCTTGGTGTCCATCCGCCATTCGCTCATGGGCTTGAGCAGCAGGTAGGTATCGGTCTGGTTCAGGCCCATGGGATCAAGACCGATCTCGTCGGAACCGGCCCGCGCCACGATGCCCCGGATCTCCGGGACCGCTGCCATCAGCGCGGTCTGGATCTTCTTGTCCAGCTCGGCCGTCTGTTCGAGGCTGACCGATGGCAGTTTCTCGATACCCACGATCAGGTCGCCTTCATCCATGGTCGGCATGAAGGTCTTGCCCACCTGGGTGTAGACCAGGCCAGCGACGACCAACATGGCGCCAGCGATGATCGCGATCAGTTTCTGCCGGCCAAGCCCCCACTCCAGCACCGGGCCATAGATGCCCAGCAGCTTGCGGGCAAGCCAGGGTCTTCGTGCTTGACCTCGCGCAGCAGGTAGGAGGACAGCACGGGGATCACGGTCAGCGACAGCAGCAACGATCCCGCCAGAGCGAAGACGATGGTCAGCGCCACCGGGACGAAGAACTTGCCTTCGAGGTCCTGCAGGGTGAGCAGCGGCAGGAACACCGTGATGATGATCAGGATGCCGGACGTCACCGGTACCGCGACCTCGCGCACCGCCCGGTAGATGATGTGCAGACGCGGCAGCTTGCCACCGGAAGGATCGGTGGCCAGACGCTGGACGATGTTCTCGACCACCACCACCGCGGCATCCACCAACATGCCGATGGCAATGGCCAGCCCTCCCAGACTCATCAGGTTGGCGGACATGCCGACGAAGCGCATCAGGATGAAGGTGATCAACGCCGCCAGCGGAAGTACCAGGGCAACCGTCAGCGCTGCGCGAACGTTGCCGAGGAACAGGGCCAGCAACACGATGACCAACACGGTGGCCTCGATCAGCGCCTTGGACACAGCCCCTACCGCTTTATCGACCAGCGACGAGCGATCGTAGAAGCTGGTGATGGTGATGCCTTTCGGTAGTGTGGCCTCCAGTTCCTTGAGCTTCAGTTGCACACCGGCGACCACTTGGCGGGCGTTGGCGCCAGCCAGGCCGAGCACCAGGCCTTGCACAGCCTCGCCCTTGCCATCCTGGGTCACCACGCCGTAGCGGGTCAGGGTGCCAAGGCGAACCTCGGCCAGGTCGCCAACCCGCACCGGGCTGGAGCTGTTGGAATTGACCACAACGGCCCGCAGGTCATCCAGGGTGCGGATGCTGCCCTCGCTGCGTACCAGCAGGACTTCGTCACCTTCACCCAGTCGGCCGGCACCGTCGTTACGGTTGTTGGTGTTGACCGCGTTGGTCAGCTGCTCAAGGCTCACGCCGCTGGCAGCCATGCGGATGGGATCTGGCAGTACCTCGAAGGTCCTGACCTGGCCACCGAGGGAGTTCACATCCGCCACGCCAGGTACGGTACGCAGCGCCGGCCGGATCACCCAGTCGAGCAGGCTGCGACGTTCGACCAGAGACAAGGTTGTACCGTCCACCGTGAACATAAACATCTCGCCCAGCGGTGTGGTGATCGGCGCCATGCCGCCACTGATGCCGTCCGGCAGGCTGTCGCTCAGGTTGCCGAGACGCTCGGAAACCTGTTGCCGCGCCCAGTAGATGTCAGTGCCATCCTGAAAATCGATGGTGACATCGACCAGGCCGTACTTGGTGACCGAGCGCAGGATCTTGGTCTTGGGAATACCGAGCATTTCCACTTCGATCGGCACGGCAATCCGGCTTTCAACTTCTTCCGGGGTCATCCCCGGTGCCTTCATGATCACCTTGACCTGGGTGCTGGCCACATCAGGGAAGGCATCGATGGGCAGCCCACGGTAGGCATACCAGCCCGCGCCGGTCAGCAACAGCGTCGCCAGCACCATGAACAGGCGCTGGGACAAAGAGAATTGGATAAGACGGCTCAGCATCACTCACCGTCCTCTTCAAGCCAGGCGCCTTTCAGCGCAATCACGCCGGCGACGGCAACCTGGTCCTGTTCGCTGATGTTGCCCTGGACACGGACCAGTTGCCCCGCGCTGACTTCGACCTTGACCGGGCGGGCTTCAAAACCGTCGGGCGTGCGGACGAACACCACGGAGTCGGTCTTGTTGCGAGCGACGGCAGACAGAGGGATGTCCCAGGATTTGCCAGCGGCCTGAACCGGGATCTCCACGGTGACGAGCTCGCCGGGACGCAGGGCGCCGTTGGCATTTTCGATTTCGGCGCGCAGCACCACGAACTGGCTGGTAGCCGAGAGGGTCGGGCTCAGGTTGATGACACGCCCATTAATGCCCTTGTCGACCACCGTTACGCCCGCGCCCGGCTGAATGCCAATACTGGCCGCGGCCGGAATCTGCACGTCCAGCCACAGCGCATCGACCTGGGTGATGTTCAGCAGCGACGTGGCACCGTCGACCCGCTGGCCGGGCCGGACCGAGATGTTGCTGACAATGCCGTCCTGAACGGCGCTGAGGGTGATCCTGTCGGAAGGAATCCCGGAGCGGATGACCTGCTCGATCATGGCCGGGGTCATTCCCGCCAGGGCCAGTTCGGCCTTGGTCTGCACCAGAGTCGCTTCCGCTTCCTTCAGCGTTGCCTGGGCTTCCTGCGCCCGACGCTGCGGAATGATGCCCTCATCGAACAGCTTCTGTTCCCGGGTGTAGGCCTGCCGGGCCAGCGTGGCGCGGGCAGATGCCTGCAACAGCTGGAGCTGGAGCTGGCTCATCGCCGGACTGGACAGGCGCACGACCGGCTCGCCTTTGCGAACGGCCTGGTACTCGCCCACCAGCAGTTGCACCACCACACCTTCAAGTGGGGAACTGACGATCTGCTCCGCTTTCGGAGGCACGACAACCTGGCCGGGATATCGCGTGCTGACCGTCTGTTTCATGCTTTGCACAGCAGACGTCTTGATACCCAGCGCTTGAATCTGTTCATTGGCGACAGAGAACTTCTCAGCACTCATGGCAGGCCCTGAAATAATAAAAGCGATGGCGAAAGAGAGCCCCTTTACACTGCGCAGATAATGTTCGTTATTCATCGAAAGTTCCCCGTGAAGCGCCATGACATGGGCATGCTTTAGACCTGTCTTTGAGGATTTTTAAATCGCAAGGCGAGCGCGGTCGCAGGACACACATGAGTAACCCACTCGTCTGCTGCACCCTTTGCATGGAAGGAGATTGTCGTAGACTCCTCTACAGGTTCGATTCTAGAGGGGGGTGACTATCAGGAACGTTACCGCTGAATTACAAATTTGAAGGATTCCACCTCCCTCCTGATTTTCGTTTTAAGATTGATTCATCGATGATCACCATGCTGGTTCGGTGCATGAGGCAATGACACTTCAAGAAATAAATGAATATTTTTTTATTTGACACCCGAATACTTTTTTAATTTGAGATAAACAAATAATGCGTGTTCTAGTAGTGGAAGACGAAGCCAAAACTGCCGAATATCTTCAGCAAGGGCTTACCGAAAGTGGCTATATCGTTGACCGGGCAAGTAATGGTGTCGATGCGCTGCACCTGTTCCAGCACAACACCTACGGCCTGGTCATCCTGGATGTGAACCTGCCCAAGGTGGACGGCTGGGACGTGCTCGACACGATCCGCAAGACCAGTCGGGTTCGCATCATCATGCTGACCGGTCGTGGCCGCCTGCACGACAAGCTGAAGGGCCTGGACGGCGGCGCCGACGACTATCTAGTGAAGCCGTTCGAGTTTCCGGAACTGCTTGCCCGCATCCGCTCGCTGCAGCGGCGTGGCGACAAGGTGGTGGACCACCCGACCTTGCGGGTCGCAGACCTTGAGCTGGATCCGGGTCGCCACCGCGCGTTCCGGGGCGACCTGCGCGTCGAGCTGACTACCAAGGAATTCGCCCTGTTGCGCCTGCTCATGAGCCACCCAGGGGAAGCCCTGACCCGCTCGCAGATCATTTCCCTGGTCTGGGACATGAACTTCGACTGCGATACCAACGTGATCGACGTGGCGATCCGGCGCCTGCGCGCCAAGATCGACGATCCGTTCGAGAACAAACTTATCCACACCCTGCGCGGTGTGGGCTATGTGATCGAGGAGCGTTCATGAAGCGCTTCAGCCTGGCCGCCAGGTTGGGACTCAAAGTCGGCTTGATGAGCGTGATACTGCTGGTGCTGCTCTCTATCGTGGGCTACCTGATGCTCGGCCAGGCGCTGGAGCGCACGGCGCAAAGCAGCCTGATCACCAAGATGGGTGGCATGGCCCATAACCTATCGACCGTCGCGGATCTGTCCGAGGTCACCGCAGACTCCCACCAGTTGGTCGACCTTGCGATGGGCCACAACAACCTGTTCGTCAGCATTTTCGATACGGCAAACAGCCGAATCCCCCTGCTGACCATCGGCTCGAAAAAGATAACCACCGAACTCACCAGCTTTCCTGCCAACGATCAAGTGGAGTTCTACGAGTGGAACAACGAACTGGGCATGCCCATGCTCAGCGTTTCCCAGCTCATGCGTCTGGCTGACGGTACCCAGGTCGGTGTGTACATGACCGTGGATGAATCCTCCGATGCCGAATTGCTCCGGGCGATGCTGAGCTGGGCCCTGATGGCGTCACCCTTCATCCTGGCGCTGATCATGGTCGTGGCCTGGTGGACGGTACGCCGGGGCTTGCTGCCGCTTACGCGCTTTCTGAAAGTCGCGTCGAAGATCTCCACCGACAACATGCAGCATCGGCTGCCTACCGACCGCTTGCCGATCGAACTGCTGGAGCTCGCGGACGGCATCAACTTTATGCTGCACCGCCTGGACGGTGGCGTGCAGCAGCTATCGCAGTTCTCGGACGACCTGTCCCACGAGTTGCGTGCTCCGCTCACTAACCTGATGGGCAAAGCACAGGTGGCCCTGTCACGACCACGCAGCTCGGAGGAGTACCGTGAGGTGCTGGAATCCTGCGCCGAGGAGCTGGATCGCATGAAAAGCATGGTGGCCGACATGCTTTTCCTGGCACATGTCAGCCAGCCTGCAGCCTTGGTGCAATTCGAGACGGTGGCACTGGTCGACGAGGTGCAGAGGGTCAGTGACTTGTTCAGCCTGAGTGCCGAAGAGAGCGGCGTTCGGCTCGATGTGTCAGGCAGTGTCGATGTGATCCAAGGCAATCGCCTGATGATTCAACGGGCAGTGTCCAATTTGCTCTCCAACGCCATTCGCTACTGCCCACAAGGGCAGGCTGTAGTGGTGAAGGTTCACCGTGAGCAGGAGCACATCAGGCTCAGCGTAGGCAATCCAGGCCAAGGTATTCCGGAAGAGCACCTGCCTCATCTGTTCGAACGCTTCTATCGGGTCGACAAAGGGCGTGCGCGCAGCGAGGGAGGCACAGGCCTCGGGCTTGCCATCGTGCGATCGATCATGAGCCTGCACCAAGGCGTGGCGAAGGTAGAAATAACGGGCTCGGGCTTTACCTGGTTCCACCTGAGTTTTCCGGTGAACCGTCTCTGAGCCCAAGGCGTCTTTCAACATTGTAATTCGCGCCTCACGTTGTCGTCAGAGACGCTTCTTTAAGCTTCAGGGGTATCGAAAATCTCACGATCCATTGAGATCCAAACCCCTGGAGTTTCTGAAAATGCGACTGACCCAAGCGCTTCTCATCGGTGTACTGGCTGTTGGTGTGACGACACCGGTATTTGCCGAAGATGGCTACGACCGCTCGATCGAATTCAACAAGAAATTCCGCGAGGACCAGAAACGCCTCTGGGGTGAAAAAGACACCGCAGACAAAGCCAAACCGGCAGAGACCAAAGAAAAGGAAAACGCTAAAAGCCCATCCTAGGCTCATGGATGTGCTGTTTCTCTACTTCCTCCTTCCCCCTCGATCTTGAGGCAGGCGCTTGACCGCCTGCCCCGGATCACCCTCAAACGGCATCCTCCTCAACGCATCGACAGCTGGACCGCCAGCCCCGCCAGTGCACTCATCACCAGCACCTGGATCACACCGCGCTTGAAGTAGAACAGGGCAATAGCGGCGGCCGCGGCGATAAGTGCGGAGGCCCACTCGAATCCTCCCCCAAAGCCGTTGGGCCAGAGCACGTGGTAACCGAAGAACAACGCCAGATTCAGGATCACACCTACCACGGCGGCGGTGATCCCGGTCAGCGGCGCTGTGAACTTCAGTTCGTTGTGCGTCGACTCCACCAGCGGACCGCCGGCAAGGATGAACAGGAACGAGGGCAGGAAGGTGAACCAGGTGACCAGCACAGCCGCCACCGCGCCCGCCAGGAACGGATGGTCGGTGCCGAACATCGGGTGGATGTAGCTGCCAATGAAGCCGACGAAAGTCACCACCATGATCAACGGCCCCGGCGTTGTTTCCCCCAGGGCCAGGCCGTCGATCATCTGCGTGGGCGACAGCCAGCCGTAGTGACCGACCGCACCTTGGTAGACATAGGGCAACACCGCGTAGGCACCGCCGAAGGTGAGCAACGCAGCCTTGGTGAAGAACCACCCCATCTGGGTCAGAGTGCCTTGCCAGCCGAAGATGACGGTCAGCAACCCCATGGGGAGCATCCATAGCGCCGCACCGATCAGGATCAGCTTGAGCAGATAGCTCCAGCGGAAACGGGCATGCGCGGGTGGCGGTGTATCGTCATCGATCAGCGCAGGCCCGTAACTGGCCTTCCCGGAGCCATGCTTGCCAGCGGTCACGAACTTGTCCGGCAGCACTTTTCCGCCGATGTAGCCCAGCACGGCAGCGGCCAGAACGATCAGCGGGAACGGGACGTTCAGGGCAAAAATGGCGACGAAGGATGCTGCGGCGATCGCCCATAGCCAGCCATTCTTCAATGCCCGGGAACCGATGCGGTGCGCCGCATGAACGACGATCGCGGTGACCGCCGGCTTGATGCCATAGAAGATCCCGGCAACCACCGGAACGTTGCCGAACTCGATATAGACCCACGACAGCCCGATCAGGATGAACAGCGACGGCAGCACGAACAGCCCGCCAGCAATCACCCCGCCCCAGGTCCGGTGCATCAACCAACCGATGTAGGTCGCGAGCTGCTGGGCCTCGGGCCCGGGCAGCAACATGCAGTAGTTCAGGGCATGCAGAAAGCGCTTCTCGCTGATCCAGCGGCGACGCTCCACCAACTCCTGGTGGAGGATGGAGATCTGTCCTGCCGGCCCGCCAAAGCTGATGAAGCCGATCTTCAGCCAGAACAGCAACGCTTCGAACAAGCCCACCGGGGTCGCTGGCTTGAGGGGGGCTTCGCCCGTGGCCAGCGTCGTCGTTTCAGCCATGACCGTTTTCCTCGTTGGCAAAGGCCGCCAGCAGCCCGTCGAAGATGCCGTTTGCCGCTGCCATCAGTTGGTTGTCATCGGTAATGCTCTCGCGCAGGCCCGCCAGGACACGCTCGATGCCGGACGCTTCCGCAGGCTGGCTGCCACCGACATCGAGGTAGTGAACCAGCGCGGCGATGCGTGAAAGGCCTGGAGCCTGCAGCACGAAGCTGTCGATCAGGGTTTCGAAGGTGACGCGGTGCCCGACATGGCTGAACGCGGCGCCATCGAAGTCAAAGCCCAGTGCATCGGCGGGGCAGTCGCTCGGGGATTCCAGCCAGAGGATTTCCGCGCCGCTGTCGATGAAGCGCTGGATGAGCCAGGCACAGGCCAGCCGGTCGACCCAGGGACGTCGACGGGTTGCCCAGCGACGCCCCTGGTAATGACTGTGGTCCAGCAGCGTGACGGGATGATCCTGAATGTGCGGTTCATCAGGTGAGAGGGCACGGCTGATTGCCGTCTCCAGCGCTTCCAGCGCGGTCTCCGTCTGCTGCTTCGCAACGCCGGGGAAGAAGTCGATCAGGGCCAACTGGGCGAAGCTCTTGCGCAGTTTTCTGACCTGGCGAGCGACCTGCAGGGCGTTCTCGGGAAGCAGTCCCTCCCTGCACGCGGCGACTTCGTCGCGCAGCTTGCTGTACTCCTCACTCCGGTCGAACAGGCCGGCGAAGCGAGTTTCTTCGTCCGGGAATGCCAGCAGAAACGCAGTGCCGCCGCTGACCGTCACATCGCGCTCCACGGACTCGAACGCCTCGCGGCCCGCGTCCTGCTCAGGCAACAGGTACACACCGTCGCGCAGCACGGCAGCGCCGCAAGCCTTCAACGCCCGCCAGGCACGCATACGTTCGGTCGCGTTGGCCGTGGGGAGTGCCAACACAAGAAGAAGCCAATTTTTCATGTAGAGAATCAAACATAAAATGTATGAATCTCTACTTTAGCTCTGTTCTCAGGAAAATGCACTGCCGGGATGAGGGTTCGATTCACTCACGTTGACCGTATCCCCCCAGGGGGGATACGCTAGAAACATGAATCACCCGCACTACCCGGAGGTAGCGCATGCTATCCGTTCTAAAAAATCGTACTTATCGACACCTCTTTCTGGCCCAGGTGATCGCCCTGGTGGGCACTGGTCTGGCGACGGTTGCCCTCGGGCTTCTGGCATTCGACCTGGCCGGCGCCCAGGCGGGAGCTGTATTGGGTACCGCGCTCGCCATCAAGATGGCGGCTTACATCGGCGTTGCACCGGTTGCCGCCGCGTTCGCCGAGCATCTGCCGCGCAAGGCGATGCTGGTCACCCTCGATCTGGTCAGGGCAGCGGTCGCGCTGATGCTGCCCTTCGTCACCGAGATCTGGCAGGTGTACGTGCTGATTTTCGTGCTGCAGTCGGCCTCTGCGGCGTTTACGCCAACCTTCCAGGCCACCATCCCTGACATCCTGCCGGATGAGCGCGAGTACACCCGGGCGCTTTCCCTTTCGCGCCTGGCCTATGACCTGGAAAGCGTGATCAGTCCGATGCTGGCCGCGCTGTTGCTTACGGTGGTCAGCTTCCACAGCCTGTTCGCGGGCACGGTGGTGGGCTTCCTGGTGTCCGCCGCGATGGTCGGTACCGTGGTGCTGCCCCTGGCGGCACGAGGACCCAAACGCAGCATCTATGAACGCACCACCAAGGGCATGCGGATTTTCCTGCGCACCCCGCGGCTGCGTGGCCTTCTTGCACTGAACCTGACGATCGCAGCCGCCAGCGCCATGGTCATCGTCAACACCGTGGTACTGGTGCAATCCAAGTTCGCGCTGCCCCAGAGCTCTACCGCCATGGCCTTGATGGCCTTCGGCGGTGGCTCGATGGTGGTCGCCCTGATGCTGCCCAAGCTGCTGGAACGACTGGACGATCGCAAGGCGATGCTGGCCGGCGGTGCCGTGCTGGTAGCCGGTTTGATCCTGGGTACCTTCGTCTCCAGTTACCCGGCGCTGATCCTGTTGTGGCTGGTGTTGGGTGCCGGCTACTCCCTGGCACAGACACCGTCCGGACGCATTCTGCGGCGCTCGTCCTCAGCCCAGCGATCGACCTGCGCTGTTCGCCGCCCAGTTCGCCCTTTCACACGCCTGCTGGCTGATCACCTACCCGCTCGCGGGATGGTTGGGGGCAAGCGTCAGCCTGACGGCTTCGTTCATCGGACTGAGTCTGGTTGCCGCCGTAGCCTGGCTGGTGAGCAAGCGGATCTGGCGCCCGGAGTATGAGGAAGACGTGGTAGCGCACAATCACGATGACCTGCCGGAAGACCACCCGCACGTGGCCAACGGCAATGCGCATGCGCACTCGTTCGTCATCGATGACGATCACCGGAAATGGCCAAAGCCATAAAGCCCGCGTTGCACGGGTTCTATCGATGATCTTCGCGTAATCCAGAAAGAAACAGGGCCGCTTTAGCGGCCCTGTTTGCATCACTCGTGCGAGTGGCCGTGACCCGCATCGCCAGACTTCGATTCGGTATCAGTACCACCGCAGGCAGCCAACAGGCCGAGGAAGCTCAGCACAACGAGCGATTTGAGGATTTTGGTAGTCATCTTCAGCTATTCCAATTGAGATCAAAAAGTCGGGGCGAACAACAGGTTCGCCCCGGCGGGATTACTTCTTCACGTTCAGGTAGTCGCCAGTCGTGTTCAGCACGATGGTGACATCGGCGTTGGTGCGGTTACGCCAGAACCAGCCATGGGTGCCATCGAACAGCGCGGTCAGGTCGCCCTTGTCGCCTTTCACCTGACGCCCTTTGCTGTAGCTGTGGAAATCGCCTTGGGCGGCGTTGTAGATCTCACCGTGGGTGTCGTGGTTGACCGGGCCGGATGCGGTCCATTCATAGCTCACAGTGCTGCCCTTGAGCATTTCCAGCTTGATCTCCCGACCTTCGCCTGGCGTCAGGGTTACGGTGACCTGATCGGACTTGGCGTTGGCAGCAGGTTTGCTGGATACGGGAGCCGCGGGCTGAGGGGCTGCTGCCACTTGCTGTACGGGTGGCGCTACCGGTGCAGGTGCCGGTGCAGCAGCAACGACAGGAGCTGGGGCCGGAGCAGCTGCCGCTTTCGACGCAGCCTCGTCAGCCAAAGCCTCGGCAGCGAGGGTGATCTTGATCTCGCCCATTTGCGTCAGGCCCATGGCGCGGCCCAGGCCGGTCGGGTCGACCGCGTATTCCGAAGGCATCACCACGGTGACCAGCAGGCCCATGGCGACAGCCAGGGCAATGACGGTGGAACGAACGAGTTGGCGGCTGCTCGGCAATTCGCTTGCCGATGGGAGTGGAGAATTGAACATGATCAGGAGTCCTTAAGCGGTCAGAAACAGGCCGGAGATCTGGTAACCCATCAACAGGAAACCAGCACTCATCATTGCGACGTTGGCGGTATAGGCATGACGCCAGAAGCTTGGGGTCTGCCTCCAGAAGCCCATCAGGATCAGAATGGCGCTCAACGCCATCAGCTGACCGATCTCCACCCCTACGTTGAAGGCGATCAGGTTGGGGATCAGCCCATCGGGAGAGATCTCGTATTCCTGGATCTTGGTTGCCAGGCCGAAGCCGTGCAGCAGGCCGAAAATCAGCGTGGCGGCCTTGGTGTTCGGCTGATAGCCGAACCAGCGCTGGAAGGCGCCCAGGTTATCCAGGGCCTTGTACACCACCGAGAAACCGATGATTGCGTCGATGACGTACGAGCTGATGCTGACTTCCGTCAGCACGCCGATCAGCAGCGTCACCGAATGGCCGACCGCAAACAGCGTGACGTACAGGCCGACATCCTTCAGCCGGTAGAGGAAGAAGATGACGCCGAACAGGAACAGCAGATGGTCGTATCCCGTGACCATGTGCTTGGCGCCCATGTAGATGAAGGGGATCAGCATGACCCCGGTGCTTTCCTGGATGAAGCCCTTGTCACCCTCGGCCACGGCATGGGCCAGAGCTTCTGGCATGCCGATGAACAGCGAGGCGACGAGCAGGAACAGCAGATACAACAGGTGGCGTGAACGCATGGCGAACAGGCCCCCACCCTTTAGGGAGTGCGAATGCATGGATCAATCCTTTCTTGCAGTGATTGTTGGCCGCAGAGCGGCCTTGGTCAGGAAGCAAGCACAGGACGGGGTGGGCGTTCGATACGGAAGATGGGGGGCCAAGGCACGGAATCGCCCAGCATGGCCAGGTGTACCGAGGCTTCGAAATGACTGGAGAAGTGGATTGCAGCTGGTATCTGAGGCGTTTCGTGCTGGTGATCGGGCGTCAGGGGGGAGTGGTAGTGATCAGAGCACTGCGCACAACTCAGGGACGAGTCGTGGGAGTGATCATGAGTCAGGCTCTGGGCGCTCTTTGCCGTGATTTGCGAGAGGACGGAAAGTGAATAGGCATGACCGGTCCAGGCCAGCAGAAAGGCCATTGCCAAAGCCACGATCATGGTCGCTGAAAGAAAACGACGAGACATCCCAATGCTTATCCGGTTGAAACACGGTGTGAAATAGCGCGTTTGACCCAACCCCCCCAGGGGGATAGCATGCAGAGCGTAAAGTATCGCCGTCTGAGACTCAAGTCATGTCAGAACACGTTCACGACCAACCGCATGGTCACGCTCATACCCACCAGACTCACGACGCCATCATCAAACGCCTCAAGCGAGCGGACGGCCACCTGCGCAGCATCATCACCATGATCGATGAAGGACGTGAATGCGTGGACATCGCCCAGCAGCTCCATGCTGTTGAAAAGGCCGTGTGCCAGGCGAAGCGGACACTGATCCAGGACCACATCGACCATTGCCTGGAAGACTCGGTGACAGCCCTGAGCAAGGGCGACCGTTCGGCACTGGACGAATTCAAGCAAATCACCAAATACCTGTAGGCACGGTGCTCGGTTGTTGAATGTTTGAGTACGGCGGTTACCTCGGCCTGTTTCTGGCTGCATTCGGCGCGGCAACCCTGCTGCCCATGCAATCGGAGGCAGTGCTGGGCGGACTGCTGATATCCGAGCGTTTTTCCACAGCCATCCTGCTGGTGGTGGCCACCACAGGCAACGTACTCGGATCGGTTGTGAACTGGCTGCTGGGACGAGGTATCGAGGCTTATCGCGAAAAGCGCTGGTTTCCGGTAAAGCAAGCGGCCTTCGAAAAAGCCAAAGCCTCCTATGAACGTTACGGGTACTGGTCGCTGCTGCTCAGTTGGGTACCCATCATTGGAGACCCGCTAACCGTGATCGCCGGCGTGATGAAAGAGCCGCTCTGGCGGTTCGTCCTGATCGTCACGCTCGCCAAGGGCGGACGGTATCTGGTCCTTGCGATTCTCATCCTGGAGAACCTGAGTTGAGCGCGTACGAATCACCACCTTCGCGGGTTGAACGACACAACGGACAGGACCTCATCAAGTGGATCGCCCTGCTCACGATGGTGCTCGACCACATGCGTCTGGCATGGCCATCACTGGATAACCTGTTCATTCTGGGACGCCTCTCGTTCCCGCTGTTTTGCCTGGCGATCGCCGTGAATGTCTGTCGAACGGAAGTTGGCGCGTTGTTCACTCGCAGCAATGGCCGCTACCTAAGGAAGGTCTGAAGTAACCCTGTATTTCCGGTCGACTTCAGCCCTTGCTGCTTTTGAAAGCGGGCCGTCGATCAAAATCGACCAGGTAACCCGCTCAGTTCTCCGTTTTTGGCCGCCGCGAGCACCTCGCAGCAGCCATTTTCCGCATTAGGGGGCATGCCGAGATAAGGCAAAAATTAGGACATTCGTTCTGTAACCTGCTGTATCTAAAGGATTAACTTTGAGAGGCGCTGCTCAGTAGTGGCGGCTAAATATTGTGTTGGCGCTGATGGAAAATTGACCCACCCTGCCGATTGAAATTTGACCCAGGGCGGATTGCTGATTTTGTTACCAGCAACTGTGGATAAGTCTACCAGCGCAGCTGCTGTTGCCCCCACTCCTTCGCTAGCCCAGTTCAGCTGTTGAAGACCTGCCACATGCAGCCATGCAGCAGGCCGTCGTCACCATGAAATCAGAACGACTCATCGTCCTCCGGTTCCTGGCCGCCCTTACGCTTTCGCTCCCGTGATTTGATCTTGGCCTGGGCCGCCAAGCTACTGTGTTGCAGGCGATAGGACTCGTTACCGGTTTCGACGATGTGGCAGTGGTGGGTCAGCCGATCCAGCAGGGCGGTGGTCATCTTGGCGTCGCCGAACACGCTCGACCATTCGGCGAAGCTCAGGTTGGTGGTGATCACCACGCTGGTGTGTTCGTACAGCTTGGACAGCAGGTGAAACAGCAACGCACCGCCAGCCTGGCTGAACGGCAGATAACCCAGTTCGTCGAGGATGACCAGATCCATGCGCAGCAGTGCCTGGGCGATCCGCCCGGCTTTGCCGTCGTGTTTTTCGCGCTCCAGCAGATTGACCAGATCGACCGTGGAGTAGAAGCGCACGCGCTTACCGTGCCGGGTGATGCCGGACACGGCCAGCGCGGTGGCTAGGTGGGTTTTACCGGTGCCTGGCCCACCGATCAGCACCACGTTCTGCGCGGTGTCGGTAAAGCTCAGATTGGCCAGCTCGCTGATCAAGCGAGCGTCGGCGCTGGAGGCGCTGAAGTCGAAGCCGGCCAGATCGCGGTGCATCGGCAGCTTGGCCATGTTCATCTGGTGGCTCACCGAGCGCATGGCGCGATCTGTGTGCTCTTGTTCCAGCAGGTGTTCGAGCAGCCACTTGGACGAGGCTGTGTTCGACTCACCCTGTGCAGTTAACTCCGCCCAGGCCGTGGCCATGCCGTGCAGGCGCAGCTCCTTGAGTTCCGCCATCAAATCACGCATGACCGACCTCCTCGGCCTGGCCACGCAGGCGGTCGTAGCGCGCCGTGTTAGCGACGGGGGCTTCCTTGAGCGACAAGTGGGTTTCGACGCTGGGTGGTGGTTCGGTCGCGGCCAGGCGCGCCACGACATTGAGGATGTGTTCGGCGCTCAGGCTGCCGCTTTCCAGTACCAGCTCAACAGCCACCAGCACCGCATCGAGCCCGGCGACCGGTACGGCAGCCAGAACTTGCGCCATGATCCGGTCACCGCCGGCATGACGCCCCAGACCGTGCTTAAGCTGACGCAGCGGCGCCGGCAGATCAGCAAAGGGCGCGCCGTTGCGCAGCGCACCGGGCTTGCGTTCGATCAGCGGGAGGTAGTGCTGCCAGTCATAGCTGACCTGGTCGCGATCCAGCAAGCGGACATGGCTGGCGATCAGCGCGTCGTCAGCCACCACCTCGATTCGCGTCGGATACAAACGGCTGCTGACCCACTTACCCGCGTACTCACACGGCACCGAGTAGCGGTTGCGCCCGACGCTGACCAGACAGGTGCTGGAGACCCGCGCAGGCCGCTCGACGTAACCGTCGAATGGCGCTGGCACAGGCATCAGTTCAGCGCGCTCCAACTCCAGCACTTCGGCTACACTCAGCCCGCTGTATTGAGGGTGCGTCAGCTCGTTCCAAAGCGCGCGGCAGCGCTGGCCCAGCCAGGCATTGAGTTCCTCGAAGGAGTGAAAATGACAGTCCTGGGCGTCTAGCCAGATGCGCCTACGGCTGTCTTGCACGTTCTTTTCAACGATGCCCTTTTCCCAACCAGCGGCGACGTTGCAGAAGTCCGGATCGAACAGGTAATGCGCGCACATCACCGCAAAGCGTGCATTCACCGCCCGGCCTTTGCCCTTATTGACCTTGTCGACGGCGGTCTTCATGTTGTCGTAGATGCCCCGGCGCGGCACGCCGCCCAAGGCGCCGAACGAGCGTGTATGGGCGTCAAATAACATCTCATGGCCCTGGCTCGGATACGCCACAAGCCAGAACGCACGGCTGGCACACAGCTTCAGATGTGCCACCTGCATACGCCGGTAAATGCCGCCGACCAGCAAGCCTTCCTCGCTCCAGTCAAACTGAAACGCCTCGCCAAGAGCAAAGGTCAGCGGCACAAAGGCCTGCGACGCCTTGCCCTGTCCCCCTCGCCAGGCACGGATAAACGCGGTGAGCTGGCTGTAGCCACCGTCATAACCATCGGCTTTGATTTGCGCCAACAGCGCCTTGGCACTGCGCCGCTGTTGCTTGGGGCGCAGCGAATCGGCTTTTAGCGCCTGCTCTAGCGTGGCGTGAAAAGGGCTGAGTTTGTTAAAGATCGCGCGGCGTTGGTACACCGGCTGCTTGGCCTCAGGTGCTCTGACCCACTTGCGAATCGTGTTGCGCGCCAGCCCGGTGCGCTTGGCTATCTCATGCAGCGACAGCTTGTCGCGGAAATACATCCGCCGAATTTTGCCCATCATTTCCATACTGATCACCCTGTGTTCTCCTGCTCAAAAATTGAGCAGAAGCAGTTGAACACCTGGGTCAGTTTTCAGTCGGCAGAACAGCCTCTACTGGGTCAGTTTTCGGTCAGCGGCAACAAAATATTGATCAATTATCTATGCCGAGATAATTGCAGATAATTCCCGCCGTCCGTACCCAGCGCGAGTTCATAAGATTGGAGAAATGCCGAGTTAGAGGGCCTGCGAACAGCTTTGGTCGAGGCTTTGCGCTTCGACGCATAACGGCTGCTTAGTACTGGGGGCTCTCCCAGAAGCGACAAAGGCGGCCTCAACGAGACCGCCTCAAACCAAGTTTCATCACCGGTACACGCACCCGGGAGAGGAAGCTCTTGGGCAGGTTTCAATAATAACACCGATCAAAGCGTCACTGCCAAAGCCCTCTCGCACTGCCGAGTAGCCTTCAGATAGTGTTCATTCGCTCTCTCTCGAAGCTACGGTGCGGATGGTTCGAGACCATCATGCGCAAACTCGGGGCCAAGATGACATTATCAAATGGCCAATTATCCTGGAGGCAGTTATGGAAAGGCTCCGCGAAAAACTGGATTTGCCGAGAGGCCACTACTATCTGCACGTCGCCGTACTGGCGGGCCTGCCGGTGTCGTTGATCTCCGATTTGGCAAGCGAGTTGGAGCGATCGCCAGCGCAGATCGCGCAGTGGATCACTGCGTCCCCCGGCAGTGCCGTGATGTCTATACAGGCTGGTGAGGTGTTCTGTCGTCTTATCGAGATCCTCGATGCGCTATTGGAGCTGTACGATGGGGATCTAGGAGGTGCGCTCCACTGGCTAACGGCACCGAATGTCGTGCTGTCCAATGAGAGGCCGGTCGAGGGGGTTTGGGGAGCAACGGAACAGAAAGTGCACTTAAGCCCAGCGCCTGCCCGCAAACCCTTGTGGCGTCTGGTTAGTTCGGGAAAACCATCGTTTTGTCGAACCATTGCATCGCCCTTTGTGATTGGCGTATAAACACACAAACACCTATTAGCGGAGAACGCTATGAATACCATTCGCTGGAATGTCGCCGTCTCGGCCGACACCGACCAGTCGCTTCGGATGTTTCTGGCCAGCCAGGGCGGCGGCCGTAAGGGCGACCTGTCGCGCTTCATCGAAGAAGCGGTACGGGCACACATCCTGGAGCTGAGCGCTGAGCAGGCCAAGGCCGCTAACGCCCATCTGAGTGAGGCAGAATTGACCAACGCGGTTGACGAAGCGCTCGACTGGGCACGTAAGCGCTGATGCGGGTCGTGTTGGATACCAACATCCTGTTCAGCGCCCTGATCTCGCCACATGGCGCGCCCGATGCGATCTACCGTGCCTGGCGGGCGGCGCGTTTCGAGGTGGTGACCTCGCGGATGCAACTCGATGAAATTCGTCGAGCCAGCCGCTATCCCAAGCTTCAGGCCATCCTACAGCCCGCCAAGGTGGGCGCCATGATCAATAACCTGCAACGGGCTGTGGTACTGGAGCGCCTGACCATCGAGGTCGAAGCCGATGATCCGGATGACTCGTTTTTGCTGGCCATGGCCTTGGCGGGCGATGCGGACTACCTGGTAACCGGTGATCGCCGCGCCGGCCTGCTGCAACGCGGGCACATCGAACGCACGCGGATCGTCACGCCCGCCGTGTTCTGCGTCGAGGTGCTGTGATCAATGCCGGTCGGTTTTCTGACTCAAGAGCAACGCGACGGTTTTGGCCGCTATGTTGATTCGCCCAGCCGTGAAGAGCTGGAACGTTACTTCCACCTGAGCGATGAAGACCGTGAAGCCATCCAGGTGCTGCGGGGTAACCATAACCGTCTGGGTTATGCCGTTCTGCTGACCACCGTCCGCTTCGTTGGCGTTCTGCCGGACAAGCCCGCCGCCGTGCCGGTGGAAGTCCTGCAGGTGCTTTGCCGACAACTGGCGATTCCAGACCCCGACTGCCTCCAGCGCTATAGCGATCATCGCCGCTGGATACATGCCACCGATATTCAGAACCGCTTTGGCTATCGTCATTTCACCGATCCGGGCATCGGCTTTCGCTTGAGCCGCTGGCTGTATGCCCTCTGCTGGACGGGCACCGACCGGCCGGGAGTGCTGTTTGAGCGAGCCACCTCGTGGCTGTTCACACAGAAAGTCCTCCTGCCTGGTGTGTCTCAACTAGAGCGCTTTATCGCCCAGTTGCGCAGTCGGGTCGAAGAACGCCTCTGGTTTACGCTGGGCCGCAGCGTGACTGAGGAACAGCGATTGCAACTGCAAGACTTGCTGACGGTGGCCGAAGGCAACCGCAGCTCCCGGCTGGATCAATTGCGCTCCGGCCCGGTCATGGTCAGTGGCCCCGCGTTGATTCGGGCACTGCGCCGGCTCGATGACGTGCGCGGCATCGGCATCACCTTGCCGGCGGCGGCGCACATCCCTCCCAGCCGTATCGCCGCCCTGGCCCGCTTCGCCAACACGGCCAAGGTCACCGCGATTAATCGGCTGCCGGCGTCGCGGCGGATGGCGACACTGGTGGCCTTCGCACTCTGCCTGGAGGCGACTGCGCACGACGACGCACTGGAAGTCCTGGAGGCCTTGCTGCGCGACCTGTTCAGCAACGCGGAGAAGGCCGACAAGAAAGCCCGCATGCGCAGCCTGAAAGACCTGGATCGGTCGGCCGCGACGCTCGCCGCCGCGTGCAAGGTCGTGCTGGACAGCTCGATCAGCGATGACAACGTGCGCGCCCGGCTGTTCAACGACCTGCCGAGGACCACCCTGGAAAAGGCCCTGGAAGAGGTCAACGCGCTGATCCGCCCGGTAGATGACGTCTATTTTCTTGCATTGGAAGCGCGCTACCGCAGCGTGCGCCGCTTCCTGCCCGACCTGCTCAAGCACATCCGCTTCGGCTTCAGCCCGGCCGGCAAGGGCGTGGCGGCTAGTCTGGAGTGGCTGCAACTGAACCTGCCGCGCCGGAAGCCAGAGGATGACGCGCCGCAGGAGATCGTGGCCAAGGCTTGGCAGAAGCACATCACCCGCGAAGATGGCTCCCTCGACATGGGTGCCTATGTGTTCTGCACGCTCGATGCGCTGCGCACGGCCCTGCGCCGCCGCGATGTCTTCGTCTCGCCCAGTTGGCGCTATGCCGACCCGCGCCTTGGCCTGCTCGACGGTGCCGAATGGCTGGCGGCGCGACCGATCATCTGCCGGTCACTGGGCCTGACCATCGACGCCAAAACCACCCTGGACGCCTTGTCCGTCGAGCTGGATGCAACCTGGCTGGCAGTAGCCGCGCGCCTGCCCGACAACCCGGCGATTCAACTGAGCGAGAACACCGAGGGCAAGACCGAACTGTCGCTCGGGGCGCTGGACAAGCTGGACGAGCCCTGCTCGTTGCTGCAACTGCGGGCGGCCGTGTCTGACCTGATGCCGCGTGTCGATCTGCCGGAAATCCTCTTGGAAATCGCCGCCCGCACTGGCTTTTCCGAGGCCTTCACCCATGTCTCCGAACGCAATGCACGCGCCGACAACCTGGTCACCAGCCTCTGCGCGGTGCTGTTGGGCGGGGCCTGCAACACCGGCCTGGAGCCCTTGATCCGCACCGACAACCCGGCGCTGCGCCGTGACCGGCTGTCCTGGGTCAGCCAGAATTATATCCGCGACGACACCCTGTCAGCGGCTAACGCCATCCTGGTCGGAGCGCAAAGCCAACTGGAACTGGCCCAAGTCTGGGGTGGCGGCGAGGTCGCCTCCGCCGATGGCATGCGCTTCGTCGTACCGGTGCGCACCGTGCATGCCGGCCCCAATCCGAAGTATTTCGGCACCGGCCGGGTGTCACCTGGTACAACCTGATTTCCGACCAATTCTCCGGCCTCAACGCCATCACCGTGCCCGGCACGCTGCGCGACAGCCTGGTGTTGCTGGCGGTCGTGCTGGAACAGCAGACCGAGTTGCAGCCGACGCAAATCATGACCGACACCGGGGCCTACAGCGATGTGGTGTTCGGGCTCTTCCGCCTACTTGGCTACCACTTCAGTCCGCGGCTGGCCGATGTCGGCGGTACCCGCTTCTGGCGCACGCGCCCGGACGCGGACTACGGCAAGCTCAACGGGCTGGCCCGCCAGTCGGTCAAACTCGACCTGATCGCCGAGCACTGGGACGACCTGCTGCGCCTGGCCGGCTCGCTCAAACTCGGCCGGGTGCCGGCGACTGGCATCATGCGCACGCTGCAAACGGGAGATCAGACCCACCCGGCTGGCCCAGGCGCTGGCCGAATTCGGGCGGATCGAAAAGACTCTGCACACGTTGACCTATATCGACGACGAGTCCAAGCGCCGCGCCACCCTGACCCAGTTGAACCGAGGCGAAGGCCGGCACAGCCTGGCCCGCGCCGTGTTCCACGGCAAACGCGGCGAGCTCCGCCAGCGCTACCGCGAAGGCCAGGAAGACCAGCTCGGTGCTCTGGGCCTGGTGGTGAACATCATCGTGCTGTGGAACACCCTCTACATGACGGCGGCCGTGGAACGGCTCAAGCAGCACGGCTATCCAGTGCTGGAAGAGGATTTGGCCCGGCTATCGCCGCTGATCTACGAGCACATCAACATGCTCGGGCGGTATTCCTTTGCGGTACCGGAAGAAGTTGCGCGCGGCGAGCTGCGGCCACTGCGTAATCCAGACGACGACCTGTGATCCCCCTAAACGCTATGAGCAACACCCAAGCTGCTGCTGGATCGGCGGGCACTTCACCGAGCCGAACGAACAGAAAACGCAGCAATCCCCTGGGTTGGGGCGCAGCAGCGCCTTGCAGTTGCTGCACTCGTAATAGAACTGGCAGGCGTCCGTGGGCATGGTTTCCGGCTTGGCGAAGCCGCAGCGCGGGCAAGTCAGCACGGACTCAAGGACAATGGCGCTCATCGTGACCTCACTTCTGCACTGTGGAGGGGTATCCCGCGTTCGCGGTCGCCTCAGTCAGTGCCTCGGGCTGGGCCTTATCGGGATCGTAGGTGACGGTCGCCGTCTTCTGGTCGAAATTGACCTGGACGTCACTCACGCCGGACACCTTCTCCAGCGACTTCTTGACCGTGATCGGACAGAGTCCGCACGTCATGTTCTGCACGTCGAGCGTGACGGTTTTCGGGGGAGCCGCCAGCGCCACGAAGGGCAAGGCGAAAAGCACGGCGATCAGCAGTTTGCGCATGGTTAATCTCCTTCAGTAGAACAGCGGGGCGAGCCACGGCACGGCCAATAGGCCGAGCAGCAGCACGCTGACGATCCAGAACACGAGTCGCTGTCGCACGAGCGTGCGCGGATCGGCGCAGGGTGTACCTGGCGTACAAACCTGTGGCACCAGGTAGAGCTTGCGGAATGCCAATCCCAGGAACAGTAGAGTCAACCCGATGAAGAGGGGGCGTAGTGGCTCCATCATGGTCAGAGCGCCCACCCACGTACCGCCGACACCGAGTGCCAACAGCACCAGTGGCCCGACACAGCACACCGACGCACCGATGGCGGTCAGCGAACTCGCGACCAGCGAGCCTTTCCGGTGAGTTGCATCCCCATTCCCATCTCCTGAGCCTGATTGCCTAGGTGCTATTCTAAACTCCGTACCAAAGTACGGAATCAAGGAGAAAGTGATGGCCACAGAGCTGACCATTGGCAAGCTGGCAGACGCCGCCGGGGTGAACGTCGAGACGATCCGCTACTACCAGCGACGCGGGCTGCTGGATGAACCAGCCAAACCCTTGGGTGGCCATCGGCGCTATCCGGTGGACATGGTGAAGCGACTGCGTTTCATCAAGCGGGCTCAGGCGCTGGGTTTCACGCTCTCGGAAGTCGGTGGACTGCTGACGCTGGATGAGTCGTGCGCCTGTGCCGAAACGCGAGCACGGGCTGCACGCAAGCTCGCGTTGATCGAGCAGAAGATGGCCGACTTGGTCGTCATGCAGCAACTGTTAGGCGAACTGGTGCAGCAATGTGATGCGGGAGACGGCGGAACGATCTGCCCGATCATCGAGGCACTGATCAGAGAGTAATGCCTGGCGGGTGAGCTGGAGATCGGAAAGCCCCTTTACGGTGGGATTCAGAGCTTACGTTGGTTTTTGGTTCCATTGCTCCCCAAACCCCATCATCCGTTTGAAAAAGCCACTTGCCGTATACGGAAACTGATTGTTATCGTTTACGTAAAGGTCATGCAGCGACCTGCGCCATAACCAAACAACAACAATCAAGGTTAGAGGGCACCCCATGGAACCAGAGTTCGTGCTGGAAACGCGCGGCCTGACCAAGGAGTTTCGCGGCTTCACCGCCGTGGATTCCGTCGATCTGAAGGTCCGTCAGGGTCACATCCATGCGCTTATCGGCCCCAACGGCGCCGGCAAGACCACCGTATTCAATCTGCTCACCAAGTTCCTTACGCCCACCCGTGGCGAGATCCTCTATCGCGGCAAGAACATCACCTCGATGAAGGCCAACGAGATCGCCCGGCTCGGCCTGGTGCGCTCGTTCCAGATTTCCGCGGTGTTCGGCCACATGAGCGTGCTGGAGAACGTGCGTGTCGCCCTACAACAGAAGATGGGCAATTCCTTCCATTTCTGGAAATCCGAACGCAGCCTGCGCGAGCTGGACGATCAGGTGATGCAGCTGCTCGCCGAGGTGGACCTGCAATCCTTCGCCCAGACCCTGGCAGTCGAGCTGCCCTACGGGCGCAAGCGTGCGCTGGAGCTGGCCACCACCCTGGCACTCGACCCCATCGTGCTGCTGCTCGACGAGCCGACCCAGGGCATGGGCAGCGAGGACGTCGACATGGTCGTCGAGCTGGTGCGCAAGGCCGCGGCCAAGCGCACGGTATTGATGGTCGAGCACAACCTCAGCGTGGTCAGCCGCCTGTGCGATCGCATCACCGTGCTGGCGCGTGGCGCGGTGCTCGCCGAGGGCGACTACGACAGCGTTTCGGCCAACCCGCAGGTGCGCGAAGCCTATCTCGGCAGCGAAGCCGCGACACTCGAGGAGGCGCACGCATGACCCCACCCATGGACCGCGATCAGCTGCGCGTCAGCGATCTGCACGCCTTCTACGGCGAGTCGCACATTCTTCACGGCGTCGATCTGGTGGTCGGCCGTGGCGAGCTGGTGACCTTGCTCGGGCGCAACGGCGCCGGACGCACCACCACGCTGCGGGCGATCATGAACATGGTCGGGCGCCGCACCGGCTCCATCGTGGTCAACGGCAACGAGACCATTGGCATGCCGGCCCACCAGATTCCGCGGCTGGGCGTCGGCTACTGCCCGGAAGAGCGCGGCATCTTCTCCAGTCTGAGCGTCGAGGAAAACCTGCTGCTGCCGCCCACGGTGCGCAGTGGCGGGATGAGCCTGGACGAGCTCTACGAAATGTTCCCCAACCTCTACGAGCGCCGTTTCAGCCAGGGTACGCGGCTGTCGGGCGGCGAGCAGCAGATGCTGGCCATGGCGCGCATTCTGCGCACCGGCGCCAACCTGCTGCTGCTCGACGAGATCACCGAAGGCCTGGCGCCGGTCATCGTGCAGAAGCTCGGCGAGGTACTGATCAAGCTCAAGCAGCGCGGTCTGACCATCGTCCTGGTGGAGCAGAACTTCCGCTTCGCCGCGCCATTGGCCGACCGCCATTACGTCATGGAACACGGCCGCATCATCGAAGAGATCGAGGCGGCGGAGCTGGATTCGAAGAAGGATTTTCTCAATTCCTGTCTCGGGGTGTGAACCTCAGGAAGCTGTAAAACGGCCGCAGTGGATGCCGGCCCGAACCACAACAAAAACAATCGAGAGTGGTGAATACATGAGCTTTTTCCGCA
The DNA here is from genome assembly GCA_030263805.2 of Pseudomonas sp. FeN3W. Classification (NCBI taxonomy): domain Bacteria; kingdom Pseudomonadati; phylum Pseudomonadota; class Gammaproteobacteria; order Pseudomonadales; family Pseudomonadaceae; genus Pseudomonas; species Pseudomonas sp. FeN3W. The sequence goes on from CP136010.1 coordinate 4,067,075, forward strand.
AGAGCGCGAGCGCCATCCTGGCTTCTTCCCTGATCGCTTCGGCCGCCCAGGCCGAGATCAGCAACGACGAAATCCGCATCGGCTATCTGGCCGACATGTCCGGCACCTACCGCGACCTCTCCGGCCCGGGCGGCCTGGAAGCGCTGAAAATGGCGGTCGAGGATTTCGGCGGCACGGTCGACGGCAAGAAGGTCGTGGTCTTCCACGCCGATGATCTGAACAAGCCGGACGTCGGCGCCAACACCGTGCGTCAGTGGATCGACGAGCGCAACGTCGACATGGTGACCGGTATGGTCGCCAGTTCCGTGGTGCTGGCGGCGAGCAAGGTGGTGGAGCAGGGCGGCAAGCTGGCGCTGATCTCCGGCGCGGCAGCCTCCAGCATCACCAACGAGTTCTGCTCGCCGAACCACATCCACTGGACCTACGACACCTACGCGCTGGCCAACGGCACGGCCAAGGCGGTGCTCGCCGACGGCGGCAAGAGCTGGTACATCCTCACCGCCGACTACGCCTTCGGCCACGCCATGGAAGCCGACATCACCAAGGTGGTGGAAGGCGACGGTGGCAGCATCGTCGGCAAGGTCCGCCATCCGTTCCCGAGCAACGATTTCTCCTCCTACATGCTGCAGGCGCAGGGTTCCGGGGCCGAGGTCATCGCTCTGGCCAACGCCGGCGCCGATACCGTCAACTCGTTGAAGACCGCCAGCGAGTTCGGCGTCACCCAGTCCGGGCAGAAGCTCGCCGGCATGGTGGTGTTCCTCAACGACATCCACGCCATGGGCCTGGACGTGACCCAGGGCCTGATGCTGACCACCGGCTGGTACTGGGACATGAACGAGGAAACCCGTGCCTGGGCCCAGCGCTATTACGAGCGCACCAAGCGCATGCCGGGCATGGTGCACGCCGGCATCTACTCGGCGACCATCCACTACCTGAACGCGGTGAAGGCCGCCGGTACCGACGACACCGTGGCGGTGCGTGCGCAGATGGCCAAGACGCCGGTCAACGACATGTTCGCCAAGGATGGCCGCATCCGCGAGGACGGCCGCATGGTGCACGACATGTACCTGGTGCAGGTCAAGACACCGGCCGAGTCCAAGGGCGAGTGGGACCTGTACAAGATCGTTCGCACCATCCCCGGCGACCAGGCCTACCGGCCGATCGCCGAAACCCAGTGCAGCAAGCTGGTCGCCAAGGACTGACCGGCTGATCCGCGTCATCACCCGGCCGGCGGCGGCCGGGTGCCACGGACTTCCTTTGGGTGGTGAACCATGACTCTCGTATTCGGCGTACCCCTGAGCGTGCTGCTCGGGCAGTTGCTGCTCGGCCTGATTAACGGGGCGTTCTACGCGCTGCTGAGCCTGGGCCTGGCGATCATCTTCGGTCTGCTGCGCATCATCAATTTCGCCCACGGCGCGCAGTACATGCTCGGCGCCTTCGTCGCCTTCCTCGGGCTGAACTACCTGGGCGTGAGCTATTGGGTCGCGCTGGTGCTGTCGCCGCTGCTGGTGGGCTGCCTCGGTATGGCCATCGAGCGCGGGCTGCTGCGCCGCATCGCCAATGAGGACCATCTCTACGGACTGCTGCTGACCTTCGGCCTGGCGCTGATCGTCGAGGGCAGCTTCGTCAAGCTGTTCGGCGTGTCCGGCTCGTCCTACCCGATGCCGGAACTGCTGCGCGGCGGCTTCAACCTCGGCTTCATGTTCCTGCCGACCTACCGCGCCTGGGTGATCGTCGCCGCGCTGGTGGTCTGCCTGGCGACCTGGTACGTGATCGAGCGTACCCGCCTGGGCTCGTACCTGCGTGCCGGCACCGAGAACCCCAAGCTGATGCAGGGCTTCGGCATCAACGTACCGCTGCTGGTGACCCTGACCTATGGCTACGGTGTGGCCTTGGCCGCCTTCGCCGGCGTGCTGGCCGCGCCGATCTACGCGGTGACCCCGGGCATGGGCTCGAACCTGCTGATCGTGGTGTTCGCCGTGGTGGTGATCGGCGGCATGGGCTCGATCCTCGGCGCCATCGTCACCGGCATCGCCATGGGCCTGATCGAGGGGCTGACCAAGGTTTTCTATCCGGAAGCGGCCAACACCGTGGTGTTCCTGGTCATGGTGGCGGTGTTGTTGATTCGTCCTGCGGGACTCTTCGGTAAGGAGGCATGAGCATGACGAATCCGGCAAATGTGCAGGCCGCATCGCTGCGGCAGGCCAGTGTGGTACGCGAGCGCAGGCACGCGGCGGCGCGGCGGCAGAAGATCTTCTATGCAATGTTGCTGGCGATCGCACTGCTGGCGCCGCTGGCGGTGTATCCGGTGTTCCTGATGAAGCTGCTGTGCTTCGCCCTGTTCGCCTGCGCCTTCAACTTGCTGCTGGGCTACGCGGGGCTGCTGTCCTTCGGCCATGCGGCGTTCTTCGCCAGCGGTGGCTACATCACCGGCTACATGCTGAGCAGCTACAGCGGGCTCAGCACCGAGCTGGGCATCCTCGCCGGCACCCTGGCCTCGACGGTGCTCGGTGCGCTGTTCGGCATGCTGGCCATCCGGCGGCAGGGCATCTACTTCGCGATGATCACCCTGGCGCTGGCGCAGCTGGTGTTCTTCGTCTTCGTCCAGGCGCCGTTCACCGGCGGCGAGAACGGTCTGCAGGGCGTGCCGCGCGGGCATCTGTTCGGCCTCGTCGACATGCAGAACAACATGGCCATGTACTACTTCGTGCTGGCGGTGTTCGTGCTCGGCTTCGCCATCATCCAGCGCACCATCCATTCGCCTTATGGCCAGGTGCTCAAGGCGATCCGCGAGAACGAGCCGCGCGCGGTGTCGCTGGGCTACAACGTCGATCGGCACAAACTGCTGGCGTTCGTCATCTCCGCCGCGCTGGCGGGCCTGGCCGGTGCGACCAAGACCGTGGTGTTCCAGCTGGCCTCGCTGACCGATGCGCACTGGCACATGTCCGGTGAGGTGATCCTGATGACCCTGCTCGGCGGGGTCGGCACCATCCTCGGGCCGCTGGTCGGCGCCACCGTGGTGGTGACGTTGCAGAGCTACCTGTCCAACGGGCCGCTGGGCGAATGGGTGCACGTGATTCTCGGGGTGATCTTCGTGCTCTGCGTGCTGCTGTTCCGCTCCGGCATCGTCGGCTGGTTGGAGCGGTTGGTGAAGCGCAACTTCAAATGATGCGGCGCTGCGCGGCCGTCCGGTTTGCGCCGGACGGTGCCGCCATCGGCGAACCCGTTACCGGGATACGTGCCTAACCTCCCAGGCCCCTTTTCAGAGGACAGAGCCATGCCTGGCACCGAACCGCAAGTGCAGCCGCAACCCACCTGGCCTTGGCGAGCCGACGAATCGCCCCTCAACGACCTCGACGACGCCGAGAACGATACTGACTTCGACGGGCCGGACGAGTTGCCGGATGAAGTGCTGGAGCAACTCGAGAAAGTCGCTCCGCCGCCGGATCCGATGCCTGACCCCGGTCCGCTGTAAAAAACTCCGGCATTCGGCTGAAACGAAAGGGCCCCGACGAGTCGGGGCCCTTATCAAGCATGCGGACGCTTAGACCTTGTCATGGGGCTGAATTAGCCTGGCTCGGCTTGAAATACAGCGTTTCGCCACGGTGCAGGTCGACAAGGCTGGCGTGGTCTCTACCCACTTCGGCCTCGACCGGCTCGATTTGGTTGGCGACCCTGAGCGTTACCCGTGTGAGTGCACCTAGCGGACGCACGTCCCGAACCTCGCCTGCGTAATAGCCCTCTCCGGCGGATGAGCTCAGGGAAACCTCGTGCGGGCGGAACAGCACGCTACGCTGATCGTCCAGCTGCAGGCGATTGGCGTCGCCGAGAAAGTGATAGACGAACTCGCTGGCCGGGTTGGCGTAGACCTCCGCCGGGGTGCCGATCTGCTCGATCACGCCCTTGTTCATCACCACGATGCGGTCGGCGACTTCCATCGCTTCCTCCTGGTCATGGGTAACGAACACCGATGTGAGGTGCACATCCTCGTGCAGGCGGGCCAGCCAGCGACGCAGTTCCTTGCGTACCTTGGCGTCCAGCGCGCCGAACGGCTCGTCGAGCAACAGCACCTTGGGCTGGACTGCCAGCGCGCGGGCCAGGGCGATGCGCTGGCGCTGACCGCCGGAGAGCTGCTCGGGGTAACGGTCGGCGAGCCAGTCGAGCTGCACCAGGCCGAGCAATTCGTGCACCTTCTCGGCGATCACTGCATCGCTCGGGCGCTGCTTCTTCGGCTTCATGCGCAGGCCGAAGGCGACGTTCTCGAACACGGTCATGTGGCGGAACAGCGCGTAGTGCTGGAAGACGAAGCCGACGTTGCGGTCGCGCACATCGCGGCTGGAGACGTCTTCGCCGTGGAACACGATGCTGCCGCTGTCCGGGGTTTCCAGCCCGGCGATGATGCGCAGCAGGCTGGTCTTGCCGCAGCCGGACGGGCCGAGCAGAGCGACCAGTTCGCCGCTCTGGATGTGCAGGTTGATGGCGTTCAATGCCTGGAACTGGCCGAAACGCTTGTTGATGTTGCTGATTTCGATCGACATGGTCAGTCCTCGGCGTTGGCGTGCAGGCGGGCGATACGCGACTCGCTCCACTGCTTGAGCAGCAGGATCACCAGCGCCAGGGCCAGCAGCAGGCTGGCCACGCTGAACGCGGCGACATGGTTGTATTCGTTGTAGAGAATCTCGACGTGTAGCGGCAGGGTATTGGTCAGCCCGCGGATATGGCCGGACACCACCGACACCGCGCCGAACTCGCCCATGGCCCGCGCGGTGCAGAGCACCACGCCGTAGACCAGGCCCCATTTGATGTTCGGCAGGGTGATGTGCCAGAACATCTGCCAGCCGCTGGCGCCGAGCAGCCGCGCGGCTTCCTCCTCGGTGCTGCCCTGTTCCTGCATCAGCGGGATCAGCTCGCGGGCGACGAAGGGCACGGTAACGAACAGCGTCGCCAGCACGATGCCCGGCACCGCGAAGACGATCTGGATGTCGCGATCACTCAGCCATTCGCCGAAATAGCCCTGGGCGCCGAACAGCAGCACATAGATCAGGCCGGCAATCACCGGCGAGACCGAGAAGGGCAGGTCGATCAGCGTGACCAGCAGGCTCTTGCCGCGAAACTCGTACTTGCTCACGCACCAGGCGGCGGCGACGCCGAACACCACATTCAGCGGCACCGAGATGCCGACGGCGAGCAAGGTCAGTCTCAGCGCGGCCAGGGCGTCGGGCTCGAAGATGGCGCTGAAGAAGGTGCCGAAGCCCTGCTTCAATGATTCGCTGATGACGACTACCAAAGGCAGCAGCAGGAACAGCGTGAACACCAGCCAGGCGGCGACGATCAGCAGCCGACGGCCGAGGGCGTTGCCGCGGCGCGTGGCATTGGCGCTGGTATTGGCGGTCACCGATAGGGAAGCGGAAGTCATTTCGATGGCCTCTTCAAGAACGCGCGATGCGGCGCTGCAGCAGGTTGATGAGCAGCAGCAGGATGAACGACACCACCAGCATCAGTACGCCGATGGCCGTGGCGCCGGCATAGTCGTACTGGTCCAGCTTGACCATGATCAGCAGCGGCAGGATCTCGGTCTTCATCGGCATGTTGCCGGCGATGAAGATCACCGAACCGTACTCGCCAACGCCGCGGGCAAAGGCCAGGGCGAAGCCGGTCAGCCAGGCGGGCAGCAACGCCGGCAGCAGCACATGGCGAACCACCTGCAGCGGACGCGCGCCGAGGCAGGCCGCGGCTTCTTCCACTTCACGCGGGATATCGGCCAGCACTGGCTGGATTGTGCGCACCACGAACGGCAGCGTGACGAAGGTCAGCGCCAGGGTGATGCCCAGCGGGCTGTAGGCGATCTTGAAACCCAGCGCTGTGGCGAACTGGCCGATCAGCCCGTTCGGCGCATACAGCGCGGTCAGCGCGATACCGGCCACGGCGGTGGGCAGGGCGAAGGGCAGGTCGATCATCGCCTCGATGATCTTGCGGCCGGGAAAGCGATAACGCACCAGCACCCAGGCCAGCAGCGTGCCGATGATGCCGTTGAGCACGGCGGCGGCGAAGGCGGTGCCGAAGCTCAGCTTGAGTGCCGCCAGCACGCGTGGCGCACTGACGATGGCGATGAACTGCGCCCAGCTGAGTTCGGTGGTCTTGAGAAACAGTGCACCCAGGGGAATCAGCACCAACAGGCTGAGGTACACCAGGGTGTAGCCCAGCGTCAGCCCGAAGCCGGGTATGACGGAGGTAGATCGGGACATGGAAGTTGCCTTTTATTCGAGCGACTGGCGCAAGCGTCACGAGGGCGTGCAGGGTGGACGTCGCCTTTCATGTCCGGCATCGCCCTCCGTGCGGGGGGCGATGCTGGATCGGTAAAGCGTGATCCACCCTACGAACTGTCGAGTAATCTCAGGGCTGAAGCGTCGCGAGTGCAGCCGCTTCAGTGCGCCTGATAGATCTGGTCGAACACCCCGCCATCGTTGAAGTACTTCGGTTGCGCGGCCTTCCAGCCGCCAAAGTCCCCGTCGATGGTGACCAGCTTCAGCGCTGGGAACTGATCCTTGAACTCGGCGGCCACGGCCTCGTTGCGCGGTCGATAGAAGTGCTTCGCCGCGATACGCTGGCCGTCCTCGCTGTACAGGTAGTTCAGGTAGGCCTCGGCAACATCACGCGTGCCCTTGCGCTCGACGTTCTTGTCCACCACCGCCACCGGTGGCTCGGCAAGGATGGACAGCGAAGGCGCGATGATCTCGAAGTCTTCGCCGCCCTGTTCCTTCAGTGCCAGGAAGGCTTCGTTCTCCCAGGCCAGCAACACGTCGCCGATGCCGTTGTTGACGAAGGTGACGGTCGAGCCGCGGGCGCCGGTATCCAGCACCGGCACGTTCTTATAGAGGGACCCGACGAATTCCTGGGCTTGCTCTTCGGTGCCGTACTTCTGCTGGGCATAGGCCCAGGCGGCAAGGAAGTTCCAGCGTGCGCCGCCGGAGGTCTTCGGGTTCGGCGTGATCACCTCGACGCCCGGCTTGACCAGGTCATCCCAGTCCTTGATGCCCTTCGGGTTGCCCTTGCGCACCAGGAACACGATGGTCGAGGTATAGGGCGTACTGGCTTGCGGCAGACGGGTCTGCCAGTCCTCGGGGATCAGCTTGCCGAGGCGGTGCAGCTCGTCGATGTCACCGGCCAGCGCCAGGGTCACCGCGTCGGCACGCAGGCCGTCGATCACCGCGCGGGCCTGCTTGCCCGAGCCGCCATGGGACTGCTGGATCTTGATCGGCTCATGGCCCTCGGCCTGCCAGTGCTTGTTGAAGGCTTCGTTGAATTCCACATAGAGCTCGCGTGTCGGGTCGTAGGACACGTTGAGCAGGGTGTCGGCGGCCAGCGCTTGGCCTCCAATCAGTGCGCTCGCCAGGGCGGCGAGAGCAAAACGGCGAATGGACATGGTGCAGCTCCTGAAAACAGATCGTTTTTTGGTGTTGGCTGTTACTGAATTCGGTGTCGGGGCTTTCAGCTCCGCATTCGCGGACGACAGCTGCAGTACCGGTGCGTGTTCATGGTCTTGGCTCGTTTCATGGTCACGCCCTCCGGTGGTCCAGTCGGGCTGATGGATGGGGTAGTTGGGAGTCAGGCGTTCTTGCCGGTCGGCTGCAGGCGAAACTTCTCCTTGCGCTCGATCTGCACGACCTGGCCGTTGTGCACGGTGATTTCCACCGAGCCGAACTTCAGGCCGTTCAAGGCACTGTGAATTTCGCGCAGGATGCTGGCTTCGTCCTGCCCCTCAAGGTTGCGAATGGTCGCGGTCATTACTGTTCTCCGTTAAAACCTTTTGTGACGACCGGAACGGCCGTAGCCAGCAAGGCGTGGAGCGGATAATAGGGATAGACGAAATATTCTTAAAAATATTGTTTAAGAACATTTATAGATTTATATGGAATAAGCAGGCGATTCGTTGGTTTGTGTTTTGATAGTCATAAAAAGAATAAACAAAGAATTCTTTATTCTTTTTAATTGGATTCTGTGTCTGTCTAGACTGGCTGCCATGAATCACAGGAGGCGCCGATATGCGCAGCATCCGTTATCTGATCGTGCCGGGTTGGCACGGCTCGTCCGATGAGCACTGGCAGAGCCATTGGCATCGCACCCTGCCGGGCAGCGCTCGGGTGGAGCAGCAAGACTGGCTTGCACCGCGGCGCGAAGACTGGGTCGCCGAGCTGCAGCGCAGCATTGCCGCCAGTGTCGAGCCGGTCATCCTGGTGGCGCACAGCCTGGGCTGCATCACGGTTGCGCACTGGGCAGCGCAGGCGCCTGCGGAGCTGCTGCAACGGTTGCGCGGTGCCCTGCTGGTGGCACCCGCGGATGTCGAACGTAGCGGTTGCCCGGAACCCTTGCGCAACTTCGCGCCAATTCCTCGCCAGCCCCTGCCATTTGCCAGCCTGCTGATCGGTTCGGACAGCGACACTGCGGCGAGTGCCGCGCGTGCCGTCGAGATGGGCCGCGACTGGGGCAGCGAGACCGCGATCCTGCCTGGTGCCGGGCATATCAACGTGGCCTCCGGGCATCGGCGCTGGGAACAGGGCTTCGCCAGCCTGTACCGCCTGCAGAGCCGGATCGAGCGACAGGCGCGCCAGCGTGCCTGAACCAGGACAACCTTTACATCAGGATAGGCATACGCCCTTTCTGCGAGCACTGTCATGAACGACCAACACCTAACGCCCTCGCTGCTGACCTTTGCTGACGAAGAGCGCAGCCCGCTGAGCATTCGAGCCAAAGCGCTGGTATTCATCGATCCCAGATCGCGGCAGCTTCGTGATGATGTCGATCGTCTGGCAAGGCTACCGATTGCGCTGCTGATCCGTGGCGAATCGGGTACCGGCAAGGAGTTGCTGGCTCGCTATGTTCATCGCGAAAGCGAGCGGGGCGGGTTGTTCGTGGCGGTCAGTTGCAGCGCGATAAGCACTACGGCCGCCGATGCGGAACTGTTCGGTTACGCCGCCGGGGCTCATGCCGCAGCGCTGAGCAGTCGGGCTGGCTGGTTTGGTTCGGCCAATGGCGGCACGCTGTATCTGGACGAGATCGGCGATCTACCGCTGAGCCTGCAGAGCAAGTTGTTGACGGCGCTGGAAACCGGAGAAGCCTGGCGTGTCGGTGCGACCAGGGCGACGCCCGTCGATGTTCGGCTAGTTGCGGCCACTAGCATCGACCTGAGCCAGGCCGTCGCTGCGGGCAAGTTCAACGAACGGCTCTACCACTACCTGAGCGATGGCCGAGTAGACCTATTGCCGCTGCGTGAGCGTATTGGGGACATCCTGCCGTTGGCCGAGTATTTTCTAGGCGTCTATGCGCAGCGTTTAAGTCTGCCCTTGCCGCAGGTCGGCCTTGCCGCGCAGCGTTTGCTCGAGACGCATGCCTGGCCCGGCAACACACGTGAACTGGAGAACGTCATTCACTTTGCGCTACTGGTCAGCCAGGGCGAAGAGTTGCTGCCCGTACATTTCAACTTTCGTGATCCGTTCGCGCAGCTTGAGGCGGACCTGTTACGCCTGGTCGGCAATGCCGATGCGCAGCAGCGATCTGCGCTGAGTCGATTGCTGCAGCAGGCTGCCAGGCAGCTTGAAGAGGTGTCGCCCGCGTAAAGCCACGGGAACGGGGCCGCTAGCGTTACATCGTTGAATCATTAGTTTCATTGCGTACCTGCCGACCAATCGGCGCGCCGCACTTGATCGTTGGCTGCTTTCGCAGCCTCCCTAAGTGATGCGCCGACTGGCGCCTTTGCATGGAGTTTGTTCTATGTCGGCAGTTGCCCCGTTTCCCATCGCCTCGGTGCAGGCCTTCGAGATTCGCCCTTTCGATGCCCCGCTGGGGGCGGAAATCATCGGTTTGGACCTGACCCAACCGTTGCACGACATCGATTTCGCTCGTGTCCATCGTGCCCATCTCGATCACGCTCTGCTGGTGTTCCGTGACCAGCGCATCACGCCCGAGCAGCAGATCGCCTTCAGCCGCCGTTTCGGCCCGCTGCAGATTCACGTGCTCAAGCAGTTTCTGCTGGCCGATCATCCGGAGATCTTCATCATCTCCAACATCATCGAGAACGGTCAGCCCATTGGGCTGGGCGATGCCGGAAAGTTCTGGCATTCGGATCTTTCCTACAAGGAATTCCCCAGCCTGGGTTCCATGCTGCTGGCCCAGGAACTACCGGAGGAGGGTGGCGACACCCTGTTCGCCAGCCAGCAACTGGCCTATGAAACCCTGCCCGCCGAGCTGCGCCAGGCCATCGAGGGCAAACGCGCTGCACATTCCTACACCGCGCGTTACGCCGATGAAGTGTTCGCCGGCATTCGCCGCCCGACCCTGACCGAGGCGCAATTGGCCGAGGTCAAGGCAGTGGTGCATCCGCTGGTGCGCACCCACCCGGAAACCGGGCGCAAGGGCCTGTTCGTCAACGAGAACTTCACCACGCATATCCTCGACATTCCTGAAGACGAGAGCCGGCAGATCCTCGCCGAGCTGTATGCCCATAGCGCCAGGCCCGAGTTCATCTACCGCCACCAGTGGCAGCCGCACGACATGGTGTTCTGGGACAACCGCGCGCTGATCCACCTGGCTACCGGTTGCCCGAGCCACCTGCGCCGGCGCATGCACCGCACGACCATCCAGGGCGATGTGCCGTTCTGATTGACCGCAACACCGTCATTTCCCTTTTCGCTTGCATCCCGAATGGAGTCACACCATGTCTCTAGGCAAACGCTTTTCCTTCATTCCGCGTTTTGGCCGACTGGCCAGCGGCATCGGCCTTTCCCTCAGCCTGCTGGCCGGTACCCTGGCCGCGCCGCAGGCGGCTCATGCCGAGGGGCAGATCCGCATCGCCGAGCAGTTCGGCATCGTCTATCTGCTGCTCAACGTGGTGCGTGACCAGCAACTGATCGAGAAGCACGGCAAGGCCGACGGCCTGGAGATCAAGGTGGAGTGGCAACAGCTGTCCGGCGGCGCGGCGATCAACGATGCGCTGCTGTCCGGCGCCATCGACATCGCCGGTGCCGGCATCGGCCCGCTGCTGACCGTGTGGGACCGCACTCAGGGCCGGCAGAACGTCAAGGGTGTGGCCTCGCTGGGCAACTTCCCCTACTACCTGGTGAGCAACAACCCCAACGTCAAGACCATCGCCGACTTCACCGAAAAGGACCGCATCGCCGTGCCGGCGGTGGGCGTGTCGGTGCAGTCGCGCTTCCTCCAGTACGCCGCGGCCAAGCAGTGGGGCGACGACCAGTACGACCGCCTGGACAAGTACACCGTGGCCCTGCCGCATCCGGATGCCACCGCCTCGCTGCTGTCCGGCGGTACCGAGCTGACCGGGCATTTCGCCAATCCGCCGTTCCAGAACCAGGCGCTGAAAAATCCGAACGTGCATGTGGTGCTCGACACCTACGAGCTGCTCGGCCCTAACTCGCCGACCGTGCTCTATGCCACCGAGAAATTCCGCAAGGACAACCCCAAGACTTACAAGGCCTTCGTCGCCGCGCTGGCCGAGGCAGCCGAGTTCGCCCAGCACGACAAGGCCGCGGCAGCCGACACCTACATCCGCGTGACCGGGGCGAAGATCAGCCGTGAGGACCTGCTGAAGATCATCGACAACGAGCAGTTCCAGTTCAGCGTGACGCCGACCAACACCTACCCCTTGGCCGAGTTCCTCCAGCGCGTGGGGGCGATCAAGCACAAGCCGGCTTCCTGGCAGGACTATTTCTTCGAAGATGCCGCCATCGGCCAGGGAAGCTGAACCATGAATGCCTTACTGCAAGGCCACACGGCCAGCATCGCGCAACAGCACACCAATGCCTTCGACACCCTGCTGCAGGTGGAGCAGGTCAGCCTCGAATACCGCACCCCGCAGCGCGTGGTGCGCGCCACCCACGAAGTCAGCTTCGAGGTGGATCGTGCCGATCGCTTCGTGCTGCTTGGCCCTTCGGGGTGCGGCAAGTCCACGCTGCTCAAGGCGGTGGCCGGCTTCATCGAGCCGGTCGGCGGCAGCATCCGCCTGGATGGCGCCGAGGTGCGCGAGCCGGGCCCGGATCGCATCGTGGTGTTTCAGGAGTTCGACCAGTTGCCGCCATGGAAGACGGTCAAGCAGAACGTCATGTTCCCGCTGCTGGCCTCACGCACCCTGGGCCGCCGCGATGCCGAAGAGCGGGCGCTGCACTACCTGGAGAAGGTCGGCCTGGCCGCCTTCGCCGATGCCTATCCACACACCCTGTCCGGCGGCATGAAGGCACGCGTGGCGATTGCCCGTGCGCTGGCCATGCAACCGAAGATCCTGTTGATGGACGAGCCCTTCGCCGCGCTCGATGCACTGACCCGCCGCAAGATGCAGGAGGAGTTGCTGCAGTTGTGGGAGGAGGTGCGCTTCACCCTGCTGTTCGTCACCCACTCCATCGAGGAGGCGCTGATCGTCGGCAACCGCATTCTGCTGCTGTCGCCGCATCCGGGGCGGGTTCGGGCGGAGGTGGGCAGTCACCAGTTCGATCTGCACAGCCTGGGCGGCGCGGCGTTCCAGCAAACCGCTCAACGCATTCATCGCCTGTTGTTCGACGAAGACAGCGAGGAGGGCGCCCGCGCCGCTGCCGAGCTGGGTTTCCATGACATCCGCATCGCCTACTGAGGAGCGTGCACCATGAGCCTTTCCCCCGCACGGCGTGAGGATTACGAGATTCCCCTGCAGCCTCTGCCCGATCTCAAGCTGGAGCGCGAGCTGCCGCTGGTGCAGCGGCTGTGGCAACAGGGCTGGCTGCGCAAGGCCCTGATCCTGATCGCCCTGGCGCTGATCTGGGAACTAGCGGCGCGTTACCAGGGCAATGACCTGCTGCTGCCCAGTTTCCTGCAGACGGCCAGGGCCTTCTTCGAGGGCATCGGCAGCGGCGAGCTGCTGGAGAAGGTGGCGATTTCCCTGTCGGTGCTGGTCAAGGGTTATCTGGTCGGTATCGCCCTGGCCTTTGCGCTGACCACCCTGGCGGTGTCGACCCAGCTGGGGCGCGATCTGCTGTCCACCCTGACCTCGATGTTCAACCCATTGCCGGCCATCGCGCTGTTGCCGCTGTCGCTGCTGTGGTTCGGCCTGGGCGAAAACAGCCTGATCTTCGTGCTGGTGCACTCGGTGCTCTGGGCGCTGGCGCTGAACACCTATGCCGGCTTTCTCGGCGTCTCGGAAACCCAGCGCATGGCTGGGCGCAACTATGGCCTCAAGGGCTTGCGCTTCGTGCTGTTCATCCTGATTCCCGCGGCGCTGCCGTCGATCCTCGCCGGGCTGAAGATCGGCTGGGCCTTCGCCTGGCGCACCCTGATCGCCGCCGAGCTGGTGTTCGGCGCCTCCAGCGGCAAGGGCGGCCTTGGCTGGTACATCTTCCAGAACCGCAACGAGCTGTACACCGACAAGGTCTTCGCCGGTCTTGCCGCGGTGATCCTCATCGGCCTGCTGGTGGAGAACCTGGTGTTCGCCACGGTCGAGCGGCTGACCGTCAAGCGCTGGGGGATGCAGCGATAAGACGCTGCATTCGCCGCGCCGGGTGAGCGCGATCCGCCTATTCGATTCGAACCACAACCACACACTTAACCGCCTGGCCGGCCAAGGTCAGGTACACAGGAGCGTCCCATGAAAAAATCCCCTCTCGCCGCAGCCGTTGCGCTGCTCGGCACCCTCGCGCTGCCGCTGGTGGCCCAGGCCGAAGGGCAGATCAGCATCGCCCAGCAGTTCGGCATCGGTTACCTGGTGCTGCACGTGGTCAAGGACCAGCAACTGATCGAGAAGCACGCCAAGGCCCAGGGCCTGGACGAGATCGAGGTCGAATGGCGCACCATCTCCGGCGCCACCGCGATGAACGAAGCGCTGCTGGCCGGCGCCATCGACGTGGTTTCTGCCGGTGTGCCGCCGATGCTGACCGTCTGGGATCGCACCCATGGTCGGCAGAACGTCAAGGCAGTGGCGGCGCTCGGCTCGCTGCCCGGCTACCTGCTGAGCAATCGCGAAGAGGTGAAGACGCTGGATGACCTGTCCGAGAAGGACCGCATCGCCGTGCCTGCCGCCGGTGTCGGCTTCCAATCGCGCACCCTGCAGATCGAGACGGCCAAACGCTACGGCAATGACGATTTCCAGCGCTTCGACAAGATTTCCGTCAGCCTGCCGCACCCGGACGCCACCGCCGCGCTGACCAAAGGTGGCTCGGAAATCACCGCGCACTTCTCCAGCCCGCCGTTCCAGTACCAGGCGCTGGAGAACCCCAAGGTGCACAAGCTGATCAGCAGCTACGACATCCTCGGTGGCCAGGCCACGTTCAACGTGCTCTACGCCACCGAGAAATTCCACGACCAGAACCCGAAGACCTACAAGGCCTTCTACGACGCGCTGGTGGAAGCCGAGCAGATCATCAAGGCGGACAAGGCCGCAGCGGCCGAGACCTACATCCGCGTGGAGAACTCCAAGCTGCCGCTGGACTTCGTGAAGAAGATCATCGACGACCCGGAGAACGACTTCACCGTGTCACCGCAGCGCACCTTCATCTACGCCGAGAAACTGCATGAGCTGGGTGTGCTGAAGAACAAGGCCGACTCCTGGAAGGACTACTTCTTCGAGGAAGCCTACGCCAACCCGGGCAGTTGATCGCCCGCCATGCGCGTTCTCCGTAGGGCGGATGACGCTCTTTTCATCCGCCACTGGCTGACTCGGCGCCTCGGTGGATGGAAAAAGCGCCATCCACCCTACGATCTGGCCCGCCATAACGGTGGATCGATGAAGCGTGATCCATCCTACGTACTGATTGGTGACCCATTTCATGCCCTACAGCTATCTGTCCCACCTCTACTGCCCCAAGACCGACGAGCGCCATGATGCCGAGCGCATCCAGCAGCTCAGCGCGGTCGGCGCGCCGCTGCTGGTCGCCTATGACCTGGACGGTCTGAAACGAAGCTGGAGACCCCGCGACCTCATCGGCCGCGAGGCCAACCTGTGGCGCTACCATGAACTGCTGCCGGTGCGGGATGCGAGCAACGTGGTCAGCCTCGGCGAGGGCTTCACGCCATTGTTCGCCACGCCGCGCATCGGCCGCGACCTGGGTATCGACGATCTCTGGCTGAAGGACGAGGGCATCATCCCCACCGGCTCGTTCAAGGCCCGTGGCGCCGCCGTTGTAAGCTCGGCAAGCTGCTTCATCGTTGTTATCCGCATTGAGGAGTTGAAGGTCCTCTGCCCATCAGAGCGTTCTTCGAGGGACAGATGCGGCAACCCTAAGATTTAACAGAACTTTAAGGTCAAGCAGCTAGATCGATGAGATTGTTTCAAAGCGATAACGCGTCGAAGCAAGTACAAACGCCATTGACATTAAAGTGAACTTTAAGATTAAGGTCGCCGCTGGCTCAACCGAGGAAGCGTCCATGACCCTGTTCGATCCCCTTGTCCTGCCCAATGGTTCGACTCTGCCCAACCGCATCGCCAAGGCGGCGATGGAAGAGAACATGGCGGACGCCGACCACGCCCCGTCAGAGCATCTGCTGCGCCTCTATCAGGCCTGGGCCGAGGGTGGCAGCGGCCTGCTGATCAGCGGCAACGTGATGGTCGACAGCCGCGCCATGACCGGGCCGGGTGGCGTGGTGCTGGAAGATGAGGCACAACTGGCAAGGTTCGAGCGTTGGGCACGCATCGGCCGGGCCAAGGGGGCGCAGTTCTGGCTGCAGATCAACCATCCCGGACGGCAGATGCAAGCCAACCTGGGCCAGCCGACTTGGGCGCCCTCGGCCGTTGAGCTGGAACTGGGCAACCTGTCCAAGCGCTTCGCCACGCCGCAGGCGATGACCGAGGCCGTGATCGAGGACGTGATCGAACGCTTCGCCCGTAGCGCTCGCCTGGGTGAACGGGCCGGTTTTACCGGGGTGGAAATTCATGCCGCCCATGGCTATCTGCTCAGCCAGTTCCTCTCCCCGCTGACCAACCAGCGCAACGACCGATGGGGCGGCTCGCTGGACAACCGCGCGCGTCTGCTGCTGGAGATCGTCAAGGCGGTACGCGCCGTGGTCTCACCGCGCTTCGCCGTAGCGGTCAAGCTCAACTCGGCGGACTTCCAGCGCGGCGGCTTCAGCGCGGACGATGCACAGCAGGTGGTGTGCCTGCTCAATGAGCAGGATGTGGACCTCGTCGAACTGTCCGGCGGCAGCTACGAGGCGCCGGCCATGCAGGGCCAGGCACGCGACGGCCGCACCCTGGCACGTGAGGCCTACTTCCTGGAATTCGCCCGCGAGATCCGCGCGGTGGCGAGCATGCCGATCATGGTCACCGGCGGTATCCGCCGCGCACCGGTGGCGCAGGACGTCCTGGCCAGCGGCATCGAGATGGTCGGCATCGGTACCGCCTTGGCCATCGACCCGAACCTGCCACGCGACTGGCAGCTCGGTCTCGGCAGCGCACCACAACTGCCGCCGATCACCTGGAAGAACAAGATGCTGGCGTCGCTCGCCAATATGGCCGTGGTCAAGTATCAGCTGCGCAAACTCAGCCGGGGACGAGACAGCCAACCCGGCGTTTCACCGCTGTGGGCACTGCTGGTACAGCAAGTGGCCGATATATTCCGCACCCGGCAATATCGGCGTTGGATGGCGCAGCGCACGGTAAGCCGGGGGCAGAGCGTCAGCACCTCGCCATCCTGAGGCATCAAGAGATCGACCTTGGCGCTGGCAGTAGCCGCAGCCAGTGCCACGCGGCTGCCCGGGCTGTGGCTGATGGCCTCCAGCTGATTGGCCACGACCGCCGCACCGCTCAGCGGGCAAACTCGATCGACGTCGTCGATGCCCATGATGATGTCGCCGCCCAGGTCGAGCGACAGCGGCAACCTGCCGCTTTCGCCACATGGGGGAGGGGAGTGCTTATAAGGTATTGGGTTGCGGCGTAGCGATAGAGCTGTCCGATCGCATTGGGATCAGATCGCCGCGGAATCGCTGCCAGTCGCACGCGTGCTCCGCTAGGAAGCACGCGTAGGCATCAAGATGCTTCATCAAACCTTTGCGGTCTCAATGTCACATCTTGGATTGGTGACTTTGTCCAAGGCCCAGAGACTTGTAGTCCCGAGGCCCTCACTGCTTGATGTCCATAGGCTGGCAGACAAAGGGTGAAGGCCAATGCATGTGCCCTATACGTTGAAGCGGAAGTGCATCACGTCGCCGTCCTTGACGATGTATTCCTTGCCTTCCAGGCGCCACTTGCCGGCTTCCTTGGCGCCAGCTTCGCCCTTGTACTGGATGAAGTCGTCATAGGCGATGACTTCGGCGCGGATGAAGCCTTTCTCGAAGTCGGTGTGGATCACGGCGGCGGCCTGCGGAGCCGTAGCGCCGATCTTGACGGTCCAGGCGCGAACTTCCTTGACCCCGGCGGTGAAGTAGGTCTGCAGGTTGAGCAGCTGGTAGCCGGCGCGGATCACGCGGTTCAGGCCAGGCTCGTCCATGCCCATGGTCTCGAGGAACATCTGCATCTCTTCCAGATCGTCCAGTTCGGCGATCTCGGCCTCGATCTTGTTGCACACCGGCACGACGATGGCGCCTTCTTCCTCGGCGATGGCGTTGACCACGTCCAGGTGCGGGTTGTTCTCGAAGCCATCCTCGGCGACGTTGGCGATGTACATCACCGGCTTGGTGGTCAGCAGGTGGAAGGTCTTGGCCAGGCGCTTTTCCTCGTCGCTGAAGTTCTTCAGCAGGCTGCGCGCCGGCTTGCCTTCGGTGAGATGCGGGATCAGCTTCTCCAGCAGCGCCTTCTGCGCCACCGCTTCCTTGTCGCCGCCCTTGGCGGTACGGGCGACACGCTGCAGCTGCTTCTCGCAGCTGTCGAGGTCGGCCATGATCAGCTCGAGGTCGATGATCTCGATGTCGCGCTTGGGATCGACGCTGTTGGCGACGTGAATGACGTTCTCGTCTTCGAAGCAGCGCACCACGTGGGCGATGGCGTCGGTTTCGCGAATGTTGGCGAGAAACTTGTTGCCCAGGCCTTCACCCTTCGAGGCGCCGGCGACCAGGCCGGCGATATCGACGAACTCCATGGTGGTCGGAATCACCCGCTCCGGCTTGACGATCGTCGCCAGCGCGTCGAGACGCGGATCGGGCATCGGTACGATGCCGCTGTTCGGCTCGATGGTGCAGAACGGGAAGTTCTCCGCCGCGATGCCGGATTTGGTCAGGGCGTTGAACAGGGTGGACTTGCCGACGTTGGGCAGACCGACGATGCCGCAGTTGAATCCCATGGTGATCTTGCCTCGGAGTTAGGTTCAGGCCTTCTGGCTGTGCAGGCGCTGCATCGCACGGGTCCAGTCGCCGGCCAGGATTTCCGGCACGACGTCGAGCGCGAAGTCGATGCTGGCGTCGAGCTTTTCGCGCTCGGCCTGCGGTGCACGACCCAGGACATAGCCGCTGACCAGGCTGGCGTGGCCAGGATGGCCGATACCCAGGCGCAGGCGATGAAAGCCGTTCTGATTGCCGAGCTTGGCGATGATGTCGCGCAGCCCGTTGTGTCCGCCATGACCGCCGCCCTGCTTGAGCTTGGCGACGCCGGGCGGCATGTCGAGTTCATCATGGGCGACCAGGATGGACTCGGGGGGAATTCGGAAAAAACCGGCCAGTGCCGCCACCGCCTGACCGCTGCGGTTCATGTAGGTAGTGGGGATGAGCAGGCGGATGTCTTCGCCCTGATGGCTGAACTTGCCGACTAGGCCGAAGTACTTTCGATCATTGCTGAGCGAGACGCCCTCGCGGGCAGCCAGGCGCTCAACGAAAAGGGCCCCCGCGTTGTGCCGGGTCTGGTCGTATTCAGGGCCTGGATTTCCCAGGCCGACGATCAGTTTTACGGCAGTCACGACGGGGGCCTCTTCTTCGACTATGCGAGTGGATTACTCGGCAGCGTCTTCTTCTTTCGGAGCGTCTTCCTTGCTCACGCGCGGTGCGTGAACGTTGGCAACCGGCAGGTCGCTGCCGTGGGCCAGGGCGACCAGCTCAACGCCTTTCGGCAGCTTGAGGTCGGTCATGTGCAGGACCTGGCCGACTTCGACCTTGGCCATGTCGACTTCGATGAATTCCGGCAGGTCTTGCGGCAGGCAGGACACTTCGACTTCGTTGAGGTTGTGCAGGATCTCGCCGCCTTGCTGCTTCACGCCAACCGAGGTTTCCTGGTTGATGAAGTGCAGGGGTACGGTAGCGGTCAGCTTGTGGCCGGCAACGACGCGCACGAAGTCGGCATGCAGGACGAAGCTCTTGGCCGGATGGCGCTGCAGGGCCTTGATCAGAACGGATTCGGTCTGGCCGTCAACGTTCATGCTCAGCACGTGGCTGAAAGAGGCTTCGTTTTCCAGCAGCTTGGCCAGATCTTTGGCCAGGATGCTGATGGACTGCGGGGCCTTGTCGCCACCATAGATGACGGCCGGAACCAGGGCAGCGTTACGACGCAGGCGGCGGCTCGCACCTTTCCCCAGGTCGGAACGCACTTGGGCATTCAGGGTGAAATCGGTCATTTCGTTTCTCCAGTAACAACATTACCCGTCGCGCTTGCGACCAGCGCTCGGGCTGTTGGGCAAAAAGCCCCGCGCGAGGCGGGGCACATTACGTTCAGTGCGGTTTGCGAAGCTTGCGCTTAGCGGAACATCGCGCTGATCGATTCGGCATTGCTGATGCGGCGTACCGCTTCAGCCACCACTGGCGCGATGTCCAGTTGGCGAATTCGGGTGCAAGACTGCGCAGCGGCCGACAGCGGGATGGTGTTGGTCACCACCAGCTCGTCGAGCACGGAGCCTTCGATGTTCTCGATGGCGCGGCCGGACAGGATCGGGTGCGTGCAGTAGGCGTAGACCTTGGCAGCGCCGTGGTCCTTCAGCGCCTTGGCGGCATGGCAGAGGGTACCGGCGGTGTCGACCATGTCGTCGACGAGGATGCAGGTACGGCCTTCGATGTCACCAATGATGTGCATCACTTCGGACTGGTTGGCCTTCGGCCGACGCTTGTCGATGATCGCCAGGTCGACGCCGAGGGACTTGGCCACGGCACGGGCGCGAACCACGCCACCGATGTCCGGGGAGACGATCATCAGGTTCTCGAAGCGCTGGGCCTGAATGTCGTCGACCAGGACCGGCGAGCCGTAGATGTTATCTACCGGCATGTCGAAGAAGCCCTGGATCTGATCGGCGTGCAGGTCGACCGTGAGGACGCGGTTGACGCCGACGACGTCGAGCATGTCGGCCACGACCTTGGCGCTGATCGGTACGCGAGCCGAACGCGGACGGCGGTCCTGGCGGGCATAGCCGAAGTAGGGGATCACGGCGGTGATGCGCGAAGCCGAGGAGCGGCGGAAGGCGTCGGCCAGCACCACCAGCTCCATCAGGTTGTCGTTGGTCGGTGCGCAGGTCGGCTGGATCAGGAAGACGTCCTTGCCGCGAACGTTCTCGTTGATCTCGACACTGATCTCGCCGTCGGAGAACTTTCCGACATAGGCATCACCGAGGGGAATATGCAGCTGACGTACGACACGCCGGGCCAGATCGGGGTTGGCGTTCCCCGTGAAGACCATCATCTTGGACACGCGCAGTACCTGCCTGAGGGTGGGTCCGATGAATAAAAAGCTGTTCAAAAGGCAAGCTCTTGAACAGCTTCAAGTGTATGGCAGGGGCGGCTGGATTCGAACCAACGCATGCCAGGATCAAAACCTGGTGCCTTACCGCTTGGCGACGCCCCTGTAGGGTCAACTTCTAAGCTTTTGCAGTGCGTGTCCGGTTATACGAACCTTCGGGAGGTTATGGCAGGGGCGGCTGGATTCGAACCAACGCATGCCAGGATCAAAACCTGGTGCCTTACCGCTTGGCGACGCCCCTGTAACGTACAACCCCTGTGCTACGCACTCGCTTCCTGCGCCAGTCGTTCAAGGCATCGGTGCAACATCGAAACGTTACGACCGCGGGCCACGAAACTTGGCAAAGAGTCTGGAAGTTGGCGGCGGACTTTATCAGCCTCGCCTTCGTTTGGGAAGCTCCCAAACACACAAGCTCCAGTGCCGGTCATGCTTGCCGGAACGAATTTGTTCAACAAGCTCAAAGCGTTACGAACTTCTGGATAACGCTTCTCGACCACCGGCTGACAGTCGTTATGACCGCCCCCAGCAAGAAGGCTGCGAACTGTAATGGCCGGGGTATTACGTGTCAACTCTGGGTCGGCAAATATTTCCGCTGTACTAACAGAGACTTGCGGCGCTATGACGAGGAACCAGGGCTCGGGTAGATCGACCGGTTGCAGGCGCTCGCCGACCCCCTCTGCGAAGGCCGCGCGACCGCGAACGAACACTGGTACATCGGCCCCGAGGCTCAGGCCCAGTTCGGCCAGGCGATCCTCGCCCAACTGCAGTTGCCACAGGTGATCCAGGCCGAGCAGGGTGGTGGCGGCATCGGAGCTGCCGCCACCGATCCCACCGCCCATGGGTAGACGCTTGGTCAGCTGGATGTCGGCACCCAGCGTGCAGCCGCTTTCGCGCTGCAGCAGGCGTGCCGCGCGAACGATCAGGTTGCTCTCGTGGTCGACGCCCGGCAGTTCGGTCAGCAGGCGGATCTGCCCGTCCTCACGCAGGCGGAAGCCGAGCTCGTCGCCGTAGTCGAGGAACTGGAACAGGGTCTGCAGCTCGTGATAGCCATCGGCTCGACGCCCGGTGATATGCAGCATCAGGTTGAGTTTGGCCGGTGCCGGCAGGGTCAGCATGTGCATTCAGCGGCCCAGCTGGCGCGGTTGCCAGTCCTTGACCACCAGGGTGATCTGCAGGTCGTGACCTTGCAGGCGGATGCGCTCGGGCAGGGTGAAGCCGTTGTGCTCGGCGTAGGTCAGGTAGTTCACCTGCCAGCCGTCCTGCTCCAGACGAGCCAGGCGGCTCTCGCTGTCCAGGCTCAGGCGGCTGCGGCTGTCCGGCGCGGGTAGGCCGCGCACCCACCAGAGCAGGTGCGATACCGGCAGCTGCCAGCCGAGCTGCGCTTCGACCAGTGCCTCCGGGGATTCGGCTTCGAAGCGGCCCTGGCCGGCGACTTCCAGCGATACGGCGTCCGGGCGGCCGGTCAGGCGAGTGGCGCCGCGGCCCAGCGGGCCGGACAGGCGAATGTCGAAATAATCCTGGCGCTGCAGCCAGAACAGCGTGCCGCTACCGGATTCCTGCGGCGCGCGAATGCCGATCTTGCCGCTGATCTGCCAGCCGTCGAGGGTCTCGACCTGGCTGCGGTGCTCTTTCCAGGCGGCGGCATTGCCGGGACCTTCAACCGATTCGCGTGGGCCAAGTCCGGCACAGCCAGCAAGCAGGAGGGCCAGGCAGGGAGCAAGAAGGTTTTTCAACAGGGACATGGGTCAGGGCTTCTCCGAGCCGGTCAGCCGTTTCAGCGTTTCGCGCAGGATCTGGCTGTCCGGTTGTAGTTTGAATGCCTTCGACCAGACCGCGCGGGCCTCGCTGCGTTCACCCTGGGCCCAAAGCACTTCGCCCAGATGCGCTGCGACTTCGTGGTCGGCAAAGCGTTGCAGCGCCTTGCGCAGCAGCGCTTCGGCCTCGGTCAGATTGCCCAGGCGGAAGTTGACCCAGCCGAGGCTGTCGAGGATCGCCGGGTCGTCGGGGTTCAGCTGGTAGGCCTGCTCGATCAGCTGGAGCGCTTCCTCGTGGCGATCGGTACGGTCTGCCAGGGTGTAACCGAGCGCGTTGAGCGCCATGGCGTTGTCCGGCTCACGCTCGATGATGAAGCGCAGATCGCGTTCCAGCTGCGTCAGATCGCCGCGCTTTTCCGCGAGCATGGCGCGGGTGTACAGCAGGTTGAGGTCTTCGGGGAAATCGGCAAGCGCCTGCTCCACCAGTTGCCAGGCCTGTTCGGTGCGATCCTGCTCGGAGAGCGCTTCGATCTCGATCAGGTACAGCTGGATGGCGTAGTCAGGCTGCTGCTGGCGGGCCTCAGTTAGAACCGCGGACGCTTCCTGGCCGCGATTGCTGGAGTAGAGCAGTTGGCTCTGCAGCAGTTTCGCTGGCAGGTATTCGTTGCCGGGGCCGACCTGGGCCAGCGCGTCGAGTGCCTTGGCGTTCTTGTCCATCGCCTGATAGGCGCGGCCAAGGTTGAAGTAAGCCGCGTCAACGTGACTGCCGCGTTCGATCAGCTCTTCCAGGTAGACGGTAGCTTCGCGCCAGGCCTCGGCCTCCATGCAGACCAGCGCCATGGAGAAGCGCAGGTCGTCGTCGGTGGGGTGTTGCTGGACCAGGGTGGCGAACTCGCCCATGGCGTCTTCCAGACGCTCCTGCTCCACCAGCAGGCGTGCATAGGTCAGGCGCAAACGCTTGTCTTCGGGGTGCTGGCGCAGGCTCCGCTCGAGCAGCGGGATCGCCTCGTCGCCGCGCTGCAAGCTGTGCAGCAGGCGTGCTTCGAGCAGGATGGACGGGATCTGCCGCTCCTTGTCCGGCTGCTTCTGCAGCAGCGCCAGCGCTTCCTCGCTGCGATCATCCTGCTGCAGCAGCACGGCCTTGCCGAAGGAAAGCTGTGGGTTGTCCGGGTGCTTGACCAGCAGCTTGTCGAAGCTTTGCAGCAGGCCGGCGCGGGTGTCCGGGTCGGTTTCCGAGGCCGACAGTGCGAGGAAGTCGAAGTGCGTGTCGCCCTGGCCCTGCAGAACCTTCTCCATGAACTCGAGCGATTCTTCGTAACGCCCCGCTCGGGCCAGCTGCACGGCAGCGGCGCGCTGGGCGTCGAGACTGTCGGGGGCGTTGCGCGCCCAGATCATCGCGGTATCCAGCGCCGCCTGGTCTGCGCCGAGGTATTCGGCGATGCGGAATCCGCGTTCGGCGACGCCGGCGTCCTGCGTCGCATGCGCCTGCTGTACGTAATTGCCCAGGGCGATGTCGAAGCGGTTGCGCTGCCCGGCAAGCTCTGCGACCAGCAGCGCATAGAGGGACTGGCGACTGAACGAGCCGTACTCTGCCGCGTCGCTGGCGGAGCTCTCCTGGGCAGCGTCCTCGACCGGCGGGCTGCTTTCGGGGGCTTGCTGCGTGAAGGTCTGGCAGCCGCCGATGAACAGCAGGGCGGCAAGTGCGGCGAGTCTTTTCATAGGGGAAATGTACGGCTGGTGTGCGGTCGCGGCATGATGACACAAGCCGCAGGTCAAGCCCATGGGCCCCGGGAGGCGCACAGGCCGGTTCGGTAGCTGATTGCAGTACCAATCGAATCCGACAATCGAGGGCAATGGTTGTTCTCCATCTGACGAAGTAGGAGAATTGCGCGCTCTGTTATCGAATCAGCGATTCTGCATGGCTTTCCTCGCGCTTGGCATTAATCACAAGACCGCTTCGGTGGACGTCCGCGAGCGCGTAGCCTTCACGCCCGACCAGATGGTCGAGGCCTTGCGGCAACTGTGCCGCGTCACTCCGACCCGCGAAGCGGCGATCCTCTCGACCTGCAATCGCAGCGAGCTGTATCTGCAGCAGGATCAGGTCGAGGCCGATGCCGTGCTCGCCTGGCTGGCCAATTATCACCGTCTCAGCCTCGACGAGCTCAAGGCTTGCGCCTATGTGCATGTCGACGATCAGGCCGTGCGCCACATGATGCGCGTCGCCTCCGGGCTCGACTCGCTGGTGCTGGGCGAACCGCAGATTCTCGGGCAGATGAAGTCGGCCTATGCGGTCGCCCGAGAGGCCGGCAGCGTCGGCCCTCTGCTTGGCCGGCTGTTTCAGGCTACCTTCAGCACGGCGAAGACCGTGCGCACCGACACAGCCATCGGTGAGAATCCGGTTTCGGTGGCGTTTGCCGCGGTCAGTCTGGCGCGGCAGATCTTCAGCAATCTGCAACGCAGCCAGGCCCTGCTGATCGGCGCCGGTGAGACCATCACCCTGGTCGCGCGCCATCTGCACGAGCAGGGCGTGAAGAGAATCGTGGTCGCCAACCGCACCCTCGAGCGGGCCAGCGCGCTAGCTGCCGAACTGGGTGCGCAGGCGATCCTGCTCGCCGATATCCCGGACGAACTGCACAACAGCGACATCGTCATCAGCTCCACCGCCAGCCAGCTGCCGATTCTCGGCAAGGGTGCGGTCGAGCAGGCACTGAAGCGGCGCAAACACAAGCCGATGTTCATGGTCGATATCGCCGTGCCGCGGGACATCGAGTCGCAGGTCGGCGAGCTGGACGACGTCTATCTGTACACGGTCGACGATCTGCATGAGGTGGTTGCGGAGAACCTCAAGAGTCGCCAGGGCGCGGCCCAGGCCGCCGAGGAACTGGTTGCGGCCGGCACCGAGGACTTCATGCAGCGCCTGCGCGAGCTGGCCGCAGTTGATGTGCTCAAGGCCTACCGGCAGCACGCAGAGCGCATCCGCGACGATGAGCTGAGCAAGGCCCAGCGTCTGCTGGACAATGGGGGCAGTGCAGAGGAGGCTCTCGTCCAGCTCGCCCGTGGCCTGACCAACAAATTGCTGCATGCACCCAGCGTGCAACTGAAGAAACTCTCCGCCGAGGGCCGCGTCGAGGCGCTGAGCATGGCCCAGGAACTCTTCGCCCTGCACGAGGGCACGGAAAAAACATGAAAGCTTCGCTGCTGAACAAGCTGGACATCCTGCAGGACCGTTTCGAAGAGCTCACCGCACTGCTCGGCGACGCTGAAGTCATCAGCGACCAGAGCCGTTTTCGTGCCTATTCCCGCGAGTACGCCGAGGTCGAGCCGGTGATCGTCGCCTATCGGCAGCTGTGCAAGGTTCAGCAGGATCTCGAGGGTGCCCAGGCGCTGCTCAAGGACAGCGACCCCGACATGCGCGAGATGGCCGAGGAGGAGGTTACCGAAGCCAAGACCCAGCTCGAGACGCTGGAAGCCAACCTGCAGCGCATGCTGCTGCCCAAGGACCCCAACGACGGGCGCAACGTGTTCCTCGAGATCCGCGCCGGCACCGGCGGCGACGAGGCGGCGATCTTCGCCGGCGATCTGTTCCGCATGTATTCGCGCTATGCCGAGAAGCAGGGCTGGCGCGTGGAGATTCTGTCCGAGAGCGAAGGCGAGCACGGCGGCTACAAGGAAGTGATTTCCCGCGTCGAGGGCGACAACGTCTACGCCAAGCTCAAGTTCGAGTCCGGCGCACACCGCGTGCAGCGCGTGCCGGAGACCGAGTCCCAGGGGCGTATTCACACCTCGGCCTGCACCGTTGCGGTGCTGCCTGAGCCGGACGAGCAGGCCGCGGTGGAGATCAACCCGGCCGAGCTGCGGGTGGACACCTACCGCTCCTCCGGCGCCGGCGGCCAGCACGTCAACAAGACCGACTCGGCGATTCGTATCACGCACCTGCCCACTGGCATGGTGGTCGAGTGTCAGGAGGAGCGTTCTCAGCACAAGAACCGCGCCAAGGCCATGGCCTGGCTCGCAGCCAAGCTGCAGGATCGCCAGGACGCCGCGGCGCACAAGGAAATCTCCGAGACGCGCAAGTTGCTGGTTGGCTCCGGGGATCGCTCCGAACGTATCCGTACCTACAATTTTCCCCAGGGCCGGGTCACCGACCATCGCGTCAACCTGACGCTGTATTCGCTCAACGAAGTGATCGGCGGCGCTGTGGAACAGGTCATCGAGCCGCTGTTGCAGGAATACCAGGCCGACCAGCTGGCCGCGCTGGGCGACTGATCCTTTCCGCTGCGCACCACGCCAAGAGCACCTCATGCCAACCATCGAGTCCCTGTTGCACAGTGCCGATCTGCCGGACTCGCCGAGCGCCAGGCTGGATGCCGAATGGTTGCTCGCTGCCGCTCTGGGCAAGTCGACCAGCTATCTGCGTACCTGGCCGGAGCGCGAGGTGCCGGCAGAGTGTGCCGAACGTTTTGCCGCTGATCTCGCACGGCGGCGGCAGGGTGAACCGGTCGCCTACATTCTCGGGCGTCAGGGTTTCTGGAGTCTGGAGCTGGAGGTGGCAGCGGATACGCTGATCCCCCGGCCTGACACCGAACTGCTGGTGGAGACCGCGCTGCAACTGCTTCCCGCTGTACCGGCCCGGGTGCTCGATCTGGGCACTGGCACCGGCGCGATTGCGCTGGCCCTGGCAACCGAGCGGCCGGCGTGGCAGGTCTGTGGGGTGGACCGCATCGAGGCAGCTGTGAGCCTGGCTGAGCGCAATCGGCTGCGGCTCGGACTGCGCAACGCGGCATTCACCCTGAGCGACTGGTTTGCCGGGCTGAACGGCGAGCGGTTCCAGATGATCGTCAGCAATCCGCCCTATATTCCAGCCAGCGACCCACACCTGCTGCAGGGCGATGTCCGCTTCGAGCCGCAGAGCGCCCTGATCGCGGGTGCGGACGGCCTGGGCGACATTCGCGCGATCATCGCCCAGGCGCCGGCGCATCTGCAGCCGGGTGGCTGGTTGCTGCTGGAGCACGGTTACGATCAGGCTGAAGCGGTGCGCAGGCTGTTGCTTTCCCGCGGTTTCGAGGATGTGCAAAGCCGGTTCGATCTGGGTGGGCATGAGCGCATCAGCCTTGGCCGCCTGCCATGATTGCGTTTTGTGAGGTTTTGGATGCTGAGTGACGAAGAGCTGCTGCGCTACAGCCGGCAGATCCTGCTCAAGCAGGTCGATATCGACGGCCAGTTGCGCCTCAAGCAGAGTCGCGTGCTGATCGTCGGTCTTGGTGGGTTGGGCTCGCCGGTGGCGCTCTATCTGGCGGCTGCCGGTGTCGGCGAGCTGCATCTGGCCGACTTCGATACGTTGGATCTGACCAATCTGCAGCGGCAGATCGCTCACGACACACCTTCGCTTGGCCTGCACAAGGTCGACTCGGCCATGGCCCGGCTGGAGGCGCTGAACCCCCATGTGCAGCTGGTGCCGTATCGCAGTGGGTTGGATGCCGACTCCCTGGATGCGGCGGTGGAGCGGGTCGATCTGGTACTCGATTGCACGGATAACTTCGGCATTCGCGAAGCGGTGAACACTGCCTGCGTGAAGGCGAAGAAGCCGCTGGTCAGCGGCGCGGCGATCCGTCTCGAGGGGCAGCTGTCGGTGTTCGATCCGCGTATCGAAACGAGCCCCTGTTATCACTGCCTCTATGGACACGGTAGCGAAGCCGAGCTGACCTGCAGCGAAGCCGGTGTGGTGGGGCCGTTGGTGGGCATGATAGGCAGCCTGCAGGCGCTGGAAGCGCTCAAGCTGCTGGTTGGTTTCGGCGAGCCGCTGATTGGGCGGCTGCTATTGATCGATGCGCTGTCCAGTCGTTTCCGTGAGTTGCGGGTCAAGCGCGATCCACATTGTGCGGTGTGTGGCGCAAGCCATGGCTGACTGCGCTGCACCGGTCGGCGTCTTCGACTCCGGAGTGGGCGGGCTCTCGGTGCTGCGCGAGATCCGCCAGCGCCTGCCGCATGAGTCGTTGCTCTATCTTGCCGACAGCGCCCATGTCCCCTATGGCGAAAAGAGCCCGGAATACATCCGTGAGCGCTGCCGTATCATTGCGGCCTTTTTTGTCGAGCAAGGCGCGAAAGCGCTGGTGGTGGCCTGCAATACCGCGACCGCCGCGGGTGTCACCGAATTGCGCGAGCTGTATCCACAATTGCCGATCATCGCCATGGAACCGGCCGTCAAGCCCGCCGCCCAGGCCACGCGGAGTGGCGTCGTCGGCGTGCTGGCGACCACCGGAACGCTGAAGAGCGCCCGCTTCGCCGCGTTGCTCGATCGCTTTGCCGCAGATGTGCGGGTCATCACTCAGCCGTGTCCCGGCCTGGTCGAGCGCATCGAGGCAGGCGATCTGAGCAGTGCCGAAACGCGCGCCATGCTGATGGGGTGGATCGAGCCGCTGCTGGCACAAGGCTGCGACACGCTGATTCTGGGTTGCACGCATTACCCCTTTATACGGCCGTTGCTCAGCGAGCTACTGCCCGAAAGCGTCCGCCTGATTGATACCGGAGCAGCCGTCGCGCGACACTTGCGCGATCTGCTGGCTGAACGCCATATGCTCGCCAGCGAGGTGGCCTTCGAGCGTTTCTATTGCAGCGGCGATCCGCGGCGAATGGCCAGTGTGTTGCCTATACTTTGGGGCGAAAACGCGGAAGTCGAGTTTTTCCCCCGCTAGGAACTCCAAGCGCAGCGGGGTTTCTCAAATATGCTGGCACCAAGAAACCAAACAAATGCAGTGTTTGATAAGGAAGTTCTCATGAAAAAACTGTTCTCCCTGGCTGCAGTGGCGGCACTCTCCGTAGGTTCGATGGCGGCTGCCCACGCCGTAGACTTTACCGTTGCGGTCGGCCAGACGGACGAGTCGACCATGACCTATCGCCTGGGTGCGCAATTCGATTTCGGCACCAGCTGGTTCCAGACCAGCGTGGGCCGACTGACTGGCTACTGGGACGCCGGTTACACCTACTGGGAAGGCGATGAGTCGTCGAGCAATCACAGCATTTCGCTGGCCCCGGTCTTCGTCTACGAGTTCGCTGGTGAATCGGTCAAACCCTATGTCGAGGCAGGCATCGGCGTTGCGGCGTTCGAGAACACCGAGGTCGAGGGCAACGGTCTGGGTTCGTCTTTCCAGTTCGAGGATCGGATTGGTGCGGGCCTGCGCTTCGCCGGTGGCCACGAGGTAGGTGTGCGCGCAATCCACTACTCCAACGCCGGCATCAAGAAGCCGAACGATGGTATCGAAAGCTACGCCTTGCATTACCGGATGGCTTTCTAAGCGAGCTTTCCCGAGGTGCTGCAGGGCGTTTCGCCAGCCCTGCACTGCCGATAGCGTTCAGCCATATGCCGTGGCGCTGCCCTTGCGCTCTTCGTGGCAATCTTCCGAACCCAGTTCGAACTCCCTGCAGATCAATGGCCGGTTTTCGTAGATCGTGCAGCGCATGCTGTCCCGGTCAAGCGCCGCGCACCAGCCGTCCTCCAGGCGCAGCATGACTTCGCCGCCCCAGCTATCGGTGTCGATATAGCGCCGCGGAACGCCGGTATCGCTGAACAGCAACAC
Organism: Pseudomonas sp. FeN3W; assembly: GCA_030263805.2. Classification (NCBI taxonomy): domain Bacteria; kingdom Pseudomonadati; phylum Pseudomonadota; class Gammaproteobacteria; order Pseudomonadales; family Pseudomonadaceae; genus Pseudomonas; species Pseudomonas sp. FeN3W. Next base: position 4,097,014 of record CP136010.1, read on the forward strand.
TTCGAGTCGACAGCAGCAGGCCGCGCAGGTGGCGCAGCTCACGCTGGTGTCTTCGAGTTGTTGGTGGGGAATGGTCGAATCGTTCATCGCGCCAGTCTAGTCGATGCGCCCGACCGGGCGTCCACTCGGAGCGCCGAGTGGTGGCACCAGCAAAGCTGGTGCCACGCTTTTACAGCTCTTCGTTCAGCTGCTTGTTGCGCCAACCGTCCCCGCCGGGAAGCAGGAGGTTGAGCAGCAGGGCGATGATCGCGCACAGCGAGATGCCGGACAGAGTGAATTCACCGTAGCCGAACGCCATGCCGCCGATGCCGAACACCAGCGTCACCGAGACGATGATCAGGTTACGTGCCTCGGACAGGTCGACCTGATGGCGAATCAAGGTGCTCAGACCCACCACGGCAATCGAGCCGAACAGCAGACAGAGAATGCCGCCCATCACCGGAACCGGAATGCTCAGCAGGCCGGCGCCGAACTTGCCGATGAAGGCCAAGGCGATGGCGAATATCGCCGCCCAGGTCATGATCTTCGGGTTGTAGTTCTTGGTCAGCATCACTGCGCCGGTCACTTCGGCATAGGTGGTATTCGGTGGGCCGCCGAAAAGGCCGGCTGCCGAGGTGGCCACGCCATCGCCCAGTAGCGTGCGGTGCAAGCCTGGCTTCTTGACGTAGTTGTTGCCTGTCACGCTGCCGATGGCCACCACGCCGCCGATGTGCTCGATGGCCGGTGCCAGGGCGACTGGCACCATGAACAGGATGGCGCCGATATTGAACTCGGGTGCGATGAAGTTCGGCATCGCCAGCCAGGGCGCGGCCGCGATGCCGCTGGTGTCCACCACGCCGAAAGCGAATGACAGCCCATAGCCGACCGCGACGCCGGCGAGAATCGGTACCAGACGAAACAAGCCCTTGCCCAGCACTGCCACGAGCAGGGTCGTGACCAGCGCCGGCATCGAGATGAGCATCGCCGTCTGATAGGGGATCAGCTGAGCACTGCCGTCGCCAGCCTTGCCCATGGCCATGTTCACCGCCACCGGGGAGAGCGCCAGACCGATCGAAATGATCACCGGGGCGATGACCACCGGCGGCAGCAGGCGATCGATGAAGCCAGGGCCCTTCAGGCGCACGGCGAAGCCCAGCAGGATGTAGACCAGACCGGCAGCGACCACGCCGCCCATGACCGCGGGTAGGCCGAATTCGCCTTTGGCAGCGATGATCGGTGCGATGAAGGCGAAGCTGGAGGCCAGGAAAACCGGCACCTGACGGCGCGTGACCAGCTGGAATAGCAGGGTACCAAGGCCGGCGGTGAATAGTGCCACGTTGGGATCCATGCCTGTAATCAGTGGCATCAGCACCAGGGCGCCGAAGGCCACGAACAGCATCTGTGCGCCGGCCAGTACCTGCCGGCCAAGCGGCTCGTCGGTATGCGACATGCTTAGATGTCCTTCTGCTTGGTGCCGAAGATCTTGTCGCCAGCGTCACCCAGGCCCGGAACGATGTAGCCGTGTTCGTCGAGACGCTCATCGATGGATGCCGTGAAAATCAGCACATCGGGATGTGCTTTTTCCACGGCGGCGATGCCTTCCGGGGCGGCAACCAGCACCAATGCGCGGATTTCCTTGCAACCGGCCTTCTTCAGCATGTCGATGGTGGCGACCATCGAGCCGCCGGTGGCGAGCATGGGGTCAATGATGATGGCCAGGCGTTGTTCGATTTCCGGAACCAGTTTTTCCAGATAGGTCTGCGCTTGCAGGGTTTCTTCGTTACGGGCGATGCCGACTGCACTGACCTTGGCGCCGGGAATCAGGCTGAGCACGCCGTCGAGCATGCCGATGCCCGCACGCAGGATGGGCACAACGGTGATCTTCTTGCCGGAGATTTTCTCGACCTGCACAGGGCCGCACCAGCCGTCGATGCTGTAGTGTTCCAACGGCAGATCAGAGGTTGCTTCATAAGTGAGGATCGAGCCCACTTCCTGAGCCAGTTCACGGAAGTTCTTGGTGCTGATATCGGCGCGGCGCATCAGGCCGAGCTTGTGGCGGATCAGCGGATGGCGGATCTCTCGAATGGGCATTGTGGGCTCCGGCGGGCAAATAAACCGGCTTAGATTAAAGCATCGTCGAGTCAGCGGCTATTCGCGCGTCATTCGGCCGGCAGACTTGCTGCAGCCCGCGGGGGTGGGTATCTTCCACGCCCTTTCGCGGACGGCTGAAAGTGGGCTGTTCGGTCAGGTTTTTCGCTGTTCAGGATACGGCGATTCAACCGCGTGAGTTGCCAGGCTCAATTGGCGCTCTAACACTCATCTTTCTGAGGGGAATCGCATCATGTCCGTCGATCTCGCACATATCCGCCAAGTCATGGCCGAGGCTGACTGCCTGTACACCGAAGAACAGGTAGAAGCAGCGATCAGTCAGGTCGCCGAAACGATCAACGGAGAGTTGGCCGACCGCAATCCGGTGGTCTTCTGCGTCATGAATGGCGGCCTGATCTTTTCCGGCAAGCTCGTACCTAAGCTGAACTTCCCGCTCGAGTTGTCCTACCTGCATGCCACCCGTTATCGCAATGAAACCAGCGGTGGCGAACTGTTCTGGAAGGCCAAGCCGGAAATCTCCTTCATCGATCGCGACGTGCTGATCATCGATGACATCCTGGATGAGGGGCACACCCTGGGTGCGATCATCGATTTTTGTCGCCACGCGGGTGCCGCCGCGGTGCATACCGCGGTGCTGATCGACAAGGATCATCAACGCAAGGCTCGTCCGGATCTCAAGGCCGATTACGTTGGTCTCAGCTGTATTGATCGCTACATTTTCGGTTACGGCATGGACTACAAGGGTTACTGGCGCAACGCACCGGGGATCTATGCCGTAAAAGGCATGTAAATAGCCATTTCGGGGCGAGCGCCTGCCGCATAAAAATATGTGCGCGCACCAGTGGGGGGGGGCGCTTCGCTGCCGTGACGCTGCGTCGCACAAGGGGGCGGGCCCTTTCCGGGCGGCTCTTTGTCTCTGACCGATGCAGCAATCCCTTCGACCCAAGGCGTATAAGCCGGTCCGCCTGTTTCCTTTCGTCCCACCTCTGCGTTGCGGTAACGCTTCGTTTCGATTTCTTGCGTGTATTGCCCATTGCCGCCGGCTGGATGAGTGATGACCTATGTCTTTGTCGGCCGGTTCATTCGGCGGGTTTCGAGCACGTTATCGCGTTCATGAATTGAACTTTAGGATAACTGACCGACAATTCTCCCATCTTGCAAGGGGAAAGGCTCTGGGTCGGGCTTTGCGGCCCTGGCATTCACGGCTAAGCTCATTTGGACCTTATAGGGCATGGCTCGACGCAATCACGCTGAAAGCCACTGCTGGAAAGGCTATTAACACTAAAGGATTACAAGCTAAATCAAACCTTAGTGCGCTTAACCCTACCCCGGTGTCTGGGTAGGGTTGACGCACTTCGAACCAACCAGGAGCGCCTCATGACAAAAACAACAAGGCAAGGAATCTTCCAGCCGAAGTCTCTAGCTCTCGCCGTCGCGCTGGGCACTGCCGCACCGGCTTACGCTGTCAATTTCAATATCGGAGAAATCGAAGGGCAGTTCGACTCGGCGATGTCGATCGGCGCCAGCTGGTCCATGGCGGACAGGGATATGGATCTTGTGGGTGCGGCTAATGGCGGTACTGGATTTACCCAGACGGGTGACGATGGTCGTCTGAACTTCAAGAAGGGTGAAACGTTCTCCAAGATTTTCAAGGGTGTGCATGATCTCGAACTTCGTTATCGCGATAGCGGTGCCTTTGTTCGTGGCAAGTACTGGTACGACTTCGAACTGAAGGATGAGAGCCGGCTGTTCAAGGATATCAGCGACAGTAACCGGAAAGAGGCTGCTCAATCTTCCGGGGCCCAGATTCTGGATGCTTTCGTTTATCACAACTATGCCGTTGGCGATTTGCCAGGTACCGTTCGTCTTGGCAAGCAAGTGGTGAGTTGGGGTGAAAGTACTTTTATCGGCAACAGTATCAACTCGATTAACCCTTTAGATGCTGCTGCGTTCCGTCGGCCGGGTGCTGAGATTAAGGAAGGCTTGATTCCGGTCAACATGTTCTACATTTCGCAGAGTCTGAGCGATCGTCTGAGTATGGAAGCGTTCTATCAGCTGGAATGGGATCAGACTATTGCTGATAACTGCGGAACGTTCTTTTCCGGTTCCGACCCGCTGCAGGACGGTTGCGATACCAACTACAACGTTTTAGGCCCGTTCCCGGCGGGAGTGCCTGGCCTTTTAGGTAGTGTGGGTGTGACAGTTACTGACGAGGGAGTCATGATTCCCCGTGGCGGAGATCGTGACGCCAGAGATTCTGGCCAGTTTGGTCTAGCGCTGCGCTGGTTGGGCGACTCAACGGAATATGGCGCCTATTTCATGAACTACCATAGCCGGACTCCTAATCTCGGTATGACTAATGCTGATACTGCGGGGCTTACAGAAGTATTGGGGGCGGTTCAGTTAGGCAATCTTCCATTATCTGTGGCTCCTGCAGCGCTATTAGGGCGGGGGCAGTATTTCTTGGAGTACCCAGAAGATGTCCGGCTGTACGGATTTAGCTTCTCTACTACGCTGCCAAGTGGCACGGCTTGGTCAGGAGAGATCAGTTATCGCCCGAATTTGCCAGTGCAAATAAATACAACCGATGTAACATCCTTGCTAGCAAGTGCGGGGCAGATCTTCCAAGGCGGGGGCGACCCGTTCTCGGTCGCTGGTGTGGATTATCATGGATACAACCGTAAAGAAGTGACACAGCTGCAAACAACCTTCACACATTTCTTTGATCAGGTTCTTGGTGCGGGTCGGGTTACGGTCATCGGTGAGATCGGTTACACCCACGTTGGTGGTTTGGAAAGTAAGCGAGATGTGCGTTATGGACGGGACGCCATCTTTGGATCTCCTGCGACAAACGCTGATGCTGAAGCCCGTTACGGCTGGGATGGCTTCGTAACGGCCGACTCTTGGGGGTATCGCCTGCGTGCTATCGCGGACTACAACAACGTATTCGCAGGTATCAACCTCAAGCCTAACTTGTCCTTTTCCCATGATGTTAACGGATACGGGCCAAATAATTTGTTTGTTGAAGGCTCCAAAGCCGTCAGCATCGGCCTGGATGCCGAATACCAGAACACCTACACCGCCAGCCTGTCCTACACCGACTTCTTCGGCGGCGATTACAACACCTTGGTTGATCGCGACTTCCTCGCGTTCAGCGTGGGCGTGAACTTCTAAGGAGATCAGCCTGACGCCCGACCGGCGAGGAAGCACCGGTCGGGCGATAGCGGTAGGCATGGCCTCCGGCCGTATAACAAGATCAAGAGGAACTGGAATCGTATGAAAAAAACAAGAAAGCTATTCAGTGTCTTGGCCTTCTCTCTGCTCGCGAGCAGTGTGATGGCTGCCGTTTCCCCAGAAGAAGCCGCCAAGCTCGGTACATCGCTGACGCCGCTGGGCGCAGAAAAAGCCGGGAATGCCGACGGCAGTATCCCTGAGTGGACCGGTGGTCTGAAGACCGACGCAGCCCCCCTCAAGAATGGACATCTGACCAATCCGTTCAAGGACGAGCAGCCTAAGTTCGTCATCACCGCGCAGAACGCCGAGCAGTACAAGGACAAGCTGACCGCAGGTCAGATGGCCATGTTCAAGCGCTATCCGGAAACCTACAAGATTCGTGTATTCCCGACACATCGTTCGGTCGCCGTACCGGATGAGATCTATGAGGCTGCGAAAAAGAGCGCCGTGAATACCGAACTCGTCGAGGGCGGCAACGGTATCGCCAACTTCACCGACAGCCGTTATTACGCGTTCCCGATTCCGCAGAATGGCCTGGAAGTGGTGTGGAACCACATCACCCGCTATCGCGGTGGCAACGTCCGTCGCAATATCGTCCAGGCTACCCCGCAAACCAACGGCAGCTACACCATGGTCCACTTCGAGGACGAAGTGGCGTTCCCGCTGGGTATGACTGATCTGGATCCCGAGCGTGCCAAGAACGCACTGCTGTTCTTCAAGCAGCGGGTAACAGCTCCATCTCGTCTGGCAGGTAACGTACTGCTGGTGCACGACTCGCTGGATCAGGTCAAGGAGCCCCGTCAGGCTTGGATCTATAACGCTGGCCAGCGTCGGGTGCGCCGCGCGCCGCAGGTTGCCTACGACGGGCCGGGCACCGCTTCGGACGGTATGCGCACCACCGATAACTTCGATATGTTCAGTGGCGCGCCTGATCGCTACGACTGGAAGTTGATTGGCAAGAAAGAGCTGTACATCCCGTACAACAGCTATGAAATCGCCTCCAGCGATCTGAAGTACGACGACGTCATCAAGGCTGGCCACGTCAATCAGGATCTGGCGCGTTACGAGCTACACCGCGTCTGGGAGATTGAAGCCACGCTCAAGAGCGGCGAGCGCAACATCTACGCCAAGCGCCGTTTCTTCATCGACGAGGATAGCTGGACCATCGTTCAATCGGAGCTGTATGACGGTCGTGGTCAGCTTTGGCGTGTAGGTGAGGCCCACTCGCTGCAGTATTACCAGCACAAAGTGCCGGCTTACGCGTTCGAAGCGCTCTACGACATCATCTCCGGTCGCTATATCGCGATCGGCATGAGCAACGAGGAGAAGCCTCACGAATATGGCTATCGTGCCTCCGCTCGCGACTTCACGCCGGCTGCCCTGCGTAATGCGGGGGTGCGCTGATCGACTGACATTTAACCTGTGAATAAGGCGGCCAGGTGGCCGCCTTTTTTTTTTGCTGCGAACCAGTGGATGATAATTTCCATTCGGTGCCTGCGGTCAGGGCGATCGCATTGCTGGAACATCGAGCCTATGCGACGTGTGCAATGACAAGGCTGGCATTTCGGTTGCCCACGGTGACGACCGAGCGCGATGCCTGGCACAGACCGCGCTGTGTTTCAATGGACTGACTCGAACAAGAGAACCTTTGCCATGTCCGTACGCTTCATTCCAGATGCGCTCAGTGCAGAGGCAGGTGCCGTAGAGCAACTCGCATCCATTCCTCGGCTGCCGCCGCTGCACATCGACCGGCCCAGGTTGGCTCGTGCGCTGCTCGACACCGATTGCCGCCTGCGCCTGATCTGCGCCCCAGCCGGGTTTGGCAAGACCGTGCTGATGAGCGAGTGCGCGCGGTTGGTGCCTGCGGGCACACGCCTGGTGTGGCTGGATCTGGGTGGACGGACATGTACGGTTCAGGCGCTGTACGGCCAATTGAGCGATGCACTGGGGGAGCGGGCGGACAAGGATGATCGTTCCGAGAGCGACATGCTGGCTTTGCTGCGACAGGTCCGGCAGCCGCTGTGGATCATGCTCGACGATTATCCGCGTGATTACAGCCCGGAACTCGACGCTTGCATGGATATGTTGCTGGACATGGGGCCGGCACAGGTCAGTTGGTGGGTATCCAGCCGCCGCCAGCCGGCATGGAAGCTTCCACGGCTCCTGCTGCAAGGGCACCTTCTGGAGTTGGAGGCGGAAGCGTTGGCGTTCACGGCCGAAGAGCTCGAGCAACTCCTGAATGTCCATCGTCTGGCGCTCTCGCCCGAGACTTTTCAGCAATTGCATCGTGTGATGGAGGGGTGGCCGGCTGGCGTCTGCCTGATGTTGCTCCACGCCGATGAGCAGGCCCTGCGAGAGCGTCTGGTTGCCGGGACGCCATTGCTGCGTGATTACGTCCAGCGTGAGGTCATGGCCGGACTGAGCGATGAAGTGCGGCGGGCCATGCTGGCGCTGGCGCGTATGCCGCGTTTCTCGGCAGAGCTTTGCGACCATGTGCTCGACGGTGTTGGTCGCGAAATTCTCGATATCCTCAAGACGCTCCAGCTCTTCATTCGACAGATCGATAACTGCGGTGAGTGGTTTCGCCTGTGGAAGCCGCTGGCGCTGATGCTGCAGCGCTCCGCAGAAACGGCCGCGCCGACTCAGGCTCATCTGCGTGCCTGTCAGTGGTTTGCCAGTCGCGGCGAGATGCGCGAGGCGGTAGAGCATGCCCTATGGGCCGGTCAGCCTGAAGTTGCGGCCAACTACCTGCAGCGTTACGGACAGGAACAGCTGCTGATCGGCGATAACGTATCGCGCTTTCTGAAATGGCGAAGCGAACTGCCACAGGACCTGTTCGCCAGCACCACGCGCCTGATCGTCTTGCAGGGCTGGGCGCTGATCATTTCGGCGCGGCTTGATGAAGTGGACGACTGTCTGGCGGAGTTGGCCAAGTTCTTCCCCCAGCCTGATGCGCGCCGGCAAGCTCAATTGTTGGCCCAGTGGCAGGCCCTGCGGGGGTTTCTGGCCCGTCTGCGCGGTGAGCCCGAGGCACGCCAGAACTGCCTGCAGGCGCTCGAGGTGCTGTCTGATCATGCCTGGGCGCAACGCGTGCTCTGTTATCAGGTGCTTACGCAGCAGGCGATGGCCGAAGGTGAGCTTGAGCTTGCTCAACAATACAACAGCGAAGGTATGAAGCTCGCACGGCTGAAAGGCAGCGTGCTCTACGAAGTGATGCTCAGCGTCGACCGCATTCAGTTGCTTGAACTCACCGGTGAATTCGAGCGTGCGGTTGGCGTGTTGCACGAGACGCTCCAAGCGTTGCGTGACACCGTTCGGCGCAGCCCCCTCATCGGGAGGTTGCAACTGCTGCAGGGACACCTGCTGGCTTACCAGGGGCTCGATGAGCCGGCACAGGAGGCGTATCAGCTCGGTAAGACGGAAACCGAAACCTGCGGCGATTCCTACTGTTTCTTCGGCTATGTCGGTCTTGCCGAGCTTGCGGCGCGCAGCCACGAGTTTGCCAGCGCCTATCATTGGCTGCGTGACGCCGAGCGCTTGGCTCAGTGGCGACATGTGCCGGAGGCGAGGTTCCGCGGCATCTTGCCGCTGATAAATGGTGTGGCCTGGCTGCATCAGGGCGAACTGCGCAAGGCGCGTGGTGCCCTGTACCAGGTACTGGAACTGTATGAAGGGCGCGGTTTCCTGTCGCCGTCCGGGTTCTACGAACTGTTGCCTCGGGTGCGGCGCTATCTGGCGGTCATCGATGTGCTCGAAGGGCAGCCGGTACGCGCAATCGAAGCTCTGCGTGAGCAGATCGAGCAGAATCTGCTTGCTCAGCGGCTGGGGCTGGCATGCGAATGTCGCTTCAGTCTGGCAGAAGCGTTACAGGTCGATGGTCAGGTCGCTGCGGCAGAGCTGGAGCTGCGTCTGGCGCTCGGTGAGGCCGCGCGTCAGCATCTGGTCAAACCCTTGTACGAACTGCAGCATCGACAACCGCAGTGGCTGGCACGGGTGCTGCCCGCGGCAAAGGGTGAATCGCTCCGGCAGCGGTTGCTGAGCTACGAGCGTGAGCCGGAAGTGACGCTCCCGGCAGCCGATGAGACGGTGCTGAGCAATCGCGAGCTGACGGTGTTGCGGCTGATCGCCCAGGGGTGTTCGAACCAGGAGATTGCCGAGCAGCTGTTCATATCTCTGCATACCGTGAAAACCCATGCGCGCAGGATCAACACGAAGCTGGGTGTCGCGCGCCGTACTCAGGCCGTGGCGAAGGCCAAAGCGCTGGCTTGGCTCTGAGAGCCAGGAGTCGTCTAAGCGATCATTCGCCGTTGCGTCTGAAACAGAACAGTTCAGGCACAGCGATTCGCTGCAAGCCTCGAGGCTGGCAGGCGAAGATGGATTCTTGTTTTTGTTGGGTAAGTTTCGGGGGCGGAGCGGCGCAACCTGCAGGCAGTCAGGTTGATGACATTACACGGGTGCGGGTTGGAAGCCTCCGTGGGTCATCCGTTGTGGCAACTGCTCGCCGCGCTCGATGGCCAGGCTGACTTGCAGGCTGGTGATGAGTCGCTGCAATTGCTGTTGATCGCGCCATTGGTCGGCACTGATGTAGCGCTTCACTGCAACGCCTTCCGAGCCCGTCAATGTCAGCAGAATGCTGCCATCGGGCTTCTCGATGCTGAAGTTGACGTTGTAGCGCGGACGAAACACATCACTGATCTTCTGAAATGGACTCGTCATGCCTGGATACCTGTGTGAGGGGTTGCCAGCAATGGACCAGGCAAGGCGATGACAAGTTTCCCGGGCGCAACGGCTTGACCGCGCAAAAATGTCGCGGGCATACCTGCCATCTCATTTCATGCCTGCGCAGTCAGCTCCGTCAGAACATCGGGGCTGCTCTTGAATGCCTTGGCAAACAACTCGCGGTGCCTGGCCATGTAGATGCCGATATCTTCGGCTTGCTGTTCGCTCAGCGACGGCGAAGCTTGCTGCAACACCGCAGCTAGCGCCTCTGCCAGCTCAAGCATCTTGTCGTGACGATCGGCTTCGGCTTTATCCATGAACAAGCGCTCCAGGTCCCGACTGCTGCGGTACACCACTTCGACGGCCATTTACCACCTCGGTCATTGGCAGATTGATACTGTTTATTTGTACAGCATAAGCGGCTGCGGCGAAGATTGAAAGTCTGCGCAGGAAGCGGAGTTTCGTCAGTTCTCGAATCGGCCTTGCACGCGTTCGGCCCGAAACTCCAGCGTGGCGGCGCGGTAACCGGCGCGCAGCAGCGGTAGCGGCAGGCAGGATTCCCAGCTTGCGCCGGGCTGCAGACCACCTGCCCCCTGGTAGTCCGGTGCATCGTAGGCGCGTCGCGCCAGGTTGGTGCGCGAGCCCGGCGCATAGGCGGCGACTTCCCACTGCAGGCTCTGCAACTTCTTGTCGGTGTGATTGTGCAGGCGCACATGCAGCGGCTGCCCGCCGGCGCAGCGACGAGGGTCGTGAGTCAGCTGAATTTCGATACGAGCGAGCAACTGCTCTTCGCGATGCTCCTGCCAGAGTACCCAGCCAGCGACCAAGGCAAGGCCGAGCACGGCACCCAGTGAAATGGGTACGGCCCTGAATGGATAGCGGATCAGCAGCACCAGCCAGGTCAGGATGAGCAGAGCGCCAATCAGCATGGTCGAGTACCGACGATCAGGTGGTTGGGCAGCATGAACGTTCTCCGTTGCGATGGGGGCATGCTAACCCGTGGCGGCGGACTCCGGGCAACAACGAAGTGGCAAGCATTTGTCGCAGGATGTCAGTCGTCCAGTTTGCTGCGGCTGGCCAGACGTTCCAGTGCAGCGCGAAGCTTGGGGTCGCGGATGCCATCAGCTGCCGCCTGAATGCTGTCGGCGGCGTTGCTCGAAAGCGGTTGCGTACGCGCCGGCGTGTGCCTGGGCGGGGGCGGTGGCTGTACCTTGAACTGGATACGCGTCAGGCCGGCGAACTCTTCGAGCACTTCCAGTTGACGTTGCAGACGCCGCTGCTGGTAGCGCATCCGTGTCGCCCAGTGGCCGTCAGTGACGATAAGCAGCAGACAACCTTCGCGCCAGGATGCCACGCGGCAGTGTTCGCGTGCTGCGGGCTGCAACTGGCTCTCCAGCAGCTGTTGCAGACGATCGAGCCGAAGGGCTTCGCCGAACAAAGCTCTGAGCGGCTTCGCTTCGCGCAACAATGAGGCAGGAGCACGAGCCGGCGACGGGCGAAAGGCCATGATGGTCCGAGATGCTTGGTAGAAGCGTGAATGGTAGCAGAAGCTGGTTCGGGGAATATCCTGCCGCCTCCGGCTTTGGCGTGCTGCGCAAATGCCCAGCCTAGAGGGTTTATCGCCTGCCAGCTGCGAATATACAGGTACCCGGTAGCGCGTCCGTTGCGTCATGGTGCTGCGCAGTCAGGCACCTTTCCTCACTGCCGTTTCCGAGTAGAATGGCCCCTTTGCACGCAGCCGTGACCTCGCGGACGTGCCTCCATCCCCAGCATGGAAGTCTTTGTCGATATGTTTGCGCCTTTATTGAAGAAACTCTTTGGAAGCAAGAATGAGCGTGAGGTCAAACGCATGCTCAAGGCGGTGCAGTCCGTCAATGCCCTCGAAGAGCAGATGCTGTCGCTCTCCGACGAGCAACTGCGCAGCAAGACCGAAGAGTTCAAGGCCCGTCTCGAGAAAGGCGAAACCCTCGATCAGATCCTCCCGGAAGCATTCGCCGTCTGCCGCGAAGCGGGCAAGCGAGTCATGGGCATGCGCCACTTCGATGTGCAGTTGATCGGTGGCATGACCCTGCACGAAGGGCGCATCGCCGAGATGCGTACCGGTGAAGGCAAGACCCTGGTGGCTACCCTGGCCGTTTACCTCAATGCGCTGGCCGGCAAAGGTGTGCACGTAGTCACGGTCAACGACTACCTGGCGCGACGCGATGCCAACTGGATGCGCCCGCTGTACGAATTCCTCGGCCTCTCGGTCGGCATCGTCACCCCGTTCCAGCCGCCGGAAGAAAAGCGCGCTGCCTACGCAGCCGACATTACCTATGGCACCAACAACGAGTTCGGCTTCGACTACCTGCGTGACAACATGGCGTTCAGCCTGCAGGAAAAGAACCAGCGTGAACTCAACTTCGCCGTGATCGACGAAGTCGACTCCATCCTGATCGACGAAGCACGCACGCCGCTGATCATTTCCGGCCAGGCCGAAGACAGCTCCAAGCTCTACCAGCAGATCAATCTGCTCATTCCTCGCCTTACCCAGCACATCGAGGAAGAGGAGGGCGTCGTTACCCAGGAGGGGCATTTCTCTATCGATGAGAAAACCCGCCAGGTCGAGCTGAACGAGGCAGGGCACCAGTACATCGAGGAGTTGCTGACCCAAGCCGGTTTGCTGGCCGCGGGTGAGAGTCTCTATTCGGCGCACAACCTCGGTCTGCTGACCCACGTGTACGCCGGTCTGCGCGCCCACAAGCTGTTCCACCGCAACGTCGAATACATCGTGCAGAACAATCAGGTGTTGCTGATCGACGAACACACCGGTCGTACCATGCCCGGGCGCCGTCTTTCCGAAGGCCTGCACCAGGCCATCGAAGCGAAGGAAGGGCTGCAGATCCAGCCCGAGAGCCAAACCCTGGCTTCGACCACCTTCCAGAATTACTTCCGCCTGTACAAGAAGTTGGCCGGCATGACCGGTACCGCTGACACCGAAGCGTTCGAATTCCAGCAGATCTACAACCTGCCGGTCGTGGTCATCCCGACCAACAAGCCGCTGGCGCGCAAGGACTTCAACGACCTGGTCTATCTGACCCAGGAAGAGAAGTTCGCCGCGATCATCGCCGACATCAAGGAATGCCGGGAACAGGGTCGTCCGGTGCTGGTCGGTACGGCCACCATCGAATCATCCGAATATGTGTCGCGCTTGCTGGAGGCCGAAGGTTTCGAACACAAGGTGCTCAACGCCAAGCACCACGACAAGGAAGCCGAGATCATCGCCCAGGCCGGTCGCCCCGGCGCCGTGACCATTGCCACCAACATGGCCGGCCGTGGTACCGACATCCTGCTCGGCGGCAACTGGGAAGTGGAAGTCGCGGCCCTGGAGAGCCCGAGCGAAGAACAGGTCGCGCAGATCAAGGCGGATTGGCAGAAGCGTCACCAGCAGGTCCTCGAAGCGGGCGGCCTGCACGTAATCGCATCCGAGCGCCATGAGTCCCGTCGTATCGACAACCAGTTGCGCGGGCGTGCCGGTCGTCAGGGCGACCCGGGTTCGAGTCGTTTCTATCTGTCGCTGGAAGACAGCCTGATGCGTATCTTCGCCTCCGACCGGGTGAAGAACTTCATGAAGGCACTGGGCATGGAGTCCGGCGAGGCCATCGAACACCGCATGGTCACCAATGCCATCGAGAAGGCGCAGCGCAAGGTCGAGGGCCGCAACTTCGACATGCGCAAGCAGCTGCTCGAGTACGACGACGTGGCCAATGAGCAGCGCAAGGTGATCTACCACATGCGCAACAGCCTGCTGGCCGCCGATGAAATCGGCCAGACCATCGCCGAATTCCGCCAGGAAACGCTGGACGCCGCGATCAGCGCGCACATTCCGCCGCAGTCGCTGCCGGAACAGTGGGATATCCCGGGGCTGGAGGCGGTGCTCTACAGCGATTTCGGTACGCGTCTGCCGGTCCAGCAGTGGCTCGACGAGGACGAGAAACTCTACGAGGAAACGCTGCGCGAGCGCATTCTCGAAGCGCTAGTGGCCGCTTACAACGAGAAGGAAGAGCTGGCTGGCGCCGAGGCGCTGCGTTCCTTCGAGAAGCAGATCGTGCTGCGTGTGCTGGATGACCTGTGGAAAGACCACCTGTCGACCATGGATCACCTGCGTCACGGCATCCACCTGCGCGGCTATGCGCAGAAGAACCCGAAGCAGGAATACAAGCGCGAGTCCTTCACGCTGTTCCAGGACCTGCTCGAATCGATCAAGCGCGACAGCATCCGCGTGCTGTCCCATGTGCAGGTTCGTCGCGAAGACCCGGCCGAAGAAGAAGCCCGTCTGCGTCGCGAGGCCGAAGAGCTGGCCAAGCGCATGCAGTTCCAGCACGCCGAGGTGTCCGCGCTGGATCAGCCGGAGGAGGAGCCCGAGGTCGAAGGCCAGGCTGACGTTGCCGCGGCGCCGGTGCGTACCGAACCGAAGATCGGTCGCAACGAGCCGTGCCCGTGCGGATCGGGCAAGAAGTACAAACATTGTCATGGGCAGGTTCAGTAAGTCCGACCTCGCCTGATGATTCCGCGCCGCGACCGGCTTCTGCCGCTCGCGGCGTTTTTGTCGCAATCCCTTTCTCGGCCTGTTGGCCATCCATTGTTCTGAAGGAGCGCATCCATGGCTGTCGGTCTTGGTCCTTTACCTACCCTGCACCCGGTACCCGGTTTCGAACTCGGCATCACCTCCGCCGGCATCAAGCGACCGGGCCGCAAGGATGTGGTGATCATGCGCTGCGCGGAGGGCTCGCGTGTCGCCGGCGTGACCACCACCAACGCTTTCTGCGCTGCCCCCGTGCTCGTCACCCGCGAACGCATGCACGGGCCGGTGCGTTACCTGCTGACCAACACCGGTAACGCCAATGCCGGTACCGGGCCGCAAGGTCTGGCCGACGCCCGCCACACCTGCACGGCCCTCGCTGCCATCACCGGAGTCGACGAGACGGCCGTGCTGCCGTTCTCGACTGGCGTGATCGGCGAGCCGCTGCCGGTACAGAAGATCGAGTCGGCGCTGCAGGCTGCGCTCAATGATCTGTCGCCTGATCATTGGGCCGAGGCCGCTACCGGCATCATGACCACCGATACGCTGCCCAAGGGCGCCAGCCGTCAGTTCCAGCACGATGGCGTGACGGTAACCGTCACCGGTATCAGCAAGGGCGCCGGCATGATCCGGCCGAACATGGCGACCATGCTTGGCTATATCGCCACCGATGCCAAGGTCGCCGGCAGCGTGTTGCAGGATCTGGTGCGCGATGCGGCGAACAAGTCCTTCAATCGCATCACCATCGATGGTGACACCTCCACCAACGATTGCTGCATGCTGATCGCCACCGGTCAGGCGGCGTTGCCGGAGATCACCGAAGCGGCCGGCGAACTGTTTGGCAAGCTCAGGCAGGCGGTGCTGGAAGTGTTCATGGAAGTGGCCCAGGCCATCGTTCGCGACGGTGAAGGTGCGACCAAGTTCGTCACCGTGCAGGTCAACGGCGGCGGCAATCATCAGGAGTGCCTGGACGTCGCCTACGCCGTTGCGCATTCGCCGCTGATCAAGACCGCGCTGTTCGCCTCCGATCCGAACTGGGGCCGCATTCTGGCTGCTGTCGGCTACGCCGGCGTGCCAGACCTGGATGTCAGCAAGATCGACGTGTTCCTCGGCGAGGTCTGCATCGCCAGCCAGGGCGGGCGCTCGCCCAGCTACACGGAAGAGCAGGGCGCAGCGGTAATGGCCCAGGAGGAAATTACCATCCGTATCGAGCTCGGTCGTGGCAGTTGCAGCGAGACCATCTGGACCACCGACCTGTCCCACGAGTACGTGAAGATCAACGCCGAATACCGGACCTGATCGAATCCTGCCCTTAGCTATTCCCGTTGTGCATGGCCCCATGTGCAACGGGAATTTGCCATTGGCGCTTGCCGCGCCTTAACGTCCGCTGACTCTTCCGAAGGCAACTCGAGGTGCATAGGTCATGGCTCTGCAACTGGTAGTCGGCGACAAGAACTACTCATCCTGGTCGCTGCGCACCGCCCTGGCAGTGGAACTGTCCGGCGCTGCGTGCGAACAGGTTCCGGTGTCCCTCTATCGGCCGGACAGCCGAGCCCGGCTGCTCGCTTATTCGCCGACCGGCAAGGTGCCGGTGCTGCTGACCGAGGACGGCCCAGTGTGGGATTCGTTGGCAATCGCCGAATACCTGGCCGAGCGTTTCCCTGATGCACATCTGTGGCCGCGCGAGCGCTATGCGCGCGCATTGGCGCGGAGTATCTGCGCGGAAATGCACAGCGGCTTTCAGGCGCTGCGCAGCCATCTGCCGATGGATATGGCGCGCGACCAGGCCTTGCCCGAGCTTCCCGATGAAGTGCGGGCAGATGTCGAGCGAATCTGCGCCATCTGGAGCGATTGCTGCGAGCGCTTTGGCAGGGGCGGTGATTATCTGTTTGGCCAGCCGAGCATTGCCGACGCCTTCTATGCGCCGGTGGCTTCGCGCCTGCGCAGTTATCAGGTGGCCTTGCCTGCTGCCGCGGCGAGCTACGTCGAGACGATCCATCAGTGGCCGGCTTTTCAGCGCTGGCATAAGAGCGCCCTGCAGGAAGTGCGGAAGTGAAACGAATCCATGTCGCTGCAGCCGTCATTCGTGGCGTTGATGAGCGCGTGCTGATCGCCAAGCGACCGCTCGACAAGCATCAGGGTGGACTGTGGGAGTTTCCCGGTGGCAAGGTCGAGGCAGACGAGCGCGTCGAGGCGGCGCTGGCACGTGAGCTGCTGGAGGAGCTGGGAATCGTCGTTACCGCGGCGCAGCCATTGATCCAGGTGCGCCACGATTATCCGGACAAGCAGGTGCTGCTCGATGTCTGGGAGGTGCAGGCGTTTACCGGTGAACCCCACGGTGCGGAGGGCCAGCCGCTGATGTGGGTGACGGCGGATCAGCTGACGCATTACAGCTTCCCTGCCGCCAACCAGCCGATCATCGCGGCTGCGCGTTTGCCTAATCGCTATCTGATAACGCCGGATGGCATTGCCCCGCAACGGTTGCTCGATGGGCTCGCGCGAGCGCTGGATGACGGCGTACGGCTGATCCAGCTGCGTGTGCCATCGCTACCGCCCGCCGACTATCTTGCGTTGGCGGAGCGGGCGCTGGCATTGTGCGGGGAGCGTGCTCAGTTGATGCTCAAGGGCTCGCTACAGTGGGTGTGCGATTACCCCGAGGCAGGCTGGCATCTGACTGCCGAGCAGCTGCGAGAGCATGCGGGACAGGAACGACCGATCACGACGAATCGCTGGTTGGCTGCTTCCTGCCACGATGCCAAGGAGCTGGCGCTGGCAGCCGCATTGGGGGTAGATTTCGTCACGTTGTCGCCGGTGCTGGCGACCGCCAGCCATCCGGATGCCTCACCTTTGGGTTGGCCGCAGGTCGCGGATTTACTGCTAGGCTTCGACCGGCCGGTCTACCTGCTGGGCGGTCTTCAGGCATCCGACCTGTCCTTGGCACGCCAGGCAGGTGCGCAGGGCGTCGCTGCGATTCGAGCATTCTGGCCGGATTGAACCGCTGCCGCTCTTACAGGTCACTGGCGATGCTGCGCTAAACCCGATAAATGTGTCTTCGATAGATGAAAGCAATCGCTGTCATTCCCTTAATCAATTAACGGTATGCTGCTGGCTGCGTTATCGTAGGCCCCGTCAAAGTTTCTGAACCCCCTAAAGGAGTTAGCAGATGTCGCTGATCAACACTCAAGTTCAACCCTTCAAAGTCAATGCCTTCCACAATGGCAAGTTCATCGAAGTCACCGAAGAATCCCTGAAGGGCAAGTGGTCCGTGCTGATCTTCATGCCGGCTGCCTTCACCTTCAACTGCCCGACCGAGATCGAAGACGCTGCCAACAGCTACGCCGAGTTCCAGAAGGCCGGTACCGAGGTGTACATCGTCACCACCGATACCCACTTCTCGCACAAGGTCTGGCATGAAACTTCCCCTGCCGTTGGCAAGGCTCAGTTTCCGCTGATCGGCGACCCGACTCACCAGCTGACCCGCGCTTTCGGTGTGCACATCGAAGAAGAAGGTCTGGCCCTGCGTGGCACCTTCCTGATCAACCCGGAAGGCGTGATCAAGACCGTCGAGATCCACTCCAACGAGATCGCTCGTGACGTGTCGGAAACCCTGCGCAAGCTGAAGGCCGCTCAGTACACCGCCGCTCACCCGGGTGAAGTCTGCCCGGCCAAGTGGAAAGAAGGCGAGAAGACCCTGGCTCCGTCGCTGGACCTGGTCGGCAAGATCTAAGGCTTCGCCTATCTGCCCTGCGTGCTGGAGGGCTGTTCACCGCCCTCTGGCAACCCAACGCCTGGACGCGAACCGTCCGGGCGTTTTATTTCCTGAATTCCGTATGGGGTACCGCTGCTCATGTTGGACACCAATCTCAAGACCCAGTTGAAAGCCTACCTGGAGAAGGTCACCCAGCCCTTCGAGATCGTCGCGTCCCTCGATGACGGCGAGAAATCCCGGGAGCTGCTGAGCCTGCTGCAGGACATCGCCAGCCTCAGCGACAAGATCATCCTCAAGACCGACGGCGACGATGCGCGCAAACCCTCGTTCGCCCTCAACCGCATCGGCGGCGACATCAGCCTGCGCTTCGCCGGCATCCCCATGGGCCACGAATTCACCTCGCTGGTGCTGGCCCTGCTGCAGGTCGGTGGCCATCCGTCGAAGACCGCACCGGAAGTGATCGAGCAGATCAAGGCGCTGGAGGGCGACTACCGCTTCGAAACCTACTTCTCGCTGTCCTGCCAGAACTGCCCGGACGTGGTCCAGGCGCTGAACCTGATGGCCGTGCTCAACCCGAACATCAAGCACGTGGCCATCGACGGCGCGCTGTTCCAGGACGAAGTCGAAGCCCGCCAGATCATGTCGGTGCCGAGCATCTACCTCAACGGCGAGCTGTTCACCCAGGGCCGCATGAGCGAGGAGGAAATCCTCGCCAAGCTCGACACCGGCTCCAGCGCCCGTGATGCCGAGAAGCTCAAGGCCAAGGACGCCTTCGACGTGCTGGTGGTCGGCGGCGGCCCGGCCGGCGCCGCCGCGGCGATCTATGCGGCGCGCAAGGGCATCCGCACCGGCGTGGCGGCCGAGCGCTTCGGCGGCCAGGTGCTCGACACCATGGCCATCGAGAACTTCATCTCGGTGAAGGAAACCGAAGGGCCGAAACTGGCCCGCGCGCTGGAAGAACACGTGCGCGAATACGACGTCGACATCATGAACCTGCAGCGCGCCAGCCAGCTGATCCCGGCGGGCGACGACGGCCTGCACCGCGTGCAGTTCGAGAACGGCGGCGAACTCAAGGCCAAGACCCTGATCCTTGCCACCGGCGCGCGCTGGCGCGAGATGAACGTGCCCGGCGAGCAGGAGTACCGTGGCCGTGGCGTGGCCTACTGCCCGCACTGCGATGGCCCGCTGTTCAAGGGCAAGCGTGTGGCGGTGATCGGTGGCGGCAACTCCGGGGTGGAAGCGGCGATCGACTTGGCCGGCATCGTCGCCCACGTCACCCTGCTGGAATTCGGCGAGGAACTGCGGGCCGACGCGGTGCTGCAGCGCAAGCTCAACAGCCTGCCCAACGTCCGCGTGCTGAAAATGGCGCAGACCACCGAGGTTAAGGGCGACGGGCAGAAAGTCACCGGGCTGGTCTACAAGGACCGCGCCACGGACGAAATGCATGAAGTGGAACTGGAAGGCATCTTCGTGCAGATCGGCCTGCTGCCCAACAGCGACTGGCTCAAGGGCAGCGTGGAGCTGAGCCGGTTCGGCGAAATCATCGTCGACGCCAAGGGCCAGACCAACATCCCCGGGGTGTTCGCCGCGGGCGACGTGACCACGGTGCCGTACAAGCAGATCGTGATCGCCGTGGGTGAAGGCGCCAAGGCCTCGCTGAGTGCCTTCGATCACCTGATCCGGTCTTCCGCGCCGGCCTGAATCGAGGCGCAGAAAGAAGGGGAGCAACCTCGCGGTGCTCCCCTTTTTTCGTTTCCGGCGCTCGGCGGGCCCCTCAGGCAGAAGCGAACGCCTGCCGTCGCGCCGGGTCTCAGGACGTACATGCCGAGCAGTCCATGGAGCTGTCCACGACGATGATGAATGCGCAAACGCTGCAGAGCTCACGCAGGGTCGTGCTGACCTATGCCAACCGACCACGCGAGCCGCAGCATGAGAAGGTCGTCCACGCGGCCTTGGCCGAACGCCTGGCGAACTTGCTGGGGATGAGTTACGGCGGTGAGTACGATCCAGCGCGTCGTTATGACGCCCATCCCTACCTGGTACCGTCGGGTACCGTCGTCGGCCTCCGCGAAGCCCAGGAACTCGGGCTGAACGAAGAGGGTGACCTGTTCGGTGGTGTCGTGCCGCAGGCCTTTGTCGAAACCAAGGCGATCACCCATCCGCTGGTGCGTCCGGACGCCGTGGCGCCGGTCGGCTGGTCACGGGACTTCAGTACCCAGGTCAAGGGCAGCGTGCTGGCCGGTTACAGCGCCTTCAGCATTGACGATGCGCGTGACGCCGGGCGGCGCCTTTTGCACGAGGGGCCGGTGCGGATCAAGCCAGTACGCGCCACTGGTGGCCGCGGGCAGCAGCGCGTCGATGATGCCGATACCCTCGATGAGGCCTTGTTTGCGCTCGATGAAAAGGAGCTGGCCCAGTACGGTCTGGTTCTGGAGGCGCATCTGGATCGCGTCACCACCTTCAGTGTCGGTCAGGTGCGGGTTGGAGGCCGTCTGGCCAGTTACTACGGCACGCAGCGCCTGACTCAGGACAATGCGGATAACGAGGTGTATGGCGGCTCGGATCTGGTGGTCGTCGATGGCGACTTCGAGGTGCTGATGGCCCTTGATCTGCCGGAGGCGATACGACTGGCCGTGCGCCAGGCGCAGGTCTATGACGAGGCAGCCTCGGCCTGTTATCGGCATTTCTTCGCCTCGCGGCGTAACTACGACATCGCCCAGGGCGTCGATGGCCGCGGCCAGCCACGTTCCGGCGTGCTCGAGCAGTCCTGGCGTATCGGCGGTGCCAGCAGTGCCGAAGTGGCTGCCCTGGAAGTCTTCAGGCAAGGCACCTCGGCGCGCGCGGTGAAGGCGTCTTCGCTGGAGTTCTATGGGCGCGAGCGAAGCGTGCCGGCTGGTGCGCAAGTTCTGTACCGGGACGAGGACGCCGATGTGGGTTTCATCACCAAGTGTGTAACGGTGGAGGACTATGGCGACGCATAGCGAAATGGTGAACATCCTGGTAGATGATGAGCATATCGCCGGGACCTTCCTGTCACCGCCGGAGAAGATGCCGGGCGTGCTGTTCGTGCACGGCTGGGGTGGCAGCCAGCAGCGTGACCTGAACCGCGCGCGTGGTATCGCCGGGCTTGGTTGCGTCTGTCTGTCGTTCGATCTGCGCGGCCATGCGCAGACCCGTGCGCAGCAGGAAACCGTGACGCGGGAGCAGAACCTCGATGATCTGCTCGCCGCTTACGATCTGCTGGCCCAGCACCCGCATATCGACCCCTCGGCGATCGCTGTGGTCGGCACCAGCTATGGCGGTTACCTGGCGGCGATTCTCACCGCGCTGCGTCCGGTGAAGTGGCTGGCCCTGCGCGTGCCGGCGCTGTACCGCGACGAGGAGTGGCAGGTGCCCAAGCGCCAGCTCGATCGCGATGTACTCAACCAGCTGCGCAGCCGGCGCGTACTACCGGACGAGAACCGCGCGTTGGCCGCCTGCGCGGCGTTTCGCGGCGACGTGCTGATCGTCGAATCCGAGCACGACACCTTCGTCCCGCACGAAACCATCATGAGCTATCGTGCCGCCTTCCATAGCACCCATTCCCTCACTCATCGCATCATCGACGGTGCCGACCATGCGCTGAGCAACGAGCGCTGTCAGGAGGGCTACACCTCGATTCTGGTGAACTGGGCGACCGAGATGATCATCGGGGCGCGTCTCGACGAAAAATCCCCTGAGGGTTTCAAGGCGGTCGACGAATAGCAGATCAACACCCACCTTTCAGAGCCCTACGGCTTGCCATGGAGAACATCGCGGGGCTCACTCGGGATGTGTCGGTGGTGGCGTGGGGCCGACGAAACGGCTCCAGCGGCGGTCGAGCACCTGCTGCTTGAGCACTTCGATGACGTCGACCAGCAGTTCTTCCAGCGCCAGGTCGGTATTTTCGTCCTGGTAGACCCAGGCATCGAAGAACTCGTCGGCGAGAGTGCCGGCCAGTGCCTGGAACTGCGGGCCACGCATGCCTTCCACGGCGCCCTGCAGCAGCCGCGCGGCGATGTCGCTCAGCGCATCGTCGAGCGTGCTGGCCAAGCGGTTGCCCAGTGGCAGGCGCCGCAGATTGTGCATTTCGGGATTGTTCTGCAGCGCCTGGTGAATCAACTGGCTGACATAGCCTTCGATGGCGCCGCGGTTGTCGCGGTAGCCGGTTTCCAGCATGTCCTGCAGGCGCCGCGAGATGTCGTTGAGCAAGCGCTGTTTGCGCGGCCGCACCACTTCCTGCAGGAGGCGGCGCGAAAGGTCGTCGCTGGCGCCGATTTCCTGCTGCAGGCGGCCGAACAGGCGCACCATCACCCGGTCGGAAAGCTCCTCGATCAGCAGGTAGTAATAACGGCTGAACAGGCCGTAAATGGCCCAGTCGCGCATGTCGATCAGCCCCAGGCGCTGCAGGCGGATCAGCAGCGCGCCGACACGCAGTACGCGCAACCAGCGCAGCCCGGCCAGCGGAATGCAGCCGAGCACGTCATACCAGTGCGCGAACGGGTAGTAGTACCAACGTGCGTAGCGGCGCTCGAACAGCGCCACGGTCCAGCCGAGCAGCACGTCGAAGACGAAGATCGCGACGAAGCCCAGGTCGATGTACTGGAAGTTGGCGTGAATACTCTGCTGGTAACGCGCATGCAGCTCTGGCGCGAGGTCCGCCAGCACTGCGCTGACAGGCTGCAGGGCGAACAGGCTGTCGAACAGAATCAGCGACAGGTTGATGCACACCAACAGGACGATGAAGGCTTCCCAGGCGGCGTGCAGCTGGTCGCGACGGCGGGCCTGTCGCGCCACGACCGGCTCAGTCATCCGCGGCAGGTGAAGCAGCGGCTGGCTGCCAGAGTATTTCACCGCAACCCTGGCGCCGAGCGATCAAGCGGGCGGCGACGAACAGCGCATCGGAGAGCCGGTTCAGATAGGCCAGCAGCACCGGGCGTACCGTTTCGCTGGCATTGAGCTGTTGACAACGACGCTCGGCAGTGCGCGTCATGCTGCGGCACAGGTGGGCGAGGGCGATCAGCCGGGAACCGCCTGGCAGGATGAATTCCTTCAGCGGCCCGAGCTCCTGGTTCCAGCGATCGATGGCCTGTTCCAGTCGCTCGATTTCGTTGTCCTGCAGCGCCTGGTAGTCGGGCATCGCCAGCTCGCCGCCGAGGTCGAACAAGCGGTGCTGGCAAGGCGCGAAAACGCTGATCAGCTCGTCGAGCGCTGGCCATTGCACCTGCGCATCGGCCAGTTCGGCCAGCAGCAGGCCGAGCTGACTGTTGAGGGTGTCGACCTCGCCCATGGCCTCCACGCGAGGATGGTCCTTGGCAACCCGACGGCCGTCGCCGAGGCCGGTTTCGCCGCTATCGCCGGTGCGGGTGTAGATTTTCGACAGTCGATTGCCCATGTATCGGTTCCTTGGTTCAGGTCGCCATCTGCTCGCCGGGCGAGTTCAGTGGCAACCGCAGGGTGAATGTGGTGCCGTGGCCTGTGTGGCACTGCACCTCCATCTGCCCTTGATGGTTGTTGGTGATGATGAAATACGAGACGGAAAGACCCAGCCCGGTTCCCTGGCCGACTTCCTTGGTGGTGAAGAATGGCTCGAAGATGCGCTTGCGCACATTCTCCGGGATGCCACCACCGTTGTCCTCGACGTGGATTTCAGCCCACGGCGGATTCAGGCGCGTGCGCAGGATGATCTGTCCCGGCTCGTCGCTCTGATGGGTATGAATGGCCTGAGCGGCGTTCTTCAGCAGGTTGAGTAAGACCTGCTCCAGCTCGTTGCCGATGCACGGTACGCGGTCTATCCGCGGATCGAAGTCACGGACAATATCGATGGCCTTGAAATCGAAACCGTCGATCAGTGCGAAGTCGTTGCCGGCGATCTCCAGTGCCTGATCGATCAGAACGGGCAACTGGCAGTCCGCCAGCTGACGGTTGCTCATGCGGCTGAAGCTGAGCATGTGGCTGACGATCTTCGCCGCTCGCGAGCCGGCCTGCTGGATACCATCGAGCAGCTGCGGCACTTCGCGGCGCTGTAGGTACTGGTTGACCGCTTCCAGGCGCACGCCGGTTTCCTCTGCGGCCTCGCGATTGCGCTCGAGCTCGGGCGAGAGCCGGCGGCGGATGTTCTGCGCGTTGTGCAGGATGGCGCCGAGAGGATTGTTGATCTCGTGGGCCATGCCGGCCGCGAGGCTCCCCACCGAGAGCATTTTCTCCGACTGCACCATCATTTCTTCCATGTTGATGCGCTGGGTGATGTCGTCGATGCGGATCACCACACCGCGGCCACCTGCGCCGGTCAGCGGGTAGCAGGTCAGCGCATAGTGGTGCGGCTCGTCGTTGCGCATCCAGGTCACCCGCTCGATTTTCGCCACCACGTGCTGTTCCGAAGTACGGCGGATCTGCGCGAGAAACGACTTGAGCGGCTCGAAGGCGACGAACACCGGCTGGTTGAGGGCGTCATCCAGCGGCGTTCCGGAGAGGGCGCTGGCTTCCTGGTTCCATTGGGTGACGTAGAGCTGTTCGTCGAGTGCGATTAGCGCCGAGGGCATCGAATCGATGATGCTGTTGAGGTACTTCTGAAAGCCGGTCAGCTTCTGCTCGATCTTGCTGCGCACCTGCACTTCCAGCTCCAGCTTGCGGTTGGAGTGGCGGGTTTCCTCGGCCAGACCCTGGGCATGATCGAATGCCTCCTGGGCATCGTCACGGGCGCGCTTGAGCTGCTGCTCGCGGGCCTCCATGCGCGACAGCATGGTGTTGAAGGCATCGGCCAACCGGCCGATCTCGTCCTGGTTGCCGGGCTTGGCGCGCAGGGAATAGTCCTCCTCGCGGGTGACCTGGCGTGACAATGCTTCGAGCTCGCGAATCGGGCGGGTGATGAGTTGACGGATCTGCCGGGCGACCAGCACCCAGAGCAGCAGGCTGGCGACGAGAATGGCCAGGCTGGCGGTCAGCGTACCGGTGTAGAAGGCGCCGGGCAGCTCGCTGCTGGCGACCATCAGCAGATGCCCGGCACTGCCATCGGCTTGCGGCAGCCTGACCAGCAGGTTGGCGCGAATCTCGCTGGCACGCCAATGCTCGACATCGCTGAGCTGTTCGGGCAGACGCAATCGGTCGCCTTGCTGGAGTTGCGCGAGGCTGTTGCCGTCGCGGTCGTAGATCATCGCGGCTCGCAGCGGCGCATAGCCGTCCAGGCGTTTGAGCAGTTTGCCGGCGGCTTCCGGCGAAGACAGCGCCCGCGCGCTCAGTTCTTCGGTAGCGAACAGCTCGCCGAGGGTGTGCATGGCCTGCGGCGCAACGCTCTGCCGTGAAATCCAGTAGGCCGCGCTGATGAACGTCAGGTTGGAAACCAGCAGAACGGCGGCAAGCAGGACGAGCAGGGCCAGCAGCAGTTTGCGGCCGACCGGAAGGTTTTCGAGGCGCTGACGCAGGATCATTGGCGGGACACGGCATAGCAGAGAGTTTCTGCAGGGTAGCCGCGGCTCAGTCCGTGGGCAATCCGCGCTGGCTCAGGTGTTCACGCAGGTGGCGGTGCAGCTCGTGCAGCCGGGGTAGCGCGAGCCCCAGCGAGTCGGCGCTGCGGCAGGCATGGCCGAGCAGGTAGGCGATCTCGGTGCGCCGGCCGAGTCGAACGTCCTGATACATCGATGAATAGTTGGCCGCGGTGGCGTCGATCACCCGCAGTACCTCGTCTTGCAGATCGCTGGCCGCGACTGGCTGGCTGCTGGCTTCGAGCAGTTCGACGAGTTCTTGGCAAAGCCCGGAGAGCTGCTCGCGATGCTGCAGCAGCTCGCCATTACGGCAATCGTGGAGCACCGTCAGCGGATTGATCGCGCAGTTCAGTGCCAGCTTGCGCCAGAGCCGCGCCAGGATGTCGCAGGACCAGGTTTGCGGGATGCCCGCTCGGTTCAGTTCGTCCAGCCAGGCCGGTGCACTGCCGCCGTTCGAATCGCCCAGCCAGTTCTGCCCATGGCCGGCGAACACGACATGGAAATCGTCTTGTCGATAGGCTCCTTCGGTACTCGACACGAAGATGCAACGCGCCTGCGGCCAGCGTTCGGCGATCGCCTGCTGGCTGCCGAGGCCGTTCTGCAACAGGAGTATTTCGCAGCCAGAGGAGAGGCGGGACGCCACCTGAGCGACCGCGGCTTCGGCGTCGTAGGCCTTGCATGCAACCAGCAGGCGCTGGATTGGTTCGCTCGCATCAGGCAGTTCTGCCGGGATGGCGTAGAGCCGAGATAGATCTTCGGCAGTCAGCGTGAGTCCTCCGGCGCGCTGGTAATCGGCAAGGCGCTGGGCAGAGCGCAGGATTATCCGTACTGTTGCGCCCGCTCCAGCCAGGCGGGCCGCCCAGAGGCTGCCGAGTGCGCCTGCGCCGAGGACGTGCCAGCTCACCCTCAGGCCGACTGCTTCAGGCGCAACGGCACGATGCGGCCGGTGCTGTAGGCGCTCGGCAGCAGGGCGGCCGCGCGCTCGATGATGGTTTCAGGCGCGATGGGCAGCGCATCGGTGTCGAGGCTGATCAGACTGATGCCCGCCTTGATGGATACGAAACCCTCGCTGGTCTTCAGCGCCCTGAGGTTCAGGCCTTCATGCAGGCGCTTGAAGCTGCTTGGCGAGCACCCCTTGAGATCGTTGACCAGGGCCAGCAGGCCGAACTGGCTTTCATTGATTCGGCAAACCACATCCAGAGGGCGGACGAGCTGCTGCAGACGCGCGCCGATGGCGCTGAGGATTTCCGCGTAGACCGCATCGCCATAGCGCTCGCGCAGCGCATCGGCGTCGGGCAGGCCGATCTGCAGGTAGTACAGCGCCGTGCCGCGGTTCTCCATCTGGCGCAGGCTGGCCGCCAGGCGCTGGTGCATGTAGCGGGCGTTGCCGAGATGGGTCTGCGGGTCCTGCAGGCTCTGCCCTTCGAGGCTCGCGACATTCTCTGCGAGTTGGTGATTCTCCTGCTTGAGCCGTTGCAGCGAGCCGCATAGACGGTCGGCGGCGAAGATGCGCGGCAACAGCTGCTCGTTCATCGCCGACTTGCTGATGAAATCGTCAACGCCGTGGTCGAACGCCTGCCCCAGGGCGTTCTCGCTGTCACGGCCGGTAAGCAGGATGATGTAGCTGTAGTGCCCGCTCTGGGCGTCGCGCTGGCGAATCTGGCCGGTCAGCTCGAGGCCGTCCATTTCCGGCATCAGCCAGTCCGCCAGCAGGACATGCGCGGGGCGTTGCGAATGCTGCACCAGTGCGTCGGCGGCGCTGCTGGCGAAGCGGATATCCTGGTAGCCGGCCTTGCTCAGCGCGCGACCGATCATGACGCTGGAGAATTTGGCGTCATCGACGACGAGAATGCTCAGGAGAGGGTTGGGCATGGCAAGCTCAATCAATTGAAGGGGGACGTCCTGTCACTCCTTGCCGTAGGGCGGGCGCTGACACGTCGAATCGTTATAATGACCGCGCTTTCTTAACCGTCAAGACATACGCGCTCGGCTCATGCGGCCGGTCGCGCTATACAGTGGAGGAATCCCCATGCCCTCGTTCGACGTGGTGTCCGAACTGGACAAGCACGAAGTCACCAACGCGGTCGATAACGCGATCAAGGAACTGGATCGTCGTTATGATCTGCGCGGCAAAGGCAGCTTCGAGCATAAGGATCTGACCGTGCAGCTGACGGCGGACGCCGAGTTCCAATTGGAGCAGATGCTCGAGATCCTCAAGTTGAGCCTGGTCAAACGCAAGATCGATATCCAGTGCCTGGAGATCAAGGACGCCTACGCTTCCGGCAAGAGCACCAAGCAGGAAGTGGTGCTGCGCGAGGGCATCGACAAGGAGCTGGCGAAGAAGATCGTCGCCTACATCAAGGATGCCAAGCTCAAGGTGCAGGCCGCCATCCAGGGTGAGCAGGTACGCGTCACCGGCAAGAAGCGCGACGACTTGCAGGAAGCCATCGCCCTGCTGCGTGGCCACGAATTCGGCATGCCGCTGCAGTTCAACAACTTCCGCGACTGATCCTCCCTCCGCGCCTCGGCGCGTGCATTCATCCCCTGCTTTCCATCGGTGCTCGCGCTGCGGGCACCGATCCTCACAAGGAGTAATCCATGGACCTGAGCGTCGACTACCTGGTCGATCTTTCCGAATCCTGGCTGCCTGTGGTGCTGCAATACGGTGCCCAGGTGACCCTGGCGATATTGACCCTGCTGTTCGGCTGGTGGTTGATCAACACCCTGACCGGCAAGGTCGCCAGCCTGCTGCAGCGTCGTCATGTGGATCCGACTCTGCATGGTTTCATCGGCAGCCTCGCCAGCATCGTGCTCAAGGTGCTGCTGCTGGTCAGCGTGGCCTCGATGATCGGCGTGGAGACCACCTCGTTCATCGCCGTGATCGGTGCCGCCGGCCTGGCCATCGGTCTGGCGTTGCAGGGCAGCCTGGCGAACTTCGCTGGCGGCGTGCTGATTCTGCTGTTCCGTCCGATTCGGGTCGGCGAGTGGATCGAAGCCCAGGGCGTAGCGGGCACAGTGCATTCCATCCAGATATTCCATACGGTGCTCAAGTCTGCCGACAACAAGACCATCGTGGTGCCCAACGGCAGTTTGTCCAACGGTCATATCACCAACTACTCCCGCGAACCGCGGCGTCGTGCCGATATCAACGTCGGCATCGATTACGGCGCGGACGTCAAGCTGGCGCGGCAGATACTGCTGGAAATCGCGCAGGACGAGCGCGTGTTGCGCGATCCCGAGCCGGTGGTATTCGTCACTGGACTGGGGGACAGCTCGGTCAATCTGTCGTTGCGAGTCTGGGTCGCGACCGGTGATTTCTGGCCGGTGACCTTCGGTTTCACCGAACTGGTGAAGGAGCGTTTCGACGAGGCGGGGATCGGCATTCCGTTTCCGCAGCGCGTGGTGCACCTGGTTCAGAGCTGAGGTCTTGCCTGAACGAAGCGAAGCCGGCATTTGCCGGCTTCGTCGTTTCTGTTTTTCGCCTCAGGAATGTTCGGAGGCTGTTTCGTGCGGCGTGTCGTCCGGCTGCTGGCGGGTTCTGCGCCACTGCCAGACGATCAGAATCAGCGTCGGCACGCCGAGCAACGCGGTGACCAGGAAGAAGTCGCTGTAGCCGAGGTGTTCCACCATGACCCCGGAGTAGCCACCCAGCAGACGGGGCAGTAACAGCATGAGCGAACTCAGCAGGGCGTATTGGGTGGCCGAGAACTTCAGGTTGGTCAGGCTGGACAGGTAGGCGACGAAGGCGGTGGAGGCGAGGCCGCCGCTGAAGTTGTCGCAGGAGATGGTGACGATCAACATGTTCAGATTCGCGCCCATCTCGACCAGCAGCATGAACATCAGGTTGGTCGCTGCCGAGGCGACTCCGCCGATGAACAGGATCGGCAGGATGCTGAAACGCACGATAAGCAAGCCGCCGAAGGCCGCGCCGAGCAGCGTCATCACCAGACCGAACAGCTTGCTGACGCTGGCGATCTCGTCCTTGGAAAAACCCTGATCGATGTAGAACACGTTGGCCATCACGCCCATCACCGTATCCGACATTCGGTAGGTGGCGATCAGCCCCAACAGCAGCAGCGCCTGCCAGCGGTAGCGCAGGATGAAGTCGGTGATCGGCGTCAGCACCGGCCCCATCAGGATGCGCCCAGGTGCCGACAGGCAGCCCCAGCAGATCAGCAGGTACATGGTGCCGCGCGGCCAGTAACCGCCCCAGTAGGACTGGAACATGCCGGTGGTCGACACCATGAGGATGATCAGCACGATCACCGATACCGCCTGGTGGGCGAAGTCGAAGCGCGCCGGTCGCTGGCGTTGCTTGGCTTGGCTGAAGATATGGCGCACCGGCACGAACAGCGCCCGGCCCATCGGCGAAATGCTGCCGAGGATGAATAGTGCATACAGCGTCGCTCGCGGCCAGGCCTGGGCGATCAGTGCGTTGATCATCGCCGGTATCGAGATCAGCAGCACCAGCAGCAGACCGACTGCAGCGAGCTGGTGATTGAAGCTGTAGCGCGAGGGCTCGTTGGGCAGCGGCGGGGCGGCGTCCGGCTCGCGGATCACCAGGCTGGTGATCAACCCCGGAAGGATCAACAGGGCGAAGGCCAGATAGGTCGTGGTCCAGGCTGCCTGGTTGTAGTCGAGGCTGCTCGAGCCCAGCCACTCGGCGAGAAAGAGCGCGCCGGCGCTGGCGAGCAGCATGGCGATGCGATAGCCGGTCATGTAGCTGGCTGCAAGGGTCGCCTGCAGCTTGTCCTCGGCAATCTCCAGGCGATAGGCATCGATGGCGATGTCCTGGGTGGCCGACGAAAACGCCACGACCACCGCCAGCGCGATGAGCATCGTGAGGTTGTATTGCGGGTTGCACAGGGCCATGCCAACCAGGCCGATGGCGATCAGCGCCTGCGACAGCACCAGCCAGGAGCGTCTGCGCCCGAGCGCGCCGATCCAGGGCAGTCGCCACTGGTCGAGCATCGGCGACCAGACCCATTTGAATGCATACGCCAGGCTGATCCAGCTGGCAAAGCCGATGGTTTCCCGCGAGACGCCCGCTTCGCGCAGCCAGACCGACAGCGTGGAGAACACCAGAACGGCGGGAAGACCCGCAGCGAAACCCAGCAACAGCAGGGCCAGCGTAGCGGGGCTGGCGTAGGCGGCTAGCGCATCGCGCCAGGTTTCACGGGACATACATCGAGGATCTGTGCAGTTTTGGACGAAGCGCGCACTCTAACCGCTGTGCTCCGTCGAATGCCAGCCGTGCCGACGCATGTCCACCCGGTCGTTGATGATGGTCAGCCCTTCGGCCCGCAGGCGCATGCGCTGCTCGTGCCCGGCAGGGGTACCGGCCGGCAGGCTGAGCCGTCCGCCGGCGGCGATCACCCGGTGCCAGGGCAGGCTGGTGCCGTCGGGCAGCTGAGACATCAACCGGCCAACCCAGCGGGCCGCGCGACCGAGTCCGGCCATGGCGGCCAGTTCGCCGTAGCTCACCACCTTACAAGGCGGTATCTGCGACATCACCAGATAAACAGCGGCACGCCGTGCATCGGCGTCGGCAGCGGGTGGCAGCAGTGGTGGAAGGTCGGCCATGACAGGTGCTCCGGTGCAGGCAGGCGTACTGCGCGCCGAACTAGCGCTCCATTCGGCGGTCTTTGCTTGCTGTAGTTAAACGCATAGGGATAATGCCAGCCTTTCAACCGCCTTCGACCAGATTTTCAGCACATATATGTTCTCCAGAACCCTGCTTTGCGTGACCCTTTCCGCCATTGCCCTGCCTTCGTTCGCCGACACCGTGTGGTTGAAGAATGGTGATCGTCTGACCGGCAAGATCAGTGTGCTCGACGGCGGCAAGCTGCTCATCGAAACCGAATACGGCGGCTCGATTCCGCTGAAGTGGAGCAAGATCGCCACGCTGGAAAGCGACCAGAAGCTGCTGATCAAGCAGAACGACGTGACCGGCGAGGTCGCCCAGTCGCTGCAGGCAGCCGACGAGGGCAAGGTCGTCATCACAAATGGTGCCGCGCCACGCACGGTGGAGTTGGCGAGTATCACGCAGATCATCCATCCCAAACCGTTGATCCAGGATTTCACTTGGAGCGGCAACGTCGATGTTGCGATGGATTACAAGCGCGCCGAGAACGATACCGATGACTATGACGTCTCGTTCGATACCAAGGCGCGGCACGGGCTCTGGCGCCACAACGGCACCGGTAACTACAACCGTGAGTATCGTGACGGTGTGACGGTCACCGACAACTGGGATGCCGAGTACGCGCTGGACCGCTTCCTCGATCAGCACTGGTTCTGGCAGGGGCGGTTGAGCTACAAGCGCGACCAGATCGAGGACGTGCGCCGTCAGCGCACCATCGGTACCGGTCCCGGTTACCAGTTCTGGGACAACGAGCTGGGCGCCTTCTCCCTGGCAGGGCTGATCAACCGTAGCGACTACGAGTTTGCCGACGGCGAAAAGGAGAACTTCTACCTGGCGGTGATGAAGTGGGACTACAACCGCTACCTGGTGGGCAAGACCTTCGAGCTGTTCAGTACCGGCGAACTCGGCAAGCCGCTGGAGAACGTGGCCGATTACGCGCTCGATGCCGAGGTCGGCCTGCGTTACAAGGTGACCGACTGGGCTTCGCTGAACATGAAGGCAGAGAAGGACATCATCAGCGGTGCCGACAACGATCTCGACTTGACCCGCTACAGCATCGGTTTCGGCGTGGGCTGGTAAGCCTTATCGATCCGGTGTGCATATATAAGAAAGGCAGCCATCTGGCTGCCTTTCTTCTTTGGCCCTGACGCCCCGATCAGAGACGCAGCCCGCCGTCCAGTTCGAGGATGCGGCCGGTGTAATAGTCGTTCTCGAAGATGTACGCCACCGAGTGGGCGATCTCCGCCGGCTTGCCCATGCGCTTGAGCGGAATGCCGGACGTCATTTTCTCCAGGGCTTCGGGCTTCATGCTGGCGACCATCTCGGTCTCGATGAAGCCGGGCGCCACGCCTGCCACGCGAATGCCGTAGCGCGCCAGCTCCTTGGCCCAGACCACGGTGGCCGAGGCCACGCCGGCCTTGGCCGCGGAGTAGTTGGTCTGGCCCATGTTGCCAGCGCGGGAGATGGACGAGATGTTGATGATCGCGCCTTCGCTCTTCAGCTCGACCATCTTTGCGGCGACTTCGCGAGTGCAGAGGAATACGCCGGTCAGGTTGACGTCGATCACGGCCTGCCACTGCGCGAGACTCATCTTGCTGATCTCGCCGTCCTTGACCTTGAGCAGCAGGCCGTCGCGCAGGATGCCGGCATTGTTCACCAGGCCATGCAGGCCGCCAAAGTCTTCGGCCACGCGCGTGACCATGTCGCTGACCTGCTCTTCGTTGGCGACATTGCACAAGTAGGCGCGTGCCTCGCCGCCGCCGGCCTTGCAGGCGGCGACGGCCTCGTCCAGACGCTCCTGGTTGAGGTCCACCAGCGCCAGTCGCGCGCCCTTGCTCGCCAGGTACTCGGCCATGGCCCGGCCGAGGCCCTGGCCGCCGCCAGTGACGATGATGACTTTGTCTTGAAGCTGCATGCCTAACTCCATGTGGTCGTTCTGCTGCGGGAACGACGCCCGCCGGGGAAACCGTTATGCTGAGCGCCCATCGATCCGGACCCGTCTCGAGGAGCCTCAGGTGAGCGCCGAAGCCAGCAAGCATGCCCGACAACTCCTGCTCAAGGAATACCGCGGCGTGCTCGCCACCCATTCCCAGGCCATGCCCGGCTTTCCGTTCGGCTCGGTAGTGCCTTACTGCCTGGACGCCAATGGCTGGCCGTTGATCCTGATCAGCCGCATCGCCCAGCACACGCGCAATCTGAAGGCCGATGGGCGGTGCTCGCTGCTGGTCGGCGAACGCGCCGCCGAGGATGTGCAGGCGGCCGGCCGACTCACGCTGCTTGCCGAAGCCCGTCAGCTCGCCGAGCCCGCTGCAATCGAGTCGGCGGCACAGCGCTACTACCGCTACTTTCCCGAGTCGCGCGACTACCATCGTGTGCATGACTTCGATTTCTGGGTGCTGGAGCCGGTGCGCTGGCGCTACATCGGCGGCTTTGGCGCGATCCACTGGCTGGACCGCGTGGCGCTGGCCAATCCCTTCGCGGTCGAGAGCGGCGAGGTGGAGCAGAGCATGGTCGAGCACATGAATGATGACCACGCCGCTGCCATCGCCCGCTATGTCGAACAGGCCGGGCTGCCGCAGAGCGCGCCAGCGCAAATGGTTGGGATCGATAGCGAGGGCTTCCATCTGCGTATCGGCCAGGCACTGCATTGGCTGGCGCTTCCGGAGCCATGCGAAACGCCAATGGCGGTGCGCCAGGCGCTGGTTGCCATGGCGCGAGGTTGAGGGGATTCAGTTTCGCTTCAGCCGTGTCGCGCATAATCCGGTTACAGGCCGATTGTCACCCGGGTTGAATTAGACCCCTTCTGCCGCCATCTACAGAGGACTGGAAGCTGATCTTCCGTCAAGGACCATCGATGCGAATCTTCTTTGTACTGTTTCTGTTGTTTCCGCTGGCCGAGCTGTATGTGCTGATCAAGGTCGGCGGCTCCATTGGCGCGCTGGCGACCATCCTGCTGCTGGTGCTCAGTGGCATCGCCGGCATTCTGCTGCTGCGCCTGGCGGGTTTCGCCACCGCCTGGCGCGCGCGTGAGCGTCTGGCACGCGGTGAACTGCCTGAGCGCGAGATGCTGCAGGGGCTGATGATGGCGATCGGCGGCGGCTTGCTGTTTCTGCCCGGCTTCATCAGCGACGTGCTGGCGTTGATCGTGCTTTTCCCGCCGACTCGCAACTTCCTGTTCCGTCAGATCAACCGGCGGATCGAAGCGCAGGTGCGCCGCCAGCGCGCCTTTGCCGACGATCTGCAGGCACGCTCCAACCCGCAACGGCCGAACGTGATCGAAGGCGAGTGGGAGCGCAATGACCGCGACCGCTAAGCTGCTCAGCCGACAATCCGGCATGCCATCAGGCATGCCGGTTTCGTTTGTGGCCATGAAAATTTCATCTGCGCCCCTTGAAATGCACTTGAACGCCCGCATGTAGCGGACACCGCAAGGTCGCTGTCGTGTTCGACAGTCCGTCTTCTGCGGCTCGCATTGCGGGCCGCAACCGGCACCGCCGGATTTGCCCAACCCGCCGATGAAGGTCATCGGCATGGAACAACTCTACTAGGAGAGATCGACAATGAAGCTTCGTCCTCTGCATGACCGCGTCGTGATTCGTCGCAGCGAAGAAGAAACCAAGACCGCAGGCGGCATCGTCCTGCCGGGCTCCGCTGCCGAGAAGCCGAACCGTGGCGAAGTCGTTGCTGTGGGTACCGGCCGCGTGCTGGACAACGGCGAAGTACGCGCCCTGGCCGTGAAGGTCGGTGACAAGGTGGTGTTCGGCCCTTACTCGGGCAGCAACACCGTCAAGGTCGACGGCGAAGATCTGCTGGTGATGAGCGAGAACGAAATTCTCGCCGTCGTCGAAGCCTGATCACCCGCGAATCTCCGTAAATAATTCACGAATTGAGGATCAATCAACATGGCTGCTAAAGAAGTCAAATTCGGCGACTCCGCACGCAAGAAGATGCTGGTCGGTGTAAACGTCCTGGCTGATGCCGTTAAGGCGACCCTCGGCCCGAAAGGCCGCAACGTCGTGCTGGAGAAGAGCTTCGGTGCTCCGACCATCACCAAGGACGGCGTTTCCGTCGCCAAGGAAATCGAGCTGAAGGACCGCTTCGAGAACATGGGCGCCCAGCTGGTCAAGGACGTTGCGTCCAAGGCCAACGACGAGGCCGGTGACGGCACCACCACCGCTACCGTTCTGGCCCAGGCTATCGTCAACGAAGGCCTGAAGGCTGTCGCTGCCGGCATGAACCCGATGGACCTGAAGCGCGGCATCGACAAGGCCACCATCGCCATCGTCGCCGAGCTGAAGAACCTGGCCAAGCCGTGCACCGACTCCAAGGCCATCGCTCAGGTTGGCACCATCTCCGCCAACTCCGACTCCTCCATCGGTGACATCATCGCCGAAGCCATGGAGCGTGTAGGCAAGGAAGGCGTCATCACCGTCGAGGAAGGTTCGGGTCTGGAGAACGAGCTGTCCGTCGTAGAAGGCATGCAGTTCGATCGCGGCTACCTGTCGCCGTACTTCATCAACAAGCCGGACACCATGGTCGCCGAGCTGGACAGCCCGCTGCTGCTGCTGGTCGACAAGAAGATTTCCAACATCCGCGAACTGCTTCCGGTGCTGGAAGCCGTTGCCAAGGCCGGTCGTCCGCTGCTGATCGTTGCCGAAGACGTCGAAGGCGAAGCCCTGGCGACTCTGGTGGTCAACAACATGCGCGGCATCGTCAAGGTTGCTGCAGTCAAGGCCCCGGGCTTTGGCGATCGCCGCAAGGCCATGCTGCAGGACATCGCCATCCTGACTGGCGGTACCGTGATTTCCGAAGAAGTCGGCCTGAGCCTGGAAACCGCTACCCTGGAGCACCTGGGTAACGCCAAGCGCGTCGTGCTGAACAAGGAAAACACCACCATCATCGACGGTGCTGGTCAGCAGGCCGATATCGAAGCCCGCGTTGCGCAGATCCGCAAGCAGGTCGAAGACACCACCTCCGACTACGACAAAGAGAAGCTGCAAGAGCGTCTGGCCAAGCTGGCCGGCGGTGTTGCCGTGATCAAGGTCGGTGCCGGTACCGAAGTCGAGATGAAAGAGAAGAAGGCCCGCGTTGAAGACGCCCTGCACGCGACCCGTGCTGCCGTCGAAGAAGGCGTGGTTCCTGGCGGTGGCGTTGCCCTGGTGCGCGCTCTGCAGGCCATCTCCGAGCTGAAGGGCGAGAACGAAGACCAGAACGTTGGTATCGCACTGCTGCGTCGCGCTGTCGAAGCGCCGCTGCGCCAGATCGTCTCCAACGCCGGCGGCGAGCCAAGCGTAGTGGTCGACAAGGTCAAGCAGGGCGAAGGCAACTACGGCTTCAACGCCGCTTCCGACACCTACGGCGACATGATCGAGATGGGTATTCTCGACCCGGCCAAGGTGACCCGTTCGGCTCTGCAAGCTGCAGCGTCCATCGGCAGCCTGATGATCACCACCGAAGCGATGATCGCTGAAGTGGCTGAAGACAAGGCCGCCGGCGGCATGCCGGACATGGGTGGCATGGGCGGTATGGGCGGCATGGGCGGCATGATGTAGTGCGACGAGAGTCGCTATAGGTAGAAGCACCTAGCGGGCTACATCTTAGGTGATCACCGGTTGAACCGGTGATCACTTTCCCGCAGAAACAGCTTAAAAAACCCGAAGTCCGGGCGTCAAAACCCGGATTTCCGGCACTCACAAGGTGCTTAGAATTCGGCGTAATGTCGCCTATATATCGTGATTTTCTCTCTGGAAATCATCAGAACGATATGCGTACTGAGCTTGCAGATTTTGAATCACTGCGAGGGAGGTATGGGAAATCGTGTCCAAAGAGCTGGCCTGCTCCTATCTATAGGGCGCAAGCCATAGCTGTCATTGTCTCACCCGGAAACCGCAAGGTAGAGGGGCGCGAGACCTTTTGTTCAGCCAAAAGTAGCCTAGGGATAGTGCGTCGCTGGTAACGGCGGGGTGCGAAGCTTCCTGACAATGTAGTCCCATGATTCTGTGGTGTGTGGTCGCCGCGAGGCACCATGCAGACCCTGCGAGCAACACGCGGGTGAGACGCTAGGCTGGTTGGTATGGCCAACGTAAGTGAACTGCTGATAAACACCGTCAACCGCATGGAGCCAAAGTTGCTGATAGGCTTTGACCAAAATGGTGCATGACTGGTTGTCCCTTTTACATCTGGGGGCACGCTGACATTGAGTCATCGGTGAATAGGCAGGGCCTAACCCATCCTTGTGACGGTTATGGAACTCGGTAAGCCCGTATTTTCGCCATTGGCCTGTATGGCAAGGCAGGTCGACCGTGAGGAAGACTGTTGAAAATGCGGGTAGAGGATGTCGGATAAAGCGAATGCCTCCCTGTAATGGGGTTGGATAAGGGCTCTGCCCTGACTGGAAACGGTGCTGACTTCCGACTGGTCTTTGATCGCGAGAAGGCCTGTAAAGCCATCAAGAACAGACGTTTGTCGGTTTGACCGGCTGCGTCTAACTCATAGAAATCCCTTGCGGGGCAGTGTACTCACTCCCCCACAAGGGCGACGTGCGTCTACTGCCCTCTGGGGAAATCTTCTCTGGAGGAAAAGCAAGATGAGTGCGTCTGAAATAGAAGTACCTGCGTCCTCCCATCTGGCCATCAGTTGGCATTCGATAGACTGGGAAACAGGTCATCGACAGGTGCGAGGGCTACAGGTACGGATCGCGAAGGCAGCCAAGAATCAGCAATGGCGGCAGGTGAAAACCTTGCAGCGTATGCTGGTTCGCTCGTTTGCCGCCAAGGTATTGGCGGTTAAACGGGTCACTGAAAACCGGGGTCGCAGGACTCCCGGCGTCGATGGGGAAACCTGGAGCACGCCTGAAAGCAAATGGAAGGCAGTTTTTCGGTTAGAGCGCAGGGGCTACAAGCCCCGGCCACTGCGGCGGATTTACATTCCCAAAGCAAATGGCCAGCGTAGACCGCTGGGGATTCCGACGATGCTGGATCGAGCGATGCAGGCGTTATACCTGCTGGCACTTGAACCGGTGTCTGAGACCACAGCCGACCGAAATTCCTATGGCTTTCGCCCTCACCGTTCCACGGCAGATGCAATCGAGCAATTGTTCGTCAATCTCGGTCGCAAGCATTCTGCGCAGTGGGTCATGGAGGGCGATATAAAGGGATGTTTCGACAACATCAGTCACGACTGGCTGATCACTAACGTCCCGATGGACAAAGTGGTTCTAAGGAAATGGCTGAAAGCGGGATATTTGGAATCCGGTCGATTGAATCCGACAGGGGCGGGAACTCCGCAAGGAGGGATCATCTCGCCCGTATTGGCCAACCTGGCCCTTGATGGACTGGAAAAGGAGCTCGAATCTCGGTTCGGGCAGCGTAATACCAAAGCCAGCTACAAGACCAAGGTCAACTATGTGCGATACGCAGATG
This sequence comes from Pseudomonas sp. FeN3W, assembly GCA_030263805.2. Taxonomy (NCBI): domain Bacteria; kingdom Pseudomonadati; phylum Pseudomonadota; class Gammaproteobacteria; order Pseudomonadales; family Pseudomonadaceae; genus Pseudomonas; species Pseudomonas sp. FeN3W. Next base: position 4,135,889 of record CP136010.1, read on the forward strand.
ATTTCGTCATCACCGGCATCTCGAAAGAGCTGCTGGAAAACGAGGTGAAGCCACTCGTCGAAGCCTTCATGGCCGAGCGGGGGTTGAGCCTTGCGGTGGAGAAAACGTTGTTCACGCATGTATCGGATGGGTTCGATTTCCTCGGTCAGAATATTCGCAAGTACGGTGACAAGCTGCTGATAAAGCCAGCCCACAAGAACGTGAAAGCATTTCTGGCCAAGGTTAAGGCGTTGGTTGAAGCGAACAAAGCGGCACCGGCCAGCCTGTTGATCAAGCAGCTCAATCCAGTTATTCGGGGTTGGGCCAATTATCATCGGCCGATTGTCGCCAAGCAGACCTTCAACTACGTGGATTACAGGATCTGGAAATTGCTATGGCGATGGTGCAGGCGGCGACATCTGAATCGCTGCAAACGTTGGATCAAGGAAAAATACTTCAAGCGCGTGGGAACACGTAGTTGGGTATTCTCCGGGCTACACCCCAGCGGCAAACTGCTCCACTTGTTGTACGCCAGCGATACGCCGATCAAGCGGCACACCAAGATCAAGGCGGAGGCTAACCCATACGCCCCAGAGGACGAGATGTACTTCGAGCAACGGCTGGAATATGCGTGGCGAAGCTCGGACGAGGGGAAGCGGAAGACGCTGACGCTGTGGCTTGGCCAGAGCAAGCGCTGCCCGATGTGCAAGCAGTTGATTACGTTCGAAAGCGGGTGGAACATTCACCATGTTATCGAGCGGCACAAGGGCGGATGCGACGAGCTGGGCAATCTGGTGTTGTTGCATCCCAACTGTCATCGACAGTTACACAGTGCGGCACCGGCTCTTTCAACTGAGAAAGGGCTTACAAAGGCTTGAGCTGTATGCGGGGAAACTCGCACGTACAGTTCTTAGGGGAGGGACGGTCAGTAATGGCCGTTTCTTACCCGACAGCCGACCGGCCCTTAGCTACAAAAAGAACCCCGCCTCGTGCGGGGTTTTTTTATGCCTGCTGAACAGTGACGTCACAGGCCGTACATACCGTTCGTCCAAAATTGCACAGGAATTAAACAACTGAACTACGGTCAGTTAACTACTCGCTTAATCAAGGGCTTACGCCATGAAGCTGGAAATAGCTCGAGGATTGTTCCTGGTTGGCGCTCTGGGAGTGACCACGCTGTGCGTGGCGGCCTGGAATGAGCCCGGAGCGACGCTGGTGCAGAGCAGCGAAAGCCGCAGCTATTGCCCGGTGCCGCCTGGTGGGCGCCCGCAGTTCGAGGCGATGCGGCCTGATCAGGATTTGCTGTTGTTGCTGTATGGCCTGTCCCAGGGCATGCGGTGAGCTGGAGGCTATCCTCGCAGGCCACACCGCACTCAGCCGGCGCTCGGTACGGCCGCCGCGGACGGGCTTTGGTCGGGCTTGGCCAGCAGGTCATAGACCGCCGGTAGCACGAACAGGGTGAACAGCGTGCCCACCGACATGCCGGTGGCAATCACCAGGCCAATGTCGAACCGGCTGACCGCGCCGGCCCCACTGGCGATGATCAGCGGCACCATGCCGAACACCGTCGCCGCTGTGGTCATCAGCACCGGCCGCAGGCGAATCGCCGCCGCTTCTTCCACCGCTTCGCGTCGACTCAGGCCCTGTTCGCGGCGCAGCTGATTGGCGAACTCGACGATCATGATGCCGTGCTTGCTGATCAACCCGATCAGTGTCACCAATCCCACCTGCGTATAGATGTTCATGCTCGACAGGCCGAGGAATAGCGGCACCAGTGCACCGCACACCGAAAGAGGCACAGTGACCAGGATCACCAGCGGATCGCGGAAGCTCTCGAACTGCGCCGCCAGGACCAGGAAGATCACCGCCAGTGCCAAGGCGAAGGTCAGATACAGCGCGTTACCTTCCTGGATGAACTGCCGCGAAGCGCCGGCGTAGTCGAAGCTGAAACCGTCGGGTGCCTCTTCGCGGGCTATGGTCTGCATGGTCTCGATGGCTTCGCCCATGCTGACGATCGGGAAGCCCTGAATCGTCGCGGCGTTGAGCTGCTGAAACTGTTTGAGCTGGGTGGGGCGCGCGCGGTCGCGTACCTTGATCAGTGTCGACAGCGGCAGCATCTCGCCTTGTCCGTTGCGTACGTAATAGTTGCTCAGCCAGTCAGGGTTGTCGCGGTAGGCGCGCTCGACCTGGGCGATGACCTTGTAGCTGCGGCCTTCGATGGTGAAGCGGTTGATCTCGCCTTCGCCGAGCAGGGTGCTCAGGGTAAGGCCGAGATCTTCCATGGACACACCCATCTGCGCGGCCTTTTCGCGGTCGATCTCGACCACGATTTCCGGCTTGTCGAAGGCCAGGTCCACGTCGAGGAAGGCGAACTTGCCTGATTCCTCGGCGCGCTTGCGGATGCGCTCGGTCACCTGCAGCAGCGTCTCGTAGTCGTTGGCGGTGTTGATGACGAACTGGAACGGCAGACCTTCACCGGTGCCCGGCAGGGAGGGCAGGTTGAAGCCGAAGATCTGCAGGCCAGGCAGGCGATCGAGCTTGGCCTGGACCTCCGGAAGGATCTCCATCTGCGAGCGGTCGCGTTCGTCCCAGGGTTTGAGCAGGAAGCCGCCGATGCCACTCTGTACGCCATCGAAGCCGTTGATCTGGAACCAGGAGTAGTACTCCGGGAAACTCTGGAAGATTTCCAGAAACTGATCGGTGTAGGCGTTCAGGTAGTCCAGGTTGGCGGTTTTTGGTGCGCTGGCCATCATGAAGACGATGCCCTGGTCCTCCTCCGGTGCCAGCTCGCTCTCGGTGAACATCAGCAGGGCGGGAATCAGCGCCAGCACGAGCACGGCGAACACCAGCACCACCGGCCGGGTATTCAGCGTGCCGTGCAATGACCGTTGATAGCGCTGCTTGAGCCGCTCGAACAGCTCGTCCAGGCGATGGGCGAAGCCACTCGGATTTTCTTCGTGACGCAAGAGTTTCGAACACATCATCGGCGATAGCGTCAGCGCCACCACGCCTGAGATCAGTACCGCCCCGGCCAGGGTCAGGGCGAACTCCTGAAACAGTGCCCCGGTCAGCCCTTGCAGGAATCCGATGGGCGCATAGACAGCTGCGAGCGTGATGGTCATCGTTACCACCGGCATGGCGATTTCCCGTGCGCCGTCGATGGCCGCCTGAAACGGTGACTTGCCTTGCTCGATATGCCGGTGGATGTTCTCCACCACGACGATGGCGTCGTCCACCACCAGGCCGATCGCCAGCACCATGGCCAGTAGCGTCAGCAGATTGATCGAGTAGCCCATCGCCTGCATGAAGAACAGCACGCCAATCATCGACAGCGGAATGGTCACCACCGGGATCAGCACGGTACGCAACGAGCCGAGGAAGAGGAACACCACGACGATGACGATCACTGCGGCTTCGGCCAGGGTCTTCACCACCTCGTCGATGGAGGCCTGGATGAACTCGGTGGCGTCGTAGGCGATGGTCGCCTTCAGGCCCGGCGGCAACTGTGCCTCGATCTGCGGCATGATCGCGCGCACTTCCTTGATCACGTCCAGCGGGTTGGCGCTGGGTGTGCCCTTGATGCCGATATAGACGGAGGGGATACCGTCGAACGAGCTGATCGAGTTGTAGCTTTCGGCGCCCATCTCCACCCGCGCCACATCACCCAGCAGCACGCGACTGTCGCCCTGCGTGCGCAGCGGGATGGCGGCGAACGCTTCCGGCGTCTTCAGCTCGGTGTCGGCGTTGATGCTGGTGACCACGTACTGGCCCTTCACTTCGCCGGCCGCCGAGAGGAAGTTGTACTTGCGCACCGCCTCGTTCACGTCGCTGGCGGAAACCCCATAGGCCGCGAGCTTCACCGGGTCCAGCCAGAGGCGCATGGCGAACACCTGGTTGCCGAGAATTTCCGCTTCGGCCATGCCCGGCAGCGTTGCCAGCTTGGGCTGGATGACCCGCGACAAGTAGTCGGTGATCTGCGGATTGCTCAGCTGGTCGCTGTAGAAGCTGATGTACATCAGCGCGGTGGAGTCGGCCGCCTGCTTGTTCAGCACCGGGTCCTCGGCATCCTGCGGCAGCTGGTTCTTCACCGAGTTGGCCTGGCTCAGCAGCTCGGTGTAGAGGCGATCGGTGTCGGCACCGATGCGCGCATAGACCGAGATCACCGAGGCGTTCTGCTGGCTGACCGAGGTCATGTAGTCGACGCCTTCGGCGCTGGCCAGACTCTGCTGCAACGGCTGGGTGATGTAGCCCTGGATGGTCTCGGCGTTGGCGCCGGGGTAGGCGGTGGTCACCGTGATCAGCGCACTTTCCATCTGCGGGTACTGACGGATGGTCAGGCTGTTGAAGGCCTGGATGCCGAGCAGCACGATCAGCAGGCTGATGACGCTCGCCAGCACGGGGCGGCGGATGAAGGGGTCGGTGAACGCCATGGGAAGTCCCTGGAACCTTGTCTGAGTCTGCTGTGCGTCGGGCCTGCCGCGTGAGGAACAGGCTTTTTCTATTCGGTCGCCGGCTGCTGAGAGCCTTCCAGCTTGAGCGTGCGGCTTTCGGCGATGGCGACATGGGTGCCGCTGTCCAGCTTGAGCTGGCCGGCGGTGATCACCTGTTCGCCGCCCTCCAGGCCGTCGAGGACGACCGTCAGTCCGTCGCGCCGCTCGCCGGTGGTGACGAAGCGGCGCTCGACCACCAGGTAGGGCTCGTCGCTGCTGACGCCTTCCGGCGGCGTGCCCTCGGTCACCAGCAGCACCGAGTTGCCATACAGGGTGTAGGTGATGGCGGTTTCCGGGACCACCACCTGGGCTGTCTCGGTCGGCAGCAGCACCTGCAGGTCGGCGAACATGCCGGGCAGCAGACGCCCGTCCGGATTGCCGAGTTCGGCGCGCACCTGGACGTTGCGGGTGGTGGTCTCCACCTTTGGGTTCAGCGCGCTGATCACGCCTTCGAAGCGTTCGCCGGGATAGGCGGCGACCTGCAGCTGCACTCGCTGGCCGAGCTTCAGCAGCGGCACATGCTGTTCGGCGAGGAAGAAGTCGACATACAGCGTGGACAGGTCCTGAAGCGTCGCGATTGGCGTGCCGGCGGCAATATAGTCGCCGACATCCACCTGACGGATGCCGATGGTGCCGGAGAAGGGCGCCAGGATGCGCTTCTTCGACAGACTGGCGCGCAGCTGCGCGACGCTGGCCGCGGCCTTCTGCGATTCGGCATTGAGCCGGTCGTACTCACTGCGCGAAATGGCCTGGCGATCCAGCAGGCTACGCGCGCGCTGGAATTCCAGGCGCGACAGGTTGAGGTCGGCTTCGGCGCTGGTCAGGCTGGCCTGCTCCATCTCGCTGTCGAGCAGCACGATGGCCTGGCCCTTGCTGACCTTCTCGCCGGACTGGAACTGCACGTCGGTAATCGTTCCGGCGATCTCGACGCTGAGGTCGATGCCCTGCGACGCCTTGAGCGTGCCGATGGCTGGCAGGCGGCTTTGCCAGTCCATGCGGCGGGCGAGCTCGGTTTCGACGTCGATCGCAGGCTTGGGCGCCTGGAACTGTTGAATCTGCTGATAGATCGAGTTGAATTTGAGCGCGGCAAGAATCGCAACGACGACGACAACCGCGCCCAGCATGAACAGCATGCGGCGCAACATTTTCCGATTTCCTTGGAGATGTGAGCCGGCTGTCTACTGCCGTGATCGAGGCAGCCGTTCGAACGGTCCGGTCGCCAGCTTCGGCGACCTGCTGGCACCTGACTCAGCAGGACCGGAGAGCGAGGAACTTAGCCCCGAAACGAGGCCAAGTAAAGGAGGAGCGGGGCGGAAAGCAGCGCAGGTGTGGGGCGGGCGACAGACTGTCGGCCCGCCCGCAGATCATCAGCCGGCAAGGCGTTGGGTGACTTCGGTAAGTTGCGCCGACAGCCCGTGCAGGTTCTGGCTGGCGGTTTCGGTGCGCTCGACGTTCTGCTGGTTGATGGTGGCGATGGAGGTGATCTCGGTGATGTTGCGCGAAATGTCTTCGGCCACCGCGGTCTGCTCCTCGGCGGCCGTGGCGATCTGGCGGTTCATGTCGCGGATCGCCTCGACCGCTTCGGTGATGCGCTGCAGCATCTGACCGGCCTCGGTCACCTGGCCGACGCCCTGTTCGCTGCGCGCCTGACCGCTCTCGATGGCGCGTACGGCATTGCTCGCGCCGGTCTGCACGGTATCGATGATCTGGTGAATCTCGGCGGTGGATTCGGCGGTGCGCTGGGCCAGGGTGCGCACCTCGTCGGCGACCACGGCAAAGCCACGGCCGGCGTCACCCGCTCGGGCCGCCTCGATGGCGGCATTGAGCGCGAGCAGGTTGGTCTGGTCGGCGATCCCGCGGATCACCTCCAAGACCTTGCCGATGCGCCCGCTATCACCCTCCAGGCGGCGGATGACGTCTGCCGTGCTGGCGATCTCGTTGCTCATGTCGGTGATGGTGGCGATGGTGCCGCGCATCACCGCTTCGCCCAGCTGGGCGGAATGGTCGGCGGCGTCGGCGGCCTGCGCGGCTTCGGCGGCATGCCGCGAGACTTCCTGGGCGGTCGCGGACATCTCGTGCATCGCCGTGGCGACCTGGTCGGTACGCGAGAACTGCTCGCGGGCGCCGTCGGCCATCAGCCTGGCGATGGCGTTCAGCTCGCCGCTGGCACTGTCCAGATTCGAGGTGCTCTGCTGCAGGCGGGTGAAGGTGTCGGCGAGGAAATCGCGCAACACGTTGGCGGCGGCGGCGAGGCGGCCCAGTTCGTCGCTGCGGCTGGCATCCACGCGGTCGGCGAACTTGCCCTGGCTGAGGCGTGCGATGTGCTCGATCAGGTTGCGAATCGGTTCGATGATCCGGCGATTGACCAGCCACAGGCTGAACAGCGCCACCACCACGCTGGCGAGGATCATGATGATCGGGCCGAGGGATGCGGTGCTCTGTGCATCGGCACGGATGGTTTCCGAGCGCTGCGCGGCAGCATCGCCCAGCCGTTTGACCAGCTCGCTCAACTGAGCGCTGGTCGCCCGGTCGATACCGGCCACTGCGGCATCGCCGGCGAGCGGGTCGCTGTCGGCGGCGATGTAGGCATCCAGGCCCTTGCGATAGGCAACGCCGAGCGTGCGGTGCTCGCTGCGCAGGCTCTCGATCTGCCTGGCCAGCTCCGGCTCGTCGGCGCTCGATACGAGCAGGTCGCCGAGAATCTTCTGCACCTTGGCTTCCTGGGCCTCGAACTGGCTCCAGTAGCGGTTGCGTGACTCAGGCTGTTTGCCGCGCAGCAGCACGTTCTTCCATTCCTGAACCTGGACCTTGAACTCGAGGTTGGCCTCGTCGATCAGTTGCACTTCGGCCAGCGGGCCGTCGAGCAGCGTCTGGAAGTGGTCGATGTTGTTGCTGAGCAGGCGAATGCAGGCGAGGGCGATGAGCAGCGTCAGCAGCAGGCTGCCACCAATCAGCGCGAGTATCTGCGCGCGCAGGGATTTCTGGAGCATGGGCAAGGTCTCGTCATTTGGGAAACGTCAATGAGCATCCCTGCCGTTGCCCAGCATCATCGGCCGGGTGATGTTTTTCTTGAGCTAGACAATGCGCAGATGGTTGTCCCAGAGCCCCGCCGGCAGGTCCAGCGGCGTGCTGGCGATGCGTTCGCCACGGCAGTCGAACAGGCGGCAGCGGCCTTGCCCGGAGCTGACCACGAAGCCCTCGGCGACTGCCGCGACGCCCGCACAATCGGGCACATGGGCCGCCTGGCGCAGCTCGGCGCTGTCCAGGTCCCAGATGAACAGCTTGTTGCCACGCGGCGCGGTGACGGCCAGCAGGCGCAGCTCGTCGTGGATGGCGAGGCTGGCGGTGTACTGGTTCATGATCTGCCGCTGTGCCTCGCCCAGCGGAAAGTGCTGGAAGGGCTGCCCGGGCCGCTTGATCGCCAGCAGCGGGATGCGGTCCATGGCGTCGCCTTCGTACTGCTGGCCGCTGACCACGGTACCGTCGGCGGCGACGGCGAGGTGACGCACGCTGTTCATCTGCTCCGGCAGCTGTTCCTTGCTGACCAGCGTACCGTCGCGGCGCAGCAGCACCAGGCTCGGCTCCATTGCATCGAGATTCATCATCTCGCGGCTGTCGGCCTCGGTGCGGATACCGCCATTGGCGATGACCAGGGTTTCGTTGTCCGGCATCCACAGCAACTGGTGCGGGCCGATACCATGGGTGGCGTGCTCGCCTACGCGCACCAGCTGGCGGTCTTCCAGGCGATAGACGCCAAGCACGCCACGGCCGGCATCGGCGGTGTCGTTTTCGGTGGTGTAGAACCACTCGCCGTCCTTGTGAAACACCCCGTGCCCATAAAAGTGACGCTCGGCCGGCGAGGCCATGACCTGCAGCAGACGACCGTCACGCGAGTCGATCAGGTAGCTCTCGCGGCTCGGGCGACGGCCGACGAACACCGCCAAGGGCAGGTACGGGTGCGGGTAGACGTCATGGCAGCGTTCGGCGACCGGTGTGGCGAACACCTGGCTGCCATCGAGGCGGTAGCCGACGGCGTAGTGTTGCCCGTCGGCGCCATCACGCGCGGAGAGCAACACCTGCTGCCCGCCGTGACGCGTCAGTGTCCAGCCAGCGATGCCGCTGGCGGCAAGCATGGCACCGGTCAGGCCAAGCAGGGTGCGGCGTTTCATGATCAGTCTCCGTCGTGCGCGTTGAAGCCGATCTGTACGCCGAGGGCGCGCGCCAGCTCGAGCTGGTGCAGGCGATGCAGTTGGTCGATCCGCTGGTACAGCGCGTCGAGCTGCGCACGACTCTCCTCGTTGGCGAGCATTTCGCCGAACGGCTCGGACATGGCTTTCAGTTGCTGCAGCAGATCGGCGTAACCGGCGTCGATGCGCTTGGCCAGATCAGCCTGCTCTGCGCCGAGCAGCGCGCGCAGACCGTCCTGATCGGCACCCAGCCACAGGCTTTCGGCGCCTTTGACGGCGGCGGCGATATTGCTCAGGGTCGTGTCGCTGCGCCAGCCTTCGGCCTGATACGGCTGCGGATGGCCCTTGGTCTGGCGGCCGAGCGGCGCGCCGAGCTTCTTCTTCAGGCCGTCGAGGGCCGTGACCTGGACGCGCAGTAATTCGGCGATGGCTTCGCTCGGTTCGGCATAACGCTCGTTGGGAAAGCCGCGCAGCTGATCGGCCATGCCGTCCTTGTCCTGCCATTGCTGCAGGACGTTGGCCGCGAGCTGCTGCTGGTGCTCGCCGATTGCGCTCAGCAACGGGCAGTAGCGCGCCTTGGTGGCCGGGTCGGCGAGGTCGATGCTGTTGTCGAAAAGGACGTACTCGTAGGCGCTGAGCCCCTGCACCACGACGCTGGCGTCGTCCAGGTCGGCCTGGGTCAGCTCGGGTTTGGCCTTGAGCAGTGCCGTCACCTGGCGCGCAACGAGGTTCTTCTTGTCCGGCCAGAACTGGACTTGCCAGGCCAGATTGCCTTCGCCCATGGGACCGATCAGCAGCGGCTGCAGACCGGCCCATGCGGTTTGCGCATGCACGAAGGCTGCATGCGCCTCGTCCAGGGTCTGGTTGTCGGCACAGAAGGCGATGGAGCTGGCCGCCAGGCGGCGGTCGGCTTCCGACCACTGGGTATAGGCCGGCAGTAACACGCCATCGGCCAAGGCTTTGCTGGTTTCGGCCTGCGGGTCGGCTGGCGTGCAGGCGCTCAGCAATAAGGCGGTGAGCAGAGCGCCACTGGCGACGCGCAAGTTGTTCGAACGGATCATGGTGTCCTCATCGGCAGGGCCGGTTTGCAGCGCTTTCGCGCCGGGAAAGCATGGTTGGATAGCATGGGCATTCAGAGCGACTCGAGGAAGCTCAGCAGTGCGGTGCGTTCGTTCTGGTCGTAGCCAAGCACGATCTGGCGCGCCTTTTCGGCTTCGCCGCCGTGCCAGAGTATGGCTTCGAGCAGGTTGCGGGCGCGGCCGTCGTGCAGGAACTGGGTATGCCCGCTGACTGCCTGGGTCAGGCCAATGCCCCACAGCGGTGGCGTGCGCCACTCCCGGCCGTTGGCCTCGAATTCCGGGCGGTCATCCGCGAGGCCTTCGCCCATGTCGTGCAGCAGCAGGTCGGTGTACGGGCGAATGACCTGATTGGCCTGCTCCGGTTCCGCGGCGTCGGCAGCGGTGGTGAACTTTGGCACGTGGCAGCTCTGGCAGCCGGCGCGGTGAAACAGCGTCTTGCCGGCGAGCACCTGGGGGTCGTCGACGTTCCGGCGCGCAGGTACGCCAAGATTGCGGGTGTAGAACAGCACTTGGGCGAGGATGTCGTCGCTCACTTCCGGCTCGCCACCATTCGGCATCGCGCGGCACTCGGTCTGCCGGTCGGTGCAGCTGCTACCGCTGAACAGGCTGGTGGACAGACCCATGTCGTTGAAGAAGGCGTCGGCATTCTGCTGGTTGAGGCTCGGCTGACCGGCCTTCCAGCCGAAGCGGCCAATCACCGTCTGTCGGCTGGTCTGGTCGAAGACCCGGTTCGGGCGGCCGGAGATGCCGTCGCCGTTGCGGTCATCGGGATCGGCATTGGCCAGCAGTGCTTCTTCGGGAATGGCTTCGAGCAGGCCCAGGCCGATCATCGGTGGCGCGATGCGCAGTGACATCCGGGTATCCGGATGCATGTCGCCATAGGCCAGGTCGTTCAGCTCGATTTCCGGCCTGCGCAGCTCGACTACGGTGCCATCGGCGAAGCGCACCTGCTCGGTCGAATAGCGCAGCCGTACCTTGCCTTCCGGGGCGACGCCGGGGATCGCCATGTCCTGCAGCTGGCCGCCGTAGCTCGGTTCCGGTGCGATGCCACGTTCACGGACGACTTCGGCGTGCTCGGGAGCGGCCGGAATGGACAGCCGGACCAGCATCGACACGGCGCTGGCCGCATCGGGTGCCGGCGGATGGCCGCGACCGTCCTTGATATGGCAGTTCTGGCAGGCATTGGTATTCAGCAGCGGGCCAAGGCCATCGCGAGCGGTGGTGGATGCCGGGGCGATGACCCAGGGATTGCGGAAGAAGCTGTTGCCGACGCTGAAGTCGAGTCGGCGCATCGGTGCCAGGTTGGCCGAAGGCATGGAGTAGGCGTTCTGGTCGAACTTCATCACCGTGCTGCCGCCGCCGGAGAGCGCTTCACCAGGTTCGGGCTGGGAGAACGTCGGTGTTTCGTCGTTATCGCAGCCGACCAGGGCCAGAGCCAGCAATGGGAGGAGGCGGCGAAACAACGGGTGCATCGGGAGTACCTGCGGAACGGTGAATTAAGCCGCGCAATCTTAGCAGGCTAATCGTAATGGAATAAGAGGGATTTGCATTTGCGTGCAGGGGGATTGCGCGCTGCGAGAGGGAGCGGACGTAACGACAAGTCCGGCACGGGCGCAACAGCTGCGCCCGTGCCGGTGCGATCAGAACTCGTGATCGGCGGTGTCGGGGTTGAGGTCGCTGATGCCGAGGGCGCCGGCGGCCTGCTCGATCGCGGCGGTCTGCTTCACCAGTGCGGCGATGGCATCGCGCACTTTCTGCTGGCCTTCGGTGTTGTCCGAGGCGATCAGTTGGTCGAACGCTTCGCCGTTTTCAGCACTTTCCACCAGGACCTGCAGCTTGGCTTCGGTGGTTTCCAGGTCGGTCTTCAAGGTGCTGTCCACCTCCGGGCTGACGCCCTGAACCAGCGAGGCTAGGCTCGGACCGGTCAGCGTGGTGCCGTCGACGCGCTTGTACTCGCCCAGATAGACGTTGCGAATGCCGCGGGCATTGAAGAAGTGCGAATTGTGGGTGTTGTCGCTGAAGCAGTCGTGCTCGTCTTCGGTGGAGTTGGCCTCCAGTGCGACTTTCATGCGCTCGCCAGCCAGTTCGCCGAGGGACAGGCTGCCCATGCCGAAGAACATCTTGCGCAGGCCGTTTTCCGCGGTATCGGCTTCGAGGCTGGCGCGGTAGTTCTCCGCATTCGGCTGCCATTGCTCGACCATTTCCTGCAGGTCGCTGACCAGCAGTTCGGTCGCGACTTTCAGGTAGGTACGGCGGCGGTCGCAGTTGTCGCCGGTGCAGCCTTCGCCTTCGACGTAGTCGGTGTACGGCCGTTCGCCGGCACCCGGGCCTGTGCCATTGAGGTCCTGGCCCCAGAGCAGGAATTCGATCGCGTGGTAGCCGGTCGCGACGTTGGCTTCGGAGCCGGCCAGTTCGTTGAGGCTGGCCAGCAGCTCGGCGGTGATCTCGCTGGTGTCGACCTTGTCTTCGCCGATCTGCAGTTCGCTGTTGGCGATGATATTGGCCGTGGCGCCCGGGTTGCCGAGGGCGTGCTGGTAGTCGCCCTCGATGTAATCGATCAGGCCCTCATCCAGCGGCCAGGCATTGAGCTGACCTTCCCAGTCATCCACCACGGCGTTGCCGAAGCGGAACACCTCGGTCTGCATGTAGGGGACGCGGGCTGCCAGCCACGCCTGGCGTGCGGCCTGCAGCGTTTCTTCGCTGGGGTTGGCGAGGAGGGCGTCTACAGCCTCCTGCAGTTTCACGCCGGTGGCGTGGGCGTCGCTGAATACCGCCAGCGCCAGGTCGGCGTAGTGGCTGACGACCGCCTTGGCCGCTTGATCATCGGGCGCCTGCGCCTTTTCGGCTGGCACGCTTTCGGTAGTGCTCTGCGGGGCAGCAGTCTGGTTCGCGGGAGTCTTGTCCTCGCCGCAACCGGCGAGTGAGATGGCCACAGCGAGGAGGCTGGCGGTTGCCCAGATGGGGGTGCGTAGCATGTGCGGGTTCCTTTGCGTGCGAGTGAACGAAGCCGAGGGCTGCTCGGAAGCGGTCAATAATGCGAAAGATTTTCATTTTGTGCAAAGCCAATGCGTGCACAGGCTCTCTCTTGCGTTTCAATGCTGCCGGTAGAATGCTGGCGTTCTGACGCCCTTGTCCCTGGAGATGCTATGAGCCTGAGCGCGGTGGTTGTGCTGGTGGTGCTGTTTCTCGTCGCTGCTTACGCGGTGATCCTCTACAACGGGCTGGTGCGTCTGAAGCATGGCGTCAGCAAGGCCTGGGCCAATATCGACGTGCTACTGCGCCAGCGCCATGAGGAGTTGCCCAAGCTGGTGGAGACCTGCCGGCAGTACATGCAGCATGAACGCAGTACGCTGGAACAGGTGATCAGCGCGCGCAATGCGGTGTCCAGCGCGCGGGAGCAAGGTGATGTGGGGGCGCTGGGGCAAGCCGAAACGGGTCTGCGTGCCGGCCTCGGGCGGTTGTTCGCGCTGGCCGAAAACTACCCCGAGCTCAAGGCCAACGAGAGTTTCCGCCATTTGCAGCAACGCATCAGCGGGCTGGAGAGCGGAATCGCCGATCGTCGCGAGCTGTACAACGAGGCGGTCAACCTGAACAACGTGCGCATCGAGCAATTCCCCGATGTACTGCTGGCACGGGCGTTCGACTTCAAGGAGGCCGCCCTGCTGCAGTTCAGCGAGGCGGAGAAGGTCGACGTCGATCTCAAGGCGCTGTTCGGCTGAAATGCATCCGGGGCAGATTTTCACCCTCGCTCTCGCCGCCGCGCTCTGCATCGGCGGGGCGTGGATCTGCATCGGCCGCTGGTCGCGTGCCCGTCACGTGCTCGATACCCCGACTTCCCGCATTCGCTCGGCAGCCCAGGGCTATGTCGAGCTGGTTGGTGTGCTACGCGAGCTGATGGTGCCGCAGCCGGTGGCGCCGCTGACCGGCGAGCACTGTCTGTGGTGGCGCTACCGTATCGAGGAATACCGCTCCAACGGCAAGCGCAGCAGCTGGAGCGTGGTCGAGCGAGGCGTCAGTGAGGCCTGGCTACGTCTGGCCGATGCCACCGGTGAATGCCTGGTCGATCCGCGCGGCGCGGAGGTACATCCCGCCTTTCGCAAGGTCTGGACCGGCGATCTGCGTCACCCGCGCGGTGTCGCTCCGAGTGGCTGGCTCGGCCTGTTCAGCAGCGGCAAGCGCTATCGCTACACCGAGGAACGTCTGCACGAGGGCGAGCCGCTTTACGCGCTCGGTGATTTCCGCACCAGCGGCGGCGGGCGACAGGGCCTTGACCTGCAGTCCGCCAAGCGCGACGTGATCCGGCAGTGGAAGGGGGATTTCGCCGGCCTGCTGCAGCGCTTCGACAGCAACGCCGACGGTCAGCTCGACGAGCAGGAGTGGAACCGCGTACGTCTGGCGGCCCGCCTCGAAGCGGAAGATCGGCATCGTGAGAGCAGCGCCGCGCCGGCTTTGCATCAGCTGGGCCAACCGAGCGAAGCGCTGCCTTTCGTGCTATCCAGCCACGGTGAGGAAGTGCTTATCCGACGCTTCTACTGGCAGGCCGCCGGTGGTGCATTAATGTGCCTGGCGGGCTCCGTCTGGCTGGCGCTGCAGCTGGGTGTGACGGCCTGGTAACGGCGGGGGCTCAGCGCTTGCGTTTCTCGGCGATCCAGATGGTATGCCGCGTGCCGCGGTTGCCGTGGGCGAAGACCTGCACCTCTTCGGCCTTGAAGCCGGCCTTGACGAGCTTGTCGGAAAAGGCACGGTCGGCACTGGCCGACCAGACCGCGAGGATGCCGGACGGGCGCAACGCGCGGGCGCAGGCGTTGAGGCCGTCAGCCGAGTAGAGCCAACTGTTGCTCTTCTGCGTCAGGCCCTCGGGACCGTTGTCGACGTCCAGCATGATCGCATCGAAGCCCTGGGCTTGATCCCGCAGCAGCTCGGCGACGTCCTGGTTCAGTACCTGAGCGCGGGCATCGCGTAGCGGATGACCGCTCTTCTCGCCGAGCGCGCCGCGGTTCCACTCGATCACGCCGGGCACCAGTTCGGCGACCAGCACTTCGGCGTCCGCCCCGAGATGGCGCAACGCCGAAGCGAGGGTAAAGCCCATTCCCAGGCCGCCAATCAGCACACGTGCCTGCGCCCGAGCGGCGATCCGTTTGCAGGGAATCTCCGCCAGTGCATCTTCCGAGCCATGGGTACGCGTGTTCATCAGCTGATTGCCGTTTCCGCCCTGGATCTTGATGACGAAGTCATCGCCATATTCGAACAGGCACAAGGCGCCGCCAGTGGGAATGGCAGCGGTATCCAGAAGTACGAAGCGTTTCATTGGGGCTCGTCGTAGGCCGGGGCCGAAAAGGCGGAAAGTGTGGCCTATGTGGCCATGACTGGCCAGCGTCAGGAGTTGTTAGTGCGGGTGGCGGATCGAGGCGGCGATGTGCGTCAGCTGCGCGCTGTCGGGCTAACGCAGCTCGGAATTGACTGCCCGATCGAATGGCGTCGACTGGCGCAGCAGCAGATCGAGATCGCGGGCGGGCAGCGGCTTGCTGTAGTAGTAGCCCTGGCCTTCCTGGCAGCCTTCGGCGATCAGATAGGCTTCCTGCTCCGGGGTTTCGACGCCCTCGGCGATCACCGTCATACCGAGGCTCTTACCCAGCTGGATAACCGCGCGCACGATGGTCGCGCCCTCGTCCTGGCCGATGTCCTGGACAAAGCTCTTGTCGATCTTGATCTTGTCCAGCGGCAAGCTCTTGAGATAACTCAGCGAGGAGTAACCGGTACCGAAATCGTCGATCGCGATCAGTGCGCCGGAGCGCCGCAAACTGTGCAGGTTGTGCGCTGCCGCGTCGATGTCTTCCATCAGCCCCGTCTCGGTCACCTCCAGTTCGAGGGTTTCGGCCGGCAACTGGTGTTTCTGCAGCAGCTCGCCGATCATCTGCGGCAGTTGCGGGTGGCGCAGTTGTACGGTGGAGAGGTTCACCGCGACGCGCAGACCGCTGTAGCCCTCGGCATGCCACTGGCGCAGCTGGCTGCAGGCCTGATCGAGCACCCATTGGCCGATCTCGATGATGCTGCCGTTCTGCTCCGCCAGCGGGATGAACAGATCCGGCGGCACCAGTTTGCCCTGAGGATGTTTCCAGCGAATCAGTGCTTCGACACCGGTGATGCGGTTCTGGCGGTAGTCGACCTGGGGCTGGTAGACCAGATGGAACTCGTTGCGCTTGAGCGCTTCGCTGAGATCCTTTTCCAGCTCCCGACGGGCGCGCATCTCGCTGTCGATGCTGGCGACATAGAACTGGTAGCGGTTGCGTGAGCGGCTCTTGGCCAGCGTCATGGTCTGCTCGGCCTTCTGCAGCAGCTTCTCGGTGTTGTCGCCATCTTCCGGGTACAGGGTGATGCCGATGGTGGCGCGCAGCCGAATCGGGTCGCCGTCGAAGTCGATGGGATTTTCCAGATCGTCCAGCAGCGCCTGGGCCAGCTCTGCGGCCTCGTAGGGCTGTTCGATGCCGCTGAGCACCAGGACGAACTGATCGCCGCCCAATCGTGCCAGCGCGCCGAGACGGCCTGCGGAGCCGCGCAGGCGGTCGGCCAGTGCCTTGAGCAGGCAATCGCCGGCCTGATAGCTGTACTGCTCGTTCACGCCCTTGAAGTCGTCGAGCCCCAGACAGAGCACGGCGACGCGACGCTGCATGCGTCGTGCCTCGTCGAGAATGTGGTCGAGCTGGCTTTGCAGCTGCTGCCGATTCGGCAGGCCGGTCAGGGAGTCGTACTGCGTCATGCGATGCAGGCTGCTTTCAGCCTCCTGACGCAGGTGCATGTTGTGTTCGATGGAGGCGAGCAGACCGTTGGCCGTTTCCACCCACAGACCCAGCTCGTTGCGCTCATGGCCTCGGATCATCGGCAGCTTGTGCTCGCCGGGACGGTCGGGGTTGATCCGCGCCAGATGCTCGATGAGCTTGGTCAGCGGGCGGGTCAGCAACCACTGGTAGATCAGGAAAAGCACGAAGCCCAGCGTCAGCGCACGCAGGATACCGACGATGAAGATGACGATGGAGTCGTTGACGAATTCCTGGCCATATCGGGCCGTGTCCAGAGTGATGCGCAGCTCGCCGTAATACTCGTTGTAAGGCGGTTTGCCGATCAGCGGAGTCGAGAACTGCCGGTCGCGGTGGAGAATCGGATCGGTCAGCCAGCGTGTCGTCAGGTCGATAGGTGGTCTGATCTTCAGCGCCAGCATGCCTTCGTCCGGATGGCCGATGGATGCCATGCGAATCGATTCGTGCTGGAACAGCCCTTCCATCACCTGGGCGCCCATCTCGCGGTCGAGGCTGTAGATCGCCTGAGTGGATGGGTCACGGGTCATGCGCAGAATGCGCTGGGCATCGGCTTCGATCAGCTGGCGTGTCTTGTAGGCGCCAAAAATGATCTGCGCGCAACTGAGCACCAGTCCTACCGCAAGCGCCGATAGCAGGACTACACGCAGGAGCTTACGCGACAGGCTATTGCGCATTTCCAGCTTCAAATGAAGGTCCTTTTCCGTGCCGACGCTCGGTTGCGGAAGTATTGTTAGTCATTCGGCAATCGTCAAAGGCAATTAAACCAATAAGTCAGCAAGCGCCGACTGTGCCGGCAGTACGACTTAGGATGCAAGCCCAAAGGCGTAATCCTAAGGAAACATTGCGTGTCGATTTCCGATTCCGTAAGGCGAAGGTTTTTTCGGACTGCAAATGTATAGCGGCAGGCGACGCCGAACCCTTAAATGAAAATGCCCGCATCAAGTGCGGGCATTTTCGTTAGCGCTGGGTGACTCAGCCCGCGAAGTTCTTCGCGACGAAGTCCCAGTTGACCAGGTTCCAGAACGCTTCGACGAACTTCGGACGAGCGTTGCGGTAGTCGATGTAGTAGGCGTGTTCCCAGACGTCACAGGTCAGCAGCGGCTTGTCGCCTGCAGTCATCGGGTTGCCGGCACCGATGGTGCTCGCCAGGCCGAGGCTGCCGTCGGACTTCTTCACCAGCCACGCCCAGCCGGAGCCGAAGGTGCCGATGGCGGTCTTGGTGAACTCTTCCTTGAACTTGTCGAAGGAGCCGAAGGAGGCGTTGATGGCATCGGCCAGGGCGCCAGTCGGCTGACCACCGGCGTTCGGCGCCAGGCAGTTCCAGAAGAAGGTGTGGTTCCAGACCTGGGCGGCGTTGTTGAAAATGCCACCGGAAGAAGTCTTGATGATGCTTTCCAGATCCTTGCCTTCGAACTCGGTGCCCGGGATCAGGTTGTTCAGGTTGGTCACGTAAGCAGCGTGGTGCTTGTCGTGGTGGTAGTCCAGCGTCTCGGCGGACATGTGCGGTTCGAGAGCGTTCTTTTCGTAAGGCAGCGGCGGCAATTCGAAAGCCATGATGTATCTCCTACTCAGGTGTCGAGGATTGATGCGGCCAGCTGGAAGGAGCGTGCGAGGCGTGCCGGCGATGCCGGTGAGCAGGAGCGAATGTTCGTCCCGCCCTGACCTCTGTCGTTCCCTTCGCTCGCTACATGCTTGCGCAATCTCTGGCCGTTCACGGTCGGCCGAACAGACAGACTGAAGCCTTCCGCTCCATGTCTGCGAGCCAGCGATCATAGCACCCGACCTGCGGCAAAACCACGCGGCAACTGTATGGAATATAGGTTCCAGAGGGGTTGGCGAGGTGAAGCAGCGGATGCAAACAACTGGCTGCGCCTTGCGTGGACCGCGCCGCCGGGCTGGACGTTCCTTGCAACCTGCAAAAATGGCGCGCGGCTGGATGTCGCGCGCGGGTGTCAGCCGGCGAATGCGAGCTGTGTGGCAATCGCGAACATCATGGCGGCGACGCCGAGGTCGATCAGGCGCCAGGTCAACGGGCGGGCCAGCCAGGGCGCGAGCCAGGCGCCACCGAGGGCCAGGGTCATGAACCACAGGGTCGATGCGCTGGCAGCGCCCAGTGTGTAGGCGCCTGGCTCGGGCTGCTGGGCGCCGAGCGAGCCGATCAGTACCACGGTATCGAGATAGACGTGCGGATTGAGCAATGTCACCGCCAGCGCGGCCAGTAGCACCGCACGCAGCGGGCGCGGCTGCGCATCAGCGCTGCGCAAGCTCTGTGGCTTGACTGCGCGGCGCAGCGCCAGCGCGCCATACCAGAGCAGGAAGGCCACGCCGCCCCAGCGGGTGATCTCCAGCAGTAGCGGGTTGTCCGCCAGCACCGCTGCCAGCCCGAACACGCCGACGCTGACCAGCAGTACGTCACAGAGGATGCACAGCGCCGCCACTGGCAGATGGTGCTCCCGACGCAGGCTTTGTGCGAGCACGAAGGCATTCTGCGCACCGATCGCCATGATCAGTCCTGCCGCGACCAGAAGGCCGTTGATATAGCTTTGCCAGATTGCATTCATGTCGCCCGCCTCGTCCGATTTGCTGGCGAGTCTGGACAGTTGAGCGTTATAAGAAAAACAAATTTTCCTCAGGGTGCATTAGGAATACTGATGTTCGATTACAAATTACTTGCAGCGCTTGCGGCGGTTGTCGAGCAGGCGGGTTTCGAGCGAGCCGCGCAGACGTTGGGTCTTTCGCAATCGGCCATATCCCAGCGGATCAAACTACTCGAGGCGCGCGTCGGTCAGCCAGTGCTGCTGCGCGATACGCCGCCGCGGCCGACCGAGCTCGGTCAACGCTTACTCAACCATGTGCAGCAGGTGCGGTTGCTCGAGCGGGATCTGCAAGGACAGGTTCCGGCGCTGGACGAGAATCGTCTGCCCGAACGGCTGCGAATTGCCCTGAACGCCGACAGCCTGGCGACCTGGTGGGCCGGCGCGGTAGCGGCTTTCTGCGCCGAGCATCGGGTGCTGCTCGATCATGTGGTGGAGGACCAGGCGGTCGGGCTCAAACGCATGCGCGCTGGCGAGGTCGCAGCTTGCGTGTGCGCGGCGGAACGGCCGCTGGCAGGCGCACGCAGTCAGTTTCTTGGGGCGATGCGCTATCGCGCACTGGCCAGTCCGGCCTTTGTCCGCCGGCATTTCCAACGACCAGCGGTCGCTGCGGATCTGGCTCGGGTGCCTGCCGTGGTCTTCGGCCCGGATGACCAGCTGCAACACCGCTACATGGCGGCAGTCGGCGGGGGAGAGGCGTTCGTCCATCACCTCTGCCCATCGTCCGAGGGTTTCGTGCGCCTACTGCAGAGCGGGCTTGGCTGGGGATTGGTGCCGGAGTTGCAAGTGCGCGGCGAACTTGCGCGCGGGGAATTGGTCGATGTGCTGTCCGGACCGCCGATCGACGTGCCTTTGTATTGGCATCACTGGCGTAATGGCGGGCAATTGCTCGACGAGTTGACCCTGCATCTGGTGCGTTGCGCCAGCGACTGGCTGCTCGTCGATTGAGTGCTCAGGCGAGTACGCGCTGGCCTCGGTAAATGCGTACCGTGGCGCCGCTACTGGCCGTGCGAGGTGGAGGTGGTGGTGCCGGCAACCGGTCACTGAATGCGGCGAGCTGGCGTCCGAGTTCGCGGGTCAACTCGTCGTTGGAGTTCATGCACCCGGCAAGCATTGCCGTAACCGCATCCGGTTGGTCGAGATGGATGTCGAGTTGCTGCTCATCGCGAAGTCTGCGTCGCAGGCTGCGCATGCAGTCGATAACCGCCTTGTTCAGCTCCATGCTGTGTTCCTCGTGAATTGCCCTAAGGCCCAACATCCCTGTCGGAAGTGTCTATCCGCTGGCAAGAGAGACAGAGCAAGTGGCGTACCAATCTCCGGCGTTGCTGCGCGGATCTTGCATCTGACAGGCGAAGCGCCCGGCTGGCGAGGCCTGCAGACTGCCCGTAGTCGATGGTGATTGCTATGGTGCGGTGCTTACGGGTCTGCCGAGTGCGTCGTTCGATGCACCGTGATGCGTATCACACGCGGCGCACTGCTCTACCACGGTGCATCTGCTCCACCGGCGCGCCGTCACTGATGGGCACGCTCTGAATCGTTATACTGCGCGCTGTATTTCGCACCGCGCCATTGAAGGTACCCCATGCGCAACGATGCTCACGACGAACTGGACAACATTCCCAGCCTGACCGCAGGCCGTGATCGCGTGGAGCCCTATCCGGCGCCGGATCTCGAGCCGATCCGCAGAACCGCGGACGAGCCCGTGGATGACGGTCGTTCCCGCCAGAAACGTCGCCCCGCAAGCCCCGCTGGCAAGGTGAGCACGGCGCCTCTATGGGTCATGGTGCTGGCCTTGCTCCTCAGCCTGGGTGCGCTCGGCTGGTGGAGTTATCAGAAGATCGCCATGCTGGAAATGCAGCTGGTCGCCACCCAGGAAAGCTTCGCGCGTATCAGCGAGGATGCCGCGGGACGCCTGCAGGACATCACCGGCAAAGTCGTTGCGACCGAGTCCAATGTGACCACGGAAAGCGAGGCGGTGAAGCTGCGCATCAAGCAGTTGGAGCAACAGGCCATCGATCTTGACCGCAAGCAGCAGGCCTTTGCGACCGAACAGCAGAGTCTGGCTGGCAAGCAGGGCAATCAGGATCGGCGCATGGACGAACAGGGCAAGCGCCTCGAGCAGCTGGGTGCCGACCTGCAAGCTCAGCAGGGGAGTACTGCGACGCTGGCAGAGAGCGTCAAGACGCTGGGCAGCGAGCAGGCTTCACTCAAATCGACCCTGGACGAGCAGGCCAAGCTGGCCGGACGGGTCGACAGCCTGAGCAAGGACATCGCGGCGCTTAAGCAGAGCGGTAACCAGAGTCAGGCGATCAGCAGGCTGGAGCAGGACATCCTGGTGCTGCGCAGTGAGCTGGACAATCGGCCGGCCCCTGCACCGAACGCGATCAATACCGCCGAGTTCGACTCCTTCCGCGCTCAGGTCACCCGCACCATCAATGCCATGCAGGGGCAGATCGCCAATCTGCAAGGTCAGCTCGACGGACGTTGACCGTGCGCCAGCCGCCGCGCGTATTGCGCGACGGCGGCCTTTCGCGCTCTTCAGGCCTTACAGGTCCCAGGCCAGCGACAGCCCCACTCCGTGGTCGCGGTTATCGTTGCCCCGGTAATGGTAGTTGGCGCGCAATGCCAGACCTGGTGTCAGACGGTGCGCCAGGCCCACGCTGAAGCGCGTCTGGTCGCCGGTCGGTACCGCGCCCGGTAGCTCGAAGCTGTTGCCCGACACGCTGTTCAGCGACATGCGCAAGTCACGCCGGTCTTCGTCCTCGCGCTCCACCTCCCGTGCCACTTCGCCGAACAGCCGCGTGCGTTCGCTCAGCGCATAGTCACCGAACAGACCGAGCGACAGGCGCAGTGAATCCAGTTCCTGATCTTCATAGCTCAGCGCGGTTGAGCGTTCGCCCTGTTCGCGGTAACCGTCGACTTCGACCTTCTGATAGCTGGCGCCGACGAATGGGCCGAACTGCATCTGGTCGCCTGGCTGCATCAGGTTGAAGCCAACCTTCGCCGCTGCGCCCCATAGCGTGCCTTCGGTGTCACCCTTTTCCGCTCGCTCGCTGATGCCGAGGGCGAAGGTACGCTTCAGGTCGTGGTAATCCAGATAACCGGCGCTGAGGCTGAAGTCGGCGAACAGGCGCTGGTATTCGTAACGGGCGAAGGCCGTTGCCAGGTAGCTGCGCATGTCGTATTCGGAGTCGTTTCTGCCCAGTTCCAGCGAGTTTTCCGCCAGGCCCAGGCTGACGCCGGCAAGCCATGTCTCGCTCAGACGCTGGGTAACGCCAAGCGACAGGCTCAGGCCGCTACCGTCACCGCCACCGTAACCGTCGTACTCAGGCCGGTTGTAACCACCCTGGACGAAGGTGCGCCAGGCGCCGACCGCCTGCCAGTCGCCGCGCCGGGCGGACAGTTCGTTGTCCAGTTGTTGCAGATGGGCGCGCAAGGCCGAGCGGCCCATCTCCGGCAGCAGGGACACTTCCCAAGGCGCGGAAATGATCGAGTACAGATAGTCGGCGCTGATCTGATGAACAGCGGTGGTTGGATGGACGGCGTCATTGAACAGCAGGCGGCTAGGATCAGGCGCTGTGCCGCCGAGGCTGTAGGTCGGGTCCGGCAGGCACGGCGACGTCGAGGATGACGGGTCGAAGCACACTGCAGTCTGCGCCACATTGGGGTCGAAGCCAAAGGCGGCCAGGTCAGCACGTACCTCGGCCAGCAACAGGCGATTGTTCACCAGCACGTAGTTGCCACCCCGGGCTTGCAGCTGGCTCGCCAACTCGGTGTTGAACTGGTCGCTCAGGAAGTTGAATGTGGCGGCCTGGCCAGTGATGAAGCCCAGCGGCGTGGTGCCGACATCCGGCAGATCGGAGACGATGATGTAGCGCGCGCCCGCGGCCTGCAGTGCAGCGACACCCGCCACCAGATTACCGGCAGCGTCAGCCATCGTGACCGGGTTGGTGCCGAGCTGGAAAATGTCGTTACCGCCGCCGTTCAGGTAGTAGAGCGCATTGCTGTCGACGCGCGGGTTCTCGACCAGGTAGCCAGGCCGGGTCCGGGCAGAGCCGCCTGCGGAAACGGTCGAATCGAGGGTGATCGAGTCGAGAATCTGGTCGGTACGGTAACCGCCGACGGCATAGTTGGTACCGTCCGGATTGCCTGTGAGTACTGTCGGTAACAGCGGTGTGGAAGGTAACGATTGCAGGCCCAGCATGCTTGCCAGGCGCTGCGTGCCGACCTCGCCAATATATTCGCCGGCACCGTAGGTGGGGCCGGTGCGGTTGGTGAAGCGCAAACCTCCAGTAGGATTGCCGCCCAGTGTCGGGCTTTGCAGGTCGGGAAAGTTGCCGGCATCGCTCAGCGAGTCGCCGAACACGACTAACTGACTGAACGGGCCGTCATCGGCGATAGCCGCGCCTGTCGCGCAGGTGAGTAGAATGGCTGCCGCAAGCGGTTTGAGAGCGCTCTGCACGGGTAACTCCTTATTGTTCTTTTTGTTTGGATGCATCGCCCGCGTGTACGCGGGCGATCCGGTCACGCTAGTGGGAGTGGGCAGCGGCTATAAGCGCCCGAAAGGGCGATTTTTCCAAATGGCAGATCGTTCTTAGGAGGTACTCAAAGCCGCGAATTCATTGTCCTGGCTCAAGGGTTTTTAATGGCTAACTGATACCATTCGCCGCGCTTGCGCTTCTGTGGACGTCCGATGCACCGCCGAACGATGAAATGTGCTTTGAGACGGATATGAAAGCAGCCGACGGCGTCCGGAACCGCCGGCTGTAAAGAACCTTCCCTGCCTGGGAGCACAATAATAAATGCCATCGATTCTCGACCTGCTGCGCAGTCGCCTGAGCTCGTTGCTACCCAGCGAACTCAAGCCCAACGAGCTTCGTCATCTGCTGAGCCCGCGACGCCATCCGCTGCTGCTCTGCCAGCGCCGCGCGACCCTGATCGTCAACCGCGTTCGCCTGTTCGCCTTTCTGTTCGCAGTGCTGACCCCGCTGTGGAGCCTGATCGATCTGATGGTGTTCGAGCCCAGGCTGTGGGCGGCGCTGGCCGGTTTTCGGATGATGGCGTGCCTGGCGTTCACCTGCCTGCTGCTGTTCTACCGTCCGAGCGGCAATCTGCTGGACGCCTATCGAGCGATCGCGATCCTGTTCGCCATCCCGACCATCTTCTACATCGCCTCGCATACCTTGCTCGGCAGCTATCAGCTGGCGCAGTTTTCCGCGGTGGTCGGCGCCGGCTACGCCTTTCTGCCGTTCGTACTGATGGCCGGGCTGACCATTTTTCCGCTGACCCTGGTGGAGAATCTCGTGCTCTCCAGCCTGCTGCTGCTGGCCCAGGCACTGGCTGGCTATCTCAGCTGGGCGACGCTGAACTGGCCGTCGTTCGCCGGTGCCTTCTGGCTGTTGATCCTGATCGCCGGCGTCGCCAGCCTGGCCAGCATGAGCCAGCTGGCGTTCATGTTCGCGTTGGTGCGCCAGGCCATCCGCGACCCGCTCACCGGGGTTTTCTCCCGCGGCAGCGGCGAGGAGATTCTTCGGCTGCAGTGGGACAGCGCGCAGCGCAAGGATGGTCCGCTGGCGCTGGCATTCATCGACCTCGACCACTTCAAGTCGATCAACGACAACCATGGCCATGAGTCCGGCGATCAGGTCCTGCGCGAGGCGGCCAGGCGTCTGGTGGCGACGCTGCGAGGCTCGGACAGCCTGTTGCGCTGGGGCGGCGAAGAGTTCCTGCTGATCATGCCGGAGACCGACATGCAGCAGGCGCACATGGCGCTTGAGCGCATCGTTGGCCAGGGTCTCGGCGTGCGGCCGGACGGTGCACCGCTGACGGCGAGCATCGGGCTGGCCGAACGCCGTTGCGATCGGATCGCAGACTGTCGGGACCTGCTGGAGCTGGCGGATAAGCGCATGTATTACGCCAAGATGCGCGGGCGTAATCGCCTCTGCGCCACGGATCCGGAGGCTGTGCAACCGCCGCAGGCATTCGTCATGCGCGACTAGTCGCGCGTCGCTCCGTCAGCCATTGTCCAGGCCGAAGACGTACCGCATATAGCTGACGAACGCCTCGTCGCGGCACATGGTCTTGCCCGGCGAGTCGGAGATCTTCGCCACCGGCTGACCATTGCAGGCGGTCATCTTGATGACCATGTTGGTCGGCTCCACGCCTGGAATGTCGCAGGTGAGTCCGGTGCCGATGCCAAAGCTGGGGTTGCTGCGCCCGATGAGCGCGCGGTGGATTTCCAGCGCTCTGGCCAGGTCGAGGCCATCGGAAAAGATCAGCTGGCGGGTTTTCGGATCGATACCCAGGCGCTGGTAATGCGCGATGGCCTTCTCCGCCCACAGTAGAGGGTCGCCCGAGTCATGGCGCAGGCCGTCGAACAGCTTGGCGAAGTAGAGATCGAAGTCGCGCAGGAAGGCATCCATGGTGATGCAGTCGGTCAGCGCGATGCCCAGCGCCCCACGATATTCGCGAACCCAGCAGTCCAGCGCCGCGACCTGGCTGTCGATGAGTCGCGGGCCGAGCTGCTGGTGCGCCATGATCCACTCGTGGGCCATGGTGCCCATCGGCCTCACATTCCGTGTGCGAGCCAGATGCACGTTGCTGGTGCCGGCGAAACAACCGGGAAAATCGCATTGCAGTCGGTCCACCACCATCGCCTGTACGGCAAAGGAGAAGCGACGGCGTGTGCCGAAATCAGCCAGGGTAAAGCTGGCCAGTTCGTCACGGCTGGCCTGGCTGCGTAGCCAGTTCAGCTTCTCATCCAGCCGGTCGCGCGCCTGGGCCAGCGTCACCGCGGGATAGCGCGCGCGGTTGCGCACCTCGCTGACGATGGCCAGCAGCGGCACTTCGAACAGGATCACGTGGAGCCAGGGGCCGCGCAGGTGCATCACCAGCTCGCCGTCCTCGATGTTCACCTGCAGATAACGCAGGTCGAAACGGAACAAGCCGAGGAAACGGATGAAGTCGGGCTGCATGTAGGGGATGCGCTCGAGGTAGGCCAGCTCCTCGGTCGTCATTTGCAGCTCGGCAAGCGCCTCGATCTGCTGGCGGATCTCGTCGAGGTAGGGAGTCAGGTCTTCACCGGAGCGGCTGCGGAATGCCCACTCCACCTCCGCATTCGGATAGTGATGCAGCACCGCCTGCATCATGGTGAGCTTGTAGAAATCGGTATCCAGCAGGCTCTGGACGATTCGTTCGGAAAAGGCGCTGCTGTTCATCGACCGCTCCAGCTTGAAATGCCTGTCGATGATATCGACAAACGGCGAGGGATGCTGGTCATCGTTATAAGTGAGGGAAATCAAATAACGACAGATATCAGCTTCTGCCAGCTGTCGCTTTGCGCAAACCGCTTATAAAAACGGTGCTGTCCGTTATATATCGATCAGATAGCGATATAGCATTATTTTTGCGATTGTTCTTTAGGGCATTCGCTTAAAATGATTGAATTAAATAAATGAAGAAGGGCAGGGCCGTTATGGCGCCTGCCCTTCTTCATTTCGTCAGCTTTTAGCTGCTGCGGCCACCGCCGTGGCTGTTCTGGCCACCCTTGCGGCCGGCCTCGGAAGCCTTCTCGCGGTCGTTGGCGAAGTTTCCGCCGCTGTTGTGACCACCCTTGCGGCCGGCCTCGGAAGCTTTCTCTCGATCATTGGCGAAGTTGCCAGGATTACTATTTGCCATGTGTTTTTCTCCTCAATTGGATAGACACTTTCACAAACGGCTGAAAGAGAGAGATCAATCAGCCTCACTGTGTCAGAGGGAAGTACAAGGCTAGAGTTTCGGTGAGTTCGAAAGTGTAGACGAATGGTTTTCCCCATGTTGCGTATGACTATGGCGGACTGAAATTACAGGCGAAGCGGTAAAACTGCAGAAATGATGCGAGTATCCGAGAACGGGCTTATCCAGCCGCGCTTCAAGCCGCGAGTTTTGTCTTGCGCTCGGCCAGAAGGCGCATCACGTAGCCGATCTTCAGCGCCGTGGGGCCGAGGATGACCAGCGCATGGGCAGCGATGATGCTGCCCATCGCCAGATGTCGTTCGAACAGATAGGCGCCGCTGATGCCCAGCAGCAGAAGCAGTACGCCTGCGACCATCAGTGCATTAGCGGCGCTCATCAGACGTTGCGGGGAAGCGGGGTGATAAAGCATGACCGAATCTCCTTCAAGGAGAGGCTCGCGCCGGGCGAGCCTCCGGATGGATCAATCGAGTGCTGAAGCGGGGCCGAAGAACTCGTAGCGGGTTTGCTGCTCCGGTACGCCAAGCGATTTCAGCTGACGGCGAACTGCGGCCATGAAGGGTTTGGGCCCAAGGAAATAGGCATCCACGTTGCGGTCTTCCGGTAGCCATTCGCCAAGCTGTTGCTCGGTCAGGCGGCCGACGGCATCCGGCGCGGCATCGGCGCCGTTGTGCTGCTCATAGCAGTAGAAACGCTTGAGCTGTACATGACGCTCGGCCAACGCGTCCACGCTGCGGCGGAACGCGTGCACGCCGGCATTGCGCGCGCAGTGGATGAAGTGCACCGGCCGAGCGCTGGCCAGCGCCTGTTCCAGCATCGCCAGGGTTGGCGTGATGCCGACGCCACCGCTGATCAGCACCAGGGGCTTTTCGCTCGGTTCGAGGATGAACTCGCCAGCCGGCGCGAACAGCTCCAGCACGGCACCTTCGGGCATGGCATGCAACGCATTGGAGACGACCCCACCGGGCTCGCGCTTGACGCTGATGCGGTACTCGCTGCCATTGCCGGCGGCGGACAGCGAGTAGTTGCGACGTACCTCGTTGCCCTCGACCCGGAGCCTGAGGCCGATGTACTGGCCGGGCAGGAAATCCATTAGCGGCCCGCCATCCTCCGGCTCCAGGTGGAACGAGGTGATCTCCTCGCTCTCCTTGACCTTGCGCGCGATGCGGAACGGGCGCGCACCACGCCAGCCACCCGGGGCTTCGGCCTTGGCCTGGTAGAGCCGTTCCTCCTGCCCGATGAGCAGGTCTGCCAGCTGCTGATAGGCCGCGGCCCAGGCGTCGATCACCGCATCGGTGGCGATGGTCTCACCAAGGACCTCGCGGATGGCCCGCAACAGGCAGCTACCGACCAGTGGGTAGTGCTCGGGCAGCACCTGCAGGGCGACGTGCTTGTTGATGACCTGCGCCACCAGTGGGCCGAGGGCTTCGAGGCGGTCGATATGCCGGGCGTACATCAGCACACCGTTGGCCAGTGCACGTGGTTGTTCACCGCTGGCCTGGTGCGCCTGGTTGAACAACGGGTTCACCTCGGGGTGTTCGCTCAGCAGGAGCTTGTAGAAGTGGGTGGTCAGGGCTTCGCCGCCGTTTTCCAGCAATGGCACGGTGGCTTTGATTAGGGCGATCTGTTCAGCGCAAAGCATTGAATACTCCTCTGGTGGGAAAACCGGACGGTGTTCGCCGGAGCGGCCACGTGCCGTTGTGCCAGAGGTATTTCAACAATCGTTCCAGGTTGGAATTGACTGGAATCAAGGTTTTCAGGGCTGTCATGGTGAATTGAACCAGCGACTTGCAAGGTTTTTATCACCCGTTAATGGTTATTTGAACCCTTGCGCTAGCGGGGCGAACCTCGCGGCTCGCCCGCTTTCATATAGGAGAACTCATCAGTCATAACCAGGGAGACAGGCACATGGAGATCTACCACATCACTCACGAAGACGAGCGTTGGGTGCTGCGCGAAGAGGGCGATCAGCGTGCGTTGATCGAGGCCGCAAGGCGCGAAGACATCCTCGACGAGACGCGGGACTACATGAAGCTGCGTACCTCGCTCGTCAAAGTGCATGCGGAAAATGGCGAGGTCGCGGAAGAGCATCGCTACCCTCAGGAGCAGGACCCGCTGGCAACCGGAGGGTAGTGCTTTGCTGGCTAATCGACCCGGCTGGTGCGGGGCGCGCGCAGCGTCAGCCCCAGCCAGGTCGCGAGCAGGAACGGCAGGGTCAGGGGCGGCAGGCCCAGCGCGTTGCACGCCAGCCAGATCGCCACGGCGGCGACCATCCCGAGTAGTGGAAGGCGCCAGCCACCACGCCATTGCGCCAGGGCCAGTGCGGCGAGCGCCGGGTTGAAACCGGCCAGGCCATCGGACCAGGGCGCACCGAGCAGGCCCGCCACCAGCAGCCCCAACGCCGAGCCGGCCAGCAGCCACAACGCCTCGCGCAGCGATGCCAAGGCGACGCCCGTCAGCAGGCAGGCCGCAGCGAGCGGCGCGTCGAGAAATACCACCTGACCGATACCCAGCAGCCAGGCGGCCAGCAGTGTCATTGCGTCCGCCGATGGCATACCGGACGGCGTGACCGGCGCCGGCGCGATGACCAGCAAGGCGAGCAGGCCGATAAGCACGAAGGGCAGGGTGAAGCCCGGCAAGCTGCCGTCGCGGCGCAGCCGAGCGAGTAGCCAGGCCTGCAGCGGACAGCTGGCCAGCGCCGCCACCCCGATCAGCGCCAGGCTGGTGCCGGTCAATCCCAGCAGATGAACCAGCAGCGCGCCGAGCAGCGCGGCGTTGTAACCGTAGAGGCCGTCAGCGCGGTCCGCCGTCGAATAGCCCAGCCAGGCGGCGGCGAGGTGGGCGACCAGCACGCCGCACAACGCACCGGCGAGCAACATGGGCGCACTGCCGGCGAGAGCCAGCATGACCAGTGCACCGCAGCCGGCATGGCGCTGCAGAAAGATCTGGGCGAAGGCATGCAGCACGGCGCGCAGCTGCAAAGGGGCGGGCATCGACGAAATCCGAGGCGAGCGCGAAGGCACCGGCTCGCACGGAGCCGGCGGCGAAGTCGAAGAGAATCGGCCGGGCCAGCGCCCGGCTCCTGTCAGGGCAGGACTTCGATGCGCAGCGAGTTGGTGGTGCCCGGCTGGCCCAGCGGCACGCCGGCGGTGATCAGCACCGTGTCGCCGCTTTCGGCCATGCCCTGCGCCTGCGCCAGTTCGACGGCGTGGCTGCTGACCTGCTCCATATCGCGCATCGGCGCATCCACCACCGAATACACGCCCCAGGCCACCGTCAGCTTGCGCGCGGTGGCGGTGCTGGGCGTCAGGCTGAGGATCGGCGTGGCCGGGCGTTCGCGCGCGGCGCGCAGGCTGGAGCGGCCGGACTCGGTGTAGTTGACCAACACCGCCACCGGCAGGATGCCGCTGATCCGGCGGATCGCGCAGCTGATGGCATCCGGCAGCGTCGCCTCGGCGTTGGGCCGGTGCACGTCGAGCTGCGCCTGGAAATCCGGGCCGCTTTCCACCTGGCGGATGATCTTGCTCATCATGCTCACCGCTTCCAGGGGGTAATCACCGGACGCGGTTTCCGCCGATAGCATCACCGCATCGGCGCCTTCGGCCACCGCGTTGGCCACGTCGGTGACCTCGGCGCGGGTCGGTGCCGGCGCGAAGCGCATGGATTCGAGCATCTGCGTCGCCACCACCACCGGACGGCCGAGCTGGCGGCAGATGCGTACGATGTCCTTCTGGATGCGCGGTACGTTCTCCGGCGGCACCTCCACGCCCAGGTCGCCACGCGCCACCATGATGGCGTCGGACAGCCGGGCGATCTCGCGCAGGTGCTGTACCGCCGAGGGCTTCTCAATCTTGGCCATGAGGAAGGCCCGCTCGCCGATCAGCTTGCGCGCCTCCTGAATGTCCTGCGGGCGCTGTACGAACGACAGTGCCACCCAGTCCACGCCCAACTGCAGGCCGAAGGTCAGGTCCTGCCGATCCTTCGCCGTCAGTGGCGACAGTTCCAGCACCGCCTCCGGCACGTTGACCCCCTTGCGGTCGGACAGCTCGCCGCCGGCCACCACGCGGGTATCGATGGCGTCGGCATGGCGCTCGGTGACCGTCAGGCGCAGCCGGCCATCGTCGATCAACAGCTGCATGCCCGGTTCCAGCGCGGCGATGATCTCCGGGTGTGGCAGGTTCACGCGGCGGCTGTCGCCCGGTGTCGGGTCCAGATCCAGCCGGAAGGCCTGCTCGCGCTCCAGCCGCACCTTGCCCGCGGCGAAGCGGCCGACCCTGAGCTTGGGCCCCTGCAGGTCCATGAGGATGCCGATCGGCTGGTTCAACTCCTGCTCGACCTGGCGGATCCAGGCGAAGCGCTCGGCGTGATCGGCGTGCTCGCCATGGCTGAAGTTCAGGCGGAACAGGTTCACGCCGGCCTCGACCAGTGCGCGCACGTCGTCGACGCTGCGGGTGGCTGGGCCAAGGGTGGCGAGGATCTTGACCTTCTTGTCATGTGTCATGGCGGAGCTCTATCGGCAGTTGTTGTTCTGATGCGCGCCTGAACGAAGTGGGGCCGCCGTCAATCCGACGACGGCAGGATCAGGATGGCGCGGAAGTCGTTGACGTTGGTGCGCGTCGGGCCGGTGACGATCAGGCTGTCCAGCGCGGCGAAGTAGCCATAGCCGTCGTTGTTGGCCAGCGCCTCGGCGGCGCGCAGGCCCAGCGCCTCGGCGCGGGCGAAGCTGTCCGGTGTCATCAGGGCGCCGGCGTTGTCCTCCGAACCGTCGATGCCGTCGGTATCGCCGGCCAGGGCGTAGACGTCAGGCAGGCCTTGCAGGCTTTCGGTGAGGGCAAGCAGGAACTCGGCGTTGCGTCCGCCACGGCCGTTACCGCGCACGGTGACGGTGGTCTCGCCGCCGGAGAGGATCACGCAGGGCGCGGCGATCGGCTGGCCGTGCAGCACCACCTGGCGGGCGATGCCGCCATGCACCTTGGCCACCTCGCGTGCTTCGCCTTCCAGATCGCCGAGGATCAGCGGGGTGATACCGGCGGCGCGGGCCATTTCGGCGGCGGCGTCGAGCGACTGCTGCGGCGTGGCGATCAGCTGGAAATGGCTGCGCGAAAGCATCGGATCGCCCGGCTTGAGCGTCTCCGAGCGCGGGTCTTCGAGCCAGGCGCGCACGTTGGCCGGCACCTCGATGTGATAGCGCTCGAGAATCGCCAGGGCCTCGGCCGAGGTGGTCGGATCAGCCACGGTGGGGCCGGAGGCGATCACCGTCGCTTCGTCGCCGGGCACGTCGGAAATCGCGTAGGTGTACACGCTGGCCGGCCAGCAGGCCTTGGCCAGGCGGCCGCCCTTGATCGCCGAGAGATGCTTGCGCACGCAGTTCATCTCGCCGATGTGCGCGCCGGAGCGCAGCAGCGCCTTGTTGATCGCCTGCTTGTCGGCCAGCGAAATGCCTTCGGCCGGCAACGCCAGCAGCGACGAGCCGCCGCCGGAGAGCAGGAAGATCACCCGGTCGCTTTCCTCGAGGTTGCTGACCAGTTCCAGCACGCGGCGGGCGACGCGTTCGCCGGCATCGTCGGGCACCGGGTGTGCGGCCTCCACCACCTCGATGCGCCGGCAGTCGGCATTGTGCTCGTAGCGGGTCACCACCAGCCCGGACAGTTCGCCTTCCCAGACCTTCTCGATGGCTTCGGCCATGGCTGCGGCCGCCTTGCCGGCGCCAATGACGATGGCGCGGCCGCTGCGCTCTTCCGGCAGATGGTCGGCGAGTACATGGCGCGGATGGGCGGCCTCGATGGCGCTGTCGAACAGCTGGCGCAGCAGGGCTTGTGGGTCGAGGGTCATCTGAAGCTCCTTGTATGAGGTCTGCAGCCGATTCCAGACCTTAAAACTCGGTATTGCAAGCGCCAAGGCGAGTTCTAAGGATTGGAATCGACCCGCCCGGCAGTCGGGCCGTGACTCCTTGTGCCGGGCGAATCGAAAGGGTTGCCACCCGAAGGCGGCGATCGGATCGGGGCGAACGAAGGATGCTGGTCGTGGGGAGACGCGATGATTCCGCCCCCGTTTGCCGCAATCCGACCCTTTGAGCTGCGTTGCGGTCTTGCGTCGCGCTGGCCACCACCCGGTCTGTCTGTCCCTGAAGGTGGGGCGCTTGGCTCGACCCAACGCGCTCGCAGCTTTTACTCCTTGCGAATCGAGAAGTTGGCCATGTGCTCGAGGCCCTTGATCAGCGCCGAGTGGTCCCAGCCGCTGCCGCCGATCGCCGCGCAGGTGCTGAACACCTGCTGGGCATTGGCGGTGTTGGGCAGGTTCAGGCCCAACTCGCGGGCACCGGCCAGGGCGAGGTTGAGATCCTTCTGGTGCAGGCTGATGCGAAAGCCCGGGTCGAAAGTGCCCTTGATCATGCGCTCGCCGTGCACTTCGAGGATCTTCGAGCCGGCGAAACCGCCCATCAGCGCCTCGCGCACCTTGGCCGGATCGGCCCCGTTCTTCGCGGCGAACAGCAGCGCCTCGGCGACCGCCTGGATGTTCAACGCGACGATGATCTGGTTGGCCACCTTGGCCGTCTGGCCGTCGCCACTCTCGCCGACGCGGGTGATGTTCTTGCCCATCGCCTGGAACAGCGGCAATGCGCGTTCGAAGGCCGCTTCGCTACCACCGACCATGATCGACAAGGTGGCGGCCTTGGCACCCACCTCGCCACCGGATACCGGGGCGTCGAGGTATTCAGCACCGGTGGCCTTGATTTTCTCGGCGAACTGCTTGGTGGCGGTGGGCGAGATCGAACTCATATCGATCACCACCTTGCCGGCACCGACGCCGTCGGCAACGCCGTCGGCGCGGAACAGTACGTCCTCGACCTGCGGGGTGTCCGGCACCATGACGATGATGAACTCGGCTTCCTGGGCGACTTCCTGCGGATTGGCCAGGCCGATGGCGCCGGCCTCGGTCAGTTCGGCCGGGGCCTGATCGTGGTGCTGGGACAGAAAGATCTGGTGACCGGCTTTCTGCAGGTTGATTGCCATGGGCTTGCCCATGATGCCGGTGCCGATGAATCCGATCTTAGCCATGAGTGTTCTCCTCAAATCTGGTTGGTTCGCGTCAGTTCAGATGGCGTTGTGGCTCTTCAGCCAACCAAGGCCCGCTTCGGTGGTGGTGGCCGGCTTGTATTCGCAGCCGACCCAGCCCTGGTAGCCGATGCGGTCCAGGTGCTCGAACAGGAAGCGGTAATTGATTTCGCCGGTGCCTGGCTCGTTGCGTCCGGGATTGTCCGCCAGCTGGATATGGTTGATCGCCGCCAGGTTGGTCTCGATGGTGCGTGCCAGGTCTCCCTCCATGATCTGCATGTGGTAGATGTCGTACTGCAGGAACAGGTTGGGGTGACCGACCTTGCCGCGGATCTCCTGCGCCTGGGAGGTGTTGTTGAGGAAGAAGCGCGGGATGTCGCGGGTGTTGATCATCTCCATCACCAGGCGGATGCCGGCCTCCTCGAGCTTCTGCGCGGCGTAGCGCAGGTTTTCGATAAAGGTGATTTCCAGCTGGCCGAGATCGGCGCCGCGCGGGGCGATGCCGGCCAGGCAGTTGACCTGGGTGTTGCCCAGCACCTTGGCGTAGGCGATGGCCTTGTCCACGCCGGCGCGGAACTCCTCGACCCGTTCCGGCAGGATGGCGATGCCACGCTCGCCACCGGCCCAGTCACCCGCCGGCAGGTTGAACAGCACCTGGGTCAGCTTGTTGGCGTCCAGCTGAGCCTTGATCTGCTCGGCGGGAAAGTCATAGGGGAACAGGTACTCGACACCGGAAAAGCCGGCCTGGGCGGCAGCGGCGAAGCGGTCCATGAAGTCCTGCTCGGTGAACAGCATCGACAGGTTGGCGGCAAAGCGGGGCATGGTTTTCTCCTGATCTGTAGGGATCACATTCGGTTTCGCATTGCGGTGGTGTGGTGGCCACCCTGGGTGTTGCGTTTGCGGTGGATATGTTTCGCGATATCCACCCTACGTAACCGTTCGTAGGACGGATGGCCGCCCCGTGGAAGACCGCGAAGCGTCTTCCACGCGGTTGCCAATCAATCCAGCAACCCGACCGCGGTCGGCGCGTCCTCGCGGCCTGTGGCCAGCGCCTCGAACTCGTTGATGGCGTCGATCTCGGTGCCCATGGCGATGTTGGTTACCCGCTCGAGGATCACCTCGATCACCACCGGCACCTGGTGCTCGGCCATCCAGGCCTGGGCCTGCTCGATTGCCGGGCGCAGGTCTTCCTGCTTGAACACGCGCAGCGCCTTGCAGCCGAGGCCCTCGACCACCGCGACGTGATCGACGCCGTAGCCTTCCATGCCGCTCTGGTCGGCATTGATGTTCTCGAAGCCGAGCTGCACGCAGTAATCCATGTCGAAGCCGCGCTGTGCCTGGCGGATCAGTCCGAGGTAGGCGTTGTTCACCAGGATGTGCAGGTAGGGCAGCTTGAACTGCGCACCGACGGCCAGCTCCTCGATCATGAACTGGAAATCGTAGTCGCCCGACAGCGCCACCACCTTGCGCTGCGGATCGGCGGCGACCACACCGAGCGCTGCCGGAATGGTCCAGCCGAGCGGGCCGGCCTGGCCGCAGTTGATCCAGTGGCGCGCCTGGTAGACGTGCAGGAACTGCGCGGCGGCGATCTGCGACAGGCCGATGGTGCTGACGTAGCAGGTGTCCTTGCCGAAGGCGTTGTTCATGCATTGGTACACGCGCTGCGGCTTCATCGGCACGCTGTCGAAGTTGGTCTTGCGCAGCATCGTGCGCTTGCGCTCCAGGCAGTCGGCGGCCCAGACGCGGCGATCCGGCAGACGACCTTCGGCCTGGCGTGCCTTGGCCACGTCGACGAACAGCTCGAGGGCGGCGCGGGCGTCGGAGACGATGCCGTAGTCCGGCGCGAAGACCCGGCCGATCTGGGTCGGCTCGATGTCCACGTGAACGAAGGTGCGGCCCTTGGTGTAGGTCTCCAGCGAGCCGGTATGCCGGTTGGCCCAGCGGTTGCCGATGCCGAGCACGAAGTCGGACTCCAGCATGGTTGCGTTGCCGTAGCGGTGGCTGGTCTGCAGCCCGCACATGCCGGCCATCAGCGGGTGGTCATCAGGGATCGAGCCCCAGCCCATCAGCGTCGGGATCACCGGCACGCCGATGGTCTCGGCGAACTCCACCAGCAAGGCCTCGGCCGCGGCGTTGTAGATGCCGCCACCGGCGACGATCAGCGGGCGCTCGGCGGCGCAGAGCATGTCGATGGCCTTCTCGACCTGGGCGCGGGTGGCCGCCGGCTTGTACACCGGCAGCGGCTCATAAGTCTCGACGTCGAACTCGATCTCGGCCATCTGCACGTCGAACGGCAGGTCGATCAGCACCGGGCCGGGGCGGCCGGAGCGCATCACGTGGAAGGCCTGCTGGAACACGCGCGGCACCAACGCCGGCTCGAGTACGGTGACCGCCCACTTGGTGACCGGCTTGGCGATGGACTCGATGTCCACGGCCTGGAAGTCTTCCTTGTGCAGGCGGGCACGCGGCGCCTGGCCGGTGATGCAGAGGATCGGAATGGAATCGGCGGAAGCCGAGTACAGGCCGGTGATCATGTCGGTGCCGGCCGGGCCCGAGGTACCGATGCACACGCCGATGTTGCCCGGCTTGGCACGGGTATAGCCCTCGGCCATGTGCGAGGCGCCCTCGACATGGCGGGCGAGGATATGACGGATGCCGCCATCGGCCCGCAAGGCTGAATACAGCGGGTTGATCGCCGCGCCGGGAATACCGAAGGCGGTGTCGATGCCTTCCTTGCGCATTACCGCGACGGCGGCGTCGATTGCTCTCATGCGGGCCATGGTCGTTCCTCCTGACTCTTGGAATCTGTTCACGATCTGCTGCGCGTCGGTCCTGCTGAGTTAGAAGCAGATCGCTAGCTCGCTGGATCGTGGCTGTCTTTTTATTCGATAGTTTTTCTACGTGGCTCAAGCATGCCGGCCTGGATTCCATGGCGGAATTGGTCGAGACTTCAGTTCTGTCGATATCAGGAGTATCGAATGGATCGTTATACGACCCTGCGCAGCTTCGTGCTGGTGGCTGACTGCGGCAGCTTCGCCGCGGCTGCGCACAAGGAGAACGTCACCCCGGTGGTGATGGGCCGGCGGCTGGATGCGCTGGAGCGCCACCTGGGCGTCAAGCTGATGCACCGCTCCACCCGCGGTCTGTCGCTGACCGATCTGGGCGAGCAGTATCTGGAGCGCGCCCGCGGGCTGCTCAAGGACTTCGATGAGGTGGACGCCAGCATCAGCCACGACCGCACCTCGGTACGCGGCCATCTGGTGGTGTCGGCGCCGGCGGCATTCGGGCGGCG
Organism: Pseudomonas sp. FeN3W; assembly: GCA_030263805.2. Lineage (NCBI taxonomy): Bacteria > Pseudomonadati > Pseudomonadota > Gammaproteobacteria > Pseudomonadales > Pseudomonadaceae > Pseudomonas > Pseudomonas sp. FeN3W. The sequence goes on from CP136010.1 coordinate 4,173,111, forward strand.
GCATATCGGCCCGCACGCACCGGCGTTCCAGGCGCGCTACCCGGACCTGCAGCTGTCGTTCAACTTCACCGACAGCGTGGTCGACCTGGTGCGTCACGGTTACGACATGGGCATTCGCATCGGCGAGGTGACCGACCCCAACTACGTGGCGCTCAAGCTGTTCCCCAACCGCCGGGTGGTCTGCGGCGCGCCGGAATACTTCGCCCGCCACGGCACGCCGGTCACGCTGGAGGAACTGGCGCGGCACAACTGCCTGGCGTTCAACCTGCAGGGCGGCCAGCAGCGCGGCTGGACCTTCCTGCGTGACGGCCGCCAGGTGGCGGTGCGGGTCTCGGGCAACCTCGACTGCAACGATGGCGAACTGCTGTTCGACTGGGTCAAACAGGGCCTGGGCATCGGCTGGCGCTCGACCTGGGAGATCCAGGCCGAACTCAAGCGCGGCGAACTGGTGACGGTGCTCGACGAGTACGCCCTGCCGGCCTACGACATCCAGGCGGTCTACCCGCAGCAGCGCTACCTGCCGGCGAAGGTGCGCTTCTTCATCGACTACCTGAAGGCCATCTACAACGCGCCGGGGTACTGGGAGGCGCGTTGAGATATGTAGGTTGGGTTGAGCCGCGTAGCGGCGAAGCCCAACATCGCACGGCAAGCGCTGCCTGATGTTGTGCCCGTTGGGCTTCGCTGCGCTCAACCCAACCTACGTCACTCGACGAGTACGCATTGCCGGCCTACGACATCCAGGCCGTCTACCCGCAGCAGCGCTACCTGCCGGCCAAGGTGCGGTTCTTCATCGACTACCTGAAGGCCATCTACAACGCGCCGGGGTACTGGGGGCGCGTTGAGATATGTAGGTTGGGTTGAGCCGCGTAGCGGCGAAGCCCAGCATCGCACGCAAGCGCTGCCTGATGTTGTGCCCGTTGGGCTTCGCTGCGCTCAACCCAACCTACGTCACTCGACGAGTACGCATTGCCGGCCTACGACATCCAGGCCGTCTACCCGCAGCAGCGCTACCTGCCGGCGAAGGTGCGCTTCTTCATCGACTACCTGAAGGCCATCTACAACGCGCCGGGGTACTGGGAGGCGCGTTGAGATATGTAGGTTGGGTTGAGCCGCGTAGCGGCGAAGTCCAACATCGCACGCAAGCGCTGCCTGATGTTGTGCCCGTTGGGCTTCGCTGCGCTCAACCCAACCTACATCACTATTGGGTGGCGCGCTGATCCACGTAGTTGCCGCGAGGTACTTGTGCATCGCGACGCCGGCCTGATACCGATCATTGGCTCCGGATCGGGAAGCCTCACTGCGCTGTCACAGCTAAGGTGGATATAACCGCCTGTGAGAGACGCGCTTGTGGACACGCTGAAAATCGCCACCTTCAACATCAATGGCATCCGTGCACGCCGGGCCAATCTGCTCGAATGGCTGGCGCGCGAGCAGCCCGATGTGGCCTGCCTGCAGGAGCTCAAGGCGCAGGACACCGATTTTCCCATCGATGACATCCGCGCGGCCGGCTACGGCGCGATCTGGCATGGGCAGAAATCCTGGAACGGGGTGGCGATTCTGGCCCGCGATTGCGAGCCGCTGGAAGTTCGCCGCGGTCTGCCGGGCGATCCGGATGACAGCCACAGCCGCTATCTGGAAGCGGCCGTGCAGGGTGTGATCGTCGCCTGCCTCTACCTGCCCAACGGTAACCCGCAGCCTGGGCCGAAATTCGATTACAAGCTGAGCTGGTTCGAGCGCTTCATCGAGCATGCCGCCGGCCTGCTCGCCAGCGGCCACCCGGTGGTGCTGGCTGGTGATTACAACGTGGTACCGACCGATGAGGACATCTACAACCCGCGCTCCTGGCGCAAGGACGCGCTGCTGCAGCCGGAAAGCCGCGAATGCTTCGAGCGTCTGCTGGCGCAGGGCTGGACCGATGCACTGCGCGCCAAGTACCCGGACGAACGCATCTACACCTTCTGGGACTACTTTCGACAGCACTGGCAGAAGAACTCCGGCCTGCGCATCGACCATCTGCTGCTCAGCCCGGACCTCGCGCCACGGCTGCAGGATGCCGGCGTCGACCGCTGGGTGCGCGATCAGGAACATGCCAGTGACCATGCGCCTACCTGGATAACCCTCAAAGGTGACGCGAGCGGGGCAGCCAAGCCGGCAAAGTCGGGCAAGCACGGCAAGACCGAGGCGAGCCGCTAGATGCAGGCGTTGCGCAGGCGGGGTTCGAACGAGGCAGCAGTGGGTGGCGTGGCCGGTTTTATCAAAGCCTTGTGCCAATCGTCGCTGAGACATCGGCGGATCGACGGGCACGACTAGTATCCGGACAACTGCTCCGCAATCGACATCGCGGGCTCCGGAGGCTCGCTGTCGACGGCACTCATACGGCGGCAATGGCAACCAGTACCGGGGAGGGACTCCATGTCTGATGACATACAGCAGGATCAGATTGATCGATTCGGGGTGGCTGATGATCCGCTCTCTATTCTGCGTCGCCTGGAGAACGCCAATCTTTCATTGAGTGAGATGCTGGTGGAAACCCTGCATGCGGTGCGCACGCATTTGGGAATGGATGTGGCCTTCATCAGTGAGTTTCGCGGTGAAAGCCGGATATTTCGCTACCTGGACGGCAACTTCGTGCCCCTGCAGCTTGAAGTCGGAGCCGGTGACCCTCTGGATGAAAGCTACTGTCAGCGTGTGCTCGACGGGCGCCTGCCTGAGCTGATTCAGGACGCGGCGTCTTTGCCGGAGGCGCAGGCCATGCCGGCGACCAAGGCCTGGCCGGTCGGCGCGCACCTCAGCGTTCCGCTGCGCTTCAGCGATGGCCGGCTCTACGGCACCTTCTGTTGCTTCAGCACCACGCCGGACAAGAGCCTCGACGAGCGAGATCTGAAGACGCTGCGGCTGTTTGCCGACTTTGCCGGCAGACTGTTGGAACGTCATGCGCTCAACGAGATGCGCTATGCCGAGACGCTCACGCGCATTCGCTCGGTGCTCGAGCAAAAGGCCTATTCCGTGGTGTATCAACCCATCGTGCACCTGGTGGAAAACCGCATCGTTGGCCACGAGGCGCTGGCTCGATTCAGCGCGCAGCCACAGCGAACGCCGGACAAGTGGTTCGCCGAGGCCGGGCTGGTCGGTTTGCAGCAGGAGCTGGAGGTGGCCCTGATCGAGGCGGCCCTGCACGACTTCGAGCAGTTGCCGGCAGACAGCTACCTGTCGCTCAATGTTTCGCCAGGGACCATCCTCTCCGGCGCACTGAACACGGTGCTCGCCGATCAACCGTTGGCGCGGCTGACGCTCGAGGTGACCGAACATGCATCGGTACAGGACTACTCGCAGCTGGCCGATGCGCTCGAACCGCTGCGCAGTAACGGGCTGCAGTTGGCGGTGGACGATGCCGGCGCCGGCTACGCGAGTTTCCGCCACATCCTCAAACTCAAGCCGGACGTGATCAAGCTCGACAGCAGCCTGATCCGCAATGTCGACAGCGACACCGGTTGCCGCGCGCTGGCTGCCGCCTTGATCCGCTTCGCCGAGGAAACCGGCTGCAAGGTCGTCGCCGAAGGGGTGGAAACTCAGGAGGAGCTGACCATGCTGCGACGGCTGGAAGTGAGCAAGGCCCAGGGTTACCTGCTCGGACGGCCGCTGCCGTTGCATCCCCGGCTCGCCATGAGCCGTCAGGCATAGCCGGCGCCGCCGAGCGATGAACCAAGAGAGTGCCTTCGGGCGGTTTCGCTGAACCTTTGTGGTGCGTGGGCAGTCGACTTTAAATAACGCGGGCTGCAGCGATGCGGCCCTTTTCGAGTCGACTCGTCAGGAGGTACAAGATGGATACGAAAGACACGATTTCAGTGCTCAACGACCTGATTGAAACCAGCAAGGATGGCGAAAAGGGCTTCCTCGAATGCGCTGAAGACCTGCGCGATCCTCAGCTCAAGAGCACCATGAATCAGCGTTCTCGCGACTGCGCCACGGCTGCCGCCGAGCTGCAGCAATTGGTCCGCTCCATGGGCGGCGATCCGGAAACCAGCACCAGTGTCGCGGCCGACATGCACCGCCGCTGGGTCGACCTCAAGTCGATGATCACCGGCAAGGACGACGAGGCCATCCTCAACGAGTGTGAGCGTGGTGAGGATGTCGCGGTGAAGAGCTACCGCAAGGCGCTGGAAAAAGACCTGCCAGCCGAAGTGCGGGTCGTGGTCGAGCGCCAATACCAGGGCGTGCAACGCAACCATGATCAGGTAAAGGCTTTACGCGACGCGGCCCGCGCCCGGAGCTGATGTTTCGCTAGCCGGTCAGGGTTTGAAAAACGCCAGCGCATGCTGGCGTTTTTCGTTTCCGCCGATCAGTCGGCCTGAACGGGCTCGGCGATTTCGCAACCCTTGAGTACCAGGCGAATGATGGTGTCGGCTGCCGCATCGTAGTCGGCGTCGTCGAGGCGGTTCTTGCCGGTGACAGTGCTGATCTGCCAGTCGAAATCGGCGTAGGTCTGGGTGGCCGCCCAGATGCTGAACAGCAGGTGATTGGCATCGACCTTCGCCATCAGTCCATCGTCGATCCAGTGCTGGATGCAGGCGATATTGTGTGCGGCCTGGGCGTTGAGCTGCGCGGTACGTTCCGGGGACAGGTGCGGAGCGCCATGCATGATCTCGTTGGCGAACACCTTCGAGGCGCAGGCGTGGTCGCGTGAAATCCTGATCTTGGTGCGGATATAAGCGCGCAGCACCTCGGCGGGATGGCCTGGCTGGTTGAACGGCGTCGAGGCTTCGAGCAAGGGTTCGACGATGCTCTCCAGCACCTCGCGGTAGAGGTTTTCCTTGGATTTGAAGTAGTAATAGACGTTGGGCTTCGGCAACCCGGCGCGGGCGGCGATGTCGCTGGTCTTGGTGGCGGCGAAGCCCTTTTCCGCGAATTCCTCGCTGGCGGCTCGCAGGATCACGTCTCGGTTGCGCTCTCGAATGCTGGACATGCGGACCTGTTTGGCTGGCGCCGCCCGGCCTGGCGGCGGTTCGGCATGCTAGCACTCGCTTGTTTGCGGCCTCAACCGAGCCGCCGTCCGTCGGTTCACCTGTCGTCCAGGCCAAAGGCCATCAAGTTCCCAAGGGCCATGCCGCTAAAAGACCTTGCGTGCGTTATAAATTGTGTACAGTGATGGCACTTTGATGTGTCCAATAATAATGCGAGGCTTTTTCCATGCAGTTCTTCAAGCGCAGCATTCAGTGGCAACTGATCCTCAGCATGGGCGCGGCACTGCTGGCGAGCCTGCTGATCGTCATCCTGGTGTATGCCTCGGCAGTCGAACGCCTCGCCGAGCGCTATCTGCTCGGTGAAGCACTGCCGGCCAACATCAACGCCATCCGCAACGATATCGAGCGCACCCTGGCGGCGCCCATCACCGCCACCGCCGGTATCGCCAGCAACGCGCTGGTGCACGACTGGCTGATCCAGGGCGAAGATCCGCAGCGGGCCGAAGCCATCGGTCGCTACCTGCACGGGGTGAAGACCCAGCAGAACGCGCTGACCACCTCGATCGCCGTGCTCGGCAGCGGCCACTATCACTCCGACGCCGGGCTGAGCAGGACGCTGTCGCGTGCAACACCGGCCGACAGCTGGTTCTACAGCCTGGTGGACGGCAGCCTCGAGCGTCGGGTCGAACTGGACGTCGACAAGGCCACCGGCCAGCCGACCTTGTTCATCAACCAGCGCATCAGCGCCGGTGGGCGAGTGCTCGGCGTGGCCGGACTGGGTTACAGCCTGAGCGCCATGTCCGCACTGATCGCCGACTTCCGCTTCGGTGAGCGTGGCGAGGTCTATCTGGTCGGCAGCGATGGCCAGGTGAAAATCCATCCGCGCAGCGAGCACAACGGGCGCGCCGCGCTGGCGGAGTTGGCCGGCGTACAAGCCGCCCGGCAGCTGGAAACCCAGGCTGGGCAGGTGGTGCGTTTCGAGCGTGACGGCGAAACGTTTCTGGCCATGGCGCAGCCGCTGGCAGGGCTCGGCTGGACGCTGATCGCCGAGGTGCCCGAAGCGGAAATCTTCGCCGAGGCGCGTCGCACGCTCTGGATGACCAGCCTGATCGGTTTGGCTGTCGGCCTGTTCTTCCTTGGTGTCATCGTGCTGCTGGCGCGCGGCCTGGTACGTCCGATCCGCCAGGTCACGGCGGCGCTGGTGGAAATCGGTGGTGGCGGTGGCGATCTCACCCGTCGTCTGGACGAAAGTCGCGCCGACGAGCTCGGTGACCTGGCGCGTGGCTTCAATCGCTTCATCGGCAGCCTGCGCAGCCTGATTGGCGATGTGCTCAAGACCAGCGAACAGTTGCGCAATGCGGTCGGCCAGGTGGCGCGGGTGGTGGACGACACCGCGGTGCGTGCCGGGCGCCAGCATGAGATGACCGACATGGTGGCGACCGCCGTGCACGAAATGGGACTCACCGTGCAGGAAATCGCGCGCAACGCCAGCAATGCGGCGCAGGCTTCCCAGGGCGCACGCAGTGAGGCGCTCGAGGCGCGTCAGGTGGTCGGCGAGTCGATTGGGCATATCGAGCGGATGTCCGGCGAGATCGGCCAGGCCGCCGGCTCGGTGACCGATCTGGCTCAGCAGGTGGCTTCCATCGATCAGGTACTGGCGGTGATCCGCAGCATCTCCGAGCAGACCAATCTGCTGGCCCTAAACGCTGCCATCGAGGCTGCCCGTGCCGGCGACATGGGCCGTGGGTTCGCCGTGGTCGCCGACGAGGTACGCACCCTGGCCAGCCGCACTCAGGCCTCGACGGACGAGATCCAGCAGATGATCGGGCGGCTGAAGAATGGCGCCGAAACCGCCGTCAGCGCGATGCACGCCGGGCAGGCTGCAACCGGGACGGGGGTGCAGGCCAGCCAGCGCACCGGCGAGTCCCTGCAGGCGATCACTGCCCAGGTGGAAGCCATCAGCGACATGAACACCCAGGTGGCTGCCGCGACCGAGGAACAGAGCAGCGTTACCGAGGAGATCACCCACAACGTGCAGGGCATCGCCGATCTGGCCCAGGCCACCGCGCAGGACGTGCAGGGTTGTCGGGCCGACTGCCAGACGCTGTCGAAACTGGCCGAGGACCTCGGCCGGCAGATGGGCAGTTTCCGCCTGTAGACGACGGAGTCGCGGAAACGAAAAGGGGCGCCTCTCGGCGCCCCTTCTTTTGCTGCCCGACCTTTTAGAAATGCGCCTTGACGATGGCGCTGAAGGTGCTTTGGTCGGTCTTGCCGACGAAATTGTCGCTGACGTAACCGCCATCTTCGATGCCGTACTTGTTGGACCAGTAGTCGTACTCGATACCGACGTACAGACGGCCTGGTTCATGGTCCAGGGCTTTGCCCAGGTCGTACTTGATCTGCGGGACGATGTGCAGGTTCTTCTTCAGGAAGTCGCCACGCGACTCGGAGCCGGCGTCGTTGATGACCCAGTCGATAAAGCCGTCGAAGAGGATGTCCGATTTGCCTACCGGAATGGTCATGCCCCAGGTCGGCGTCAGCTGCCACTGACCGGAGGCGCGGCCGCTGGAGCCGTCGGGTTTGCGGTAATACAGGTTCAGGGCGAAGCGGTCGAAACCGGGCAGCTCGAGGTCCACCGCCGGGCCAAGCAGGTAGTTCTGGTTCGGTACGCCCTCGGCCGAACTCTCGCCGCGCTCGTAGGTGGCGGCGATCAGGACATCCTTGACCGGGCCGAGCGACAGGTCACGGCCGCTGATCTTGCCCAGCGACAGGCGCGGGCTGAACTCGCCGTAGTAAGTGTGGCCGTCGCTGCCGCTCACGCCGTTGAACCAGATGTTGTCGACGAAGAAGAACATGTCGCCCCAGGCCCAGCCGCTGGCATGTTCGAAGGTGACGGTCTGCTGGGTGTCCGGGTCGATCTTGTAGTCCTGGCCGTACAGGTAGGTCAGGCTGTTGTTTTGCCAGTGCATCAGGTCACCGGCCAGCGCCGGGGTCGCGAGCAGGGCGCCGCTGAGGGCGAGGCAGAGAGGGGCAGTCTTCAGTTGCATGCGGATGGTTCCTGTGTGTTTTTTATAGGGGCGAGGCCGAGCGCGACCGGGCGCGTATTCTGGGCGAAGGTCGCGGCGGCGGGAAGCGAGGTGTGCGCCGTTCAGCCAGTGGAATCCGCCCTGACTGCCTGCGGCATGGCGTCGCGGCGGTGGCCGTCGTGCTCCCGGTAATCGGGAATGTTCACTGACAGCGTGTTGGTGCCCACGGCATCCTCGATCAGCTCTTCGGGATCGAAGACGTCCTCCTCGCTTGGCTCGCGGGGCAGGAACAGGTTGAGCAGGATGGCGCTGAAGGCACCGATGGTGATCGGCGAGCCGAAGATGTTCTTCAGCACGTCGGGCATCGCGCTCAGCACTTCCGGCACGCCGGCCACGCCGAGGCCCAGGCCGAGGGAGATGGACACGATGAGCATGTTGCGCCGGTGCAGGCCGGCTTCGGCGAGGATCTTGATGCCGGCGATGGCCACGGTGCCGAACATGATCAGCGTGGCGCCGCCGAGCACCGGTTTGGGCATTGCCTGCAGCACGCCGCCAACCACCGGGAACAGGCCCAGCAGGATCAGCAGCCCGGCGATGTAGAAGCCCACGTGACGGCTGGCCACGCCGGTCAGCTGGATCACGCCGTTGTTCTGGCTGAAGGTGGTCATCGGCAGGCTGTTGAACACCGCGGCGGTGGCCGAGGCGCAGCCGTCGGCGAGAATGCCGGACTTGATGCGGCGCATGTATAGCGGGCCGCGCACCGGCTGGCGCGAGATCATCGAGTTGGCGGTGAGATCGCCGGCGGTCTCCAGCGGCGTGATGAGAAAGATCACGGCAATCGGGATGAACGCCATCCAGTCGAAGGCGAAGCCGAAGCGGAATGGCTGCGGCACGCTGACCAGCGGCAGCTCCGCGAGGCCCGACAGATCGACCTTGCCCATCGCCAGCGCCACGGCGTAACCGACGGAGAGCGCGACGATCACCGCGGACAGCCGCAGCACCGGCCAGGGGAAGCGGTTGAGCAGCACGATGATGCCGATCACCAGACCCGCCAGCGCCAGGTTCGGCAGGGCGCCGAGGTCGGGCGCGCCGTAGCCGCCGGCGATGTCGGTCATCGCCACCTTGATCAGCGACAGGCCCATCAGACAGATGATGGTGCCCGTCACCACCGGCGTGATCACCCGGCGCAGCTTGTTGATGCACTGGCTGAAGGCGATTTCGACGAAGGCCGCGCAGAAGCTCACGCCGAACAGCGTGGCGAGGATTTCCTCCGGCGAGCCGCCGCGCGCCTTGACGATGAAGCCGGCGCTGAGAATCGCGCTGAGAAAACCGAAGCTGGTGCCCTGCAGGCAGAGCAGGCCGGAGCCGATCGGGCCGATGCGTTTGGCCTGGACGAAGGTGCCGAGGCCGGAAACGAACAGCGCCATGCTGACCAGATAGGGCACGTAGGCACCCAGGCCCAGGGCACTGCCGACGATGAGGGTGGGGGTGATGACGCCGACGAAGCTCGCCAGAACGTGCTGCAGCGCCGCGAAGAGTGCCGGGAGGGGAGCCGGGCGATCGTCCAGCCCGTAGATGAGATCCTGCTGGGGTGCAGCGCTGCCGCTGCTCGTATCGGTTGCGGTCATGGTCAAGCCTGCCATTTGTTGTTGTACGGTCATGGGCTTTCGAGGGTCACGGCACCTCTCTCCGCGGCGACGGCTGTAGGGCCGGCGTCGGGATGACCTGACTATAGCAATCTGTGGACAAGCGTTGGAACAATAAATTTATGCATTGTGTACAAAATGACGGATGGTCGCACCCGTCTCATCGGCCTGGTTGCAGCTCCCGCGCCACGTTTTCGGCGAGGCCGGCGCCGGCCTCGCTCATGGTCAGGTAGGTGCGGTCGGCACCGGCATCCTGGATGCGCTGGGCGATGTCTTCGTACATGGCATGGGAGACGATCAGCCCGCCAAAGCCGCTTTCGCGCAGCTTGCGGGTGGAGATGATCTTGGCCTCGGGGTCGTTCATCGCCAGGACCACGGCCTCGACCTGGTTCATCTCCAGGCTCTGCCAGAACATCTGGTCCTCGGCATCGGCGAAGAGGATGTGCCGGCCCTCGGCGGTGTTCTTTTCCACCATGACCGGGTCGGAGTCGAGGCTGACCAGCCGATAGCCCTTGGCGTTCAGATGGTCGTAGGCGGCGCGGCCGGTGCGGCCCATGCCCATGATCAGGATCTGCGCATCACCCAACGACACCGGTTGCTCGTCCGGGTGGCGAATGTTGCGCTCGCAGCGGATCAGTCGCGGTGCCAGGCGCTCGTACAGTGGGTGGGCAACGCGGTTGATCTGCGCCGAGATGATGAACGACAGCGCCACGGTGATCGCCAGTGGCATCAGCCATTGCGGCAGGACCACGCTGGCCACGATCAGCCCGAACTCGCTGTAGTTGGTCAGGCTGGCAGCGCTGAGGAAGGCGCTGCGCGCACGCAGGCGAAAGGCGATGAACAGACCGAAGAACAGCACGGCCTTGAGCGGCAGCAGCAAGGCCATGGCGAAAGCGAACCAGAGGGCGTCGGCATCCGGCAGCCCGCCGATGCCGATCTTGAGGAAGAAACCCACGAGGAACACTTCCTTGATTGCCCACAGCGAGTTGGACAGTTCGCTGGCGCGCTTGTGCTTGGCCAGCATGGCACCGAAGGCCAGCGCGCCGAGTTCGGAACTCAGGCCCACGTATTCGAAGCCGAGACCACCGGCGACCAATGCCAGCATCAGCCCGAGCAGCACCATCAGCTCCTCGTGGCCGCTGTGATCGAGCAGGCGGAACAGCAGCGGTCGTAGCAGCGGCAGCAGGAACACCAGCAGGGCCCAGGCGGATGGCACCTTGCCGGCGGCGAGGCTCATCACCACCAGGGCGATGAGGTCCTGGATGATCAGCACGCCGATCGCAACGCGACCATGGAAGGCGCGCAGCTCGCGCTTGCTTTCCAGCACCTTGGCGGCCAGCACGGTGCTGGAGAACGACAGGGCGATGGCCAGCAGCATCGCTTCGCGCCAGTCGCTGTCGAGGATCAGCATGATGGCCGGCAGCACCAGCACGCTGGAGATGAAGAAGTGCAGCAGACTGCCGCCAATCACTTCGCGGCGCACCAGGTTGCCCAGCTTGAGCTTGAGCCCGACGGTGAACAGCAACAGCAGCACGCCCAGATGCGCCAGGTGGTCGAGGATGATGCTGTCGTCGTGGCTCACACCCACGTAATCGCCCGCGGCCGCGAGGGCGAAGCCGGCGCCCAGATAGCCGATCAACGGCGGCAAGCCGATGAAGCGGGCAAGCAGCCCGAGGGCGAAGGCGAAGGCGATCCAGCTGGCTTCTATCACGGTCGGCATCCGGCGCGGGGGAGGGGCGCGGCATTGTAACGGGATGCAGACGCTTGTCGAGGCAGGCAGCTGACCGGGATGGCGAATAGCAGGCGGCGACCCGCGCCGGGTCGCCAGCTATGGGCTCAGGCGTGGGCGGCGCCGGTCAGTGCTTCGCGCTCGGGGCCGCCGAGCACGTTGAACAGCAGGTTCAAGGTCACTGCGCTCAGCGTCGCCAGGGCGATGCCGCTGTGGGTGATCGGCTCCAGCCAGTGCGGCAGTTGGGCGAAGAATTCGGGACGCACCACCGGAATCATGCCCAGGCCGATGCTCACCGCCACCAGGAGCTGGTTGCGGCGATCGGCGATGTCCGCCTCCTGCAGGATCTTGATGCCGGTCGCCGCAACCATGCCGAACATCGCCAGGCCCGCGCCGCCGAGCACCGCGGCCGGGATCGAGGCGACCAGGAAGGCCGCCTTGGGCAGCAGGCTCAGGGCGATCAGGATCAGCCCGGCGATGGCTGTGACGTGGCGGCTGCGCACGCCGGTCATCTGCACCAGGCCGATGTTCTGCGCGAAGGAGGAATGGGTGAAGGTGTTCATGAAGCCGGCCAGGAAGGTCGCACCCGCATCGCACAGCAGCCCGCGGCGCAGGCGCTTGGGGTCCACCGTTTCGCCGGTGATCCGTCCGAGGGCGAGGAACATGCCCGCCGACTCGACGAAGATGATCACCACCACCAGGCACATCGAGAGGATCGGCGCCAGCGAGAAGGTCGGCGCGCCGAAGTGGTTGGGCGTCACCACCTGCACCGCGGGTGCTGCCGCCATGCCGGAAAGATCGACCATGCCCAGCGCGCCGGCCAGGGCGTAGCCCAGGCCCATGCCGATCAGCACCGAAACGTTGACCCAGAAGCCGCGCAGGAAACGGTTGACCAGCAGGATGGTGGCCAGCACCGCAGCGGCGATGCCGAGATAGTGCAGCGAGCCGAACTGACTGGTGGCGCTGCCGCCGCCGGCCCAGTTCACTGCCACCGGAAACAGCGACAGGCCGATGGCGGTGATCACGGTGCCGGTCACCAGTGGCGGGAAGAAGCGCACGATGCGGCAGACGAAGGGCGCGATCAGCAGGCCGAAGGCACCGGCGGCGATGGTCGCGCCGAAGATGCCGGTCATGCCGACTCCCGGCATGCCGGCCATCACCACCATGCTGCTCACCGCGGCGAAACTGGCGCCCATCATCACCGGCATGCGAATGCCCATCGGCCCGATGCCCAGTGACTGCACCAGCGTGGCGATGCCGGCGACCAGCAGGTCGGCATTGATCAGAAAGGCGATCTCATCGCGCGACAGCCCGGCCGCCTGACCGACGATCAGCGGGACGGCGACGGCGCCGCCATACATCAGCAGCACGTGCTGCAGGCTCACCAGCAATTGCTGCAGCCAGGGCAGCCGATCCGCCCCGGCGGGGCGGGCGTTCAGGTCGTTCATGCAAGATACCTCGGGCGCGTTTGTTATTGATTGTCGCGACAGCCCCTGCACGGGGGCCGGTATGGCCTGCACCGGGACTCGCCCGGCCGTGAAACGTCATTGCACAAAAAAGCCGCACGCCAAGCGTGCGGCTGGGGTGGGCTCAGTTGGTCGGTGCGCCCTTGGCGATCCAGTCGCCGAGCAGGTCACGCTCGTCCTGGGTCATCTGGGTGATGTTGCCCAGCGGCATGATCTGGCTGGCGACGGTCTGCGCATGGATCTTCGCGGCCTGCTGGCGGATCTGCTCGGGGGTGTCGAACATCACCCCTGCCGGTGCGCTGGAGAACATCGGGCTGCTCGGGTTGGCCGAGTGACAGACGGTGCAGCGCTGCTCGATCACTTCATTGATCTGGCTGAAGCGCGGCGCGTCGGCATGTGCCTGGGCAGCGGCGCTGGCCTGCTCGGGCGTGGTCGCGGCGAGGTTCGGTGCACTGCTCGGGCGGTTCGGCGAGGTGACGAAAGCCAGGCAGATCATGCCCACCGCCGCGGCCGGCAGGGCCCAGGCGAAGCGGTTACTGTCGTGGCGGGTGTTGAAGTAGTGACGGGCCAGTACCGACAACGCACCGAGGGCGGCGAGGATCAGCCAGTTGTACTGGCTGCCATAGGTGCTCGGGAAGTGGTTGCTGATCATGATGAACAGCACCGGCAGGGTGAAGTAGTTGTTGTGCCGCGAGCGCAGCAGGCCCTTGGCCGGCAGTACCGGATCGGGCGTGCGGTTCTGCTCGATGGCGGTGACCAGTGCGCGCTGGGCCGGCATGATGATGCGGAACACGTTGCCGACCATGATGGTGCCGATCAGCGCGCCGGTGTGGATGTAGGCCGCGCGACCGCTGAAGACCTGCGAATAGCCCCAGCAGGCGGCGATCACCAGCACGAACAGCACCAGGCCGAGCAGCGCGGGGGTCTTGCCCAGTGGCGAATCGCACAGCAGGTCGTAGACGAACCAGCCGACGATCAGCGAGCCGAAGCCGATCGCCACTGCGGTGGCGGGCGCCAGGTCGCTGCCCGGTGCGATCAGGTACAGGCCGGGGTTGAGGTAGTAGACCACCAGCAGCAGGGCCACGCCCGACAGCCAGGTGGTGTAGGCCTCCCACTTGAACCAGTGCAGGTTCTCCGGCATCTGCGGTGGGGCGAGCTTGTATTTCTCCAGGTGGTAGATACCGCCACCGTGGATGGCCCAGAGGTCACCCGACAGCCCTTCGCGCGGGTTGCTGCGGTTGAGGTTGTTCTCCAGCCAGACGAAATAGAAGGAGGCACCGATCCAGGCGATGCCGACGATCATGTGTATCCAGCGAATTCCCAGGTTCAGCCATTCGGTCAGATGTGCGTCCACGTTGATTACCTCTTGTACGGCGGCTGCAGCTGCCGTCCTTTCTTCTTATGGGTATCGATCCGAGTCACCGCGCGCGGTTGGGCTCAGCGCGAAACCTGTTGGGGGTCGAGGAGGAGTTGCTGATCCTCCGTGAAGAAGTACTCGTCGCAGTTGTTGCCAGAACCGCTGCGATCGACCACCAGGAATTCATCCCGCTTTTCGATCGTCAGCACCGGGTGGTGCCAGACGCCGCGGTGGTAATTGACGCCCTGCCTGCCGTTGCTGCGGAAGGCGCGGACGTGGCCCGGTACAGGTGCATCGCCAAGTGGCGCGACCACGACCAGAAAGGGGTGGCCGAGCAGCGGCACGAAGGCCTGGCTGCCCAGCGGATGGCGCTCCAGCATGCGGATGGCCAGCGGCATCTCCAGCGCCTCGGCGGCGAAGATGCTGATGATCGCCCTGTCCTCGGGTTCGGCCGTCTCGACCGTGGCCAGCTTGTGATAGCGGCGGGTCGAGCCGTTGTTGATCATGAAGAATTCGCTGCCTTCGGTCTCGATGACGTCGCCGAAGGGGGCGAAGGCTTCCTTGGTCAGTGGCTCGATGGTCAGGGTGCGCATGGTTTGCTCGTTCAGTTAGTGGATGCTTTTCATTGTTCGCTGGGGGCCGCCCCCTCACTCCGGCCCTCTCCCCAAAGGGGAGAGGGGGCACAAGGTTGAGCCCTGCGCCGCGCCAGTTCCCTCTCCCTTCTGGGGAGAGGGTTAGGGTGAGGGGATCCGATCCCGCTCCTTACTTCGCCACCTTGCCGAACAAGCGCAGCCGGCTGACGCCGCCGTCCGGGAAGATGTTCAGGCGCACGTGGGTCACCGGGCCGAGCTTGGCGATCTGCTCGACGAACTCGTGCTCGGCGTGCATGGAGAGCTTCTGGCTCGGCAGCAGTTCACGCCAGAACAGACTCTGGGTCTCGATCTGGCTGTCGGTGCCGCCCTTCACGTAGGCGGCCTGGATGGTGCAGCTGTCCGGGTAGTTGCCCTTGAAGTGCAGGGTATCGACGACGATGCGCTCGATCTCGCCCGGGTGGCCGAGGGCGACGATCACCCAGTCGTTGCCTGGCGTGCGGCGGCGCGCGGTTTCCCAGCCGTCGCCCATGTTCTCGCCACGGTTGGGGTTGAGGATGTTGCTCATGCGCCCGAAGTGCTCGTCGGAGCAGGCCAGCGCGCGGCCGCCGTTGAGGGCGGCGGCGAGGTCGATCTGCTCGTTGTCGCCGACGCTGCTCCAGTCGCGGTACGGAATGCCGTGCACGCGCAGGCGGGCGACACCGCCGTCCGGGTAGATGTTGAAGCGCAGGTGGCTGACCGGCTTGTCGAAGGCGATCTCGTGGTAGTGATGGCTGTTGCCCTTGAGCTCGACGGCCGGCAGGACTTCGGTCCAGACGGTGTCGTCGTTCGGGTCGCCTTCGGCGACGAAGCAGGCTTCCAGCGAGGCCGACGGCGGGAAGTTGCCGGTGAAGTGGCTGGTGTCGATGTCCACGCCCTTGATCCAGCCGGGCACGCCGAGGCGGATCACCGCATGGTCGTAGCCTTCGAAGCGCTTGCGGCGCGACTCCCAGCCGTCCATCCACTTGCCGTTGTCATCGAACACGCCCTCCTTCCATACGGCCGGCGTCGGCTGGAACAGCCGGTTGACGTCGGCGAACCAGTCGTCGGTGACGGAAATGGCGCGGGTGCCCAGGCGGGCGTCGGCCAGGTTGACGTATTTCTCGAAGGGTACGGCGTAAGCTTTCATCGCGATCTGCCTTGAATTGAGTGGAGCGGTTTCTGCCTTTATTGCCTGTGTTGCGG
Source organism: Pseudomonas sp. FeN3W (assembly GCA_030263805.2). Lineage (NCBI taxonomy): Bacteria > Pseudomonadati > Pseudomonadota > Gammaproteobacteria > Pseudomonadales > Pseudomonadaceae > Pseudomonas > Pseudomonas sp. FeN3W. Next base: position 4,189,110 of record CP136010.1, read on the forward strand.
TGTTGCCTGTTTTCCCGTTCCGGCTACATGGTCTGCAGGCGGAACAGGGCAATCTTGTTGATTTCCGCCAGAGCCCGGGCGAATTCCTGTTCCGGGCTGTTGTGGATGCGTTCTTCGAACGCGGCGAGAATCTGGTGCCGGTTGCTGCCCTTGACCGCCATGATGAAGGGGAAGCCGAACTTCGCCTTGTAGGCGTCATTGAGTTCGGTGAAGCGGGCGAACTCCTGCGGTGTGCACTCATGGATGCCGGCACCGGCCTGCTCGGAGGTGCTCGATGCGGTCAGCTCGCCGCGGATGGCGGCCTTGCCGGCGAGATCCGGGTGGGCGTTGACCAGCGCCAGCTGGGTCTCATGGTCGGCGGCGAGCATGGCCTGGGACAGGCGGCTGTGCAGCACTTCCACGTAGTCCAGCGTGTCGTCGACGCCGGCGCCATAGACCGTCTCGGCGACCCAGGGCGAATGCTCGTAGACATCGGCGAAGGCGGCGACGAAGGCGTCGCGGTCGAGGGTCGAGGGCTTGATCGTCTTGAACGGGGTCATCAGCTGCGCTCCGCGGTCATGGGGTGGGTGGCGTGCCAGTGGCGGGCGATGTCGACGCGGCGGGCGAACCAGACCTTTTCATGACCCTTCACGTAGTCGATGAAACGGGCCAGCGCGGCCAGGCGCGCCGGGCGGCCGAGCAGCCGGCAGTGCATGCCGATCGAGAGCATCTTCGGCGCGCCTTCGCAGCCCTCGGCGTAGAGCACGTCGAAGGCATCCTTCAGGTAACTGTAGAAATCGTCGCCGGTGTTGAAGCCTTGCACCTGGGTGAAGCGCATGTCGTTGGTGTCCAGCGTGTAGGGGATCACCAGGTGCGGCTTGACCGGCGCCGAGTCGGGGTCCCAGTAGGGCAGGTCGTCATCGTAGGTGTCGGAGTCGTAGAGGAAGCCGCCTTCCTCGCGCACCAGGCGCCGGGTGTTGGCGCTGGTGCGGCCGGTGTACCAGCCCAGCGGGCGCTCGCCGGTCAGCTCGGTGAGGATGCGGATGGCCTCGAACATGTGCTCGCGCTCCTGGGCCTCGTCCATGTACTGGTAGTCGATCCAGCGATAACCGTGGCTGCAGATCTCGTGGCCGTCGGCAACCATCGCCTTGATGACCTCGGGGTGGCGCTGCGCGGCCATGGCCACGGCGAACACCGTCAGCGGAATCTCGTGCTGCTTGAACAGCTTGAGCAGGCGCCAGACGCCGGCGCGGCTGCCGTATTCGTAGAGCGATTCCATGCTCATGTTGCGCACGCCCTGCAGTGGCTGCGCGGCGACCATCTCGGAGAGAAAGGCTTCGGATTCCTTGTCGCCATGCAGTACGCAGCGCTCGCCGCCTTCCTCGTAGTTCAGCACGAAGGACAGGGCGATGCGGGCCTCGCCCGGCCACTGCGGGTGGGGCGGGTTGTTGGCGTAACCGATCAAGTCGCGTGGGTAGTCGGCGCTCACTGGGCTGCTTCCTGTATGGCGGGTCGTGATGTAACGACCGGATGGCCAGATTGTATACAAATTGAATGGCGGCTTGTAAATAGCTTTTTTCCGAATGCCTTCTGCTCAATGCTGCCGCCAAAGGCTCGGCTAAGGTTCGCGCCGACAGGCGGTGCCTGCAGAGAGCGGGCCAACAGCGGATTTTTATATTGTGTACAAAAATATATTCAAATTGTCTTGAGTGTGTCGATCGTGCTGGCTATGCTCGGGTCAGTTTCCATTCAACAGAGCGGAGGTGCCCGTGGGCCGTTTGACCACACACGTACTCGATGCCGCCCACGGTTGTCCGGGCAGCGGTATCAAGGTGGAACTGCATCGCGTCGAGGATCAGGGCCTGACCCTGATCGCCACGCGTGAAACCAACGCTGATGGCCGTTGCGACAGCCCGTTGCTGGAAAGCGCGGACTACCGGTCCGGGGTCTACCAGCTGCATTTCCACGCCGGCGACTACTACCGCGGTCGCGGTGTGCAGCTGGGGGCGCCGGCATTTCTCGACGAGGTGGTGCTGCGGTTCGGGATCGATGCCGCGCAGGATCACTACCACGTGCCGTTGCTGATTTCGCCGTACAGCTATTCGACCTATCGGGGTAGCTGAGGCGGTTCTCGTTCAGTGCTGACTCTTATGGAGTCCCTTTTACCCGCCGTAATGGCGGGTTTTTTATGGGTTGAGTCTGGTCGGCGTGCGTGGTTATGCGCGGTACAGGTGCGCAGAGCAAGGCGTATCGCCCCGCATCACGCTGTGAGTCGGTGCCAGCGGTGCCAGCGGTGCCAGCCAAGTCACCGGCTTAGCAAGGACGCCGCCCCCGCGCCTCCAAACAGTGCCGCACTGGTCCGGTTGAACCACACGTGCCCCCTCCCGGTGCGCAGATACCGCGCCGCGCTTTGCGCCCCCAGCCCATAGGCGAGCTTGCAGCAGAGGTCGAGCACCGACCAGGTCAGGATCATCACCAGCAACTGCGGTAGCAACGGCTGCTCCGCGCTGAGGAACTGTGGCAGGAAGGCGGCGAAGAAGAGAATGTCCTTGGGGTTGCTGCCACCCAGAATGAACGCCCGGCCGAACAGACGACTGAAGCGCGGAGCGAGGGCCGGGATTGCGATCTCGCGCGCTGCCGGCGCCTGACGCGCCTCCTGCCAGCTCTGCCAGGCCAGATAGAACAGGTATAGCGCACCGATCAGCTTGAGTGTGCTGAACAGCCTTTCCGAGGCCATCAGGATGGCGCCAAGGCCCAGCGCCGAGGCGCTGAGCAGAAGGATCGAGGCGGTCACCCCGCCGAGGAACGCCGGCCACGAGCGGCGCACCCCATAGTTCAGGCTGTTGCTGATCATCAATAGCGACAGCGGGCCGGGGATCAGGATCACCACCAGCGCCGCACTCGCATACAACAACCAGATTTCCAGACTCATCACATCCTCCTGACAAATGAAAAAGCCCCGCCGCGACGCGACGGGGCGGCGATGCGCGCCTCGCTCAGAGGAACGCGAATTTGGCGATGAATACCACGCACAGCACGTACAGGCTCAGGGACACCTTATCGCGCTGGCCAGTCAGCAGCTTTAGCGTGGCATAGGTGAGAAAGCCCAGGGCGATGCCGTTAGCGATGGAAAAGGTCAGCGGCATCATCACCACCGTGACGATCGCCGGGATGGTGTCGGTATGATCCTTCCAATCGATGTTGGCCAGGCCGCTCATCATCAGCATCGCCACGTAGATCAGCGCGCCGGCGGTGGCGTACGCCGGAATCATACCGGCCAGCGGCGCGAAGAACATGGCGATCAGGAACAGCACGCCGACGGTAACCGCGGTCAGCCCGGTGCGGCCGCCGGCGGCGACGCCCGAGGCGCTTTCCACGTAGCTGGTCACCGGCGGGCAGCCGACGAAGGCGCCAACCACACTGGAACTGCTGTCGGCCTTCAGCGCACGGGAGAGGTTCTCGATCTTGCCGTCCTCGTTCACCAGGTTGGCGCGATGGGCGACGCCCATCAGGGTGCCGGCGGTGTCGAACATGTTCACGAAGAGAAACGCCAGGATCACGCTGACCATGGCCACGTTGAATGCGCCGGCGATGTCCATGGCCAGCCAGGTCGGCGCCAGGCTCGGCGGCATCGATACCAGGCCGTTGTACTCGACCAGTCCCAACGCCCAGCCGATACCGGTGACCGCCAGCATGCTCAGCAGGATCGCGCCGAACACGTTGCGGTGGCTGAGCACCGCGATCATCAGAAAGCACACCGCGGCGAGCAGGGCGGTGGGTTCGCCGAACGAACCCATGGTGAGCAGGGTGGCCGGGCTGTCGACGACGATGCCGGCGGTCTTCAGGCCGATCAGCCCGAGGAACAGGCCGACCCCGGCGCCCATGGCGAAGCGCAGGCTCATGGGGATGCTGTTGAGCAGCCATTCGCGGATGCGCGACAGGCTCATGATCATGAACAGCACGCCGGAGATGAACACGGCGCCCAAGGCGATCTGCCAGCTGTAGCCCATCTCGCCAACGACCGTGTAGGTGAAGAAGGCGTTCAGCCCCATGCCTGGCGCCAGGCCCACCGGCCAGTTGGCGTACAGGCCCATCAACAGGCAGCCGAGCGCCGCGCCGATGCAGGTGGCGACGAAGGCGGCGCCGTGGTCGATGCCGGCGTCGGCCATGATGTTGGGGTTGACGAAGATGATGTAGGCCATGGTGACGAAGGTCGTCAGGCCGGCGAGCAGTTCGGTACGGATGCTGGTGCGGTGTTCGCTGAGTTTGAACAGGCGGTCCAGCCAGCCGGGGGTACGTTGCAAGGGTGCTGCCTGGGGCTTGCGCTTGATGCTTTCCACTGGGCTTTCCTCATCGTTCTTGTTGTCTATCACCCGGAGCACGACACTCCCGAGGGGCGGGTGATGGTGTGCCCTTCGTTCTGTTAGTTGACCGAAAGGTCAGGAAGGGCTGTCCGGATTATGCTTTTGTATACAAAAAATGCAAACAATAATTCGCCCTCGCTTGTCGCGTCGGCTGGCTTGTGAGCTGAGGAGGGCGGATCGAGCTGCGGTTGGTGAAAAAATGGCGTGAAATTGATTGTGCACAAGCGGAACGATGATTTTGCCCGTTTTATTTGCCCGACGACTGCCAGTGGAGCAGCTAACGCAGTAAAGTTCGGCCTTGCCGACACTTCAATTGCGAGCCATCGATGAACGAACAGTTGCAGCCCCTGAAGAAGCCGACCAAGACCGGCAAGACTCGCACCGGGACGCAGGACGATATCGTTTATGCACACATCTTCGATGCCATCCTCGAACAGCGCCTGGCACCTGGCACCAAGCTCAGTGAGGAAGCCCTGGGCGAAATCTTCGGCGTCAGCCGCACCATCATCCGACGCGCGTTGTCGAGATTGGCCCATGAAGGGGTGGTGCTGCTGCGCCCCAATCGTGGCGCGGTGGTCGCCAGCCCGAGCGTCGAGGAAGCACGACAGATCTTCTTCGCTCGCCGACTGGTGGAGAAGGCCATTACCGAACTGGCCGTGCAGCACGCCAGCGAAGCGCAGCTGGCTGAGTTGCGGCAGATGGTGCTCGACGAGCGCGACTGCTTCGCCCGCGGCGACCGCGGCGCCGGCATCCGTCTGTCCGGCGAATTCCACCTCAAGCTGGCGGAGGCGGCGAAGAACGCGCCACTGGTGAGCTTCCAGCGCAGCCTGGTGTCGCAGACTTCACTGATCATCGCCCAGTACGAAGGGGCCAGTCGCTCGCATTGCTCCTACGACGAACACAACGAGCTGATCGATGCCATCGCCGCGCGCGACGTCGACAAGGCCGTGCACCTGATGATGCATCACATGGACCACATCGACAGCAAGCTCAATCTCGAGGAAGAAAGCGCCTCCGGCGATCTGCATGCGGTGTTCTCGCATATCGTGGCGAAGGCCGGAAAGACCGCGAAAAAGCGCTGAAAGGCGTAGGATGCGCGCCGGGCGCACCGCTTGCCTTGGCGTTCGCTGGTGCGCGGAGCGCACCCTGCGAAAATGGCGAGTTCCGCGCATTGCGCAAACTCATCAACTGGCCTTGGGCCGGTTGGCTCCGGGCCAGGGAGCGGATTGCCAGGCTGTGCCTCGGTGTGAGTTGGGCTTCGGCGCTGTGCGCCTCAACCGCAACCTACGGGGATGCGCGGCATCGGAAGCGTAGGACCCGCCCCGGCGTCGCTCCGCGCATCGCTTGCCTTGCGGCGTTCGTTGCTGTGCGGAGCGGCCCCCTACGTTTTTCTGTGTACCGAGACGCCGGCGGCGAAGGTTTCCTTCACCGCGCGGTCGTCGCCGAGGATCATCAGGGCGAAGAGTTTTTCCTGCAGGGTCGTCGCCTGGCTCAGGCGATAGTCGATCAGCGGCGTCGCCTTGTAGTCGAGCACGACGAAGTCGGCCTCCTTGCCTGGCTGCAGGTTGCCGATGCGGTCGTCCAGATAGAGCGCCCGCGCGCCGCCCAGGGTCGCCAGGTACAGCGCCTTGAACGCGTCGAGCTTCTGCCCCTGCAGCTGCAACACCTTGTACGCCTCGTTGAGGCTGGCGAGCTGCGAGAAGCTGGTACCGCCGCCGACGTCGGTGCCCAGGCCGACGCGCACACCGAAGCCTTCCACCTTGGCCAGGTCGAACAGGCCGCTGCCGAGGAACAGGTTGGAGGTGGGGCAGAACGACACCGCCGAGCCGGTCTCACCGAGGCGCTTGCATTCGTCGTCGCACAGGTGGATGCCATGGGCGAACACCGAGCGCGGGCCGATCAGGCCGTGGTGGTCGTAGACGTCCAGATAGCCCTTGCGCTCCGGGAACAGCTCCTTGACCCACTCGACCTCCTGCTTGTTCTCGGAGATATGGGTGTGCATGTACAGGTCGGGGAATTCGGCGAACAGCTTGCCGGCCAGGGTGAGCTGCTCCGGCGTGCTGGTCGGGGCGAAACGCGGGGTGACGGCGTAATGCAGACGGCCCTTGCCGTGCCAGCGCTCGATCAGTTCGCGGCTGTCGGCATAGCCGGACTCGGCGCTGTCGGTGAGGAACTCCGGGGCGTTGCGATCCATCAGTACCTTGCCGGCGATCATCCGCAGGTTGCGCTTCTCGCAGGCCTCGAAGAAGGCGTCCACCGACTGCTTGTGCACCGTGCCGAAGACCAGCGCGGTGGTGGTGCCGTTGCGCAACAGCTCGCCGAGGAACAGCTCGGCCTGTTCGCGGGCGTGGGCCATGTCGCTGAAGCGGCCCTCGTTGGGGAAGGTGTAGGTTTCCAGCCAATCCAGCAGCTGCGCGCCGTAGGAACCGATGACGCCGACCTGCGGGTAGTGGATATGGGTATCGACGAAGCCCGGAGTGATCAGCGCGTCCGGGTATTCGACGATCTCTGTGCCGGCGGCAAGCGTCGGCAGCAGCTCGGCGGCGTGGCCGATGCGCGCGACCTTACCGTCCTCGACGACCAGCAGGCCGTCCTCGAAGTATTCATGGGATTGCTCGATGCCCACTTCGCGCGGGTCGGCGAGGCAGTGGAGCAGGGCGGCACGGTAGGCTTTGGTGCTTGGCATGGTGACTCTCGAAATCGTTGTATGAGGGTGATGCGTTGACATGGCAGACCGCCGTCGGAGGCGTGCCTGCCACAAGGTCGGGTGGTCAGTTTGTCTGGGCGCGGCGCGAAGCGGGGACCAGCATCGGTACCGGTTTTTCACCGTCCGCGGTCTTCTCGCCGCCCTTTTCACCGAAATGCGCGTTGTAGGTGGCGATCACTTCGCCGGCGATGGACACGGCGATCTCCACCGGCAGCTTGCCCTTGACCTCGGCGATGCCCATCGGGCAGCGCATGCGTTGCACCGTTTCGGCCTGGAAGCCGCGGTCACGCAGGCGGTGTTCGAACCTGGCGCGTTTGCTCTTCGAGCCGATCAGCCCGTAGTAGGTGAAATCGTTGCGCGAAAGGATCGCCGCGGTCAGCTCCAGGTCGAGCTGATGATTGTGGGTCATGACGATGAAGTAGCTGCCGGCGGGCATGTTATCCACTTCCTCGACCACATCGTCGTTGACCACCTTTTCCACGCCGCGCGGAATATCGGCGGGAAATTCGTTATCGCGCGAATCGATCCAGCGCACCTTGCACGGCAGGCTGGCCAGCAGCGGCACCAGCGCGCGCCCGACATGCCCGGCACCGAACACGGCGATATGCGCCTGCGGCTGGCCCATGGGCTCGAACAGCAGCACCGTGGCGCCACCGCAGCACTGGCCGAGGCTGGCGCCGAGGGAGAAGCGCTCGAGGCGGGTGTCACGGCTGCGCTTTTCCAGCATTTCACGGGCGATCTGCTGGGCCTTGTACTCCAGGTGGCCGCCGCCGATGGTGTCGTACAGGCGCTCACGGCTGACCACCATCTTCGAGCCGGCATTGCGCGGCGTGGAGCCGCGCTCCTCGATGATGGTCACCAGCACGCAGGGTTCGCCTTGTTGTTGCAGGTCGGCGAGTGCTTCGATCCAGTTATGCATTTCGTTCTCCAGGGGCCGGAACAGCGTGGGGTTGCGCCGGCGCATCCGGGTTGCGGTCATGGTGCTTTGGTGGGCTGAAGCCCACCCTACGGGTCGTTTGCAGCGTGGCTCGTAGGGTGGGCTTTAGCCCACCATTGAGTTTCAGGCCGGTGCGCTTTCCGTGGCGCTTGACACCGCCGCGGTCCGCTTTAGCCTGCGCATCTGCTCCACGCCCCAGAGCACGCGCTCGGGGGTCGCTGGGGCATCGATCTGCGGCTGCGCCCGGTAGTCGGCCAGGCTGGCCACCGCATCCTTGATCGCGCACCAGACCGAAATGCCGAGCATGAACGGCGGCTCGCCCACGGCCTTGGAGTGGAACACGGTGTCTTCGGGGTTCTTGCGGTTCTCCACGAGCTTGACCCGCAGATCCAGCGGCATGTCCGCCACCGCCGGGATCTTGTAGCTGGCCGGGCCGTTGGTCATCAGCTTGCCCTTGTCATTCCAGACCAGCTCTTCCATGGTCAGCCAGCCCAGACCCTGGACGAAGCCGCCCTCGACCTGGCCGATGTCGATGGCCGGGTTCAGCGAGGCGCCGACGTCATGCAGGATGTCGCTGCGCAGCATCTTGTATTCGCCAGTCAGGGTATCGACGATCACTTCCGAGCAGGCCGCGCCATAGGCGAAGTAGTAGAACGGCCGGCCGCGCGCCTGGCTGCGGTCGTAGTAGATCTTCGGTGTGCGGTAGAAGCCGGTGGAGGACAGCGAGACCTGGCCGAAATAGGCCTGCTGGATCAGCTCGTCGAAGCTGATGTACTGATCGCGCAGGCGCACCTGGCCGTTCTTGAACTCGACGTCTTCCTCGAAGATCTGCCATTTGCGCGCGGCGAACTCCACCAGCCGCTGCTTGATGGTCTGCGCCGCGTTCTGCGCCGCCTTGCCGTTGAGGTCGGCACCGCTGGAGGCCGCCGTGGGCGAGGTGTTGGGCACCTTGTCGGTGTTGGTGGCGGTGATCTGGATGCGCTCGACGTCGACCTGGAACACTTCGGCGACCACCTGGGCGACTTTGGTGTTGAGGCCCTGGCCCATCTCGGTGCCGCCGTGGTTGAGGTGGATGCTGCCGTCGGTGTAGACGTGCACCAGCGCGCCGGCCTGGTTGAGGAAGCTCGCCGTGAAGCTGATGCCGAACTTCACCGGGGTCAGCGCCAGGCCCTTCTTCAGGATCGGGCTCGTGGCATTGAACGCGCGGATCTCTTCTCGACGCTTGGCGTATTCGGCGCTGGCTTCCAGCTCGGCGGTCATCTCCTCGAGCATGTTGTGCTCGACGGTCTGGTAGTAGTGGGTGACGTTGCGCTCGGTCTTGCCGTAGTAGTTGCGCTTGCGCACCTCGAGCGGGTCCTTGCCCAGCTCGCGGGCCACGGCGTCCATGACCTCTTCGATGGCGACTATGCCCTGCGGGCCGCCGAAGCCGCGGTAGGCGGTGTTCGAGGCCAGGTTGGTCTTGCAGCGATGGCCGTTGATGGTGGCGTCGCCCAGGTAGTAGGCGTTGTCGGAGTGAAACATGGCGCGGTCGACGATCGAGCCGGAAAGGTCCGGCGAATAACCGCAGTTACCGGCCAGGTCCATCTCGATGCCGTACAGCAGGCCGTCGTCGTCGAAGCCGACGTCGTACTCGACATAGAAGGGGTGGCGCTTGCCGGTCATGGTCATGTCTTCCATGCGCGGCAGGCGCATCTTGGTCGGCCGGCCGGTGAGATGCGCGATCACCGCGCACAGGCACGCAGGTCCCGCGGCCTGGGTCTCCTTGCCGCCGAAGCCGCCGCCCATGCGGCGCATGTCGATGACGATCTTGTTCATCGGCACGCCGAGCACTTCGGCCACCAGCTTCTGCACCTCGGTGGGGTTCTGCGTCGAGGTGTAGACGATCATGCCGCCGTCTTCGGTGGGCATGACCGAGGACACCTGCGTTTCCAGGTAGAAGTGCTCCTGCCCGCCGATGTGCAGCGAACCCTGCAGCCGACGCGGCGCGCTGGCCAGGGCGGTGGCCGAGTCGCCGCGCTTGTGGGTGTGGCTGTCAAGGACGAAGTGCTTCTTGTGCAGCGCCTCGACCACGTCGAGCACCGGCTCCAGATCCTCGTATTCAATGATCGCGGCCATGGCCGCCTTGCGTGCGGTTTCCAGGCTGTCGGCAGCCACGGCGATCACCGGCTGGCCGATGAACTCGACCTTGCCGTCGGCCAGCAGCGGGTCGCCGGGCATCACTGCTCCGATATCCAGCTGCCCGGGTACATCCTGAGCGGTGATGGCGATGGCCACGCCCGGCACTTCATAGCAGGGCGAGGTGTCGATGCGGACGATGCGGGCGTGGGCGCGCTCGCTCATGCGCGCATAGATGTGCAACTGGTTGGGGAATTCCAGGCGGTCGTCGACGTACACCGCCTCGCCGGAGACGTGCTTGGGTGCGCTGTCGTGCTTGACGCTCTTGCCGACGCCGGTGACCAGGTCCGCGGTGAAGAGCGCGGCGATCTCTTCCTGGGTCCGGGTGGTTACGTGGTTAGACATAAGCGGTCACCCTCGTCTCGGTCTTCGGTGCTTGTTGTTCGAGGAAGCATTTGCGTAGCAGATTCTGTGCGACCAGCAGGCGGTATTCGCGGCTGGCACGGAAGTCGGTCAGCGGGGTGAAGTCTTCGGCCAGCGCATCGCAGGCGGCCTCCACGGTCTGCTGGTTCCACGGCGCGCCGTTCAGGGTCGCCTCGCAGGCCGCGGCGCGCTTGGGGATCGCCGCCATGCCGCCAAAGGCGACCCGGGCCTCGGCGACCAGGCCGTCGGCGATCTTCAGGTCGAAGGCCGCGCAGACAGCGGAAATGTCGTCGTCCAGTCGCTTGGAAACCTTGTAGGCGCGGAACAGGCGATCCGGTGTGGCGCGCGGCACTCGTACTTTTTCGATGAATTCTCCGGGCTGGCGCGCGGTGACCTTGTAATCGATGAAGTAATCCTCGAGCGGCAGGGTGCGGCTGCTGGCGCCCTTGCGCAGGACAACTTCGGCACCCAGGGCTATCAGCAGCGGCGGCGAGTCGCCGATCGGCGAGGCATTACCGATATTGCCGCCAAGCGTGCCCTGGTTGCGGATCTGCAGCGAGGCGAAGCGCTGCAGCAGTTCGCCGAAATCCGGATATTCGTCGGCCAGCGCGGCATAGCAGTCGGTCAGCGGTGCGGCGGCGCCGATCTCGACGTGGTTGTCGGTGAGCTGGACCTGCTTCATCTCGGCGATCTGGCCGACATGGATCATCACCGGCAGCTCGCGATGGAACTGGGTGACCTCCAGCGCCAGGTCGGTGCCTCCGGCGAGCAGTCGAGCGTCGGGATTCGCGGCGTAGACCTCGGCCAGTTCGGCGACGGTCAGCGGCGACAGGCAGCGCTTGTCGCCGTCGCTGAGCTCGGCCATTTCACGCGGAACGATAGCCTTGAGCTGGGCGATGGTCTCGGCTTCGCGGGCATCGAACTGGTCCGGCTCAGGGTTGCAGCAGGCCTGCTCGGCGGCTTCGAGGATCGGCCGGTAGCCGGTGCAGCGGCAGAGGTTGCCGGCCAAGGCTTCGTGGGTCTGGTGCGGGTCGTATTCGGTGACCGCGCCGGCGTTCTTCTGCAGGGCGAACAGGCTCATGACGAAGCCGGGCGTGCAGAAGCCGCATTGCGAACCGTGGCAGTCGACCATGGCCTGCTGAACGCTGTGCAGCCGGCCCTGGTCCTTGAGGTCTTCGACGCTGATCAGCTGCTTGCCGTGCAGCGCGGAGATGAAGGTCAGGCACGAGTTGAGGGTGCGATAGCGCAGGCGGTCGCCCACCAGTTCGCCGACCACCACGGTACAGGCGCCACAGTCACCGGAGGCGCAGCCTTCCTTGGTTCCGGTCTTGCCACGGTGTTCGCGCAGATATTGCAGCACCGTGGTGTTGGGATCGAGTGCGCGTTCGCTGCGCAATTCTCGATTGAGGAGAAACTGGATCAAGGCGAAGCCTCCGCTGTTGTTGTTCTGACGCGCAAACTATCGCTATCTGACTTCTCGGTCAACTAATTCCTGACTCAAAAGTCAATGCGGCAGACGCGCGCAGATCGGGCGAGGCGTATCGATGCGCTCGCCCATGTTTTCATACTGCAATTAAAGCCCGTTCAGACGGGTTCGGCCTCGCCCTGCCGTCGGTAGGCGTAGGTCTCGGCGAAGCGCGAGAGCATGTACCGGCTGCAGGTGGTGCTGGGGTATTTCGGCGGGTTGGCTTCGTCGTAGCAACCGGGCAGGCAGGCGATCTCGGTGTCCGGATGCGGCTCGGCGAAGAACGGCATGGAGTAGCGGTCCACACCCAGCGGGCTGATCACGCGATGCGGCGTCGACTTGTAACGGTCATTGCTCCAGCGCGCCATCATGTCGCCGATGTTGACCACGTAGGTGCCTTCGATGGGCGGCGTGTCGATCCATTCGCCCTTGACGTTCTGCACCTGCAGGCCGCCGGCCTGGTCCTGATAGAGCAGGGTCACGCAGCCGTAGTCGGTGTGTGCGCCGGCGCCCTGCTGATCGGCGCTGGTGGCCGTTTGCCGCGGCGGGTAGTGGATCATGCGGAACACGCTGATGGGTTCGATAAAGCGCTTGTCGAAGAAGTCCCGCTCGATGCCCAGGGCGAGCGCGATGGCACGCAGCAGGGTGCAGGCAAGATCCTGCATGTCGCGGTAGTGGCCCTCCATCAGCTCGGTCCAACCTTCGATCTGCAGCGGATGGCGGTTGGGCCCGCGCAGTGGTTTTTCGGCCAGCACGTCCGGGTGGTCGGCCGGCATATGGAAACCCATGTCGAAGGTTTCCTTGAGGTCGCACGGCTGGCTCGGGTCAAGCTGTTCGGTGGCGACGGCACCGTAGCCGCGGTGGTGGCGGCTCTTGGTGATGTCGATCTTCAGCTTTTCTTCGGCGGGCAGGGCAAAGAAGCGCTGGGCATGGTCGGTGAGGGTGGCGATGCGCTCGGCGCTGATCGGGTGACCCTTGATATAGAAGAAACCCCACTCGCGGCAGGCGCGGTCGATCGCCTCGGCGACGGCCAGATGGCCGGCCTCGTCGGCGTTATAGAGTGGGGAAATATCGATGATGGGAAGTTGGGTCATTTCGGAATACCTTGGGTCGCAGCCTGAAGCCTGAAGCCTGAAGCCTGAAGCCTGAAGCCTGAAGCCTGAAGCCTGAAGCCTGAAGCCTGAAGCCTGAAGCCTGAAGCCTGAAGCAGGCACGGCTGGCTTCCAGCTTCAGGCTTCCAGCTCAGCGCTTATTTGGGCAACTCGGCCTTGACGCCTTCGACGTAGTAATTCATCGAGGCGAGGTCCTTGATGCTGGCGGTCTCGCCCTCGGCGATGCGCACTTCGCCAGCCTGGTCCTTGATCGGACCGGTGAACGGATGAAACTCGCCGCTCTTGATGCTGGTGATGATCGCTTCGGCTTCGGTCTTCACGTCAGCGGGCACCAGATCGCTGATCGGCAGGCTGATGCTGTCCTGGGCCAGACCACCCCAGAAGTCGTCGGATTTCCAGTTGCCGGCCATCACCGCTTCGGCGGACTTGGTGTAGTGCGGGCCCCAGTCGTTGACGATGGAGGTCAGCACGGCCTTCGGCCCGAAGTGCTGCATGTCCGAGGCATAGCCGACGGAGTAGACGCCACGACGCTCGGCGGCCTGGATGGGGGCCGGGCTGTCGGTGTGCTGGAAGATCACGTCGACGCCCTGGTCGATCAGGGCGTTGGCGGCATCGGCTTCCTTGCCCGGATCGAACCAGGTGTTGACCCACACCACCTTGATCTCGGTGCCGGGGTTGTACTTGTCCAGCGCCAGCTGGATGGCGTTGATGTCGCGGATCACTTCCGGAATCGGGAACGAGGCGATGTAGCCGACCTTCTTGGTCTTGGTCATGTTCGCCGCGAGGAAGCCGCCGACGTAGCGACCTTCATAGGAACGGGTCAGGTAGGTGCCGACGTTCTTCGCCTGCTTGTAACCGGTGGCGTGCTCGAAGATGACCTTGGGGAACTGCTTGGCGACCTTCAGCGTGGGGTTCATGTAGCCGAAGGAGGTGGTGAAGATCAGGTCGTAGTCGCTCTTGGCCATGTTGCGGATGACCCGCTCGGCGTCGGCGCCTTCCGGCACGTTCTCGACGAAGCTGGTCTGCACCTTGTCGCCCAGCTTCTCTTCCATGTACTTGCGACCCTGCTCGTGCTGGTAGGTCCAGCCGTGGTCGCCGATCGGGCCGATGTAGACGAAGCCGACCTTCAGCGGATCGGCAGCCGACGCCGCGGCGGTCGTCAGTGCGGCGCTGAAGCCGATCGCTGCGGCAAGGGCGCGCAGCAGGGTTTTCCGTGAGTTGTTCTGCATGGCGGGTGACGCTCCTGTTTGTCTAGCTACAGAGCCTGTGTTGGCTGATAGCTGGTTAGCAAAAAGCTGACCAACTGGACAGATACCTTCGCTGTGCCGGATTGCGGCCGATTCGACTCGACGCCGAGGCCCGATCGAGACTTGCACTGGTGCGCCAGTAATCCACGGCGCCCAGCTTTGGTGCAAGCCTCGATCGTGGTTGTTTAGCCGTTTACCAGTTGCCGGGCCGCCTGCTGGTGATCGGCGATCAGTCCCTGCACGTCGAGGCCTTCGACCTGACCGTCGATGACGCGCCATTTGCCGCCGACCATCACCCGGTCGGCACGGTCGGCGGCACACAGCAGGAGTGCGGCGATGGGATCGTGGCTGCCGGAAAAACGTAGCTCATCGAGTCTGAAGAGGGCCAGGTCGGCCTGCTTGCCGACCGCCAGCTCGCCGATGTCGCTGCGCCCGAGCAGCCGCGCGGAGCCGCGGGTCGCCCAGCCCAGCACCTTCTCTGGGGTGATCTTCTCGGCGCCGTAGCGCAGGCGCCCGATGAACAGCGCCTGGCGCGCCTCGAGCATCATGTTGGAGGCGTCGTTGGAGGCCGAGCCGTCGACGCCCAGGCCGATGATGGCGCCCTTGTCCTCGAGCTCGAGCGTGTGGCAGATGCCCGAGGCCAGACGCATGTTGGAGCTCGGGCAATGGCAGATGCCCACACCGGCTGCACCCAGGCGGTGAATTTCCACCTGGTTGAAATGGATGCCATGGGCCAGCCAGGTACGCGGGCCGAGCCAGCCGACGCTCTGCAGGTAGTCCACGGTGCGCATGCCGAAGCGCTTCGCGCAGAACTCCTGTTCGTCCAGGGTCTCGGCCAGGTGCGTATGCAGACGCACGTCGCGCGCTTCGGCCAGCTCCGCGCAGGTGCGCATGATGTCGGTGGTGACCGAGAACGGCGAGCAGGGCGCCAGGGCGATCTGGATCTGCGCGCCGTCGCCGCGCTCGTGGTAGCGGTCGATCAGCCGCTCGCTGTCGGCGAGGATGGTCTCGGCGTCCTGCACCACGCTCTTGCACGGCAGGCCGCCATCGTCCTTGGACAGGTTCATCGAACCGCGGGTGAGCATGGCGCGCATGCCCAGCTCGCGGACCGCTCCGACCTGGATATCGATGGCGTCCTCGAGCCCGCCCGGAAACAGGTAGTGGTGATCCGCTGCCGTGGTGCAGCCGGATAACAGCAGCTCAGCCAGCGCCACCTTGCTCGCCAGCTGCAACGCCTCCGGTGTCAGCCGCGCCCAGACCGGGTAGAGGGTCAGCAGCCAGTTGAACAGCGGCTCGTTGACCACCGGGCCCCAGGCGCGGGTGAGGGTCTGGTAGAAGTGGTGATGGGTGTTGACCAGGCCCGGCAACACCACGTGTTCACGTGCGTCGAAGGTCTCGTCCACCGGCTGCGCGGGCGAGGCGCCGGCGGCAAGGAGTTCGGTGATGACACCGTCTTCGATCACCAGCCCGCCTGGGGCTTTCTGGTCGTTGGCGGTGAAGAGGGCGAGGGGATGCTTGATCCAGATTCGATGAGCAGCCATGCCGGCTTTCTCCTGAATGGTTGAGTTCAGAGTAGCCAGCTCAGTTATGCCCTGTCTGCTGATCCAGGAGGCGGAGGGGGATGCCTCGCCGGGGGAGGAAGATAAAGGGTTTTGGGTGGGTTTGTCACAGGGTTGCCAAGGGTTGGTTAGTGGGAGCGGCCAATCCGACTCCCGAGATAACCCTTGTGGTCATCATTACCAGGGCAACGGATTGCCCTGGTAATCCAGATATCGATGTCCGCCCTGTCCAATAGCCTGGGTAACCTGCTCGAGCATACCGCGCGTGCTGGTCTCGACATCCAGTGGAGCCTGGTCGCCGCCCATGTCGGTCTTGACCCAGCCGGGATGCATCGACAGCACGGTCAGCCGGGTCTCGCCCAGCCCGGCGACGAAGGTGCGGGTCATGTGATTCAGCGCGGCCTTGCTCGCGCCGTACAGGTCCATGCCCATGCCCGGACCGGTTTCGACGCTGCCGAGGATCGAGCTCATAAAGACGATCACGCCCTGCGTAGGATCGACCAGCGGCAGCAGCCGCTCGGCCAGCCGCACCGGCGCGACGGCATTGGTGAAGAACAGCTGGCCGACTTCCGCTTGAGTGGCTTGCGTGGCCGGTTTGCCCTGCGGACCGGCGACGCCGGCATTGACGAACAACAGGTCGAGCCTGATGCCGGCCAGGCGGCTGGCCAGCTGATCTACGCTGCCTGCATCGTCCATATCCAGCGTTTCGATGCGCACCTGCGGTATCTGGCTGAGGGCTTCGGCGTGCTGCGGGTTGCGTACCGTGGCGATCACCTGCCAGCCTGCGGCGCAGAATTGTTTCGCCAGGCCGAGGCCCAGACCGCGGGAAGCGCCGATGATGAGTGCGGTTTTTTGCATGCTGCGTCCTCGGTAGGTCATGACTGACCGGCAAGAATAGCCCGGCTGCAACGCGCGCGTGCAGCAATGCAGGGGTGCGGCATCTGGTCGTCCTGTAAGTGTTGCAAGCGGTTTCGCGGCGGTGGTCATAGGAGCGCTGTTTCGGCTCTGATGAACCAACGTTGCCGGTGCGCCCGGTATCATCGAATCGAAATCAGGGGGGATCCAATGCCCGACCAGCAAACGCAGTCGAACCGCTGGCATGCTCGGCAGAGCGACGAGGTGCTGCTCGAACTGGAGTCCTCGAGCGCCGGCCTCAGCCATGAACAGGCCCAGCAGCGCCTGCTGCAATACGGTCCCAATCGGCTCGACGAGGCCAAGCCGGCGAGTGTCTGGCAGCGCCTGCTGCGCCACCTCAACAACCTGCTGCTTTACGTGCTGATGGCCGCGGCGTTGGTGACCGGACTGATGGGGCACCTGGTCGACACCTTCGTGATCCTGGCGGTGGTGGTGGTCAACGTGGTGATCGGCTTCGTTCAGGAGGGCAAGGCGGAAAAAGCGCTGCAGGCGATTCGGCATCTGCTGGCACCGCACGCGGTGGTGTTGCGCGATGGCCGCCAGCAGGACCTCGATGCCGCCGAGCTGGTGCCCGGGGATGTGGTGCTGCTGGCTTCCGGCGACAGCCTGCCGGCGGACGTGCGGCTGCTGCAGGCGCGCAATCTGCGTATCGACGAGGCGGCGTTGACCGGCGAATCGGTTCCGGTCGACAAGCAGGTCGAGGCCGTGGCCGACGATGCTTCCATCGGCGACCGGCTTTGCATGGGGTATGCCGGCACGCTGGTGACCCAAGGACAGGCGCGTGCGCTGGTGGTCGCCACGGGCGCGGCGACCGAGATCGGGCGTATCGGGACGATGCTGGAATCGGTCGAGCAGGGCACCACGCCGCTGCTGCGCAAGATGTCCGATTTCGGCCGGGCGCTGACAGCCGTGATCCTGGCCGCCGGCGTGCTGCTGTTCCTGTTCGGCACGCTGGTGCGGGGCATGGGCGCTGGCGAGATGTTCATGGCGGCGGTGGGGCTTTCGGTCGCGGCGATCCCCGAGGGTCTGCCGGCGATCATGACCATCACCCTGGCCATCGGCGTGCAGCGTATGGCCAGCCGCAACGCGGTGATCCGGCGCCTGCCTGCGGTGGAGACGCTGGGCTCGGTGACGGTGATCTGCTCGGACAAGACCGGCACCCTGACGCGCAACGAGATGACGGTGCAGGAAGTGATCTGCGCCGGGCAGGCGCTGGAGGTCGAAGGCGCCGGCTATGCACCGCAAGGTGCGCTGCTGGTCGAGGGCGTGGCAGTCGAACCGGCGGCGCTGGCAGCGCGCACGCCGGCAGCCAGCGCGCTTGCCGAAGCCGCGGCGCTGTGCAATGACGCCAGCCTGCACGAGAAGGATGGGCTGTGGGCCCTTGCCGGCGACCCCACCGAGGGCGCATTGCTGACCCTGGCGATGAAGGCAGGACTGTCGCCGGCCAACCTCCACGTCGACCGTCCGCGGCTGGACGTGATTCCTTTCGAATCCGAGCACCGTTTCATGGCCACCCTGCATGCCTGTGAAGGCGGCTGCGAGGTGCTGGTCAAGGGTGCGCCGGAACGGGTCCTGGCCATGTGCGCGCGGCAGCTCGAGAGCGACGGCCAGGAGCGGCCGCTGGATCAGTCGCACTGGCACGAACAGGTCGAGGCGCAGGCGCGGGCCGGTCGTCGCGTGCTGGCGCTGGCCCGGCGCAGGCTGCCGGCCGGCCAGGAGGCGATCGAGCATGCTGATGTCGCCAGCGAGCTGACCCTGCTTGGGCTGGTCGGCATCATCGATCCGCCGCGTGACGAAGCGATCCGTGCGGTGGCGCAGTGCCGTGCAGCGGGCATTCGCGTGGTGATGATCACCGGCGACCACGGCGTGACTGCCAGCGCCATCGCCAGGCAGCTGGGCATGGGGGATGACATCAAGGCGATCACCGGGCCGGAGCTGGAACTGATGGATGAGGCGGCCATGCGCCAGGCCGTCGCCGAGGCCCGGGTGTTCGCCCGTGCCAGCCCGGAACACAAGCTGCGCCTGGTGCGTGCGCTGCAGGCCAATGGCGAGGTGGTCGCCATGACCGGCGATGGCGTCAACGATGCGCCGGCGCTGAAGCAGGCCGACGTCGGCGTGGCCATGGGCATGAAGGGTACCGAGGCGGCCAAGCAGGCCGGCGCCATCGTGCTGGCGGACGACAACTTCGCCTCGATTGCCCATGCGGTGGAAGAGGGACGCACCGTCTACGACAACCTGCGCAAGACCGTGACCTTCCTGCTGCCGATCAACGGCGGCGAGTCGCTGTCGCTGCTGCTGGCGGTGCTGCTCGGCATCGCGCTGCCGATCACGCCGGTGCAGGTGCTGTGGGTCAATATGGTCAGCTCGGTGGCGCTGGCCATGGTGCTGGCGTTCGAGCCGACCGAGGCGGATGTGATGCAGCGTCCGCCGCGGCGACCGGACGAGCCGATGCTGTCGCGCTTCGTCATCTGGCGGATCTTCTTCGTTTCCGCGCTGTTTCTCGCCGGCATCTTCGGCATGTATCAATGGATGCTCGGCCAGGGCGCGACGGTGGAGGCGGCGCGCACCGTGGCGGTCAATACGCTGGTGTGCATGGAGGTGTTCTATCTGTTCAGCGTGCGTTATCTGAAGGCGCCTTCCTTTACCGTGCAGGGCGTCAAGGGCACGCCGCGGGTGCTGGTGGCGGTGTTCGGCGTGTTCGCCCTGCAGCTGATGTTCACCTATGCGCCGTTCATGCAGTCGCTGTTCGCGTCCGAAGCGTTGCCGCTGGCGACCGGTGTGCTGGTGGTGCTGGCCGGTGTGGCGGTGCTGGTGATCCTGGAGATCGAGAAGGCGTTGCTGCGTCGGATGGGCGTCGGCCCGGGATGAGCCGGACTTGCGCGAAGGTCAGAGTGGCGGCAGTTCTTCCATCAGGTCGGTCGTGTACACGCCGGGGATATGCAGCTCGCTCTTGGCCAGCTGCTGGCCCTCCATCTGTGGCTGGGTCACCCAGGTGAGGATGTCGTAGTAGCGGCGGATGTTGGCCACGAAGTGCACCGGCTCGCCGCCGCGGGCATAGCCGTAGCGGGTCTTGCTGTACCACTGCTTCTGCGCCAGGCGCGGCAGCATCTGCTTCACGTCCAGCCACTTGTTGGGGTCCAGCCCCTCGGCTTCGGCGAGTTTGCGGGCGTCTTCGAGGTGCCCTCCGCCGACGTTGTAAGCGGCGAGGGCGAACCAGGTGCGATCGGGTTCCTGCACGCTTTCGGGCAGGCTGGCGTGCACCTTGACCAGGTATTTGCCGCCGCCCTGGATGCTCTGCACCGGGTCCAGGCGGTTGGTCACGCCCATGGCGTTGGCGGTGCGCAGGGTCAGCATCATCAGCCCGCGCACACCGGTCTTGGAAGTGGCCTCGGGCTGCCAGTGGGATTCCTGATAACCGATCGCGGCCAGCAGGCGCCAGTCGATGCCGTGTTTTCTGGCAGTCTCGCGGAAGGCTTTCTCGTAACGCGGCAGGCGCTGCTGCAGATGCTTGGCGAAGGCGTAGGCGCCGACGTAGCCGAGCACGTCGACATGACCGTAGTAGCGTTCGCGCAGGCGCTGCAGCGTGCCGTTCTGCTGGGCCTGTTCGAGGAAGGAGTTGGCGGCCTGCAGCAGGCTGTCGTCCTCGCCCTTGGCCACGACCCAGGCCAGGCTGTTCTGCTCGCCGACATCGAAGCCGGCGCGGATATTGGTGAAGTACACCTGGTTCATGGACATCTCGTTGGATTCCACCAGGGTCAGGTCGATCTGCCCTTCGTCGACCATGCGCAGCAGGTCGACCACTTCCACGGCGTCGGATTCCTCGTAACGCAGGTCGGGATATTCGGCCTGCAGCGTGGCCAGCTTCTCCGCCTGGCTGCTGCCTTTGAGCACGAGGATGCGCTTGCCGATCAGGTCCTTGGGGCTGGTCGGGCGGCGTTGGCCGCTGCGGTAGACGACCTGGGTGGTGACGTCCAGATAGGAGCGGGTGAAGCGCGCCAGTTCCTGCCGGCCTTCGCTGGCGACCAGGCCGGCGGCGGCGAGCGCCGGGCCGCCGGGCCGGTTGAGACGGCTGAAAATGTCTTCGATGTTGTCGGCGGTTTCGATCTGCAGTTCGACGCCAAGATTGCTGGCGAAGCGTTTGGCCAGCTCGTACTCGAAGCCGGCTTTGCCATTGCGGTCCTGGAAATAGGTGGAGGGGCTGTTGCGGGTGATCACGCGCAGTACGCCTTCCTCCTGTATACGCTCAAGCTCGCTGGGCTTTTCGGCGCAGCTGCTGAGCATCAGGAAGAGTCCGGTCGCCAACAGCCAGATGGCGCAGCGCTTGCGGAACACGGTTTGGACAAACATCGGCGCAGTATACGCAAAGGCGAACCGCCACCATATCTGGACAGCAGCCGGGCTCTCTGCTAGGCGAGCGCCGTCCGAAGCCAGGGCGATGCTGCCGAACGACCGTGGCGCGCAAGTTCGGCATAATGCCGGCCCGTGCCGCCACCGACTCCGAGATTTTTGCGAAACATGACCGAGGTCCAGCCCAAGCCCTGGTTCGTCTATCTGGTGCGCGCCGCCAACGGTGCCCTGTACTGCGGTATCAGCGACGATGCGCAGCGGCGTTTCGCCGAGCACCAGCGCGGGCGCGGCGCGCGTTTCTTTCACTCCAGTCCGGCGCAGGCGCTGGTCTATGTCGAGGCTTGCGCCAGCAAGGGCGATGCATTGCGCCGCGAGATCGCCATCAAGCGACTGGACAAGCGTGCCAAGGAACGTCTGGTGAGCATGGTCGGCCCCGTTGCGTGAATGATGCACCAATCAGCCGGTAGGCTCAGTCGAACGGAGCGTCTAAGCTGATGCTCTTTCAACGGGGCGACGCCCCATCTCGAGACCCTCTGGCGGAGCCTGTCATGCACGAGCTGATCCTGCACCACTATCCCACCTCGCCCTTCGCCGAAAAGGCGCGTCTGATGCTGGGGTTCAAGCAGTTGTCCTGGCGCTCGGTGATGATCCCTCCGGTCATGCCCAAGCCCGATCTGACCGCGCTCACCGGTGGTTACCGGCGCACGCCGGTGTTGCAGGTCGGCGCCGACATCTACTGCGACACCGCGCTGATCGCGCGTCGGTTGGAGGCTGAGAAGGCCACCCCGGCGCTGTTCCCGGAAGGCCAGGAATTCACCGCCGCGACGCTTGCCCAGTGGGCCGACTCGGTGCTGTTCCTGAATGCCGTGAGCCTGGTGTTCCAGCCCGAATCCATGGCCGTTCGCTTCGCCCAGGTGCCCAAGGAGTTCGTCCAGACCTTCAGCAAGGATCGTGCGCAGCTGTTCGCCAACGGCTCGGTCAGTCGCGTTCCGCTGGAGCAGGCGAAGAATGATTGGCCAACCTTCATGACGCGCCTGCAGCAGCAACTGGCGCGGGAGGAGGGCGAGTTCCTGTTTGGCGCGGCGCCGTCGATTGCCGACTTCGCCGTCGCGCATTGTCTGTGGTTCCTGCGTGCGACGCCGGTCACCGCGCCGCTGGTGGATGGCTACCCGGAGGTGGCGGCCTGGCTTGGCAAGGTACTCGGCGTGGGCCATGGCTCCAGCAGCGAGTTGTCCGCCGAGGATGCACTGCGCATGGCGCTGGAGGCCGAGCCTGCGCCGCTGCCGGATGAAGCATTCAGCGAGCCGAACGGTTTCCAGGAAGGGCAGCTGGTGGCCATCGCCGCGGTGGATTACGGCGCTGATCCGGTCGAGGGCGAGTTGGTCTTTGCCGGTAGCGAAGAGCTGATCCTGCGCCGCAGCGATGACCGCACCGGGGTCGTGCACGTGCACTTCCCGCGTGTCGGCTATCGCATCGAGGCGCGCTGAAGACGCCTCAGTGCGACGCCGGTGATTCGCCGGCGCGCAGTTTCGGCAGTTCGCGAGCGAGCGTGCGGAAGTAGGCGATGCGCTCGTAGCATAGCGTGAGTTCACCGCTGATGCGGTTGAACCAGGCGTCCGGTGCGCCGCAGGTGGACATGCGCAGGGTCAGGTCGCGGGGCAGTTCGAAGGCATCGCTGGCCTTCGCCGCGACTGCCTCCAGTTCGCCGCTGGCGCGGATCTTTTCCAGCAGTTCGGCACCACCCGGCAGATGTCCGGGTGGTGTGTCGTAGATCACCTGAATGCGGTGCCGCGCCGGTCCCTCGTCGCTGCGGCCCAAGTGTTCGCGAAACCACTGCACCGCGCGGGCCGCCTGTTCATACTCCTCGGGACAGTACAGCGCCCGTTCCACCGGCAGGCCGCTGACTTCCAGCACCCAGTCGAGCCGATCCGGATCACTGCCGTAGGCCAGGCAGGCGATGTTGTAGAAGCGTTGGGCGTCCAGCGCGTGGCTGTCCCAGACCGGCACCGGGGAGCCGTCGCGTTCCGCGCTCTGCCATTCCAGACGCCAGTAATCGGCGACGTCCATCAGCTTGGCGTAGAAGTCGTCGCGGTGCTGTTCCCGCTGCAACAGGAACAGACCCATGAAGCCGAGCTGGTCGGCGGCGTCTTCCTCACGTCCAAGCACCGGCAGCTGCAGTTCGCTGATCAGCAGGTGCCCCATCTCGTGCATCAGGGTGAATTCGGAGTTGGCGACCGTGAAGCGGACTTCGTCCACCGAGAGTTCCGGCGCTGTTTCGCCTGGCTGCGCCTGCGCCTGCGCCAGCAGCGGCAGTAGCAGCAACACCTGAGCGAAGCGCTTCATGGCGTGCTGTCCAGATCGGCATGGGTGAATGGCGCCGGCTGTGCCGGCCAGTCCAGGGCCAGGCGCTCGAACGCGCGGGCGAGCAGGCTGGCGACGAGCAGGTCGCGCAACCAGCGGTGGTCGGCCGGTATCACGTACCAGGGCGTTTCGCGGCTGTGGCTTTTGCTCAGCACGGCAGCCCATTGCGCCTGCTGCTGGGCGAAGTTGCGCTGGTCCTGCAGATCGCCGAGGGTCAGCTTCCAGCGCTTTTCCGGCTGCTCCAGGCGCCGATGCAGGCGCTGTTTCTGCTCGCCGGCGGATAGCTGCAGGTAACACTTGAGCGGGTGGATGCCAGCCGCCGGCAGCGCGCGCTCGAAAGCCTGGATTGCGGCCTGGCGTTGCGGGATGTCGGTAGGCGAGCACAGGCCGTCGCGCAGATCGCTGACCAGCGCTTCGTAGTAGCTGCGATTGAATACGCCGAGCATGCCGGGCGCTGGCAGCCGCTCCCGGTAGCGCCAGAGGAAGTCGTGGCGGCGTTCCTCCGCGCTCGGTGCCTGGAAGCTGTGCGGCGACAGCCCCAGCGGATCGAGCCCACTCAGCACGCGGCGGATCACGCCGTTCTTGCCGGAACAGTCCGGCCCCTGCAGCACGAGCAGCAGGGCGTCGCGGCGGTTGGCCCAGAGCATGCTCTGCTGCACCCGCAGCCATTCCCTCAGGCTTGCCAGCTGCGCTTGGGCCTGAGCTTTGTCCAGGCCGTAGCAGCGTGCCGGATCGCGCGCCAGCGGCGCCGCTGGGTCGCACAGGCAGTCATCGAGAATGGCGTCTGCCAGGCGCATGGCGCGGTCAGTCCTTGCGCCGCTTGAGCTGGTCCTTCAGTTGGGTCGGCAGCTGGCGGATGATCAGCATGTCACGCGCCTCGTCGTACTCGACCTTCGAGCCCAGCAGATGCGACTCGAAGCTGATCGACAGCCCTTCGGCGCGTCCGGTGAAGCGTTGAAACTGGTTGAGCGTGCGCTTGTCGGCGGGAATCTCCGGCGACAGGCCGTAATCCTTGTTGCGGATGTGCTCGTAGAAGGCGCGCGGATGTTCCTCGTCGATCACCCCGGACAGCTCCTCCAGCGACATCGGCTCGCCGATCTTCGCCTGGCTGCTGGCGTAGCCAACCAGGGCGCTGGTCTTCTCCCGTGCCTTCTCTTCCGGCAGGTCCTCGCTTTCGACGTAGTCGCTGAAGGCCTTGAGCAGCGTGCGCGTCTCGCCCGGGCCGTCGACGCCCTCCTGGCAACCGATGAAATCGCGGAAGTACTCGGAGACCTTCTTGCCGTTCTTGCCCTTGATGAAGGAGATGTACTGCTTGGACTGCTTGTTGTTCTGCCACTCGGAGATGTTGATCCGCGTCGCCAGGTGCAGTTGGTCGAGGTCGAGGTGCTTCGCTTCGGTCACGTCCAGCGAGTCGGTAACGGTGACGCCGTTGCTGTGGTGCAACAGGGCGATGGCCAGGTAATCGGTCATGCCCTGCTGGTAATGAGCGAACAGCACGTGGCCGCCGGTGGACAGGTTGGATTCTTCCATCAGCTTCTGCAGATGCTCGACGGCCTGGCGGCTGAACGCGGTGAAGTCCTGATTGCCTTCCATGTACTGGGCGAGCCAGCCGCTGAACGGATAGGCGCCGGACTCCTCGTGGAAGAAGCCCCAGGCCTTGCCCTGCTTGGCGTTGTAGCTCTCGTTGAGATCGGCCAGCAGGTTTTCGATGGCCTGGGAGTTGCCCAGCTCCGAGTCACGGGCGTGGAGCACGGCGGGGGTGCCGTCCGGCTTTTTCTCGATCAGATGGACAATGCAGTGGCGAATCGGCATGGAGTACTCGTTCAGGGTGGGCAAAACAGCTGCAGTTTAACCGACCGGGACAGTTCGATGAGTAGTTGCGGTGGGTCCGGGGTTCCTGAGTAAACTGGTCGCCTTTTCCCTGGGAATGACGCTCATGAACGCTGTGTGGCGCAACTCTGCCTGGATTCTCGCTGGTGGCTCGCTGATCCTCGCGATTTCCCTCGGCGTGCGCCATGGTTTCGGTCTGTTCCTGCCGCCCATGAGCGCGGAGTTCGGCTGGGGTCGCGAGGTGTTCGCCTTCGCCATCGCTGTACAGAACCTGATCTGGGGCCTTGTGCAACCGGTGACTGGCGCGTTGGCCGATCGCTTCGGCGTGGCGCGTGCGGTGCTGATCGGCGGCATTCTCTACGCCATTGGGCTGACATTGATGGCGGTGTCCGATTCGCCGACGACGCTGACGCTGAGTGCCGGGCTGCTGATCGGGCTGGGGCTGTCGGGCACCTCGTTCTCGGTGATCCTCGGCGCGGTCGGGCAGGCGGTGCCGCCGGAGAAGCGCAGCATGGCGATGGGCATCGCCAGCGCTGCGGGCTCCTTCGGCCAGTTCATCATGCTGCCGGGGAGCCTTGGGCTCATCGAGTGGCTGGGTTGGTCCTCGGCGCTGCTGGCGCTCGGTTTGCTGGTGGCGCTGATCGTGCCGCTCGCCGGGATGATGCGCAGCCCCGCGCGGGCTCCGGCGGCGCCCGGAACTCAGCAATCGCTGGGCGAGGCGCTGCGCGAGGCCGCCGGGCATTCCGGATTCCGCTTGCTGGCGCTGGGCTTCTTCGTCTGCGGTTTCCAGGTGGTCTTCATCGGCCTGCACCTGCCGGCCTATCTGGTCGATCAGCACCTGCCGGCGCAGGTCGGTACCACGGTGCTGGCGCTGGTCGGGCTGTTCAACGTCGTTGGTACTTACACCGCCGGTTGGTTGGGCAGCTGCTACTCCAAGCCAAAGCTGCTGGCTGGGTTGTATCTGATCCGCGGGGTGGTGATCAGTGCTTTCCTGCTGGCGCCGCTGAGTGTCTGGAGCGCATACGCATTCGGCATCGCCATGGGCTTGCTGTGGCTATCCACGGTGCCGCTCACCAACGGTACGGTGGCGACCATGTTCGGCGTGCGCAACCTGTCGATGCTCGGTGGTATCGCCTTTCTCTTCCATCAGCTGGGCTCGTTCTTTGGCGGTTGGCTGGGCGGTTGGCTGTACGACCGTACCGGCAGCTACGACCTGGTCTGGCAGATCGCGATCGCGCTGAGCCTGATGGCGGCGGTACTCAACTGGCCGATTCGCGAGCAGCCGGTCGAGCGCCTGCGCGAGGCGCAGGTCAACTGATGCGGCCGCTCTGGCTGGGTCTGGCCGGCGCCCTGCTGCTGGGTCTGCTGATGCTGGCCTGGTGGGGCTGGCAGCGTGGCGGCCTGGCGCTGTTGCAGATGGGCCTGGGCACCTGCTGAATCCGGCCGGTCCGCGATGTCGTGATTCCTTCTTTTGCGCGTGGCCGGGTTATCCGGTCGCGCCGAAGCGGTCATGCCCGCAATAGCGATTGCCTGGCTTCGCTGTGCGGTCCGCAAGCGGCGACGAACGTGACGGAATCAATTCGCGATTCATCGCTCCAAAGCGAAGCGGCGTAGAAGACGTTAAGAACAAATCGCCGGTTCTTAGCAGCAACCTATCGGCTTTTGTGCGTGTACGCCTGCGACCGAGTGGCAGCCTGGAAACCCCGTTCTACGGCTCGGCTGTCGCATAACCGTCATCAACAGTTGGTAAATACCTGCGGCACGCAGTCAATGGAGCAACAAGCAATGTCCACCCTTACCGAACTCGCCCAACAAATCGCCAAGCTCTATCCGTTGAAGGACAAGCGTGTAGGCAAGCGTTATCGCGTGGTAGGCGAGCTGGCCGGGATGACCGAGCTGGAAGAGATCAACGGTGAGCCGCGCTATATCCAGACCATGGCGCTGAAGAACAAGCAACTCTGGGATGTGGCGGTCTGAATTCGTTCGTTGGTGCCTTGCTGGTTTTCATCCTTTCGACCAGCGCTCGGCGCGCCAGCCCGCCTGCTCGGCTTCGGTCAGAAACGTCCAGGCGATGAACCGGCTTTTCTTCTGCCCCTGGGCCATGTCCAGGGTGTGCACCTGGCGGGCGCCGAGGCGCTTGAGCCGTGTCACCAGTGGCGCCACGTTGGCGCCCTTCGATACCAGGGTACTGAACCAGTAGACCTGCCCGGCGAATGCGACGCTTTCCTCCGCCATGCGCGCGATAAAGGCCGCTTCGCCACCTTCGCACCAGAGCTCCGCCGCCTGACCGCCGAAATTGAGTGCGGGCAGCTTGCGGCTCGGATCGAGCTTGCCGAGGTTACGCCACTTGCGCTGGCTGCCACTGCTGGCTTCGGCCTGTGATGCATGGAAGGGCGGATTGCACAACGTCAGGTCGAAGCGATCCTCCGGCAACATCACGCCCTTGAAGATGTGCTTCGGCGCGGCCTGTTGTCTCAGCTCGATGGCCTTGGCGAGGCCGTTGGCCGAGACGATGGTGCGTGCCGAGGCCAGAGCGGTGGCATCGATATCGCTCCCGGTGAAGCGCCAGCCATACTCCCGATGGCCGATCAACGGATAGATGCAGTTGGCCCCGGTGCCGATGTCCAGTGCACGGATCGCGGCGCCACGGGGGATGGCGCGGGCCTCGTGCCCCCCGAGCAGGTCGGCCAGGCCGTGCAGGTAATCGGCGCGCCCGGGCACCGGAGGGCACAGGTAGCCCGGCGGGATGTCCCAGTGCTGGATGCCGTAGAACTGCCGCAGCAAGGCGCGATTGAACACCCGCACCGCATCCGGGTTGGCGAAGTCGATGCTCTGCTTGCGGTAAGGATTGAGGATGACGTATTCGGCCAGCTCCGGGCACCCAGCGATCAGTGCGGGGAAGTCGTAGCGACCGGTGTGGCGGTTGCGTGGATGCAGCACGGCTTTGCCGGGTTCGGCGCGGTCGGGCTGCGTAGTCGAGGGCGGGGATTTGCGCGGCATTTGTCAGCAGGGGTTGGCGGCTGGGGGGCGCATTGTCCCACAACCGCTGTCGGCGGCTAGTGCCGACGCGGCACCATCAGCATCCACAGCAGACCCCAGAGCAGCGCCCCGGCACCGAGCCAGAAGGCGCTGTGCAGGCTGCCGCCCATGCCCATCCAGAGGCTGGTCAGCCAGGGGGCGGCGAGCTGGGTCAGGCCGTAGAGTGCGATCAGCGCCGCCGATAGCCGCGGCCCCTGATGCGGATGCAGTGCCCGCGCCAGGCGCTGGGTCAGCAGCACGGTGCCGAGAAAGGTGCCGCCGACCAGCACCGCACAGAGCAGGATGCCGACCGCGCCGGGCAGCAGCAGCGCGGCCAGTACGCCGAGCAGCTGGGTGAGATAGCTCAGGCGCAAGGCGATGTCGTCACCCATGCGCACGCCGAGACGATTCCACAGCCAGGGCGCCGGCAGCGTCGCCAGCGCCACCACCAGCCAGCTGCCACCGATCAGGAAGTCGCCGGGCTCCACCTGCAGGCGCGCGACCATCGGTAGGAAGGTCATCGGCAGGATGTAGCCCATGCCGGCACCGGCGTAGGAAAGAAACAGCGGCGTGCTGGAGCGATCGAGCAGCTTGCCGCTTGGCGGCTCCGCCGACGGTTGGGCCTTTTCTTCATCAGGCATGTCCAGCCGCGCCAACTGCCGCCAGCCCCACCAGGCCAGCGGTATCGACAGCAGCGCCGCCGGCCACCAGCGTTCGGCGCCCACCAGCAAGCCATCGCTCAGGCTCACCAGCAGGCTGGAGAGGATCAGGCCGACGCAGACACCGAGGTAGACCAGGCCGCTGGAGGAAACGCGCTGCTGTCGCGCCAGCCATTCGAGGATCAGCGAGGGCGCCTGGACGAACACCAGGCCGTTGCTGATGCCATTGGCCAGGCGCAGCGCGGCGAGCGCATCGGCGGATTCGGCCTGGGTCTGCAGCAGGGCGCTCAGGACGTGTAGCGCCAGTGCCCAGGGCAGCGTACGGCGGATCTGCGCGACGCGATGCCAGCGCACCGCGAGCAGGGCGCCGATCAGATAGCCCAGGTAGTTCCAGCTGGCGATGCTGGCGCCTTCCTGCACGGTCAGCAGGCCGTCCTCCACCAGCCAGGGCAGCAGCGGGGTATAGACGAAGCGGCCAAGGCCATGGACCACCAACAACAGGACGGCACCGGCCAGCAGGACCGGAAACAGGGCGACACGCTGAGGCATGGAATCTGTTCTTTTTAGAATGAGAGCTGGAGCTTAACGGCTGGCCCTTTCAGCCGCCATGCCACTTTTCGCTGGCTACCCGTCGGTGGCGAACTTGAGGTCGCCGGCATTCAAAGCGGAAACAGCAGCGGCACCAGCAGCACCGAGACGATCATGACCAGCGCGGTGAAAGGTACGCCAACGCGAACGAAGTCGGCGAAGCGGTATTGCCCGGGACCGAGTACCAGGGTGTTCACCGGCGAGGAAATCGGCGTCATGAACGCGGCGGAGGCCGCCAGCGCGACGATCATGGCGAAGGGATAGGGCGAGGCGCCCAGCTGCTCGG
This sequence comes from Pseudomonas sp. FeN3W, assembly GCA_030263805.2. Lineage (NCBI taxonomy): Bacteria > Pseudomonadati > Pseudomonadota > Gammaproteobacteria > Pseudomonadales > Pseudomonadaceae > Pseudomonas > Pseudomonas sp. FeN3W. Next base: position 4,219,022 of record CP136010.1, read on the forward strand.
CGGTGGACAGCGCGACGGGTGCCATCAGCACGGCCGTCGCCGTGTTGGAGATGAACAGCCCGATCACCGCGGTGAGCAGGAACAGGCAGGCGAGCAGGGCATGCGGCCCGGCATCGCCGAGCAGGCCGACCAGCCCCGATGTCGCCAGGGCGACGCCGCCGGTTTTCTGCAGCGCCAGGGCGAACGGCAACATGCCGACGATCAGCACCAGGCTTTGCCAGTGAATCGCCTTGTAGGCGCTGTCCATGTCGATGCAGCGGAACAGGCCCATGACCAGGCAGCCAATCAGCGCTGCCAGTACGTTGGGCACCAGGCCGCTGACCATCAATGTCACCATCACCGCCAGCCCGAGCAGTGCGAACGGCGCCTGGTTGGCCGCGGGGGCCACATCGTCCACCTCGGCCGGCAGGCTGAGCACGAGGAAGTCGCGGCTCATGCCCTGCAGACGATGGATGTGCTTCCAGCTGCCGGCGACGAGGAGGGTATCGGCCGGCTTGAGCTTTTCATCCACCAGCAGCCCCTGCAGTGCCTGGCGATTGCGGCGCAGGCCGACCACGTTGAGCTTGTGCCGGCTGCGAAAGCCCAGTTGCTGGATGGTCTTGCCCGGCAGGCGCGAATCCGGTGGCAGCGCCACTTCCGCCAGCCCCAGTTCACGGCCGTGAACCGCGTAGTAGGAGGTGTTGAGTTGCAGGGGTTCCAGGCCCAGCTCCTGATAGGCGCCGAGCAGGCCGATGGCCGGGCTGGCCAGATCCACCAGCAGCACATCGCCGACGAACAGCTCGGTGTTGCCCGTTGCGATCAGCAGCAGATTGCGAAAGCGGTCGTGGCGCTCCACGGCAATCACGTTGATGCCGTACTGGGTCCGTAGCTTCAGTTCGTCCAGCGCCTGGTTGGCGAGAATCGATCCGGGCATCACCCGCAGTCGTCGTTCACGCTCTTCCAGCCGATATTCCCGCGCCAGGTCGGCCAGGGTGTGGCGCTGCTCCGTCGCCTCGCTGCGCTTGTCGGTGCCCAGCCAGCGCCGCGCCAGCAGCATATAGCCGACGCCGAGCATCAGAATCGCCAGGCCGATGGGGGTAAAATCGAAGAAGGCGAAGCCGTCTAGCCCGGCGCGGCGCAGCTCGCTGTTGACCACCAGGTTCGGCGGCGTCGCCACCAGCGTCAGCATGCCGCTGATCAGGCCGGCGAACGCCAGCGGCATCATCAGTCGCCGTGGCGAAACCTTCATGCGATGGGCGATGCCCAGCACCACGGGAATGAAGATCGCCACCACGCCGGTCGAACTCATCACCGAGCCGAGCCCCGCGACGGCCAGCATCAGCAGGATCAGCAGGCGGGTCTCGCTGCTGCCGGCGGCACGCATCAGCCAGTCGCCCAGGCGATAGGCGATGCCGGTGCGCACCAGGCCATCGCCGATGACGAACAGGGTGGCGATCAGCACCACGCTCGGATCGCTGAAGCCTGCCAGTGCCTCCTGCACGCTGAGCACACCGGTGAGCGGCAGCGCGACCATGGCCAGTACCGCCACCACGTCCATGCGTGGCTTGTTCAGCGCGAACAGGCCGATGCAGCCGGCGAGCAGGGCGAGAACCAGCAGCAGATCGCCACTCATGGTCGATCAGGGATATTCGAGAATGGATTTGATACGCGGCAGGTTGCGCTCGATCCAGCCCTTGTCGATGGCGCCCCAGTCGCGGATGGCGTAGCGGCCGGCGTTGTGGCGTTCGCCGTCGTCCTGCTCGAAGTTGCAGTCGATGTCCAGGTCCGCGAGCGCGGCAAGGGTGTCCTGGGCGGTGCGGCGGGGCATGCCGGTCGCGGCCATCAGGGCCGGCACGCTGCAGGCGGTGCCGCTGTCGATCAGCCAGGCGACGTAGAGTCGGCGATAGAAGCTGGTTTTGGTCTTGCTGACGGTCATGGAAAGTCCCTGGCCAGGTCGTCTGTGGGGGGCAGCGACCTGGCCGGGCTCGCTACGGTTTAGCGCAGGGCGAGCATGCCGATGTAGGTCGCGGCGCCCGCAGTGTAACCGAGGAAGGCCAGCAGGCTGACGCGCTTGACGTACCAGGTGAAGCTGATCTTCTCCATGCCCATCGCCGCGACCCCCGCTGCCGAGCCGATGATCAGCGTGCTGCCACCGGTGCCGGCGCAATAGGCGAGCATTTCCCAGAAATTGCCGTCGACGACGAACTGCGACATCCAGGCGAACTCTTCGGCAGCGGTGGCAGCCAGCATCTTCTCGCTCACCAACGGATACATCTTCATTGCACCGGCCACCAGCGGCACGTTGTCGACCACGGCCGAGAGCAGGCCGATGGCATAGGTGATCGGATAGATGTGGCCGAGTGATTCGCGAAGAGCGGTCGCGACCTGGGTCAGGTGGCCGGCGGTAGCGAGGCTGGATACGGCGAGCAGAATGCCGAGGAAGAACAGCACGCTGGGGGTGTCCACCTTGCGCAGAACGCCGACTACCGAAAGCGGGTGCTTGTCTTCGGCGTTCTTGTTGCGGTGGATGAACTCGGTGGTGACCCAGAGCACGCCGAGGCCGAAGAGGATGCCCATGTACGGCGGCAGGTGGGTCACCGTCTTGAACACCGGCACGAAGAGCAGGGCGGCGAGACCGAGACCGAGTACCAGGTTGCGCTCGAACACCGTGGTGGTCGGCGGGTGCTTCTCGGCCAGGTGAGCACGCGGCCGCGGCCGAGGTGCTTCGCCGCGCAGGGTGAAGCTGAGAATGATCAGCGGCACCAGCAGGCACACCAGGCTCGGCAGGAACAGCCCGGTGATCACGCCGGAAGCGCTGATCTGGCTACCGATCCAGAGCATGGTGGTGGTCACGTCACCGATCGGCGACCAGGCACCACCGGCGTTGGCGGCGATCACCACCACGCCGACGAACAACCAGCGCTCGGGACGGCCGCGGATCAGCTTGCGCAGCAGCGAGACCATGACGATGGTGGTGGTCAGGTTGTCCAGTGCCGCGGAGAGGAAGAAGGTCAGAAAGCCGATGATCCACAGCAGGTGCACGCGCTTGCGTGTCTGAATGCGATCGGTGATGACCTTGAACCCTTCATGGGAGTCGATCAGCTCGACGATGGTCATCGCGCCGAGCAGGAAGAAGAGAATCTCCGAGACTTCGCCCAGGTGATGACGCAGCGATTCGACCACCACCGCGGAGGAGTCCCCCGGGTTGTGGCTACCGGGTTGCAGCAGCGGCAGTATCTGGTCGGCACCCAGTACCAGAATGGTCCAGGTCACGACCGCGGTCAGGATCGCGGCTGCGGCCTTGTCTATCTTCAGGGGATGTTCAAAGGCTATGCATAGATAGCCTATGACGAACACGACAGCCATGAGTGCATACATCGGAGGGACTCCATCTTGAGGAACCTTGCCGGGCATGCGGGTGTGGTGACGCAGCCTCAGCGGCTGGCAGGGGAACGATTGGCTAGCGAGGTGAAACAAATCGGGGCGGTGGACTGCCCTGGGAGACGGTTGCGCGTTCGGCGAAATACGTGGGGCATTGCGCTTCGCAGCAGGGGGCTCATTTCACATCGTCGAGTTGTTCGTCTTGGCTTTAACGGCCTGCCAGTTTGTAAAGGGGTGTTTCATGTGCGGCATAGTGTATCAGCGTTGCCGGTAATAACTTGTCATCAATCAAGATGACCCCCTGTCTAGTCCTGAAATAGGTTTACACCTGTTTCACCCAAATGCCCGGTGCATCGCATCGGGCGTTTGATATCTCAAAGACAGGTGCGGACGCTCGCGGTTATAGATCGCTACCGATTCACTCACCATCTTCTTCGCCTGTGCTAAATCCTGTGGTCTTTGAAGCAAAAGCTCTGTCTTCAATATCCCGTTGACCCGCTCTGCCAACGCGTTTTGATAACAGTCATAGCCGTCCGTCATAGAGCACCTGATGTCGTGTTTCGCATGCAACGCCTGGTACAGCCCCGAGCAGTACTGGCTGCCCCTGTCCGAGTGATGAATCAGCGGCTGCACGGTTTGACGTTGTCTCACTGCTCGACGCAGCGCCTGCGCTACCGACTCGGTGTGCAGGCTTTCATGGACGTGATATCCCACGATCTTTCGCGAATACGCGTCGGTTACAAGGCTCAGATAAGCCACACCTTCTTGGGTGGGCAGATAGGTAATGTCAGCCACCCAGACTTGCTCCGGGCCGCTTGGAACCACCTGATCAGGACCCGGTTTGAGCAGGTTCGGATGTCGCCGAAAGCGATGATGGCTGTCAGTCGTTTTGTGATACGCCCGCTTGCGGGCCACCAATAAACGTCTCTCGCGCAGAATGGAAAACAGGCGATCTCGGCCCACTTGCAGCCCATGCTGTGGCTGACAATGCATCAAATAATGCAGCTTTCGCGTCCCCATGCGGGGTTGCCGCAGACGTTTTTGGGTAACGAAATCAACTACTTCCTGATCCAGTACCAAACGAGCAGTGTAGGCGCGATTGCGCTTGTAGTAAGCCTGTCGGCTTATCCCCATGAACTGGCAAGCCCTGCTGATGCTCAGGTTTTGGATTCGTTTTTGCGAGAGGACTTGCCGGGACGCTTTTTTACGACAGAAAGACCGTAGTCAGTTTGCAACACATCCACGACAGCTTCGAAAAACTGCGCTTTTTGATTCGACAGAGCAAGCTGCTCTTCAAGCTCTTTGATGCGTTGCTCTGGCGTCAATGGGCGGTTTTGCTCGGGCATGATCCCCATCCTCGGCGAGCCAAGATATGCGCCTGGATTCCAGTTTTGCCGACCATGCTTGCGTAACCACGTCAGAACGGTCGTCTTGCCTTGAATCCCGTAACGCTCCTGAGCCTCTTTATAACTCAGCTCGCCTTTTTCGACCTGGTCGACAACCGACAATTTAAAAGTCATCGTGTAGTCCCGCTGGCTGCGCCTTTTTGCTGCTTCCATTACATCCTCCTGAAAATCGATCAGAAGGTGTAAACCCCATTCAGGACGGGACACCCTTAAGCAAAAAGGCCAGCACCTTTCGGGCTGGCCTTTTTGCGTTTGCCGCGTTCTGATCAGAGCGCGGCGATGCGGTCGCGCTGCTCCTGCAGCCTGGCCTTGGCCTGTTCGGCTTCGGCCAGTTTGGCGCGTTCCTTGTCGATCACTTCGGCGGGAGCCTTGTCGACGAAGCCGGCATTCGACAGTTTGCCGCCGACGCGCTTGAGCTCGCCGTCCAGACGGGCGATTTCCTTGTCCAGACGTGCCAGTTCGGCATCCTTGTCGATCAGGCCGGCCATCGGCACCAGCACCTGCATGTCACCCACTAGCGCGATGGCCGACAACGGAGCCTCTTCGTCGGACGCCAGGATGCGCACGCTTTCCAGCTTGGCCAGCTTCTTCAGCAGCGGCTCGTTGTCGGCCAGGCGACGTTGGTCGGCAGCCGAAGCGTTGCCCAGCACCACGTCGATACGCTTGGCCATGGAGATGTTCATCTCGCCGCGGATCTGCCGAATGCCCAGCATGAAGGCCTTGACCCACTCGATATCGCCTTCTGCGGCTGCGTCGATACGCTCCGGGTTGAACTCCGGCCAGGGCTGCAGCATCAGCGTCGGGCCGGACTTGCCCGCGAGCGGCGCGACGCGCTGCCAGATTTCCTCGGTAATGAACGGCATGAACGGATGCGCCAGGCGCAGTGCCGTTTCCAGCACGCGCACCAGAGTGCGGCGGGTGCCGCGCTGGCGTTCGGCGCTGGCGGTCTCGTCCCATAGCAGTGGCTTGACCAGCTCGAGATACCAGGCGCAGTACTCGTCCCAGATGAACTCGTAGAGTGCCTGGGCGGCCAGATCGAAGCGGAAGGCCTCCAGCTGGCGGTTCACCTCGGCCTCGGTGCGCTGCAGGGCGGAGATGATCCAGCGGTCCACCGAGGACAGCTCGACGGGCTCGTCGCCTGCTCCCGTGTCCTTGCCTTCGGTGTTTTCGAAGACGAAGTTGGCCGCGTTCCAGATCTTGTTGCAGAAGTTGCGGTAACCCTCGACGCGGCCCATGTCGAACTTGATGTCGCGACCGGTGGATGCCAGCGAGCAGAAGGTGAAGCGCAGGGCGTCGGTGCCGTAGCTGGCGATGCCTTCGGGGAACTCGGCGCGGGTCTGCTTGGCGATCTTCTCGGCCAGCTTGGGCTGCATCATGCCGCTGGTGCGCTTGGTCAGCAGTTCATCGAGGGTGATGCCGTCGACGATGTCCAGCGGGTCGAGCACATTGCCCTTGGACTTGGACATCTTCTGCCCTTGGCCATCGCGGACCAGACCGTGCACGTAGACGGTCTTGAACGGAATCTGCCCGGTCAGGTGGGTGGACAGCATGATCATCCGGGCGACCCAGAAGAAGATGATGTCGAAGCCGGTAACCAGCACGTCGGTGGGGTGGAAGGTCTTGAGGAACTCGGTCTGCTGAGGCCAGCCGAGGGTGGAGAAGGTCCACAGCCCGGAGCTGAACCAGGTGTCCAGCACGTCCTCGTCCTGGCGCAGTTCCACTTCGTTGCCGAGGTTGTACTTGCGGCGGACTTCCATCTCGTCGCGGCCGACGTAGACGTGGCCTGCTTCGTCGTACCAGGCCGGAATGCGGTGGCCCCACCAGAGCTGGCGGCTGATGCACCAGTCCTGAATATCGCGCATCCAGCTGAAGTACATGTTCTCGTACTGCTTGGGCACGAACTGGATCTCGCCACTTTCGACGGCAGCGATGGCCTTCTCGGCCAGCGGTTTGGTGGAGACATACCACTGGTCGGTCAGCCACGGCTCGATGATGGTGCCCGAGCGGTCGCCGCGCGGCACTTTCAGCGCGTGGTCGTCGATCTTTTCCAGCAGGCTCATGGCGTCGAACTCGGCGACGATGGCCTTGCGCGCATCGAAGCGGTCCATGTGCGCATAGCCGTCCGGCAGGCTGGTGTCGATCTTGTCGTTCACCGAGCCGTCGATGTTGAACACCTGGGCACGCGCCAGGATGCAGGCGTTCTGATCGAAGATGTTGATCAGCGGCAGGTGGTGACGCTTGCCGACCTCGTAGTCGTTGAAGTCATGCGCCGGGGTGATCTTCACGCAGCCGGTGCCGAACTCGAGGTCGACGTAGTCGTCGGCCACGATGGGGATCAGGCGGTTGACCAGCGGCAGCATGACGTGGCGGCCGATCAGGCTCTTGTAGCGCTCGTCCTCCGGGTGCACGGCGATGGCGGCGTCACCGAGCATGGTTTCCGGACGGGTAGTGGCGACCACCAGGTAGTCCAGCCCATCGGCGGTCTTGCAGCCATCGGCCAGCGGATAGCGCAGATGCCAGAGGTGACCCTTCTCGTCGTGGTTCTCCACTTCCAGATCGGAAATGGCGGTATGCAGCTTGGTGTCCCAGTTGACCAGGCGCTTGCCGCGATAGATCAGGCCGTCCTCGTGCAGGCGGACGAAGGCTTCCTTGACCGCCTCGGACAGGCCGTCGTCCATGGTGAAGCGCTCGCGCGACCAGTCCACCGAGGAGCCCAGGCGACGGATCTGCCGGGTGATGGTGCCGCCGGACTCCTCCTTCCACTGCCAGACCTTGTCGAGAAACTTCTCGCGGCCCAGGTCATGACGACTGGCGCCCTGGGCGGCCAATTGGCGCTCGACCACCATCTGCGTGGCGATACCGGCATGGTCGGTGCCCGGTTGCCACAGGGTGTTGCGACCCTGCATGCGGCGCCAGCGGATCAAGGCGTCCATGATCGCGTTGTTGAAGCCATGACCCATGTGCAGGCTGCCGGTGACGTTCGGCGGCGGGATCATGATGGTGTAGGGCTCGCCGGAACCTTGCGGGGCGAAATAGTTGTTCGATTCCCAGGTCTGGTACCAGGAAGTCTCGATGGCGTGCGGCTGGTAGGTCTTGTCCATGCGGCGGGACCCTTAAAAACGTCTGGTCGGAAAAACGCGCAAGTATAAAGGCAAACGGCCGCGAGGTTTCGCGGCCGTTGCGGATTAACTGCGTATCGATGGCGAGTGGGTCAGGGGCGGGGTGGGGGCGTACGCACCAGACGGTCGATCCGACTCTCGAGTCGGCGTTTGAGCTCGGCCTCGATCTGCGGCACGAAGTCGTCGATCACTTCCTGGAGGATCAGGTTGGCCGCGGTGCGCAGCTCATGGTCGATATGCCGCTCGGCCAGGGTGCGGAAGGCACTGCGTACGCTGGTTTCCCGCGGCTCGTCGTCGCTGGCGCTGGCGGCCGGAGCGGCAGGCGCTGGCTCGACGATATCGGACAACAGCGGAATGCTGTCCGGGTCCAGCGCTGCGCTGGCCGGAACCTCGTCTGGAAAATCGTCACCGAGCAGAGCGCGAATGGACTCGAGATCGCTCAGCAGTTCGGCGGGTTTGTTCGGGGCTTTCGGTGTCATCTCAGAAGTTTCCGGGGCTTGAGCATCCCGGCGGCTGCCAGGGTTTTTCCCTTGCTGTCGAATGGTTGGTCTTAAAGCTCGACCCGTTTCGGATCATAGCCCTGGCGTCGATACAGGCGGAAATTCTCCCGGCAGGCGGTCAGCAGCTGCGGTTCCTGGTTGACGATCTCGATGACCCGGCTGAACTGGTCGATATGCGAAGAAAGCGTCGATGCCAGGTTGATCAGCAGGCCCTGGGTGAATTGAGGTGCCTGGTCGACGCCGATCACCACCGGGGCCTTCGGGTCGTCGATGTGCTGCTCGTGGGGAATGAAGCGCTCGGCGCGAAAGCTCCAGAGCAGTTCGTCGACTTCGTTCGACTGCGTTTCATCGACGCAGCGAATGAATACCTGCATGCCATGTTGCCAGCCCTTGGCCGCCAACTGACAGGCCGCCCGCAGGCGGCCGGTCGGGTTATCGTCGGGCAGGACGTAGAACTCGATACGCGTCATGGGCACGCTCCGCGTTGGCCGGGCAGCGCGAGGCGACCCCGGCCCGAGGGATCAGGCGCGACGGCCTGGTGCATATCAGTTGACCCGGTCCAGCAGGTACTGGGTCAACAGCGGCACGGGGCGGCCGGTGGCACCTTTTTCCTTGCCGCCGCTGGTCCAGGCGGTGCCGGCGATATCCAGGTGCGCCCAGGCGAACTTCTTGGTGAAGCGCGAAAGGAAACAGGCAGCCGTGATGGTGCCAGCCTTGGGGCCACCGATGTTGGCGATATCGGCGAAGGGGCTATCCAGCTGTTCCTGGTATTCGTCGAACAGCGGCAGCTGCCAGGCGCGGTCGGCCGCGTTCTCGCCAGCCTGCAGCAGTTGCTGCACCAGGGCGTCGTTGTTGCCCAGCAGGCCGGACGTGTTGCTGCCCAGGGCGACGATGCAGGCGCCGGTCAGCGTGGCCACGTCGATCACCGCGCGCGGTTCGAAGCGTTCGGCGTAGGTCAGTGCATCGCACAGCACCAGACGGCCTTCGGCATCGGTGTTGAGGATTTCCACGGTCTGGCCGCTCATGGTGGTGACGATGTCGCCCGGGCGGGTGGCGCCGCCGCTGGGCATGTTCTCGGCACAGGCCAGCAGACAGACCAGGTTGATCGGCAGCTGCAGCTCCAGCACGGCCTTTAGGGTGCCGAGTACGCTGGCGGCGCCGCCCATGTCGTACTTCATCTCGTCCATGCCCTGGCCCGGCTTGAGGCTGATGCCACCGGTATCGAAGGTGATGCCTTTGCCCACCAGGGCATACGGCTGGTCGCCCTTCTTGCCGCCGTTGTACTGCATGACGATGATGCAGCCGGGCTGTTCGCTACCCTGGGAAACCGCGAGGAAGGCACCAGCGCCAAGATCACGCAGCTTCTTCTCGTCGAGCACGTCGACCTTCAGGCCCTTGTAGGCCTTGCTCATCTGCTTCGCCTGTTCGGCGATGTAGGTCGGGTGGCAGACGTTCGGGGGCAGGTTGCCGAGGTCGCGGGTGAAGGCCATGCCACTGGCGATCGCCGAGGCTTCGCGGGTCGCGCGTTCCACCTCGGGCTGCTCGCTCTTGTCACACAGCAGGATGATCTTCTGCAGTGCGCGCGGGTCGGCTTTCTTGCTCTTGAAGCGATCGAACACGTACTGGCCGTCGGCGAGGATTTCCACCAGCAGGCGAGTGCGGCCGTAGCTGTCGCGGCCTTTGACCTGAACATCCTGCATGGCGAAGGCCGCATCGGCACCGCCGAGGCCCTTGATTGCGGCAAGTGCGGCATTGGCGATCTTGCGCCACTGGCGATTGTCCAGCTCGTCGGCCTTGCCGATCCCGACCAGCAGTACGCGCTCGGCCTTGAGGCCGGGCAGGCCATGCAACAGCAGGGTCTGACCGGCTTTGCCCTGGATGTCGCCACGCTTGAGCGCAGCGCTGAGCGCGCCGCCGCTGGTGCTGTCTACGCTCTGCGCGACGCTGCCGAGAAGGCAATCATCGCCGAGCGGCAGAATCAGGGTGGCGGTCTTCTGGGTGGAGGCTTTGGCGCTTTTGACAACAAATTCCATGACGTGGTGTCCCCAAGACAAAGAGTCGGGTTTGCAGGATAATGCCGGGCTTATTTTTCCGGTGGTTCGCCTGTTCGGTCGTTGCTAACGACTGCGCTAGGCTAGAAACGTTGCAATCTTCGATGCTTCGCGATTGCCTCGGCGCGGCGGTCCGCGTCCGCTCGGTGCGTCATTACCCAATTTCCAACGGCCCGTTCTGGCGGGCCGGCAACTGGCGGCTAGTTTGAGCGTTGCCGCCAGAGCCTGACAACCCTGGAGTGTCTGGTTTGATCGTCTTTCGTTACCTGTCCCGAGAGCTGCTGGTCACCATGAGCGCGGTCAGTGCCGTGCTGCTGGTGATCATCATGAGCGGCCGTTTCATCAAGTATCTGGCGCAGGCTGCGCAGGGGCTGCTCGATCCAGGGGTGCTGTTGCTGATCATGGGCTTTCGTCTGCCCGGCTTTCTGCAACTGATCCTCCCGCTCGGGCTGTTCCTCGGCATTTTGCTGGCCTACGGGCGCCTCTATCTGGAAAGCGAGATGACGGTGCTTTCGGCAACGGGCATGAGCCAGCGTCGGCTGCTGGTCTACAGCCTGGCACCCGCCGCCCTGGTGTCGGTCGTGGTGGGCTGGCTGAGCCTGGGATTGGCACCGCAGGGCATCGCCGAGGTGGACCGTATCCTCAATCAGCAGGACTCCCTGACCGAGTTCGACACGCTGGTGCCGGGGCGTTTCCAGACATTGCGCGGCGGCTCACGGGTAACCTACACCCGCGAGTTATCCGCTGATCGCAGCGAGCTCGGCGGGGTGTTCATCTCTGAAACCAATGTTTCGCGTCAGACCGGTAAGGAAAGCGGGCTGTCGGTGCTGGTCGCCGAGAGCGGGCGGCAGGAGATCCAGCCCGATGGCAGTCGCTATCTGATTCTGGAAAACGGCTATCGCTACGACGGCAACCCGGGCCAGGCCGATTATCGCGCCATCCAATACGACACCTATGGCGTGCTGCTTCCCAAGCCGGAAGTGAGCATGGAGCTGAGCGAGCGTGAGGCGCTGCCGACCCTGGAGCTGCTCGGCAGCGACAACATCCGCCATCGGACCGAACTGCAGTGGCGCTTCTCGTTGCCGTTGCTGGTGTTCGTCGTCACCGTACTCGCGGTGCCCCTGGCCAAGGTGAATCCGCGACAGGGGCGTTTTCTCAAGTTGCTGCCGGCGATCCTGCTGTACATGACCTACCTCGCGTTGCTGATCGCCGTGCGCGGTGCGCTGGACAAGGGGCGGATCCCGATGGCGCTGGGCCTTTGGTGGGTGCACGGGCTGTTCCTGGCGATAGGCCTGTTGATGCTGTACTGGGAGCCGATCAGGCTGCGAATGAAGAAGGGCAGTGCGCAGCGGGAGGTGGCTCGTGGTTAAGCTGGATCGCTATATCGGAGTCCATGTCTTTCTCGCGATTCTGACTGTCCTCGGCATCATCGTGGGGCTGGCTCTGCTATTCGCTTTCATCGATGAGTTGGGCGATGTAGAAGGTGGCTACGGACTGGGCGATGCCCTGCAATACGTGTTGCTGACGTCGCCTCGGCGTCTGTATGAAATGCTGCCAATGGCGGCTCTGATCGGCTGTTTGATCGGCCTTGGCACGCTTGCCAGCAGCAGCGAACTGACCATCATGCGCGCGGCTGGCGTCTCGCTGGGACGCATCGTGGTGGCGGTGATGAAGCCGATGCTGGTGCTGCTCATTGCCGGCATTCTGATCGGTGAGTACGTTGCGCCGGCAACCGAGGACATTGCCCAGGCGCGGCGCTCCCTGGCGCAGGGTGCGGGCGAGGCGCAGAGCAGCAAGCGCGGCCTGTGGCACCGGCAGGAGAACGAGTTCGTGCACGTCAACGCCGTGCAGCCCGGCGGCGTGCTGGTGGGGGTGACACGCTATCGCTTCGATGACGAGCGCCAATTGTTGTCGTCCAGCTTTGCCCGTCGCGCCAGCTATCAGGCCGATCACTGGCTGCTCGAGAATATTTCGACCACCCATTTTCGAGGCGACCGCACCGAGGTGGTACGCACGCCGCAGGAACGCTGGGATGTCCAGCTGACCCCGCAACTGCTCGGCACCGTGGTGATGGAGCCAGAAGCGCTGTCGATTACCGGCTTGTGGCGCTATATCCATTACCTGGGTGAACAGGGGCTGAACAATGGTCGTTACTGGCTGGCGTTCTGGACCAAGGTGCTGCAGCCGGCCGTCACCGTTGCGCTGGTGCTGCTGGCGATCTCGTTCATCTTCGGGCCGCTGCGTTCGGTCACGCTCGGTCAGCGCATCTTCACCGGCGTAGTGGTCGGCTTCGTATTCCGCATCATTCAGGATCTGCTCGGGCCGGCTAGCCAGGTGTTCGGCTTCTCGCCGTTGCTTGCGGTGGTGCTGCCGGCAGGCATCTGTGCACTCATCGGAGCCTGGTTGCTGCGTCGGGCGGGATAGAGGCAGCTTCAAGCTGCAAGCTAAGCTCGAATAGCGCCTCGCGTCGGGAGTGGGTCCCCGCTCCGTAGGGTGCGCTCCGCGCACCGCGAACGACGGCACGAGTCCATCGGTGCGCGGAGCGCACCCTACGTGCTGGCCGGGAATTTGGGTGCGGTGGCGGGCGGGATAGAAGCAGCTTCAAGCTTCAAGCTTCAAGCGGCAAGAATGGCCGGCCGGGAGCGCATCCCAGCTTGTAGCTTGTAGCTTGTAGCTATTTCTTATGAATATTCTTCGGCAGTTGCACGGCCTGGCTCTCCGAGTACATGTCGTGCCAGGTGCGTTTCTGTTTGTCGAACAGCATCCACCAATACCCCATGCCCAAGCACAGCAGCGATACCAGTGCGATCAGAAAACGCAAAAGTGCCTGCCAAAGATCAATGGCGGTCCCGTCTGCATTCTGGATCCGGATGCCCCAGACCTGCATGCCCAGCGTCTGGCCGCTGTGGGTCCAGAACTTGGCGAAAAAGCCGAACAGGCTGAACAGCAGTAGGGTCGAGAGCAGGGGGTCGATATCCAGGCGGCCGGCGTCCGCAAGCTGTTGCAGCTGTTCACTGCCATAGAGCAGTCGTAGTAGCACCTGCTGATAGAGCAGTGTCACCACCATCATCAAGGCGATGCACAACAGGCTGTCATAGAACATCGCTGCAAGCCGGCGTACCAGGCCTGCAGCGGGAAACTGGCCCTGCGGGCTGAGCAGGTGTCTGCGCATTGGGCGTCTCGATCAAAGGGTGGGCGGCGCATTCTACGGAATTGCGCGCATAAAAAAGCCCCTGATGTTGCCATCAGGGGCTTTTCGGAGAGGAGGCTTAGCCCAGGATCTGAACCTGGTCTGCCTGCATGCCCTTTTGACCTTGCACTGCGACGAAGCTGACTTTCTGGCCTTCTTTCAGGCTCTTGAAGCCGTTGCCTTCGATCGCGCGGAAGTGCACGAACAGATCCGGACCGCTCTCAGGAGTGATGAAACCAAAACCTTTCTCGTCGTTAAACCACTTGACGGTACCGTTCTGACGATTCGACATGTCTTTGTATCCTTGAAACTCAAAAGTAGAATTGCCCCCCGCAGAGCAGGAAGCTGGAACTGGTTGCAAGGAGTAAGAGAGTCGAGCGGAGTAGCGGATCTGAAGATCTACTGCACCAGGTCACGATTCAACAGCGACCCATGCAAACACAGTGGGCACACTCTACGATAACTCTCCAGGGAATGCCAACCCCTCGGAGCCATAGAATTTGCCTGTCCAGGCGGCGCTATTTGGCGCTTTTTGACGTGGCTTTGACTCGCCGTGTTCGCTGTTGCGAGAGGGTCAATGCCGCGAGTCGACTGCATCGATATCGAGTGTCAGTCTGAGGGAAAGCGATGTAGCTGAGTTGCTTGCCGTGCTGCCGATCCAGGCTGTATGGATGACTTGCGTATGGCTTGATGCGCTTTGAAGCTTCGCTACGGCGTTCAGAGTTGCAGGCGATCCGGTTGCCCGTTTCGCTAAGCATGCAGCTTGGCTGCGTTGTAGCGATTCACTGATGGTGCCCCGAGAGAGACTCGAACTCTCACGTTGTTACCAACGGCGGATTTTGAATCCGCTGCGTCTACCGATTCCGCCATCGAGGCACAGTGGGCGCGCAGTATAGGGATGCGCGACGGGGTGGTCAATCGCTTGGCGTGGTCAGGTCGACGTGTTTCGGATAAGATTTGCGCCCTTTCCGCGTCCCGACCTCCGATCCATGCAAGTTGCCGATTTTTTCTTCCAACTGCCCGATGCCCTGATTGCACGACATCCCCTGGCGGAGCGGCGCGCCAGTCGTCTGCTGGTGCTCGAAGGCGAAACGGGAAAGCTCTCGCATCGCAACTTCGCTGATCTGCTGGACTATGTGCGGCCTGGCGATCTCATGGTGTTCAACAATACCCGGGTGATTCCAGCGCGCCTGTTCGGTCAGAAGGCCACCGGCGGCAAGCTGGAAATTCTGGTCGAACGGGTGCTCGGCAATCGCAGCGTTCTGGCGCATGTCCGTTCCAGTAAGTCGCCCAAGGCCGGATCGAAGATCCTGCTGGACGGCGGCGGCGAAGCGGAAATGATCGCCCGGCATGATGCGCTGTTCGAACTCGAGTTCGACGAGGATGTCCTGCCGCTGCTCGAGCGTATCGGGCACATGCCATTGCCTCCTTATATAGACAGGCCTGACGATGACGCCGACCGTGAGCGTTACCAGACTGTCTACGCTCAGCGCGCCGGGGCCGTGGCAGCGCCGACCGCAGGGCTGCATTTCGATGAGGCGCTGCTGCAGGCGCTACGTGAGTCTGGCGTGGAAACGGCCTACGTTACCCTTCATGTCGGCGCCGGCACCTTTCAGCCGGTGCGCGTGGAGCGTATCGAAGAGCATCACATGCATCGTGAATGGCTGGAGGTCAGTCAGGATGTCGTCGATGCGGTGGCGGCCTGTCGCTCCCGTGGCGGTCGCGTCATCGCCGTCGGTACCACCAGCGTGCGCTCGTTGGAGACGGCAGCGCGCGATGGTGAATTCAAACCGTTCAGTGGCGACACCGACATCTTCATCTACCCGGGCAAGACCTTTCATGTGGTGGATGCCCTGGTCACCAATTTCCATCTGCCCGAATCCACGCTGCTGATGCTGGTTTCCGCCTTCGCCGGTTACCCGGAGACCATGGCGGCCTACGCCGAAGCAGTGGCTCGGCGTTATCGCTTCTTCAGTTACGGCGATGCCATGTTCATCACCCGCAATCCCGCGCCCCGCGGTCCCGAGGAAACCCAATGACTCGCTCTTGCCATATGTCCTTCGAGCTGCTTGCCACCGATGGCAAGGCGCGCCGTGGGCGTCTGACCTTTCCGCGCGGCACCGTCGAGACGCCGGCGTTCATGCCGGTGGGCACCTACGGTACCGTCAAGGGCATGTTGCCACGTGACATCGAGGCGATCGGGGCGCAGATCATTCTGGGCAACACCTTCCATCTCTGGTTGCGTCCTGGCATGGAAGTGATCAAGCGTCATGGGGATCTGCACGACTTCATGCAGTGGCAGGGACCGATCCTCACCGACTCGGGTGGCTTCCAGGTGTTCAGTCTAGGGGCGATGCGCAAGATCAAGGAGGAGGGCGTCTACTTCGCCTCCCCGGTGGATGGCGCAAAAGTCTTCATGGGGCCGGAGGAGTCGATGCAGGTTCAGCGCGACCTGGGCTCGGATATCGTGATGATCTTCGATGAATGCACGCCTTACCCCGCTGACGAAGACGTGGCGCGACGTTCGATGGAGCTGTCGCTGCGCTGGGCCAAGCGCTCGAAGGTCGCCCATGGCGACAGCCCGGCTGCGCTGTTCGGCATCGTTCAGGGTGGTATGCACGAGTCTTTGCGCATGCGCTCGTTGGAGGGATTGTGCGAGATCGGTTTTGACGGCCTGGCGATTGGCGGCTTGTCGGTTGGCGAACCGAAGGAAGAGATGATTCGTGTGCTGGATTTCCTTCCGCCACAGATGCCAGCGGATAAGCCCCGTTATCTGATGGGGGTGGGTAAGCCGGAGGACCTGGTCGAAGGTGTACGGCGCGGCGTCGATATGTTCGACTGCGTGATGCCGACGCGTAATGCGCGCAATGGTCATCTTTTCGTCGATAGTGGCGTGATCAAGATCCGCAATGCCGTTCACAAGCACGACGATTCTCCGCTGGATCCGAGCTGTGACTGTTACACCTGCAAACATTTCTCCCGCGCTTATCTGCATCATCTGGATAAATGCGGCGAAATGCTGGGTAGCATGTTGAATACCATCCATAACCTGCGGCATTACCAGCGGGTTATGGCTGGTTTACGCGACGCCATTCAACAGGGTACATTGGCGGCCTTTGTCGACGCCTTTTATGCCAAGCGCGGTCTGCCAACGCCGCCGCTTGCGTGACGTGCCAGAACAAAACAATCCTTTCTGCAACAGGAGTGCTACATGAGCTTTCTGATTCCCGCCGCCTATGCCCAGGAGGCTGCTGCTGGTCCTGCTGGTACTGGTTTCGAGTGGGTTTTTCTGGTCGGTTTTCTGGTCATCTTCTACCTGATGATCTGGCGCCCCCAGTCCAAGCGTGCCAAGGAACACAAGAACCTGATCGCCGGCCTGCAGAAGGGCGACGAAGTGGTCACTTCCGGTGGTATCGCTGGCAAGGTCACCAAGGTCGCCGATGACTTCGTGGTAATCGAGGTCTCCGACAACGTTGAGCTGAAGTTCCAGAAAGTGGCGATCGCCGCAACGTTGCCCAAGGGCACACTGAAAGCCATCTGAGCTGACTTCATTCAATATCGACGGGGCGCGCAAGGCGCCCCGCGTTCATTAAACGGGCTGCGTCATGCTCAATAGATTCCCTCTCTGGAAATACCTGCTGATTCTGGCAGTGCTCGCGATCGCCGTTATTTACTCTGCGCCCAACCTCTATCCGGATGATCCGGCGATTCAGGTTACCGGTGCCAGCACGTCGCAGGAGATTGGCGAGGCAGACCTCGAGCGCATCAGCAAAGCACTCGTGGACGGTGGTATCGCGGTCAAATCTGCGTCTCTGGATGAGCAGGGTCGGGGCGGCCTGGTGCGTCTCGTGCGTCAGGATGATCAGTTGCCGGCAAAAGATATCGTCCGACGCGCGCTCGGCGACGCCTATGTGGTAGCGCTCAATCTGGCGCCTACGACTCCCGACTGGTTGCGCAATCTCGGTGCAAGTCCGATGAAGCTAGGTCTGGATCTCTCCGGTGGTGTGCACTTCCTCCTGGAAGTCGACATGGACAAGGCGATTGAGACGCGCCTGAACGTCTCCGAGGGTGAGGTCAAGAGTCTGCTGCGCAAGGAGCGTGTGCGATACCGCAGCCTGCCGAATCTGAAGGATTCGGTGCAGCTGGGCTTCGTCGATGAGGCTACCCTGGATGCGGCCCAATCGCTCATCCGCAAGGAGTTCACCGACTTCGAGCTGACGTCCGCAGAGCGCAACGGCCAGTACGTGCTGCGCCTGACGCTGACCGAAGCCAAGTTGGCAGAAATTCGCGAGTACTCGATCAAGCAGAACCTGACCACGGTGCGTAATCGCGTCAACGAGCTCGGTGTGGCTGAGCCGCTGGTTCAGCGTCAAGGTGCCAACCGTATCGTGGTGGAACTGCCGGGTGTGCAGGATACCGCCGAAGCCAAGCGTATCCTCGGCAAGACGGCGAACCTCGAGTTCCGCCTGGCTGCTGATTCGGATGCATCGCGTGCGTCCACCGAAACCTTCGAGTTTCGCGAAGAGGGCCGCCCGCCAGTTCAGCTTGAGCGCACGCTGATCATCACGGGTGATCAGGTGACCGATGCCCAGGCCAGTTACGACGAGAATGGCCGTCCGCAGGTCAACATCCGTCTCGATGGTCACGGCGGCGATCTGATGAATCGCGCCACGCGCAACAATGTAGGGCGCAGCATGGCGGTGATCTTCATCGAGCAGCGGCCGATGACTCGCTATGTGCGGCAGACGGTCGACGGTGTCGAGCAGGAGGTGCGCGTCGAGACCTTCCAGGAAGAAAAGAAGATCATCAGCCTGGCGACCATCCAGTCGCCACTCGGCAGTCAGTTCCGCATCACCGGCCTCGACGGGCAGGGCGAGTCGTCAGAGCTGGCGTTGCTGCTGCGCGCCGGTGGCCTGGCGGCGCCGATGTACTTCGCCGAAGAGCGCACCATCGGCCCGAGCCTGGGTGCGGAGAACATCAAGCTGGGCGTCCAGGCGGCCATGTGGGGCTTCCTCTTCGTCGCCATCTTCATGGTGCTGATCTACAAGTTCTTCGGCGTGCTGGCGACCATTGCGCTGTTGTTCAACATGGTCGTGCTTACGGCTCTGATGTCGATGCTCAATGCCACGCTGACCCTTCCGGGTATCGCCGGTATCGTTTTGACCATGGGTATGGCGGTGGATGCCAACGTGCTGATCTTCTCGCGTATCCGCGAGGAGATCGCCAACGGCATGTCGGTCCAGCGCGCCATCCATGAGGGTTTCGATCGGGCCTTCTCGGCGATCGTCGACGGCAACCTGACCACGCTGCTGGTCGGCGGCATTCTGTTCGCCATGGGTACCGGCCCGATCAAGGGCTTCGCGGTCACCCTGTCGATCGGCATCCTGACGTCGATGTTTACCGCAATCATCGTGACGCGCGCCATGGTCAATCTGATCTACGGTGGCCGCGATCTCAAGAAGCTGTGGATTTAAGGGGCTAGCACGATGAAACGCGTAATCAATTTCATGGGTGTCCGCCATGTCGCCTTCGCCCTGACCGTGGTGCTGACGGTGGCGTCGCTGGCGAGCCTGGTGGTCAAGGGGCTCAACTTCGGGCTGGACTTCACTGGCGGTACGTTGATCGAGCTTGGCTATGAGCGTCCGGTTGAACTCGAGCAGGTGCGTGGACAGTTGGAGCAGTCAGGTTTTGGGGATGCTGTAGTGCAGAGCTTCGGTGCGACCACCGATGTGCTGGTGCGCATGCCGGGTGACGATCCGCAGCTCGGGGAGCGCGTCGCCGACGCCTTGCGCAGCGCCGACAGTGCCAACCCGGTGAGCGTCAAGCGGGTCGAGTTCGTCGGGCCTGCGGTGGGCGAGGAGCTGCGCGACCAGGGTGGTCTGGGCATGTTGCTCGCGCTGGGCGGCATCCTGGTCTACGTAGCCTTTCGTTTTCAGTGGAAGTTCGGTCTCGGTGCCGTGCTGTCGCTGTTCCACGATGTGATCGTCGTTCTCGGGGTGTTCTCCTTCTTCCAGATTTCCTTCGATCTCACCGTGCTGGCGGCCGTGCTTGCGGTTATCGGCTATTCGCTGAACGATACGATCGTCATCTTCGACCGGATTCGCGAGAACTTCCGCATGCTGCGCAAGGCGGAGTTGCTGGAGAACATCAATATCTCCACTACGCAAACCTTGCTGCGCACCATGGCAACTTCGGTGTCCACGCTGCTGGCTGTTGGCGCGCTCATGGTTTTTGGTGGTGAGAATCTGTGGGGGTTCTCCTTGGCGCTGTTGATCGGCGTTGGCGCGGGCACCTACTCGTCGGTCTATGTCGCGGGCATGCTGCTCGTCTGGCTGAAACTCACCCGTGATGACCTGATTCCGCCGGTGGTGGAAGAGGAAGCGGACGAGCGCCCCTGAACCTCTTCGAACTTCCGCGGCCTGAAGGAGTCCAAGGCTGCGGAACGGGCGCGGCCCGAAGGAAGAGGAAGTCACAGTGAACAAATCCATGTTGGTCGGTACGGCACTCGGAGTGGTGGTCGCCACGGCTGGCGGCGCTTTCGCTACTTATAGCCTGGTTGATCGCGGACCGAAATTCGCCGAGGTGCTGGCGGTGGAGCCCATCAAGGAAACCATTCGGACCCCGCGTGAGGTTTGCAAGGACGTCACAGTCACTCGGCAGAAACCAGTACAGGATCAGCATCGCATTGCAGGCACGGCGGTGGGTGCGGTGGTTGGTGGCCTGCTCGGAAATCAGGTCGGTGGCGGCAACGGCAAGAAGATTGCGACCGTCGCCGGTGCGGTCGGTGGCGGTTATGCCGGCAATCAGGTGCAGGGGCGCATGCAGGCCAACAGCACCTATACCACGACCGAAACACGTTGCAGCACGGTCACCGATACGCACGACAAGATCGTCGGCTACGACGTGAAGTACGACCTCGCCGGCAAGGTGGGGCGCGTACGAATGGATCGCGATCCGGGTAGCCAGATCCCGGTGCAGGATGGACAGCTGATGCTGTCGCAGCAGTGAGCTGGCGGTAGTGCAGAAACAAAAAACGCCCCAATGGGGCGTTTTTTAACCGCTACCGTTCTCAGCGTTTGAGGGACGGAGTCAGGTGCGGCTGGATGGTGGTCAGTACCGCCTTGAAGCATTTGGTATTGCCGGCAACGATCTGTCCCTTCTCAAGGAAGTCGTGGCCGCCGCTGAAATCGCTCACCAGGCCGCCGGCCTCCTGAATCAGCAGTGCGCCTGCTGCCATGTCCCACTCGGAGAGGCCGAACTCCCAGAACGCATCGAAACGGCCGGCTGCGACATAGGCCAGATCGAGGCTGGCGGCGCCGGCACGACGTATGCCTGAGGTCTGGCCAACCAGGCTGCGGAACATGTTCAGGTAGCTATCCAGGTTGTCCATCTGGCCGTCCTTGAACGGAAAGCCGGTGCCGAGCAGCGCGCCGTCCAGACTCTTGCGTGCGCTGACGCGCAGGCGACGGCCGTTCAGGGCGGCACCACGGCCGCGGCTGGCGGTGAATTCTTCTTGGCGTACCGGATCCAGCACGACCGCATGTTCCAGGCGTCCGCGGTATTTGCAGGCGATGCTGACGGCGTAGTGAGGAATGCCGCGTACGAAGTTGGTGGTGCCATCCAGCGGGTCGATGATCCACAGGTAGTCGGCGCCATCCCCGCTGCCTTCGAGCAGTCCGCCTTCCTCGCCCAGGATGCCGTGATTCGGGTAGGCCTTGCGCAGCGCATTGATGATGCTTTGCTCGGCGGCCTTGTCGATTTCGGTGACGTAATCCTTCGCTTCTTTCTCGTTGACCGAGATTGCATCCAGGCGATCGGTGGAACGGACAATCAGTTCGCCGGCGCTGCGGGCGGCGCGCAGCGCGATATTCAGCATGGGCTGCATGGATCAATTACCTGGTCGTTAAAGAAAGCGCGAAATTCTATCAGGAAAGCGCCGGCGCATGTAGCGTCACGGTGGTGGTTGCGGGGGCGGCAGATGGCGGATCGGAAGCTGCTTCCTGTAAGCTTTCCGCTCGCTTTCAAGCAGAGAATCATTGTGTCGCTGCAGAACATTCGTGTCGTGCTGGTCAATACCAGTCATGCCGGCAACATCGGTGGTGCGGCTCGCGCCATGAAGAATATGGGGCTTTCGCGCCTGGTCTTGGTCGATCCCGAGGATTTTCCGAGCCCCAATGCCGTGGCCAGGGCATCCGGCGCAACCGACATTCTCGATAGTGCACAGGTCGTCGCAACGCTGGAGGAGGCACTGGCTGGGTGCAGCCTGGTGCTCGGAACCAGCGCCCGTGACCGGCGCATTCCCTGGCCGTTGCTCGACCCTCGGGAGTGCGCTTCCGTTTCCGTGGAACAGTCTGCCGGGGGCGGCGAAGTTGCACTGGTATTCGGTCGTGAGTACGCAGGGCTGACCAATGAGGAGTTGCAGCGCTGTCAGTACCACGTCCATATCCCGTCTGATCCGCAGTTCAGCTCACTGAATCTCGCCGCGGCCGTGCAGGTGCTTACCTACGAGGTGCGCATGGCCTGGTTGGCTGCCGAGGGGCGGCCAACCAAGGTCGAAAAACTGGAAACCACGGCGATGCTGGATGCTCAGCCCGTGACCGTCGATGAGCTGGAGAATTACTTCGGTCATCTTGAGCAGACCCTGGTGGATATCGGCTTTCTCGATCCGGCCAAGCCCAGGCATCTGATGCCTCGGTTGCGTCGTCTCTACGGGCGCAGCGGTATCAGCAAGCTGGAAATGAATATCCTGCGCGGTATTCTCACCGAGACACAGAAGGCTGCCCGCGGCGAGCCTCACAAGCGGAGAAGTGATTGATGTTCGAACGCATGCGCGAAGACATTCAGGGCGTTTTTCATCGCGATCCGGCGGCCCGTAATGCGTTCGAGGTGCTGACCTGCTATCCCGGGCTTCATGCCATCTGGATTCATCGGTTGTCGCACTGGCTGTGGGGGTTCGGCTGGAAATGGCTGGCGCGCATGTCCTCGAACCTGGGGCGCTGGCTGACGGGCATCGAGATCCATCCGGGGGCGAAGGTCGGTCGCCGCTTCTTCATTGATCACGGAATGGGCATCGTCATCGGCGAGACCGCTGAAATCGGCGATGACGTGACGCTCTACCACGGCGTCACGCTGGGCGGCACCAGCTGGAACAAGGGCAAGCGCCATCCCACGCTTGAAGATGGTGTAATCGTCGGGGCGGGCGCGAAGATACTAGGGCCGTTCACCGTCGGGGCGGGCGCGAAAATCGGCTCTAATGCCGTAGTTACCCGTGAAGTGCCGCCGGGTGCGACGGCAGTGGGGATTCCGGGGCGGGTGATCGTCAAATCCAGTGATGAGCAGGAAGCCAAGCGCAAGGCCATTGCCGAGAAGATCGGTTTCGATGCCTATGGCGTCAGCGAGGACATGCCCGATCCTGTCGCGCGAGCCATTGGACAGCTGCTGGATCATGTCCAGGCCGTAGAGGAGCGCCTGGAGGGTATGTGTGGCGCCCTCAAGGCGTTAGGCAGTGATTATTGCGCCAAGGAACTGCCGGAGCTGCGGGAAGAAGACTTCGTTGAGGTGAAGTCCGACGCTGGCGATGCTCGCAGCTGAAGTGCGCGGGCTGGCAGCAGCTGGTATCATGCCCGCCCGCTGCCTGCGGCCAGGTGCGGCTCCAGACTAAAGACCTACTGAATTAATAGGTCTTATAGTTGACTCAAATACTCGGGAATTGCATAATTGCGCCAAACCGTAATGCTTGGTGCAGACCGATGCGATTAACCACCAAAGGCCGCTATGCCGTGACCGCCATGCTTGATCTGGCGCTGCATGCGCAGCATGGGCCGGTCTCCCTGGCCGATATTTCCGAGCGGCAGGGTATTTCCCTTTCCTATCTCGAGCAGCTTTTCGCGAAGCTGCGCCGCGGCAGCCTGGTGACCAGCGTGCGAGGGCCTGGCGGCGGTTATCAGCTTTCTCGCGACATGGCCGGCATTCAGGTCGCCCAGGTCATCGATGCTGTGAACGAGTCGGTCGATGCTACGCGCTGCCAAGGTCTGGGCGGGTGCCACTCTGGTGATACCTGCCTGACTCATCATCTATGGTGTGACCTCAGTCAGCAGATTCATGAATTCCTCAGCGGCATCAGCCTGGCCGATCTGGTCAAGCGCCAGGACGTGCAGCAGGTCGCCCTGCGCCAGGACATGCGCAAGGCTGGCGGCACTTCGCCGCAGATGGACAAGATAGAAACGTCCGCCATCGAATGAGCAGGGCGACTGCCTGATAGGAGATATCTGAATGAAATTGCCGATTTACCTGGACTACTCTGCGACCACTCCTGTGGATTCGCGTGTTGCCGCCAAGATGATCGAGTGCCTTACCAACGAAGGCAACTTCGGCAATCCGGCGTCGCGCTCTCATGCCTTTGGCTGGAAGGCCGAGGAAGCGGTGGAGAATGCTCGCCGCCAGGTTGCTGAGCTGGTCAACGCCGATCCCCGTGAAATCGTCTGGACATCCGGTGCAACCGAGTCGGACAACCTGGCCATCAAGGGCGTCGCACATTTCTATGCGTCCAAGGGCAAGCACATCGTCACCACCAAGATCGAGCACAAGGCGGTACTGGATACCACTCGCCAGCTTGAGCGCGAAGGTTTCGAAGTCACGTATCTGGAACCGGGTGAAGATGGCATCGTCACTCCGGCGATGGTCGAGGCTGCGCTGCGCGACGACACCATTCTTGTGTCGGTGATGCATGTGAACAACGAGATCGGCACCATCAATGACATTACCGCCATCGGCGAGCTGACCCGCTCTCGCGGCATTCTCTTTCATGTCGATGCGGCGCAGTCGACCGGCAAGGTAGAAATCGATCTGGAGAAGATGAAGGTCGATCTGATGTCCTTCTCCGCGCACAAGACCTATGGGCCGAAGGGCGTGGGTGCGCTGTATGTTCGCCGTAAGCCTCGCGTCCGCCTTGAGGCGCAGATGCATGGCGGTGGTCATGAGCGTGGTATGCGTTCCGGCACCCTGGCTACGCACCAGCTGGTCGGCATGGGTGAGGCCTTTCGTATCGCGAAAGACGAAATGGCTCAGGAGAACGAGCGCGTCCGCTCCCTGCGTGATCGCTTCTACAAGCAGGTGGAGCATCTCGAAGAGCTTTATGTGAACGGCAGCCTGACCGCTCGCGTACCGCACAATCTCAACCTCAGCTTCAATTACGTCGAGGGCGAGTCGCTGATCATGGCGCTCAAGGATCTGGCGGTATCGTCTGGCTCCGCCTGTACGTCCGCTTCGCTGGAGCCTTCCTACGTGCTGCGTGCCCTGGGGCGTAACGACGAATTGGCGCATAGCTCCATCCGATTCACCTTCGGCCGGTTCACTACCGAAGAGGAAATCGACTACGCAGCGCAGAAGGTATGCGAGGCCGTCACCAAGCTGCGCGAGCTTTCGCCCCTGTGGGACATGTTCAAAGACGGCGTCGACATTTCCAAGGTCGAGTGGCAAGCCCACTGACCGGCGTCAAACGCCGCATAGCCTGATCTAAGAGGATTGCACCATGGCATACAGCGATAAGGTCATCGACCACTACGAAAACCCGCGCAACGTCGGCAAGTTCGACGCTGCAGACCCAAGCATCGGTACCGGCATGGTAGGCGCGCCAGCATGTGGCGACGTGATGCGTTTGCAGATCAAGGTCAATGAGCAGGGTGTCATCGAAGATGCCAAGTTCAAGACCTATGGTTGCGGTTCCGCCATCGCCTCCAGCTCGCTTGCCACCGAGTGGATGAAGGGCAAGACCCTGGAAGAAGCGGAAACCATCAAGAACACGCAACTGGCCGAAGAGCTGGCGCTGCCGCCGGTGAAGATTCACTGCTCCGTGCTCGCCGAAGACGCGATCAAAGCGGCCGTGCGTGACTACCGCGAAAAGAAAGGTCTGCTTTAAAAGGGAGGTTGCGATGGCTATCACCATGACGCCCGCTGCAGCCCAGCACGTCCGCCGTTCGCTGGATGGGCGAGGCAAGGGTGTAGGTGTGCGACTCGGGGTTCGTACGACCGGCTGCTCCGGCCTGGCGTACGTCCTGGAGTTCGTTGACGAGACGGCAGCCGAGGATTCGGTGTTCGAGA
Source organism: Pseudomonas sp. FeN3W (assembly GCA_030263805.2). Classification (NCBI taxonomy): domain Bacteria; kingdom Pseudomonadati; phylum Pseudomonadota; class Gammaproteobacteria; order Pseudomonadales; family Pseudomonadaceae; genus Pseudomonas; species Pseudomonas sp. FeN3W. The sequence goes on from CP136010.1 coordinate 4,244,747, forward strand.
GTCATGGGGTCAAGGTGATCATCGATCCCAAGAGCTTGGTCTACCTAGACGGCACCGAGCTGGACTTCGTTCGCGAAGGGCTCAATGAGGGCTTCAAGTTCAACAATCCGAACGTTCGTGGCGAGTGTGGCTGCGGCGAGAGCTTCAATATCTGAGGACGCCGTGGGTACTCCCTGTCATTTTGCATTGTTCGAGTTGAAGCCCGAGTTCGAACTTGATCTCGCGCATCTCGCCGATCGTTACCGAGAGCTTGCTCGCCAGGTTCACCCTGATCGCTTTGCCGACGCTGGCGAAAGCGAGCAGCGTCAGGCCCTTGAACGCTCCGCCAACCTCAATGAGGCCTACCAGACGCTCAAGAGCCCGAGTCGCCGGGCAAGGTATCTGCTGGCCATCGAGGGGCATGAGGTTCCGCTGGAAGCGACTGTTCAGGATCCCGCCTTCCTCATGCAGCAGATGCATTGGCGCGAGGAGCTCGAAGAGCTCCACGAACAGGCCGATCTGGATGGTGTGGCGGCGTTCAAGTCGCGCTTGAAGCAGGCGCAGCAGGGCTTGAACGATGATTTCGCCCGGATCTGGCAGGATTCTGAGCGGCGTGCCGACGCCGAGCGCCTGGTTCGACGCATGCAGTTTCTCGACAAGCTGACCCAGGAAGTGCGCCAACTCGAAGAGCGCCTCGACGATTAACCCCGCGCAGCGCCCGGCGTTGCGCCCGATATCAGACAGACATGGCCTTACTTCAGATTGCCGAGCCCGGACAAACCCCGCAGCCCCATCAGCGGCGCCTGGCTGTCGGAATAGACCTGGGGACCACCAACTCCCTCGTAGCTGCCCTGCGCAGTGGTGTCACTGCGCCGTTGGCCGACGCCGATGGGCAGGTGATTCTGCCCTCGGTGGTGCGCTATCACGCTGAACGCATTGAGGTGGGCGCGCAAGCCAGGCTTGCCGCAGCCACCGATCCGTTCAACACCATCAGTTCGGTCAAGCGGCTGATGGGTCGCGGGCTGGCCGATGTGAAGCAGTTGGGTGACCAGCTGCCGTACCGCTTCCGTCAGGCGGAGTCACAGATGCCGTTCATCGAGACGGTGCAGGGCGCCAAGAGCCCCGTGGAGGTCTCGGCTGAAATCCTGCGCGCACTCCGTCAGCGTGCCGAGGCGACTCTGGGCGGCGAGCTGGTCGGTGCGGTGATTACCGTTCCGGCCTATTTCGACGATGCCCAGCGTCAGGCGACCAAGGACGCCGCACGGCTTGCCGGGCTCAGCGTGCTGCGCCTGCTCAACGAGCCGACCGCTGCCGCTGTCGCCTATGGTCTGGATCGTCAGGCCGAAGGCGTCGTCGCGATCTACGATCTGGGTGGCGGGACCTTCGATATTTCGATTCTTCGCCTGACCAAGGGCGTTTTCGAGGTGTTGGCCACTGGCGGCGACACGGCTCTGGGTGGTGATGATTTCGATCATGCGGTAGCGGACTGGATTCTCGAACGTGCAGGTGTTTCCGGCGATCTCGAACCGGGCGCGCAGCGTGAGTTGCTGAAGATTGCCTGTGATGCCAAGGAGCGTCTCAGTGATGTGGATGCGGTGGAGGTTGCGTATGCCGGCTGGTCGGGCGAGCTGCAGCGCGAGACCTTCGATGCGCTGATCGAGCCGATGATTGCGCGCAGTCTCAAGTCGTGCCGGCGTGCCGTGCGCGACTCGGGTGTGGAGCTTGAGGAGATTACCGCCGTGGTCATGGTTGGTGGTTCGACCCGAGTGCCGCGAGTGCGCTCGGCAGTTGGGCAGCTGTTCGGGCGCGAGCCGCTGACCGACATCGACCCTGACGAGGTCGTAGCGATTGGTGCGGCGGTTCAGGCTGAGACCTTGGCCGGCAACAATCGTGATGGTGAAGAGCTGCTGCTGCTCGATGTGATCCCGCTGTCTCTCGGGCTGGAGACCATGGGCGGGCTGATGGAGAAGATCATTCCGCGCAACACTACGATTCCGGTAGCGCGTGCGCAGGACTTCACCACGTACAAAGACGGCCAGTCCGCCATGATGATTCATGTGCTGCAGGGCGAGCGTGAGCTGATCTCCGACTGCCGTTCGCTGGCTCGCTTCGAGCTGCGCGGTATTCCGCCGATGGTCGCCGGGGCGGCAAAGATCCGCGTCACTTTCCAGGTCGATGCTGATGGTTTGCTCAGTGTGTCCGCGCGTGAGTTGGCCTCCGGCGTCGAGGCGAGTATTCAGGTCAAGCCTTCTTATGGCCTCACCGATGGCGAAATCGCCAGAATGCTGGAGGATTCTTTCCGCAAGGCGGACGAGGACCGTGACGCCCGGGCGTTGCGTGAGCAGCTGGTTGATGCCCAGCGCCTGCTCGAGGCGGTCGAGGCTGCGTTGGTCGCCGATGGCGAGCGCTTGCTGTCCGCTGAAGAGCGTGTGGCGATCGACTCCCAGGTCGCCGAGTTGCGCGGATTGCTGGACAGCCAGGATGCGCTGGCCATCGAGCGCCAGACCAAACGCCTGAGCCAGATCACCGACGCCTTTGCTGCGCGCCGGCTGGATTCCACCGTCAAGGCCGCGTTGGCCGGGCGGCGGCTAAACGATATCGAGGATTGACCCAGATGCCGCAGATCATTTTCCTGCCCAATGCCGACCATTGCCCGGAAGGCGCCGTTATCGAGGCGCAGACCGGCGAGACGGTGCTGGACGCCGCGCTGCGCAATGGCATCGACATCGAGCATGCATGCGAAAAATCCTGTGCCTGCACCACCTGCCACGTCGTGGTTCGCGAAGGTTTTCAGTCACTGGAAGCGTCCGATGAGCTGGAGGACGACATGCTCGACAAGGCGTGGGGGCTTGAGCCCAATTCCCGGCTGTCCTGCCAGGCGGTGGTAGCTGATGCCGATCTCGTCGTGGAAATACCGAAGTACACGATCAATCAGGTTTCCGAAGGGCATTGAGGGTAGGCGTCATGCAGTTGAAATGGAGTGACGTGCAGGAAATCGCCATCGAGCTGGCCGAGCGCAAGACCGATGTGGATCCGCGCTATGTGAATTTCCTCGATCTACATCGCTGGGTGGTAGAGCTGCCGGGCTTCGCCGATGAGCCCGGCCGGGGCGGCGAGAAAGTGCTCGAAGCCATCCAGGCGGCCTGGATCGAAGAGGCCGAATAAGCGGTTTCGAAGTTTTCGTTTTCCGCTGGTTAGGCATGTCGGGACCGTTCGGCGGTCCCCGGCATCATCCGGGCTTCTAGCCTCTACCCTTATGTTTTTTGACATGAACCCGCGTATAATCCGCGGGTTTACTCGTTCGCTTTAACCCATCAGTTTTGGAGTCCTACATGGCCCTGCAACGCACCTTCTCCATCATCAAGCCTGACGCTGTAGCCAAGAACGTCATCGGCGAAATCACCACCCGTTTCGAGAAGGCCGGCCTGCGCGTCGTCGCTTCCAAGATGGTTCAGCTGTCCGAGCGCGAAGCGGCTGGCTTCTACGCCGAGCATAGCGAGCGTGGCTTCTTCAAGGACCTGGTTGCTTTCATGACTTCCGGCCCGGTCATCGTTCAGGTTCTGGAAGGCGAAGACGCCATTGCCAAGAACCGTGAGCTGATGGGCGCCACCAACCCGAAAGAAGCGGCTGCCGGCACTATCCGCGCCGATTTCGCCGTTTCCATCGACGAGAACGCCGTGCACGGTTCCGATTCGGAAGCCTCCGCTGCCCGTGAAATCGCTTACTTCTTCGCTGCCACCGAAGTGTGCGCACGCATTCGCTGATTGAGCGAAGGTGAATTCGATGATTGCCACGACCGGTAAAGTGAATCTGCTCGGGCTTACCCAGTCGCAACTGGAGAGCTTCTTCGAGTCCATCGGGGAGAAGCGTTTTCGCGCCGGTCAGGTGATGAAGTGGATTCACCATTTTGGTGTCGATGATTTCGACGCCATGAGCAATCTCGGCAAGGCCTTGCGCGAAAAGCTCAAGGCCTGTGCCGAGATTCGTGGCCCGGAGGTCGTCAGTGAAGACATCTCCAGTGACGGCACCCGCAAGTGGGTCGTGCGTGTCGCCTCGGGCAGCTGTGTGGAAACCGTGTACATCCCGCAGGGCGGGCGTGGAACGCTGTGCGTGTCCTCGCAGGCCGGCTGTGCGCTGGATTGCAGTTTCTGCTCCACCGGCAAACAAGGCTTCAACAGCAACCTGACAGCGGCCGAGGTAATCGGTCAGGTCTGGATTGCCAACAAATCATTCGGCTCCATTCCGGCGAAAATCGATCGCGCGATCACCAACGTGGTGATGATGGGGATGGGCGAGCCGTTACTGAATTTCGACAACGTCGTCGCCGCCATGCAGATCATGATGGATGATCTCGGTTACGGAATCTCCAAGCGCAAGGTGACGCTCTCGACGTCCGGTGTCGTGCCGATGATCGACGAGCTGGCCAAGGTCATCGACGTTTCTCTGGCATTGTCGCTGCACGCACCCAACGATGCGTTGCGCGATCAGTTGGTGCCGATCAACAAGAAGTACCCGTTGGAGATGCTGCTGGCGGCATGCAAAGGCTATATCTCAAGACTCGGCGAGAAGCGCGTGCTGACCATCGAGTACACGCTGCTCAAGGGCATCAACGATCAGCCCGAGCATGCCGAGCAGATGATCGCGCTACTGGCGGATATTCCGTGCAAGATCAACCTGATCCCGTTCAATCCGTTCCCTCATTCCGGATATGAGCGGCCGAGCAACAATGCCATCCGCCGTTTTCAGGACATCCTGCACAAAGGTGGGCACAATGTAACGGTGCGTACCACCCGCGGCGAAGACATCGACGCGGCTTGCGGTCAGCTCGTCGGCCAGGTGCTGGATCGGACGCGTCGAAGCGAGAGATACATCGCTGTGCGTGAGCTACAGAGCGAGCCAGGTGCGGCGCAAACTGCTTCGAACCGATCCTGAGGGGGATGCTGATGATTTTGCGCGCTGCGCTGCTGCTTCTACTGACCGGCCTGTTGGCCGGTTGTGTGTCTTCTGGATCCACCGATCCGCTGAAAACCGATGAAGGTCGCCAGCAGGCCCGCGACGCCTATATTCAATTGGGGATCGGTTACCTGCAGCAGGGCGCAGCCGCGCGCGCCAAGACGCCGCTGCGCAAGGCCCTCGAAATCGATCCGAACAGCGCCGATGCACACGCCGCCCTGGCGCTGGTGTTCCAGACCGAAATGGAAAACGACCTGGCCGACAAGCACTACCGTGAAGCGCTGTCCGGTCGCAAGGACGCCCGCATACTCAACAACTACGGCAGCTTTCTGTTCGAACAGAAGCGCTATCCCGAAGCCATGGAGCGTTTCCGTCAGGCTTCCGAAGACAACATGTATCCCGAGCGGGCGCGGGTCTTTCAGAATCTGGGCATGACTGCACTGCAGTTGGGCCAGCGCGAAGAGGCCGAGCTCCATTTCACCCGCTCGCTGCGCCTCGACAGTCGTCAGCCCCGCGCATTGCTCGAACTTGCGCTCATGGCCTTCGAGGACAAGCAATACGTTCCAGCCAAGCGTTACTACGATAGCTTCAGCCAGCTGGCCGAGCAGAACGCAAGGAGTCTGCTGCTCGGTATCCGTCTGGCCAACATCCATCAGGACCGCGACACTGCTGCAAGCCTCGCGCTGCAGCTGAGGCGGCTGTATCCCGGTACGGATGAATACAAGCAATATCTTTCGGAGCAACGATGACCGCGCCGCACCCAGAATCCGCTGCACCGATGGGCAACAATCCTGGCGAGACGCTGCGTAAGGCTCGCGAAGACAAGGGCTGGCCGCTCTCTGCAGTTGCGCAGCAGCTGAATCTCACCGAGCGTTCGCTGGCCCGCATCGAGGCTGGCGATTTCAGCCAGTTGCCAGGGCACACCTTTGCCCGAGGTTACGTTCGAGCCTACGCCAAGTTGCTCGGGCTGGATCAGAATCGCCTGGTTCAGGAATTCGACCTGCACACCGGTACCAACGCTTCCGGAAGCAGCGTCAACAGCCTGGGGCGCATCGAAGAACCCGGCCGTCTGTCGCGAAGCTTCATGCGTTTCTTCGGCTTTGTTTTGCTGCTGCTCCTGGCTGCAGTCGCCTGGTATTGGTGGCAGGAACGCATGGCACGAGAGGCCACGACGCCACCGGTTTCGGCGCTGGAACGAATCGAGGTGGAAGGCGCGGATGGAACCACCGAGATCCATCTGCTTGATCGCGCTGACGAGGTTGCCGAGCAGCAAAGCGAACAGCCGGCCGAGCAAACATCACCGCTAGCCGATTCGAACGAGAGTGAAACGATCGAGTCTGCGCAACAGGCTCCAGTCACCACTGAGGAGCCGGGTAGGATCAGCGAACCGGCGGCCGAGGCCGCGCAGTCTCTGCCGCTGACGCTGCCTGACGGCCCCGCGCAAAGCGCTGACGCGCCGGCCGCGACCGCCTCCCCGGCGCCCACGAGTGCTTCGAACGACACGGTGCCTCCAGTTGCCGGTGAGGCACAGCTGGAACTGAGCTTCACTGCCGACTGCTGGACGCGGGTCAGTGATGCCGACGGACGTGTACTGTTCAGCGCGTTGGCCAAGGCCGGGACCAGCAGGACGGTCAGTGGCAAGGCACCCTTGGACGTACATCTGGGCTACGCTCGCGGCGCCCGACTCAGTTACAACGGCGAAGCTGTAAACCTCGCCTCTCATATGCGCGGCGAAACAGCGCGCCTCAAGCTCGGACAGTAAGCTGACCATGCATTCCGAATCTCCTATCAAGCGTCGCCAATCCCGCAAGATCTGGGTGGGCAACGTGCCGGTCGGTGGCGATGCGCCGATTTCCGTACAGAGCATGACCAACACCGAGACCTGTGATGTCGAGGCGACGGTCGCGCAGATCCAGCGCCTGGCCAATGCCGGTGCCGATATCGTCAGGGTTTCAGTGCCTTCCATGGAGGCTGCCGAGGCCTTTGGCCGCATCAAGCAGCTGGTGCAGCTGCCGCTGGTGGCCGACATCCATTTCGATTATCAGATCGCCTTGCGCGTGGCCGAGCTGGGCGTCGATTGCCTGCGGATCAATCCGGGCAATATCGGTCGCGAAGATCGCGTGCGCGCGGTGGTCGATGCGGCGCGCGACAAGGGCATCCCGATCCGTATCGGGGTGAATGCCGGTTCGCTGGAAAAGGATCTGCAGAAGAAGTACGGCGAACCGACGCCGCAGGCGCTGGTGGAATCCGCCCTGCGTCACGTGGATCATCTCGACCGTCTGGACTTCCAGGACTTCAAGGTCAGCGTCAAGGCGTCCGACGTGTTCATGGCAGTCGAGGCCTATCGACTGCTGGCCGGGCAGATCGAACAGCCGCTGCACCTGGGGATTACCGAGGCAGGGGGGCTGCGTTCCGGCACCGTGAAGTCCGCGGTCGGGCTGGGCATGCTGCTGGCCGAAGGCATCGGTGACACCATTCGCGTGTCGCTGGCGGCTGATCCTGTCGAGGAAATCAAGGTCGGCTTCGATATCCTCAAGTCTCTGCGTCTGCGTTCACGCGGTATCAACTTCATCGCCTGCCCGAGTTGTTCGCGGCAGAACTTCGATGTGGTCAAGACCATGAATGAGCTGGAAACCCGTGTGGAAGACCTGCTGGTACCGATGGACGTTGCCGTGATCGGTTGCGTGGTGAACGGTCCGGGAGAGGCGAAGGAGGCCCATGTCGGGTTGACCGGTGGCAGCCCTAACAACCTGGTCTACATCGACGGCAAGCCGGCGCAGAAACTGAACAACGAAAATCTCGTCGATGAGCTCGAGCAGCTCATCCGACGCAAGGCCGCCGAGAAGCTCGCGGCCGACGCGGCGGTCATCGCGCGCAGCTGATCTTTAAGGAATCCCATTGAGCAAGTCCCTGCAAGCCATTCGTGGCATGAACGACATCCTGCCTGCGCAGACCCCGATCTGGCGTTATCTGGAAAGCACCTTCGCGCAGCTGCTCGACAGCTACGGCTACAGCGAGATTCGCCTGCCTATCCTGGAGTTCACCGATCTGTTCGCCCGCGGCATTGGTGAAGGCACCGACGTGGTCGACAAGGAGATGTATACCTTCCTCGATCGTAACGAAGAGTCGCTGACCCTACGTCCTGAAGGCACTGCCGGCTGCGTGCGCGCCGTGCTCGAGCATGGCATGACCGGCGGCGGCCAAGTGCAGAAGCTCTGGTACACCGGGCCGATGTTCCGTTATGAGAAGCCGCAGAAGGGCCGCTATCGGCAGTTCCACCAGATCGGCGTGGAAGTTTTCAACCAGCCCGGACCTGATGTCGACGCCGAGCTGATCGTGCTGACCGCGCGTCTGTGGAAGCAACTCGGTTTGGCCGACGCGGTGACGCTGCAGCTCAACAGCCTGGGTTCCAGCGAAGCACGTGCGCGCTACCGCGATGCGCTGGTGGCCTACCTGCAGCAGCGTTTCGATCAGCTCGACGAGGACAGCCAGCGGCGTCTGACCACCAACCCGCTGCGCATCCTCGACAGCAAGAATGCCCAGACCCAAGCGCTGCTGGCCGATGCGCCGACGTTGCATGACTACCTCGACGAAGAGTCGCGCATGCATTTCGAAGGCTTGAAGGCGCGTCTCGATGCGGTCGGCATCGCCTACGAAATCAACCCGAAGCTGGTCCGCGGCCTGGATTACTACGGTCGCACGGTCTTCGAGTGGGTTACCGACAAACTGGGCGCGCAGGGCACCGTCTGCGCTGGCGGACGTTACGATGGCCTGATCAGCCAGTTTGGCGGCAAGCCTACCCCGGGTGTCGGCTTCGCCATGGGCGTCGAGCGTCTGGTGCTGCTGCTTGAAACCCTTGGCCTGGTGCCGGACGCCCTGAACCCGGTACCGCACGCCTATATCTGCGCCTTCGGTGAGCCTGCCGAGTTGGCTGCACTTGCTCTGGCCGAGCGCCTGCGCGATGAGCTGCCAGGGCTGCGTCTGCTGGTGAACGCCGGTGGCGGCAGTTTCAAGAGTCAGTTCAAGAAAGCGGACAAGAGCGGTGCGCGCTTTGCGCTGATCCTGGGTGAGGACGAACTGGCCGGGCGCGTGGTAGGTTGCAAGCCGCTGCGCGACGACAGCGAGCAACAAAGCATTGCCTGGGATGCTCTGCCCGAGCGTCTGGCCGCCTGCCTCGAGCAGGTCTGAGACTAAGCGAATGAAAGGAGTGACAGCGTGACCTCGGGTACCGAAGAAGAAACACTGGCGCAGATCAAAGACTGGTGGCAGCGCAACGGCAAGCCTCTTCTGTTTGGGGCTGTGCTCGCCCTGGTGTTGGTGTTTGGCTGGCAATTCTGGCAGAACCATCAGGTCAACCAGGCGCAGAGTGCCTCGGTGATCTATCAGCAGCTGCTCGGCGCGGCGCTGGAAGGCGGTGAAGCCGATGCGGCGGAAGTTGCGCGACTAGGCAATCTGCTGAAGAAAGATTTCGCCGGCACGCATTATGCGCAGTACGGCAGCCTGTTCGTGGCCAAGGTGGCAGTCGAGTCGGGGCGGTTGGACGAAGCGGCTAGCGAACTTCGCGCCGTCGTCGACAAGCCTGCCGACAAGACGCTGGACGAGCTGGCTCGTCAGCGCCTGGCGCGCGTTCTGGCTGCCCAGGACAAGGCAGATGAAGCGCTCAAGCTGCTGGACGGCAAGGCTGATCAGGCCTTTGCAGCCAGTCGCGAGGAACTGCGTGGCGATCTGCTGGTGCAGCTTGGTCGACGCGATGAGGCGCATGCCGCCTACACCGCGGCCAAAGAGTCGCTGTCCCAGGATGCGGCCATCGGCGGTCTGCAAATGAAGCTGGATGATCTGGCCCGAGGGGAGGCGTAAACGATGCGCTGGAAGACTGCAGCATTGCTGACCCTGGCCGTTCTGGCCGCGGGTTGTAGCAGCAAGGACACTAAAGAACCGGGGCCGGCGGAACTGACCAAGTTCGAGGCGGAAATCTCCTTGAAGAAGGAGTGGAGTCGTTCGATCGGTGAGGGGCAGGGCGAGACCTACAACCTATTGACGCCGGCGGTGTATGGCGACCAGATCTACGCCGCCGATGTCGAAGGGTTGGTGGTATCCATGGATCGCCTGACCGGCAAGGTCAACTGGAAGAACAAGCTCGAAACACCGGTTTCCGGCGGAGTAGGCGCCGGCTACGGCCTCGTACTGGTCGGCACCCTGCGCGGTGAAGTGTTGGCGTTGGACGTCAGCACGGGCGAGGAGCGCTGGCGCAGTCAGGTCAGCAGTGAAGTGCTGGCCGCCCCAGCCGTCAATGGCGACATCGTCCTGGTGCAGACCCAGGATGATCGGTTGATCGCGCTGGAAATGGATACCGGCGAGCAGCGCTGGAGCTATGAGAGTTCGCCTGCGGTGCTGACGCTGCGCGGTACCGGCGCGCCGTTGCTGACCAATCAGCTGGCCATTGCCGGTCTGTCCAGCGGCAAGGTGGTCGCACTGGATACCCGTCGCGGATTTCCGGTCTGGGAGCAGCGCGTCGCCATTCCGCAAGGACGTTCGGAGCTCGAGCGGGTCGTCGACATCGACGGCGGTCTGCTGCTGTCCGGTGGCACGCTCTACGTCACCAGCTATCAGGGCCGTGCCGCAGCGCTGGAACTGGAAAGCGGCCGTGTCCTCTGGCAGCGCGATGCGTCTAGCTACTCGGGCGCTGCGCTTGGCTACGGCAGCGTTTACCTGAGCCTCGCCGACGGTACGGTCGAAGGTATCGATGAGCGCTCCACGACTGCCCTGTGGCGCAACGAGTCCCTGGCACGTCGTCAGCTCTCGGCTCCCGCGGTGTTTTCCAGCTATGTTGTGGTGGGCGACATCGAAGGCTATCTGCACCTGCTGAGCCAGGTCGATGGGCGTTTCGTCGCTCGTGAGCGTATCGACAGCTCCGGCGTCCGTGCCCGTCCGGTGATCGAGGGCGACTGGCTGTATGCCTTTGGCAACGACGGCAAGCTGGTGGCGCTGACGATCCGTCAGGCTGACTGACCGCACGTTGTGCCCACGGCTCCGCCTGGCGGAGCCAGGAATATTCGGCCGCTGCCTTGCAGCGGCCTTCGTGTTTTCTGAAATATCGCAGTGGAGAGCCGCATGGTTCCCGTAATCGCCCTGGTGGGCCGCCCGAACGTCGGCAAGTCCACCCTGTTCAACCGTCTGACCAAGAGCCGCGACGCCATCGTTGCCGAATACGCCGGGCTGACCCGTGACCGCCAGTACGGCGAGGCCAAGTGGCAGGGGCGGACCTACATCGTGATCGACACCGGTGGTATTTCCGGTGACGAGGAGGGTATCGACGCCAAGATGGCCGAGCAGTCACTGCAGGCCATCGAAGAGGCCGATGCCGTTCTGTTCCTGGTCGACGCCCGCGCCGGGATGACCGCGGCAGACCAGATGATCGGGGAGCACCTGCGCAAGCGGAACAAGCGCTGCTTCCTGGTGGCGAACAAGGTCGACAGCGTCGACCCGGACATCGCCCGCGCCGAGTTCAGCCCGCTGGGCCTGGGGGATGCGCTGCCGATCGCTGCCGCTCATGGTCGCGGCATCAGTCATATGCTCGAAGAGGCGCTGGGCATTTTCCCCAAGGACAACGCTGAGGACGCCGAAGGCGCCGACGGTGCGGACGCCGTTGAGGGCGAGGAAATCGTCGCCGAAGGGCAGGAGCCCAAGCGCATCCCCGGTCCGAGCGAGAAAGACGGCATCAAGATCGCCATCATCGGCCGTCCCAACGTCGGCAAGTCGACGCTGGTCAACCGCATGCTCGGCGAAGAGCGGGTCATCGTCTACGACCAGGCGGGCACCACGCGCGACAGTATCTACATCCCCTTCGAGCGTGACGACGAGAAATACACCCTGATCGACACCGCCGGCGTACGTCGTCGCGGCAAGATCTTCGAGGCGGTGGAAAAGTTCTCGGTGGTCAAGACGCTGCAGGCGATCCAGGACGCCAACGTGGTCATCTTCGTCATGGATGCCCGCGAAGGTGTCGTCGAGCACGACCTCAACCTGCTGGGCTTCGTGCTGGAGACTGGTCGTGCGCTGGTCATCGCGCTGAACAAGTGGGACGGCATGGAGCCGGGCGAGAAGGACTACGTGAAGACCGAGCTGGAACGCCGGCTGTTCTTCGTCGATTTCGCCGACATCCACTTCATCTCCGCCAAGCACGGCACGGGCGTCGGCCATCTGTACAAGTCGGTACAGGCTGCATTCAAGTCCGCTATCACCCGTTGGCCGACCAGCCGTCTGACGCAGATTCTAGAAGATGCGGTGCGCGAGCATGCACCACCCATGGTTGCCAGTCGCCGGATCAAACTCCGTTATGCGCACCTTGGGGGGGCCAACCCGCCCTTGATCGTAATTCACGGTAACCAGGTGGATTCGATCCCCAAATCGTATACGCGCTATCTGGAGAACACCTATCGGCGTGTTCTGAAGCTGGTTGGTACGCCTATCCGCATCGAATACAAGGGGGGCGAGAACCCGTACGAAGGCAAAAAGAACACCCTCACCGATCGCCAGGTCAACAAGAAGCGGCGCCTCATGTCGCACCACAAGAAGGCCGAGAAGAAGCGCCGCGACAAGAAGCGCTGAGCGTCCCTGTTAAGGTTCTTCGCGTTTTATGGAGGACAGGGTTGCCTGACACCGGACTGGCAGGATTGGGTGGTGCTGCCAGCTCGTTTAGCCTTGTACCTCGGAGATCAGGGCTCTTACCGAGTGTGCTGATGTTTCTGGTTTCGGCCCCCGGCCGAGTCACTTTCTCTTTGCTCGCGCGAAAGAGAAAGTAACCAAAGAGAAAGCGCGCCCGGCATCCGGCCCCGGCTGCGCCGGGGTTCCCTCCTTCCGGTGCCGCTCCGGGGGCCGTCACGAAGGGACGTCCCTATCCCTTCGTTCCTCGCTCGGCGTCCATGCCTCGCGTCCCCCTGCGCGACACCTCCAGTCGGCCTCCTGACGGGAACGGAGTCCGAGTCGCCTGGAAGATCGTGGAGATCGAGAATTATTGCTTTTTGCTCGATGCACAAACTATCAGGCGACTCCAAACGCCCCATCAGGAGGGTGAGCGGAATCGTCGCGTAAGGGGTTGAGCCGCAGGGATGCGGCGAAAGGACTGGGCGTCCCCGCTCAAAGGGCCATGGATGGCCCTTGTAAGCCGACCCCTGGAGAGGCGATGGAGCGAAACGGAGCGTAGCGGAGTAACAGCCGCAGGCTGGCCCGAAGGGCGAGCGAAGCGAGTAACGAACCCCGGCGCAGCCGAGGCCGGATGCAGGGGCAAGACTTTTTGGTTCCTTTTGGCGGGGCCGGCCATCCGGGCGACTGCCAAAAGGGACTCGCCCAGCAGGGCGAAACCAAGCTATCAGACAGCTCGACAAGGGCCAATGAAAGCGAAAATTTCATTAGAAAATACCCAATCTTGCCAGTCCGATATCAATCCTTGCTTCCCCCGAGAAAGCGCGATAAACCGCTTTTAACGCCACAGATCGCGAACGGGCTCTCAGCCTTCCTCGTCGAACGACTGATCCATATCCAGCGCTGGCCGCGCATGCCGTGGCTTGCCGACCTGGCGTGCCGGATTCCCGACCACCGTGGTATGTGACGCTACCGGATGCAGCACGATGCTGCCAGCGCCAACCTTGGCGCCTTCGCCAATCTCGATGTTCCCAAGGATCTTCGCCCCAGCGCCGATCATCACTCCGCTGCGTACCTTCGGATGACGGTCGCCGCCTTCCTTGCCGGTACCGCCCAGGGTAACGCCCTGCAGGATCGACACGTCATCGCCCACCACAGCGGTTTCGCCGATGACGATTCCGGTCCCGTGATCGAGCATGATGCCACTGCCAATCCGACTGGCTGGGTTGATGTCGATGCCCAGGCGTTCGTTGCAGCGCGCCTGGATGAACATCGCCAGCAGACGTTCGCCCCGTTCGTGCAAGTGGTGCCCGACGCGATAGGCCTGTAACGCCAGATAGCCCTTGGAGAACAGGAAGACTTCCAGCGCCGTGTCGAACGCCGGGTCGCGACTGACGATTGCCTGCAGGTCACAGCACGCCACCTCGGCGAGCGTTGCGGCCTGGTGGTGAATGCCAGCGAAACGATCGGTCAACGTGTGCCTCTGCTCATTGCCTTCCGCCAGTGCCTGGCCAATGCGCTGCGCTAGCGCACAGCCAAAGTCGGGATGGTCGAGGATAGCCCGTTGGAATAGTGCGGCCAGCGTCGGCTCGGTATCCAGCGCGAGTTGCGCCTGGGCGCGTAGCTCGTTCCACAGCGTGCTGACTGAATGACTGGGCATGCGAGGTTCCTTATGGTCGATACGCGAGGGGGCTCGTTCGCTGCACTGTAGCAGCCCGATGGCAGGCGCCGCGCACCCTCGTATCGTGCATCGCTGTTCGGCTATCCTGTTTGCCTTCCTGCCGAACCCCCATGCGGCAGGCTTGTCGGAAGGCTGACATGCTCATCAGTAAATTGCCCAACGTTGGCACGACCATCTTCAGCACCATGTCCCAGCTGGCCGCGGACACCGGTGCGCTGAATCTTTCCCAGGGCTTTCCCGATTTCGACGGCCCCGACGCGCTGCGCGAGGCGCTGGCCCGCCACGTCATGGCGGGACACAACCAGTACGCACCGATGACCGGATTGCCAGCCCTGCGTGAGCAGGTTGCGATGAAGGTCACCGGGCTGTACGGACGCAAAGTGGATACCGCCACCGAGGTCACCATCACGCCCGGCGCGACCCAGGCGATCTTCTGTGCGATCCAGGCGGTGATCCGGCCAGGTGATGAGGTCATCGTCTTCGATCCGTGCTACGACAGTTACGAGCCATCGGTGCAGCTGGCTGGTGGCGTCTGCATTCACCAGCAACTGAGCCTGCCGGATTTCCATATCGACTGGCAGCGCCTGGCCGACGCCATTACCTCGCGCACGCGGATGATCGTGCTGAATACACCGCATAACCCCAGCGGTGCATTGATCGGTGCCGATGATCTCGACCGTCTCGCGGCACTGATCCGCGAGCGTGACATCTATCTGCTCAGCGACGAGGTCTATGAGCATCTTGTGTTCGACGGTCGCGAGCATGCCAGCGTGCTGCGCCACGATGAGCTCTATCAGCGCGCGTTCGTCGTCAGCTCGTTCGGCAAGACCTACCACGTCACCGGCTGGAAGACCGGGTACGTGGTGGCGCCGCCTGCACTCAGCAGCGAGCTGCGCAAGGTGCATCAGTACGTCAGCTTCACCGGTGTCACGCCGCTGCAGTGGGCGCTGGCCGATTTCATGGCCGAGCATCCCGAGCACATCAGCGAGCTACCAGCGTTCTACCAGGCCAAGCGCGATCTGTTCTGCGACCTGCTGGCCGGCTCGCGCTTCAGCTTCATCCGCGCCGCCGGAACCTACTTCCAGCTCGCCGATTATTCGGCGATCCGTCCTGATCTGGATGATGTCGCCATGGCCGAATGGCTGACCCGTGAACACGGGGTCGCGAGCATTCCGATTTCGGTTTTCTATCAGAGCCCACCGACCGATGTGAGGCTGGTGCGCTTCTGCTTCGCCAAACGAGAGGAGACGCTGCGTCAGGCAGCGGAACGACTATGCGCGATCTGAACAATCTGCCCGACCTCGAACTGGCGCTGGTGCAAACCAGCCTGATCTGGCAGGACGCTGCCGCCAACCACGAACGCTTCGCCACATTGCTGGATCAGGCCAGCGGTGCGGATCTGATCGTCCTGCCGGAGATGTTCACCACCGGTTTTTCCATGGACTCGGCCGCGCTGGCCGAGCCGGAAGAGGGGCCGACCTACGCCTGGCTGCGCGCGCAGGCCGCGCGACTGGATGCGGTGATCACCGGCAGCGTGATCGTCGAGGCGGCCGACGGCAGTCACCGCAACCGCCTGCTCTGGGCGCGTCCGGATGGTGAGGTGCTGCACTACGACAAGCGTCATCTGTTCCGCATGGCGGGTGAGCACAAGCACTACACACCCGGGCAGCAGCAGGCGTTGTTCGAGGTGAACGGTTGGCGCGTGCGCCCGCTGATCTGCTACGACCTGCGCTTTCCGGTGTGGAGCCGCGATCCGCACGGCACCGACCTGCTGTTGTATACGGCGAACTGGCCAGCCGCGCGCCGCGATGCCTGGAATCGTCTGCTGCCGGCGCGGGCCATCGAGAATCTGTGCTACGTCGCGGCGGTCAACCGGGTCGGCGAAGACGGCAAGGGCTATCCCTACAGTGGCGACAGCCAGGTGCTCGACTTCAAGGGTGACACGCTACTGAACGGCGAAGATCGTGACGCCGTGTTGCGCTGCACGCTGCGCTCACGCGATTTGGCGGCGTTCCGCGAGCGCTTTCCGGCCTACCACGATGGCGATCAGTTCGAGCTCAAACCCTAGGTCTGGATCTCGGGCGAGCGCCTGCTGCACTAAGGCGAGGCAGCGAGGTGCTGCGCAAGCGGCGGTGAGCGTGCACGGCCGTTGTGGAACCGCGGCCGAGTACCTGCTGGTTAGTGTGTGGTGTTGTGGCGCCGTCGACGCCACAACAGCCAGCCATAGATCAGCAGATTGACCAGCAGCACTATTGCCGCCAGCACATATTGCACCGGTATGCTCAGCCAGGCCGGGTAGATCAATGGCAACAGGTAGTGCTCGATAAAGCTCGCCTCATACCCCGCGTCACCCGCCAACCGCCGCAGCAGATTCTCCCAGTACGTCAGCGGACACGGCCGCCCGCTCAGCTCGACGAAAACGCCCCAGACGATCGCCGGAACATGCAGCAGCACGAAGCCGCGTTTCCACGCGACCAGCAAGCCGCCGAACAGCACGAAGAGAATGAAACCGAGGTGCAGGAGCAACACGGCGTCCGCGCCAACTCGATAGAACATTGGCTACGCTGCCGCGTCTGCGCGACTCATGCCGCCGATCTGGCGATCCTGCAGGCGCGCCATGAGGGTGACGGACAGGAGTGCGCCGAGCAATGCCATGAACATGTCCGATTGGGTATCCCATGGGTCGCCCTGAGTGCCGAGAAAATCCTCCGCGCCCTGCCCGGCGATAAGCGCCACCCACCACTCGATCAGCTCATAGAAGGCGCTGAAGGCCAGCGCGACGCACAGTGCGAGAAAGCCGAGCATCTTTCCTGGCTCAATGAAGCGCAGGCGAAGCAGGATCTCCCGCGCCAACAGCGCAGGCGTCACGCCCTGAATGAAATGGCCCAGTTTGTCGTAGGGATTGCGGCTGAGGTCGAACCATTCCTGCACCCAGAATCCCGGTGGTACCCGCGCATAGGTGTAGGTGCCGCCGAGGATCAGGATCAGCGCATGAATGGCGATCACCGCATAGAGCAGCCGCGTCAGCGGCAGGCGCTGGTGGCTCCACAGCAGCAGGGGCGCGGCGATCAGTACCGGAGCGACTTCCAGCAACCAGGTGGCACGGTCATACGGAGCGATCGCGGAGCAGGCCAACGCCAGCAGTACTACCGACCCCAACGTTGAATAGAGTGTTCTGTCCTGCATCGAGTTAGCCGCCGTGATCGATCCAGCCGGCAGCATGCCGAGGAGTCGGACGGCCTGCAACCGGACGCAGGTTCGTGGCGGTTCAACCCTGGCGGGCGGTCGCGGCTGCCGAGCGGGAAATCGAACGATCGCAGCGCCGCAGATCGACGGCACCGACATAGGCATTGGCATTACCTTGTATGCAGGCGATGCGCTGGTTGCGCGTGCGTTCCCATTCGCTGACCGGATGCTGGCGGTTCCAGATGTCGTACAGGCGCCGGTCCTGTTTCGACAGGCGCAGCTTATAGCGCTCGCTCATGTACAGATAGGTGCGGGCGATGGCGCCGCGACTGTACTCGGGCGGCATGGCCGTGCGCTGCTTGAAGTTCACCACGAAGGGGCAGGCCCCGTACTGGCTGGGCTTTTCGCTGAGCATGCCGAAGCCGAAGTTGCTGCGGTCGCCGTTCACCTCGCCGACCACCGGAACCAAGTTGTGCAGGTCGGCTTCGGCCAGGCTGAAAACGGGGTCTTTGGCGGTGCATTGCTTGCGCCCGCCCTGTTGCCAGCACTGACGCTGATGGCCGATGACCCAGGCCGGGACGATGTGCTCCCACTCCACCCGTGCGGCGCGCTTGGGCTGCTTGCGCGGGACGTAGCCGCAGCTGCGCAGGTCGATGCGATTGCCCTTGAAGCTGCAGCCGCAGTAGAAGTCCACCGGTCGGTCGGCATAGAGCGTCCAGGCGACCTTCTTCGCTTCGCGGAAGGTGCGAGGTGCATCGGCGTAAGTGTTGGTGCAGCAGAGCAGGGCAAGCAGAAAGAGACAGAGGCGACGCATGGGATTCTCGACAACTGAACGAGTGTCGCATCCATGCGCGGGCCGGCATCTTACCTTTCGGCCAGGTAAAAGTCATAAAAAACAAAGACTTGTATGATGGCGTCAGGCCTTCATGCGGCCCAGGCGATTGATCTGCAGGGAGGCGAGAATGATCGCGCCGCCGACCGCGAGCAGTAGCAGGTTGGTCGTAGTGCCCCAGAACAGCAGGTTGAGCAGCAGGCCCACCGGCACCGCCATGTTGTTCATCACCGCCAGCGTGCCGGCATCCACCAGCGTCGCGCCCTTGTTCCAGCAGAACTGGCCCAGCGCGGTGGCCAGCACGCCCATCCAGATCAGTACGGACCACTGCGTCGTGGTAGTCGGCAGTTTCTCGACGTTACCGAACAGCAGCCACGCCGGCAGCACGATCAGCAGTGCGCCGAGGAAGAAGTAGCCGAAGCGGCGGTGCAATGGCACGTCGGAGGGGTAACGCTGCGCCAGATGCTTGTAGAACACCTGGCCGGTGGCGAAGGTGAAGTTGGCCAGCTGCATGAGCAGGAAGCCGCCGAGAAAGTCGCCTGAGACGCCGTCGTAGCGGATGAGCCCGGCGCCGAACACCGCCACGGCTGCCGCGACCAGCGCCCAGGGGTTGAAGCGACGGTTGAGCGCGTCGTCGATCAGCGTCACGTGCAGCGGCGTGAGCACGGTGAACAGCAGCACCTCGGCGACCGTCAGCACGTTGAAGCTCATGTACAGGCACAGGTAGGTGACGCCGAATTGCAGCGCGCCGACCAGGGTCACGCCGGCGATGAAGCCGGGCGCCACGCCACGCCACGCCAGCGGGTCAGTGGCAGGAACACCAGCCCGGCGAGAACTACCCGCGTCAGCACGGCGAAATAGCTGTCCACCTGGCCGGCCAGATAGACGCCGATCAGGTTGAAGGAAAAGGCCCAGAGCAGGGTGACGAAGATCAGATAGCGCATGCCGCCTCCACGACGAAGGCCGGCGACCTTAGCGGCTGCGCATGAAAGAGGGAAGGGCTGGCGCGCCTCTGGGCTCGCCAGCCGAACGATCAGGCCGCTTTCAGGGTGGCCATGTCGATGACGAAGCGGTACTTCACGTCACTCTTGAGCATGCGCTCGTAGGCTTCGTTGATGTCCTGCATGCGGATCATCTCTATGTCCGAGACGATGCCGTGCTCGGCGCAGAAGTCGAGCATCTCCTGGGTTTCGGCGATGCCGCCGATCAGCGAGCCGGCGATGCGGCGGCGCTTGAAGATCAGGCCGAACACGCTGGGCGACGGATGCGGCGATGCCGGTGCGCCGACCAGCGTCATGGTGGCGTCGCGCTTGAGCAGATTCACGAACGCATCGAGGTTGTGCGGCGCGGCAACGGTGTTGAGGATGAAGTCGAAGCTGTTGGCGTGCGCGGCCATCTCTTCCTTGTTCTTCGACACCACCACTTCGGCAGCGCCGAGGCGCAGGGCATCTTCACGCTTGTCCGGCGAGGTGGTGAAGAGCACAACCTTCGCGCCCATGGCGTTGGCGATCTTCACCGCCATGTGGCCGAGACCGCCGAGGCCGACCACACCGACCTTCTGCCCCGGACCGACCTTCCACTGGCGCAGCGGCGAGTAGGTGGTGATCCCCGCGCACAGCAGCGGCGCGACAGCGGCGAGGTTGTCGGTGTGGTTGATGCGCAGCACGTACTTTTCATCCACCACGATATTGTCGGAATAGCCGCCGAGGGTGTTCTCGCCACCGCCGAACGCCGGACCGTTGTAGGTGCCGACGAACCCGTTCTCGCAATACTGCTCCAGCCCTTCGCCACAGGACGAGCAGCTGCGGCAGCTGTCGACCAGGCAGCCGACGCCGGCGATATCGCCCGCCTTGAACTTGCTGACGTTCGCGCCGACCGCGCTCACGCGGCCGACGATTTCATGGCCGGGCACCGAGGGATACAGGGTGTTGTTCCACTCGTTGCGTGCGGTATGCAGGTCCGAATGGCAGACGCCGCAGAAGAGAATCTCGATCCGTACATCGTTAGGCCCTACTTCGCGGCGCGAAAACGAGTAGGGGGCGAGTGGGGCGCTGGGGTCGAGGGCGGCGTAACCGATGCTGTTGCTCATGACGGCTCCTTTGTTCGTTCGGGATTTGCAGAGGCCAAGCCTAATGGCACCGGAAACAGGAGCGTTTGCACAATCCTGCCGATGGCTGATGTGTTTCTGCCGAATTGCCGTGGCCTGGCTGACTGAGTTGGGAGGGTATTGGGAGGCGAACAGTTCAGTCGCTCACCGCAGTCGGTCACGACCGGCGACGCGTGGCGGTGCTGTAGCAAGGTGCCGGCGCCATCAGTGATGGCGCCGGCGGGACGAGCTTGCCGGCGTGGCACTCAGGAATGGCGAGCCCGATGGGCTTCGCCGCAGGGGCTCAGGCGGCCTGCTCCCGCGCCTCTCGCAAGGCCCGGTTCATGGCACTGAACAGCGCACGGATGCTGGCGGTGGTGATGTTTTCGTCGATGCCGATACCGTGCAGCGGGCGCTCGCCGTCCAGGCGTACCTCGATATAAGCAGCGGCCTTGGCGTTGCTGCCGGCGCCGATGGAATGCTCGTGGTAGTCCATGATCTCCAGCTTCACTGGCAACGCGGCGACCAGCGCTTCCAGCGGCCCCTTGCCGATGCCGCGCCAGTGAGCGATCTCGCCATCGGTCGCGACTTCCACATCCACCGCACTGGTGCCGTTCTCTTCCTGCAGGCGATGGCCCTTGAGCGTGTACGGCGCGGTGGCCTGCAGGTACTCGGCTTCCAGCAGCGCGTAGATCTGCTTGGCACTCATCTCCAGGCCCAGGCGGTCGGTTTCCTTCTGCACCACCTGGCTGAACTCGATCTGCATGCGCCGCGGCAGGCTGATGCCGTATTCCTGCTCGAGCAGGAAGGTGATGCCGCCCTTGCCGGACTGGCTGTTGACGCGAATCACCGCCTCGTAGCTGCGGCCGATATCGGCCGGGTCGATCGGCAGATACGGCACCTCCCAGACGCCTTCCGGGTCCTGCAGGGAAAAGCCCTTGCGGATCGCATCCTGGTGCGAGCCGGAGAACGCGGTATGCACCAGATCACCGACATAGGGATGGCGCGGGTGTACCGGCAACTGGTTGCATTCCTCGACCACCTTGCGCACGGCGTCGATGTCGGAGAAGTCCAGTTGCGGGTCGATGCCCTGGGTGTACATGTTCAGCGCCACGGTGACCAGGTCGACGTTGCCGGTGCGCTCGCCATTGCCGAACAGGCAGCCTTCGACGCGATCAGCGCCGGCCATCAGGCCCAGCTCGGTGGCGGCCACGCCGGTGCCGCGATCGTTGTGGGTGTGCAGGCTGACCAGCACGCTGTCGCGACGTTCGACGTGGCGGCAGAACCACTCGATCTGGTCGGCGTAAATATTGGGTGTGGCGGCTTCCACCGTGGCCGGCAGGTTGAGGATCAGCTTCTGCTCGGGCGTCGGTTGGAACACCTCGATCACCGCGTTGCACACCTCGACGGCGAATTCCGGCTCGGTGGAGCTGAAGATTTCCGGCGAATACTCGAAGCGCCAGGCGGTTTCCGGGTTCTGCGCAGCCAGGCGCTTGATGATCTGTGCCGCGTTGACCGCGATGTTCACCACGCCGGCCTTGTCCTGATTGAAGACGATGCGGCGGAAACTCGGCGCGGTGGCGTTGTAGTAGTGGACGATGGCCTGCTTGGCGCCCTTCAGCGACTCGAAGGTGCGGGTGATCAAGTCTTCGCGCGCCTGGGTCAGCACCTGGATGGTGACGTCGTCAGGGATGTGCCCGCCTTCGATCAGCTCGCGGACGAAGTCGAAGTCGGTCTGCGAAGCAGAGGGGAAGCCGACCTCGATTTCCTTGATGCCGACCTGCACCAGTGTCTTGAAGAAACGCATCTTCTTCGCGGCATCCATCGGCTCGATCAGCGACTGATTGCCGTCGCGCAGATCCGAGCTCAGCCAGATCGGTGCCTGGGTGATCGTCTTCGACGGCCAGGTGCGATCCGGAATGTCGATGGCCGGGAAGGCGCGATATTTTTTCGACGGGTTCTTGAGCATGGTCATGGCGTTTCCCCAGGTGAAGCTTGAGCAAGCAACTTGTTTGCCCAGTACGGGCAGTGGTTTATGGTGCAAAGCTATTGCTTCATGGTTGGGTCTTGCAAGTCGTGATAGAAAATTGATGGTTTATTGCTGTATTCAGACCTTGTAGGTGATTTGTGCTGGTCCGAAGGTGAAAAGAGAAGATTGATTGCTCGACTCTATTGCGGCCTCATGTCGCAGCGGACGGGGCGAAAAGGCTGTGCGATCATCCCGCCAATCCATAGGGTCATGTCACGAAGGACACGCCGGTGACACGCAAACGGTATTCGACAATGAGCATTTGGCTTGGCCTGTTCGCCATGCTGATGATCCATGTCGGCCCGTTGTATTCGGCAGTCCAGGCCGCCCAGGCCAGTGCGCAGCATCATCACCATGCCGAGCATGAGCCAACCGCTCACGGTCATCACGGCCAGGCACGTGCGGGCGATCCCGCCTGGCTGGCAGCGCTCGAACTCTGCGGCTACTGCGAGCTGTTGACGGTCAATCCGCCGCTCAGCCTGTCCGTCGATCTGGTGCTGCCTAGCCACGCGCCGGCTTACTTCCACCCACTTCCCGAGCAGCCGCAGGCTCCTGCGCTGCGACGCAGCAGCGGCCATCCCCGCGCCCCACCGCATCTCCACTGCTGACCGCAACCAGCCGCCTCGTTGCGGCCTAATCACATGCAGAAGTGGAAGTTCTTATGTCCAGCATTACTCATGGCTGTACGGCGCGAGCGCGCCTGTCTGAGCGTTTTTCGATTCAACCATCCCGCCTGCGTTGGCAGTTCGCCCATGCCGCGCTGCTGGGAATGCTCGCCAGTGGCGCACTGGCCGCGGAGGCTGAGCATGCCGGCCATGCGGAGCACGCCGAAGCCGTTGAACTGGCGCCGATGGTCATTACCGGCGTCGGCCAGCAGTCCCCACTGACCGTGGTGACCGACCCCAAGATTCCCCGTCAGCCGATGCCGGCCAGCGACGGTGCCGACTACCTGAAGACCATTCCCGGCTTTTCCGCCGTGCGTAACGGCGGCGTCAACGGCGATCCGGTGTTCCGCGGCATGTTCGGCTCGCGCCTGAAACTGCTCTCCAACGGCGGCGAAATGCTCGGCGCCTGCCCGAATCGCATGGATTCGCCGAGCTCGTACATCAGCCCGGACACCTTCGACAAGCTCACGGTCATCAAAGGGCCGCAGAGCGTGCTCTGGGGGCCAGGTGCCTCGGCCGCCACCGTGCTCTTCGAGCGCGAGCCGGAGCAGTTCAGTGAGCCGGATTATCGCCTCAACGGCAGCTTGCTGACCGCCTCCAACGGTCGCTTCGACCGCAACCTGGACGCCGCCGCCGGCAACAGTCAGGGCTATGCGCGGCTGATGGCCAACAGCTCCCAGGCTGACGATTACGCCGATGGCAACGGCGATACCGTGCCGTCGCGTTACGACAAGTGGAACACCGACATCGCCCTGGGCTGGACGCCGGATGCGGACACCCTGGTCGAGCTGACCGCCGGCCGCGGCGATGGCTACGCACGCTATGCCGGGCGCGGGATGGACGGCAGCCAGTTCCAGCGTGAGAGCCTGGGGCTGCGCTTCGAGAAGACCAATCTCGGCGAGACCTTCTACGGGCTGGAGGCGCAGGTCTACTACAACTACGCCGACCACATCATGGACAACTACAGCCTGCGCGATTTCGTGCCGTCGATGATGATGCCCAACCCGACGCTGTCGCGGGTCGACCGACGTACGCTGGGTGGCCGGCTGGTCGGCACCTGGCAATGGACGGATGTCGAGCTCAAGGCCGGGGTCGATGCCCAGCGTAGCGAGCACCGCAAGGTCATGAACCCGGCCGGCGCCGCCAACCAGATGGTCACCGCTGCGGGAAGCGACGTACTGCCCTGGGTGCCGGACGCGATGTTGCACAGCTACGGCGTCTTCGGCGAGCTGACCTGGCAGCTCAGCGAGCGCGAGAAGCTCATCAGCGGCCTGCGTCTGGACCTGCACGAAGCGACCGACGAGCGCGAGTTCTTCCGCAGTCATGACGCTTCGAGCATGCCCATCGTTTCCCGCAACTGGGACAACCCTACTGCCGGTGAAACGCGTCGCGACACGCTCTACAGCGGCTTCCTGCGCTATGAGGAGGAGCTCGTCAGCCTGCCCGCGACCTGGTATGCCGGCCTCGGCCATGCCGAACGCTTCCCCGACTATTGGGAGCTGTTCGTTTCCAATCCCGGCCCGGTGGGCACGCTGCAACCCTTCGACTCGGTGCGGCCGGAGAAGACCACGCAGCTGGACGTCGGCCTGCAATACGCCAAGGGGCCGCTGGAGGCCTGGGTTTCCGTCTATGCCGGCCTGGTCGAGGATTACATTCTGTTCAGCTATGTGCCCGGCGTAATGCCCGGCATGCTTCGCGCCGAGGTCAGCAACATCGACGCTACCATCGCTGGAGCCGAGATGGGCGCCAGCTACCGCTTCACCAGCAACTGGAAGGGTGATGCGAGTCTGGCCTATGCCTGGGGCAAGAACCGCAGCGACGATCGTGCCATGCCGCAGATCCCGCCACTGGAAGGACGTCTGGGCGTGACCTACGAGCGAGACAACTGGAGCACCAGCGGCCTCTGGCGCGTGGTCGCCTCGCAGGGTCGGGTTGCAGAGAACCAGGGCACGGTGGTCGGCAAGGACTTCGACGAGAGCGCCGGCTTCGGCGTGTTGGCGGTCAACGGCGCCTACCGGCTGAACAAGAACTTCAAGCTCAGTGCGGGCGTCGACAACCTGCTGGACAAGGCCTACAGCGAGCATCTCAATCTAGCCGGCAGTGCGGGCTTCGCCGATTACGGCCTTGAGCCCACCAGCCGAGTCAACGAACCGGGCCGCACCTACTGGGCGCGGGTCGACATGAGCTTCTAACGAGACAACGGCGGTAAAGGAGCGAGGGTTCGCCTCGCTCCGGACGTAGGTTGGCGCTGAGGCGCGGGGCGTGCTGGAGCGGCTCGCGGCGCTGGCATCAGGGATGACGCATGGGCAGCGCTCAAGGCGGTTTCAGCGGCTTCGTGCCTCAGCGCCAACCTACGATTAACTTCTTTCCTCGGCAGGATGTCCTTCCGGTTGCTGCAATGCTGGCGCGCCCGGCTGGCGCAGTGAATCGCGCCAATCGCGTACATCGCCGCCGCTTGGGTGCTGGAATACCCGTAGACCGAATTCCGGCAGGATCGCCAGCAGGTGGTCGAAGATGTCCGACTGGATGGCTTCGTACTGCGTCCACGCCACCGTATTGGTGAAGCAGTAGATTTCCAGCGGCAGGCCGTCCGCAGTCGGGCTCAGCTGGCGCACCATCAGCGTCATGTTCTGGTGCACGCCGGGGTGGGCGCGCAGATAGCGCTCGACATAGGCGCGGAACGTCCCGAGATTGGTCACCCTGCGGGTGTTGACCGGGTCCTGCCCACGCTCGGCGAGCTTGGCGTTCCACTCGTCGATCTCCTTGCGCTTGTTGACCAGGTAATCCTCCAGCAGGCTAAAGCGATACAGCCGCTTGCGCTCGTCGGCATCGAGAAAATGCACGCTCTGCTGATCCAGATACAGGCTGCGCTTGATGCGCCGGCCGCCGCTTTCCTGCATGCCGCGCCAGTTCTTGAACGAATCCGAGATAAAGCGCTTGGTCGGGATGCTGGTGATGGTCTTGTCCCAGTTCTGCACCTTCACGGTATGCAGCGCGATATCGATCACGTCGCCGTCGGCATTGAGCTGCGGCATCTCCACCCAGTCGCCGACGCGGATCAGGTCGTTGGAGGTGATCTGTACGCTGGCCACCAGCGAAAGCAGGGTGTCCTGGAAGATCAGCATCAGCACCGCCGCCATGGCACCGAGGCCGGAGAGCAGGATCAGCGGCGAACGGTCGATCAGGGTGGCGATGATGAGGATGGTGGCGATCGCATAGATGACGATCTTCACCACCTGCAGATAGCCCTTGATCGGGTGCAGGCGGGCGTCCGGCCGGCGCTGGTAGACCACGTTGATGATGTCGAGCACCGCGCCGAGGGCCAGTGCGATGGTCAGCACGATGAAGCCGCCGCAGACATTCTGCACCACGGTCACCGCGGCCTCCGGCAGGCCCGGTACGGTCGTCACGCCAAGCGACAGCACCAGCGCCGGGACGATGTTCGACAGCCGCTTGATGATGCCGAAATCCTGCAGTTCGCCATCGCGGGTGTGGCGCAGCAGGCGGTACAGGCCACGCACCAGGATGCGTTTGACGATCCAGTTGGACAGCCAGGCAGCGAAGATCAGCGTGGCGCTGGCGAGCAGCGTTTGCAGTTCGGGGTGGGCTCTGAGCCAGTCCAGCCAGCCGGCCAGATCGTCAGACATGTGAATCTCCATTGAGAGGTGAGGGCGCGGCCTTGGCAAATTGCCTTGGCCGCGGCGGCTTGTCGGTGTGGTGGGTCAGCGGATAAATTCGCGGCTGATACTCTTGAACAGTTCGGTGCCGGCGCGTTCCATCCATTCGAAGGCAACCATCTCCCGCGAGACGATCACCGCGCCGGCCTGGCGCATGCGCTCCAGGGCCAGCGCCTTGTCGCTGGCCCGCCGCGAGCTGACGCCTTCTTCGACGACGAAGACTTCGTTGCCACGGGCGCGCAGGTCCAGCACCGTCTGCAGCACGCACACGTGCGTCTCGCAGCCGCAGATGATGAACTGCCGGCGTTCGCCACCCGGGCGCTGGAACAGTTCGCCATCGCCGGCCGCGGAGAAATGCAGCTTCTCGACAATGGCCGCGTCATCCACGCCATTGCGCAGGGCGGCGATCGTTGGGCCGAGCCCCTTGCTGTACTGCTCGGTCAGCAGCACCGGCACACCGACTCGCTGCGCCACCTGTTGCAGCCAGGCGGTGTGCTCGGCCATGGCTGCATTGTCGAGGATCACCGGAAACAGGCGTTCCTGGATGTCGATGATCAGCAGGGTGGAATCCGTTGCCTTGATACGCATCGCAGTGCTTCCTCGTGGTTCAGGGTTTGTACGCGCCGATGAAGATGGCCGGGTCGACTCGCGCGTCGTTAAGGCTCACGTTCCAGTGCAAGTGGGGGCCAGTGGCACGCCCGGTTGCCCCGACTTTGCCGAGCACCTGACCCCGTGCCAGCTGGTCGCCGACTTTCACACCGATCTCGGAAAGATGGCAGAACATGCTGATCAACCCCTGGCCATGGTCGACGAAGACTGTCTTGCCGTTGAAGAAATAGTCGCCGGTGAGTATGACCTTGCCCGCCGCCGGTGCCTTGATCGGCGTGCCGCTCTTGGCGGCGAAATCCAGGCCCGAGTGCGGGTTACGTTCCTCACCGTTGAAGAAGCGGCGCAGGCCGAACGGCGACGACAGCGGGCCGTCCACCGGGCGATCGAACAACAGATTGCTTGGCTGGTTGGCGCTGAACTGCCGGTAGGCGCGGGTCTGTTCGTCCAGTTCGCGCTCGATGCGCTTGAGGTCTGCCGGATTCGGATTGACCTGGCGCTGGTTCTTCAGCGTGATGTGCTGCGCTCGATAGTCGCGGCTCTCGACCTGGAAGGTTTGGGGACGACCATCGATCTCCAGCTGCTGCGCGCCCGGCTTCACCGACAGCGGGATGCCGACGATGGCGATCCAGCGTTTGCCATCCTCACGCAACACCAGGGTCGGCTTGCCCTGATAGCGAGCCTGCGGTGCGCTAGCGCCGTCACCTAGCTCGATCACGGCAACACCGCCGGGCACAGGCTTGTTCAGCAGGCGGGTGATGAAGCCCTCGGCATAGGCGCAAAGGGGAAGGGCGAGGCACAACAGCAGGGCGAGAAGGCGTGGCATGAAAGGATCCGCTGGAATAAACGGCCCATCCTCGCGTAAAGCTGCGCTGGGGAAAAGGCTGGCCATCTGGCGTCCGCCGGTCAGAGCAGCGGCAGCGTGACCGGTGTCAGATGATTGTCTTCCACCCGCACCTCCAATTCGCCCTCGCCGAGCCTGGCCTTGAGGCGCTGGCCAGGTTGCGTCTGGCTGGCGCTGCGGATCGCCTGGCCGCGCTCGTCGAGCAGGATGCTGTAGCCGCGACTGAGCGTAGCCAGCGGGCTGACCACATTGAGCGTCTGGGCGAGGCCCTGTAGCTGTTGCCGGCGGCCTTTCAGATTGGCTTGCATCGCTCGCGGCAGACGCGAGGAGAGGTGTTCGAGGCGCTGGCGCAACAGATTCAGCGAACGCCCCGGGTGTTGCGCGGCCAGGCGTGTTTCCAGGCGGGCCAGACGCTCCCGGCCGCTGCACAGGCGACGGTCAACGGCGCGCAGCAGGCGCTGCTCGAGGTCGTCGATGCGCTGGGCCTGCTGCTGCAGCCGTTCGCCGGGGTGGCGCAGGCGACGGGTCAGGCCTTCCAGTCGCATGGCGTCACGGTGCAGACGGTCGCGCATGCGCAGCACCAGGCGCTGTTGCAGCCCGCTCAGCCGGTGTTGCAGGTCGGCGCTGCTGGGGGCCAGCAGCTCGGCGGCCGCGGATGGCGTCGGCGCGCGAACATCGGCGACGAAATCGGCGATCGAGACATCGGTTTCGTGGCCCACGGCGCTGACAATCGGCGTGACACAGGCATCCACCGCGCGCGCCACCGCTTCTTCGTTGAAGCACCAGAGGTCCTCCAGCGAACCGCCGCCGCGGGCCAGAATCAGCGCATCGAAGCCCTGGGCATCGGCCAGCTGCAGTGCGCGGACGATCTGTCCGGTGGCTTCGCGACCTTGCACGGCGGTTGGAATCAGCGTCAGCTCGACCTGCGGCGCGCGGCGTTTGAACACCGAGATGATGTCGCGAATGACCGCGCCGGTCGGCGAGCTGACGATGCCGATGCGCCGCGGGTGGGCGGGCAGGGCAGCCTTGCGTTCGGCAGCGAACAGACCTTCGGCGCTGAGCTTTTCCTTGAGTGCCTCGAAGGCTAGGCGCAAAGCGCCGTCACCGGCCGGCTCCAGCGTATCGAGAATCAGCTGGTAATCACCGCGCCCCTCGAACAGCGAGACCTTGCCGCGTACCCGCACCGCCAGGCCGTCGCGCAGCGCCTGGCGTACCCGCGCCGCGTTCTGCCGGAACAACGCGCAACGCACCTGGGCGTTCTTGTCCTTGAGGGTGAAATAGATGTGGCCGGAAGCCGGGCGGGCGAGGTTGGAAATCTCGCCTTCGACCCAGACCTGGGCGAACACGTCCTCCAGCAGCAGCCGCGCGCGGCCGTTGAGCTGGCTGACGGTCAGTACTTCGCGATCGAGATTGAGACGCTGGAAGGGATCTTTGAGCATGGCGACGATGATAAGCCGGGCGCGGCCAGGCGGAAACCGAAACTGCTTCGCGTCCGTCCAGCGGGCCTTGACCGGCCAATGGGTGGCGCTAAGCTGCGCGGCCTTTCTTCATCTCCCGTTCCGAGCCGCCATGAGCCACAGTCAAGCGATCATTGTGCCGCGCATTTCCACGTTTCCAGCGCACGAAGCCAAGGCGCGGATGATTCTGCGCTGGCTGGCCGAGCGGCGCATCGTCGAGGCGCTGCCGACCACCTGCGGTCGCGGCGTTGGCGGCATGGGCTACGCTATCGCTTCCGGCGCGCGCAGTGTCGTGCAGCATCCGGAACGCTTGCCTTTTGGCGAGGCCATCAACGGCCTTGAAGTGGTGACCAAGCGCTGCATCTACACGCCAACACGGGATTTCGCCGAGGAGGCAGGCTGCCCCGAATGCCGTCGCGAGATTGGCGAGGCGTTGTTTGAAAGCCTCGACGAGTGGATGCCTAAGCAGACCGACAATTTTACCTGTCCGGAGTGTGGCTTCGAAGACGACATCAACGGCTTCCTGTTCATTCCGGCGTGCGGCTTTTCCAATCTCGGCTTTATCTTCAATGGCTGGGGCGAGGCCGGCCTTCGCCAGTCGTTTCTCGATGAATTCGCCGAACGCCTGGGCTTCAAGGTGGCGCTGGTGATTGATCGGCCGTGACCGATCGGTCATTTCGGCGATGCCGCGCATTTCGCCGTGCGCGACGCGCCTCACATCCGCATTGAGCGTGAAGGGGTGCGTGGGTATAATGCCGCGCTTCCTTTTTCCCGCCTGGGAGCCCCCGCCATGCTGCGTATCAGCCAAGAAGCCCTGACTTTCGATGATGTTCTCCTGATCCCGGGATATTCCGAGGTTTTGC
The DNA here is from genome assembly GCA_030263805.2 of Pseudomonas sp. FeN3W. Classification (NCBI taxonomy): domain Bacteria; kingdom Pseudomonadati; phylum Pseudomonadota; class Gammaproteobacteria; order Pseudomonadales; family Pseudomonadaceae; genus Pseudomonas; species Pseudomonas sp. FeN3W. Next base: position 4,275,246 of record CP136010.1, read on the forward strand.
CGAAGGATGTCAGCCTGAAGACCCGTCTGACCCGCGAAATCGAGCTGAACATTCCGCTGGTTTCCGCGGCCATGGACACCGTCACCGAAGCGCGCCTGGCCATTGCCATGGCTCAGGAAGGCGGCATCGGCATCATCCACAAGAACATGAGCATCGAGCAGCAGGCTGCCGAGGTGCGCAAGGTCAAGCGTCACGAGACCGCCATCGTTCACGATCCGGTCACCGTCACGCCGGAAACCAAGATCAGCGAGCTGCTGCGCAAGGCGCATGAACTGGGCTTCTCCGGCTTTCCGGTAGTGTCCGGCAAGAAGCTGGTCGGCATTGTCACCGGTCGAGATCTGCGCTTCACGCCCAATGCCGGCGACTCGGTCGCGGCGATCATGACGCCCAAGGAAAAGCTGGTCACCGTGCTCGAAGGCACCGCCCTGGAAGAAATCAAGACTGAGCTCTACAAGCACCGCATCGAGAAGATGCTCGTGGTAGACGGCAATTTCCACCTGCGCGGCCTGGTCACCTTCCGCGACATCGAGAAAGCCAAGACCTACCCGCTGGCCTCCAAGGACAGCCAGGGGCGTCTGCGCGTTGGCGCAGCGGTCGGTACCGGCGCCGATACCGGTGATCGCGTCGAAGCACTGGCTGCTGCCGGTGTCGATGTGGTGGTGGTGGACACCGCCCACGGCCATTCCCGTGGCGTGATCGATCGCGTGCGTTGGGTGAAGGAGAACTTCCCGCAGGTGCAGGTGATCGGCGGCAACATCGCCACTGCCGAAGCTGCGCTGGACCTGGTCAAGGCCGGCGCCGATGCGGTCAAGGTCGGTATCGGCCCGGGCTCAATCTGCACCACACGCATCGTCGCCGGTGTCGGCGTGCCGCAGATCTCCGCCATCGCCAACGTATCCGCCGCACTGGAAGGCACCGGCGTGCCGATGATCGCCGACGGTGGTATCCGCTTCTCCGGTGACCTGTCCAAGGCCATCGTTGCAGGCGCCAACGCCGTGATGATGGGCTCGATGTTCGCCGGTACCGAAGAAGCCCCGGGCGAAATCGAGCTGTTCCAGGGCCGTTCCTACAAGGCTTACCGCGGCATGGGCTCGCTGGGTGCCATGTCCCAGGCACAGGGCTCCTCGGATCGTTACTTCCAGGACTCCGCCGCCGGCGCCGAGAAGCTGGTCCCCGAAGGCATCGAAGGCCGCGTACCGTACAAGGGCTCGCTGGCCGCGATCATCCACCAGCTGATGGGCGGTCTGCGTGCATCCATGGGCTATACCGGCAGTGCTACCGTCGACGAGATGCGCAGCAAGCCGCAGTTCGTGCGTATCACCGGTGCCGGCATGGCCGAGTCACACGTGCATGACGTGCAGATCACCAAGGAAGCCCCGAATTACCGAGTGGGTTGATCCGCTCAGCTAGACAGGCGCCGGAAGCTGGCAGCGGGAGCGGGGAGAGATCCTGGCTTCGGCTTCCAGCTTCCGGCTTTCAGCTTCAGGCTCTTTCCGAAGGAAAGCTCATGGCTCACCAAGACATTCACGCCCACCGCATCCTGATCCTCGACTTCGGTTCCCAGTACACCCAGCTGATCGCCCGCCGCGTGCGCGAGATCGGCGTGTATTGCGAGCTGCATCCGTGGGACATGAGCGAGGACGACATCCGTGCCTTCGCGCCACGCGGCATCATTCTCGCCGGCGGCCCGGAGTCGGTTCACGAGGCGGGCAGCCCGCGCGCGCCGCAGGCCGTGTTCGATCTCGGTGTGCCGCTGTTCGGCATCTGCTACGGCATGCAGACCATGTCCGAGCAGCTGGGTGGGAAGGTGCAGGGCTCCGACGTTCGCGAGTTCGGCTATGCCCGCGTCGATCTGGTCGGCAAGTCGAAGCTGTTCGACGGCATCGAAGACCACATGGATGACGACGGTGTGTTCGGCCTCGACGTGTGGATGAGCCACGGCGACAAGGTGACCACGCTGCCGGAAGGTTTCCATATTCTCGCCAGCACGCCGAGCTGCCCGATCGCAGCCATGGGTGACGACGACCGCCGTTACTACGGCGTGCAGTTCCATCCGGAAGTGACCCACACCCGCCAGGGCGGCCGCATCCTTTCCCGTTTCATTCTCGACATCTGTGGCTGCGAAGCGCTGTGGACGCCGTCCAACATCGTCGAAGACGCCATCGCCCAGGTGCGCGCTCAGGTCGGTGATGCCAACGTGCTGCTCGGCCTTTCCGGCGGTGTCGATTCGTCGGTGGTTGCGGCGCTGCTGCACAAGGCGATCGGCGACCAGCTGACCTGCGTGTTCGTCGACAACGGCCTGCTGCGCCTGCATGAGGGTGACCAGGTGATGGCCATGTTCGCCGAGAACATGGGCGTCAAGGTGATTCGCGCCGACGCCGAGGCACAGTTCCTCGGCAACCTCGAGGGCGAGGCCGATCCAGAGAAGAAGCGCAAGATCATCGGTCGTACCTTTATCGACGTGTTCGATGCAGAAGCCAGCAAGCTGGACAACATCCAGTTCCTCGCCCAGGGCACCATCTACCCCGACGTGATCGAGTCGGCCGGCGCCAAGAGCGGCAAGGCCCATGTGATCAAGTCGCACCACAACGTCGGCGGCCTGCCGGAGGAAATGAACCTCAAGCTGGTCGAGCCGCTGCGTGAACTGTTCAAGGACGAGGTGCGCAAGATCGGTCTCGAGCTCGGCCTGCCCTACGACATGGTCTACCGTCACCCGTTCCCGGGCCCGGGTCTGGGTGTGCGCATCCTCGGCGAAGTGAAGAAGGAATATGCCGACCTACTGCGTCGCGCGGATCACATCTTCATCGAAGAGCTGCGCAACTTCGACTGGTACCACAAGACCAGCCAGGCCTTCGTGGTGTTTCAGCCGGTGAAATCGGTCGGTGTGGTCGGCGATGGCCGCCGCTACGCCTGGGTCGTCGCGCTGCGAGCGGTGGAAACCATCGACTTCATGACCGCACGTTGGGCGCACCTGCCTTATGAGTTGCTGGAAAAGGTGTCCAACCGCATCATCAACGAAATCGAAGGCATCTCCCGCGTGACCTACGATGTGTCGAGCAAGCCGCCGGCCACCATCGAGTGGGAGTGATATCAGGTCCTTCGGGGATTATCGGTACCTATCGATAAGATGCTGTAACGTGTTGATTTATAATAAAATACGTCGCGGCACCTATCGGTAGCTATCGCCAGGCAGCGGGATGGTTTGGCGGTACTGGTAACGGTAAGAACCGATGCCCGGATTCGGACCCTCCCGTTTACTATCGAGACCAAACCGGTCTTTGACGGTAAATCTCTCCTCCGGAAAGCTTGCGCCATACGGCTTTCCCGGCATCAGCAGGTCTCCTGAGCCTGGACGGTAAAAGCCGTCCTGAACAGGAGGAAAACCTCAATGCTGACCGACACCGCACTGCGCAAACTAAAGCCCAAAGCCAAGCCCTACAAGGCTTCCGATCGCGACGGGATGTACGTAACGGTATCGCCCGGCGGTACCGTCACCTTTCGCTACGATTACCGTCTCAATGGACGCCGGGAAACGCTGACCATCGGACGGTATGGGCCAGCGGGGATTTCATTGGCCATGGCGCGCGAAAAGCTGCTGGATGCCAAGCGAATGGTTGTCCAGGGTATATCACCCTCCTTGGAAAAACAGCGAGCCAAGCGGCGACTGACCGCTGCCAAGTCGTTTGGTGAGATGCTGAAGAGATGGCTGACTGATGCGCGTATGGCCGACAGCACGCGATCCATGCGTAAGAGCATCATTGATCGCGACATCCTGCCGGTCTTCGAGAACCGTCTCCTGACCGAAATCACTGCAGACGATCTCCGCATGCTCTGCGCCAAGGTGAAGGGGCGTGGTGCGCCGGCAACGGCCGTCCACATTCGCGACATCGTGAAGCAGGTCTTTGCGTTTGCAATCCTGCACGGTGAGAAGGTGGAGAATCCGGCCGACGGTGTTAAGGCAGCATCGATCGCCACCTTCGTGCCGAAAGACCGAGCGCTGACCCCGACCGAGATTCGCCTGGCTTTTCACCAGTTGGAGTCGATTGCGGCGTACCCCACCATTCGATTGGCCTTGCGCCTGGTACTGCTGACCTTGGTGCGTAAAAGCGAGCTGATCGAAGCTACTTGGAATGAGGTGGATTTTGAGAACGCCACGTGGACGATCTCCAAGCAGCGTATGAAGGGACGCAATCCTCACGTGGTCCACCTGTCGCGCCAGGCTCTGGACATCTTCGTGGCATTGCACACGTGTGCTGCAGGCTCGAGGTTCGTGCTGCCCTCGCGCTATGACATCCACCGCTGCATGTCGCACGCCACCTTGAACCGGATCACCCAACTTATCGCATCGCGTGCCAAGGAAGCGGGGCTGCCGTTGGAGCCGTTCACTGTTCACGACCTGCGCAGGACTGGCTCCACGCTCCTCAACGAAGTGGGCTTCAATGGTGACTGGATCGAGAAGTGCTTGGCGCATGAGGACGGGCGTTCCTCGCGCTCGGTCTACAACAAGGCCGAATACGCTGAGCAACGCCGCCACATGCTGCAAGAGTGGGCCGATATGGTTGATGCCTGGGTCGATGGTCGGACTCATGTACCGAAGCTGCTGCCGGACAATGTGACCGTGCCGGTGTTGAGTGCCGCCGTTTAAAGGAATGGACAGGTTGTCACTTGACAACCTGTCGAGTCATGGGAATACTGGAGATCATTAATGGCCCGTCCCGCACATCCGAAGAAAGAGGTCGAAGAAGCGCTCAAGCATGCCGAAGGGCAGGGGTGGCGCATCGAAGTTGGCGGCAGCCACGCCTGGGGACGGATCTACTGTCCCTACAACGACGAGGAGTGTCGTTGCGGCGAGTTCTGCATCACCAGCGTGTGGAGCACGCCAAAGAGCCCTGGTAACCACGCACGCGCCTTGCGACGCGTCGTGGATAACTGCACCGCGCACCGTAAGCCGCAAGAGGCTGCCGACGGCGCAGAGGAGTAGCACGATGGAATACACCTTCACTCTGAAATACCAGCTCGCCGATGATGACCGGAACCCGGATGTGCTGGTCGAACGCCTTGGCGAAGCTGGTTGCGACGATGCCCTGGTTGGTATCGGTCAGCCGGGGCGGCTGGCGCTGGAGTTCATTCGCGAGGCGGAGAATGCAGATGCGGCTGTGCGCAGTGCACTGGCCGATGTGCGCAGTGCAGTGCCCTCGGCCAGGCTGATCGAGGTCGCCCCGGATCTGGTCGGCCTGACCGACGTGGCCGAAATGGTCGGGGTATCGCGACAGAACATGCGCAAACTGATGCTGGCCAACCCGGGCAGCTTCCCGGCACCTGTGCACGAGGGCAGTGCGTCGATCTGGCACCTGGCGGATGTGCTGACCTGGTTGCAGGCCAGGGGCAGCTATTCGCTAGCCAGAGATGTACTGGAAGTGGCGCGAGTGGCCTTGCAGGTCAATCTGGCCAAGGAAAGTCGGCGTCTACCGCGTTCGACTTCTGAGGAACTGGGGGCTCTGGTCGGCTAAGGCAATCATAGGCCTCATGCTTGATCCGAACCCGCCCGAACCGGGCGGGTTTTCCGTAGGCGGACATCCGGGCCGCTGATCTCTCTGCGAGGCGCCTGCTTGCGCTCCTCAATCCATGCTTCGACCTCGGCCAAGTCCCACACTACGCAACGTGGTGTCAGGTTAAAGCGTCGAGGGAACTCGCCACGACGCTCCATCTCGTAGATGGTCGTCTCAGATAGCGGGATGATCTGCCTCAGCTCTTGTCGCCGAATGGTGCGCCGGAAGGGCAGGGGGCTCCGCTTCGGAAACTGCGGCAGTGCCTCGTAGGCTTCCGTGTCAGGCATCGGAAGAGACTGGCCGGTCTCGGAGATTGACGCTCCGGGCGTAGGCGATAGATGTTCCATCTCGGACTCCATGAGTCTGGTTGGATGGGGCATCGTGCGGTTCAGTGCCTTATCGGGACAACCCGCTGCGGCGTACAGGGGCAGACTTTGGTGCGATTATTGGTTGCTAGATAGCTTTCAGTGATGTTATTTCATCGCTGAAGTTGTGGCAGTTCTCCAGTTAATTTGATCCTGCCCCTTATCCCAGCAGCTCAGCCGGCTGCACGAGAGTGCAGCCGGAGGGGATCATACTGTAGATGTCGATTTTGGTGCCTTCTTTCGTGATGCTGAAGAAGTCAGCGACGACAGGCACTCAAACAGACGTTCCGCATACACAAACCCCATACGTCTGACGGCACTCTGATCGAAGTACAGCAGCCAGGCCGCGAGTAACGCCATCGAAATAAGCAGCGTCAAGCCAGCGGCGAGCCCCGGGTCTGCAAAATGCACGGGGTAAAAATGGGGAGGCGTGATCTGCAGAACCTTTGCAATCAGCAATCCGTAGAGGATTCCCAGGAGGCTCGACAGGATGCCTACAGGCTTCATCGCCAGCATATTGCGGTGGAATCCGTAGGCAATATTCTCTTTCAGTAGGAGTTGCTTATTGGTACGCGTGAGTTCGCGAAGTCGCTTGGTTGCTCCGATGTAGATGTCGTCCGCTTTGTCAGGGTTCGCTGATTCTTCTTCTGCCGTTGGTATGTCAATACCCAGTTTAGTTGTGATCGCAGAGTGGTACCTATGAATCGCCCCGGCTTTCCTAGACACTCTCCAAGCTCTGGAAATAACGCTTTTCAAACTCCACTGGCGACAGCTGCATAGCGCTGCTGTGCCGGCGCTTGGGGTTATAGAACATCTCGATGTAATCGAACACATCACTGCGGGCTTCTTCGCGAGTGCCGTAGGTTTTCCGTCGGATGCGCTCCCGCTTCAGCAACTGGAAAAAGCTTTCCGCGACCGCGTTGTCGTGACAGTTGCCGCGTCGACTCATGCTGCTGATTAGGTTGTTGGCCTTTAGGAAGCTCTGCCAGTCCGAGCTGCTGAACTGGCTGCCCTGGTCGGAGTGGATCATCACCTCCTGCCTGGGCTTGCGCCGCCAGACCGCCATCAGCAACGCATCGATGGCCAGGTCGCTGCACATCCGTGGTTTCATCGACCAGCCGATCACCTGGCGCGAAAACAGATCCAGCACCACCGCCAAGTACAACCAGCCCTCATAGGTGCGGATGTAGGTGATGTCGGTGCCCCAGACCTTGTTCGGCTCGCTGACCTTGAACTGCCGCTCCAGGCGGTTGGGCGAAGCCACCGTCGGCTTACCGCCGTAATAGCCGGGGCGCCGACGATAACCGGTCTGCGAACGCAGCCCCTCCACCCGCATCAGGCGAGCCACGCGGTGCCGGCCACAGGACTCGCCCAGCTCACGCAGGTCGTCGTGGATCTTGCGGTAGCCGTAGACCCCGCCGCTTTCCAGCCAGGCATGCTTGATCAATCCGAGCAGGCGCTGATCTTCCTTCTCGCGTGCGGATTTCGGCTCGGCCAGCCAGGCGTAGTAACCGCTGGGATGTACCTGTAGGGTCTGGCAGAGACGCCGTACCGGGTACTCCACCGACAGCTTGCTGATGACGGCGTACTTCAGCCGGACTCCTTGGCAAAGTACGCGGCGGCCTTTTTTAGGATGTCTCGCTCTTCGGTCACCCGCTTGAGTTCCGCGCGCAAGCGACGCAGCTCGGCCTGTTGATCATCTACCTGCTGCCGCTGTGCTTGGGGCTTGCTGTAGCGCTTTACCCAGGCGTACAGGCTGTGCGCGGACACGCCTAGACGCTCCGCCACATCGGCAACGCGCAAACCGCGCTCGGTGACTTGCTTGACCGCTTCGATCTTGAATTCTTCGGGGTAACGCTGGTTGCTCATGGCACCTCCTGTTGGGCCTCATTATGAGGCTTGGAGGTGTCTACGAAACTAGGGGCGATTCAAGAAGCGCTTTCGTGATATCGCCGAGGCTGCATCGGACTGGTTGTGGGAAACCGATGAGCGCTTGAGGTTGATATACCTCTCCGAACGGTTTGAACGCGTCACCGAATTCAAAGCCAGCCAATGGCTGGGACGCCCGCTAGATGAGCTGCTTCAGGCTGATACGCAGGGTATCGCGCTGTGGTTACATACACAGAGCAGAAAACCCTTGCGTTGCAAGTATTCGGACCGTAACGGTGACGTTCGGATCTGTCGCCTGGCGTCGCGGCCGATCATGGCGGACGGGAAATGTGTCGGTTACAGAGGTACCGCCAGCGACATCACCGAGGAGGTAAAAGCGCAGACGCAGGTAGAGCATCTATCCATGCACGACGCTCTGACTGGCCTGCCCAATCGTAACAACTTGCACAGTTTTCTGGCCGGCAAGCTGGGAGCCAATAGGCCGTTGGCAATGATCAGTCTGGACCTGGATCGATTTAAGCCAGTAAATGACACCCTTGGGCACGCTGCAGGCGATCTGGTGCTCCAGGAAATGTCGCTCCGTTTGCTTAACTGTACGCGCAACGAAGACCTCGTCGCTCGGCTTGGCGGCGACGAATTCATCATGGTACTTGATGGCATAAGCTCCCAGGAAAGCATTGAGGCGCTTTGTGTACGCCTTATCGATCAGATCAAACAACCGATCGTATACGAAGGCCAGAACATCTTCGTCGGCGGAAGCATCGGTATTGCGCTTGCGCCGCAGGGCGCGACCGAGGCGAACGAGCTGTTGCGCTGTGCGGACATTGCGCTCTATCAGGCCAAGGAAGATGGACGTGCCACGTGGCGGTTCTACGCCAGCGAAATGAACCAGCGGTTATTACAAAGACGACAGCTTGAGATGGACCTGCGGCAAGCCATGGCTATGGGGGAAATGGCGCTTCAGTATCAGCCGCGCTATCGAACAAATGGTATGCACATCATCGGAGCTGAAGCACTGGTGCGCTGGCAGCACCCACTGAAGGGGTTGCTCGGCCCGGCGCACTTCATTGACCTAGCGGAGGAAACCGGGCTCATCGTTCCGCTCGGACGATGGGTGTTAAATGAGGCCTGCAACGAAGCAGCACGCTGGCCCGAGCATATCTGCGTGTCAGTCAACCTGTCCGTTGTCCAGTTCCGTCAGAGCGACCTCCGACTGGATGTTCAGCGGGCACTGACGGAAGCCGGTCTGGCTGCCTCGCGGCTTGAGCTGGAGGTTGCCGAGAGCATTTTGCTGGATGAGTCCGCAGGTGCGTTAGCAACCCTCAATGCGCTCAAGGAATTAGGCGTACGCCTGACCATGGACCACTTCGGTACGGGCTATTCTTCGCTCAATTACCTACGAAGTTATCCGTTCGACGGGTTGAAGATAGATCGCAGCTTCATTGGCAACGCGCTAAGTTCTGCTAATGACCGTTTGATCATCAAGGCAATCGTTGGGCTCGCCGAGGCCTTGGAGCTCACGGTTACCGCCGAGGGCGTTGAGTCTGGTGAGCAGCTTGAATGGTTGGAAGAAGCAGACTGCGCAGTGGTGCAGGGTTTTCACATATGCCAGCCTCAATTCGCTCAAGAAATGGAGCGACTGGTTCAGGAGATGGGATGATGCGAATGTTAGTGGCTAACAGGCTAGGGAACTGCACACATTCCATGAACAAGTTTTCTAATCATTAAGTTAAGGGCGATTATGTCGACTATTTCAAGCGAGACAGTTATTTAGTCCTTGCAAGCGGATCACCATGCGTCAACAAACTTCAATAAACCCGCCCAACCCCGGATTGTGCGTAAAGGCTCTGGTTTTGCCGCATCCGACGGCATTGGTCAAGGATGCTAAAGACGGCTAAAATTGCCGGCGACCGCTAAGTCTTCACTGTCCGAATAGCTCCATCACCGCGCAATATAGATGCTGGCGGAATGGCGGTAAATGTGACGGTAAAACCTATATCGATTAAATTTGTCCCTTTAACCATGCGGGTTTAGGCGACCTATTGATGATTGAGTGGGAATGATCTGAAGCAATGAGGGCAGCCCAGGCTGCCCTCATGCTATGCGCAGCCTCCGCAGAGAGGCGCGTCGAGCCTGATGGGCCCATCAATTCGGACTGGCTGGAGCCCATGCATGTCCTTTACCCGTAGACAGATTCTCACCGGCCTGGCCGGTCTTGGTGTCGTCGGTCTCGCCGGCAGTGGCGCGCGCTACTGGCTCGGTCGCCCGGCCGACATCACCACTCATGACTACGAATTGATTGCCGCCCCGCTGGACGTGGAGCTGGTGCCTGGTCACGTCACGCCTGCCTGGGCCTATGGCGGGCAAGCGCCTGGCCTGGAGCTGCGTGGCCGTCAGGGCGACTGGCTGCGGGTGCGCTTCATCAACAATCTGCCCGAGCCCACCACCATCCATTGGCATGGCATTCGTCTGCCGCTGGAAATGGATGGCGTGCCCTACGTATCGCAGTTGCCGGTGTTGCCCGGCGAGTTCTTCGACTATCGCTTCCAGCTGCACGATGCCGGCAGCTTCTGGTATCACCCGCACACCAGCAGTGCCGCGCAGCTAGGTCGCGGGCTGGTCGGTCCGCTGATTGTCGAGGAGCGCGAACCAAGCGGTTTCAGGCACGAGCGCACGCTCAACCTGAAAAGCTGGCATGTCGACAAGCAGGGGGCGTTCACCGAATTCAGCGTGCCGCGCGAGGCGGCCCGTGGCGGCACGCCGGGCGTGCTGTCGACGGTGAATGGCACACATGCGCCCACGCTTGATCTGCCGGCCGGGCAGGTCGTGCGGCTGCGGCTGCTGAATCTCGACAACACCCTGACCTATCGCCTGAACCTGCCAGATAGCGAGGCGCGCATCTATGCGCTCGATGGACATCCGGTCGTTCCGATGCCGCTGGGCAAGGAGTACTGGCTCGGTCCGGGCATGCGTATCGACCTGGCGCTGAAGGTGCCGGACGCTGGCACGGAGCTGTCCTTGCGCAATGGTCCGCTACGGCTGGCGACGCTGCGCTCGGTGGCGCATGACGAAGTCGCCGGCGACTGGCCGCCGGCGTTGCCGGCCAATCCCGTGGCGGAGCCGGATCTGCAGCGCGCGGAAACGCTGCGCTTCAACTTCGAGTGGGCCGGTACCTTGTCGACAGACGCCGCACAGGGCGGCGCCTATACCTTCTGGCAGATCAACGGCGAGGCCTGGGACATCAACGACAAGACCTGTGCCGATCGCCCGATTGCGACGCTGAAAAAGGATGGCCATTACATCTTCGAGCTGCGCAACCTCAGTCAGTACCAGCATCCGATTCATCTGCACGGGATGACCTTCAAGGTGATCTCGTCCAATCGCCGCAAGATCGATCCGTGGTTCACCGATACCTACCTGCTGGGCAAGAACGAGGCGGCCCGTATCGCGCTGGTCGCCGATAATCCGGGTGTCTGGATGTTTCACTGTCATGTCATCGACCACATGGAAACCGGGTTGATGGCAGCGATCGAGGTGGTATGAGACAGGGCGGAGTAGGGCAGTGAGGAAGCCGCAGATCATCGACCGCAGCCAGGACGAGCGCTTCATGCGCGAAGCCCTGGCGCTGGCGGCGCAGGGCGCTGCGTTGGGAGAGGTGCCGGTCGGCGCTGTGCTGGTGCAGGATGGACAGATCATCGGGCGCGGCTTCAACTGCCCGATCTCCCGACACGACCCCAGTGCGCATGCGGAAATGGTCGCGGTGCGGGATGCGGCGCAGGTGCTGCAGAACTATCGGCTACCCGGTGTGACGCTCTACGTCACGCTGGAGCCGTGCAGCATGTGCGCCGGTCTGATCGTGCATTCGCGGATCCAGCGCGTCGTCTATGGCGCCACCGAGCCGAAGGCCGGCGTGGTTGTCAGTCGCGGCCAGTTTTTCGATCAGGGCTTTCTCAACCACCGGGTGCTGGTCGAGGGTGGTGTGCTGGCCGAGGAGTGCGGGATGGTGCTCAGCGAGTTCTTCCGCCAGCGCCGGCAGAAGGGTTAGCGCGCCGCTGTTGTCGGCTGCAGCGTTTCATGGGCGGCGACGCTGCCCTGTGCCGGAAAGACCACCAGATGGTCGGCGGCGATGGCGATGCCGACTTCCTGCCCGGTGGGGTAGTCCGCATGGCTGGTGAAGATCGCCACCAGTTGATTGCCGGTGGGCAGCTGCAGCCGGTACAGCGTCGACGCGCCGAGGAAGGTCTTGCCGACGATAAGCGCCCGCAGCGGGCTGTCCGGCTTGTAGACGATGTCATCCGGGCGCAGCAGCACATCCACCGAGCTGCCTGCCGGCCAGGTGTAGGCGCGGTTGCCGCGAATCACACCGAGTTCGGTCTGCACGGTTTCCGGGTCTAGCAGCTGCCCTCGGATGAAATAGCCCTGGCCGATAAAGCTGGCCACGAAGGGCGTCAGCGGTTCGTGGTAAAGGTTGAACGGGGTGTCCCACTGCTCCAGGCGACCGTCCTTGAACACGCCGACCTGATCGCTGACGGCGAAGGCTTCTTCCTGGTCGTGGGTAACCAGAATGGCGCTGGTGTTGCGTGCCTTGAGGATCTCGCGCACCTCATGGCTGAGGCGCCGACGCAGTTCGACGTCGAGGTTGGAGAACGGCTCGTCCAGCAGCAAAAGTGCAGGCTCGGGCGCCAGGGCGCGGGCCAGTGCGACGCGCTGCTGCTGTCCCCCGGAGAGCTCGTGCGGATAGCGTCTGCCAAGGGCGGCCAGGTGCACCAGTTCGAGCATCTCGGAGACGATTCGCGAGCAGTCAGGCTGCTTGCGAATCCCGAAGGCAATGTTTTCCGCCACGGTCAGATGGGGAAACAGCGCGTAGTCCTGAAAGACCATGCCGATGCGGCGCTTCTCCGGCGCCAGGGTGAAGCCCGAGCGGGAAATGACCGACTCCGCCAGGTGGATTTCGCCCTGGTGCACCGGCTCGAAGCCGGCGATGGCACGCAGCGTAGTGGTCTTGCCGCAACCGGACGGGCCCAGCAGGCAGCCGATGTCGCCGCGGTTCAGATGCAGGTTGAGGTGCTGGACGATGCTCTGCTCGCCGTAGCCGCAGGCCAGGTCACGCAGTTGCAGCAGCGGCGGCTCGTGCTTCATGCGTGGTGGTAGGCCGGCTCGACGAGAAACTCCAGCAGCGCCTTCTGTACATGCAGGCGGTTCTCGGCCTGATCCCAGGCCACGGAGCGCGGATCGTCGAGCAGGTCGTGGCTGATCTCCTCGCCGCGGTGGGCCGGCAGGCAATGCATGAACAGCACGTCCTCGGCAGCGCAATCGAGCAGAGCGCGGTCCACCTGATAGGGGCGGAACGTGGCCAGGCGCGCGGCGGCCTCGTCTTCCTGGCCCATGGAGGCCCAGACGTCGGTGCTGATCAGGTGTGCGCCTGCAGCCGCTTCGCGCGGATCACGCATTACCTGCACGCGATCACCGGCGCGCGCCATCAGTTCGGCGTCGGGCTCATAGCCCTCGGGGCAGGCGACCTTGAGCTGGAAGTCGAACTGGATGGCGGCTTCTATATAGGTATTGCACATGTTGTTGCCGTCGCCGATCCAGGCCACCGTCTTGCCGGCGATGCTGCCGCGGTGCTCATGGAAGGTCTGCATATCGGCCATCAGCTGGCAGGGGTGCAGGTCATCGGAAAGACCGTTGATGACCGGCACGCTCGAGTTGGCGGCAAAGTCGGTGAGGGTCGAGTGGGCGAACGTGCGGATCATCACCGCATCGAGCATGCGGGACATGACGATGGCCGAATCGCTGATCGGCTCGCCGCGCCCGAGCTGGGTGTCGCGTGGGGACAGGAAGATCGCCTGGCCGCCGAGCTGGATCATGCCGGCTTCGAACGACAGTCGGGTGCGGGTCGAGGCCTTCTCGAAGATCATGCCCAGCACGCGATTCTTCAGGGGTTCGAACAGGACGCCGCGCTCGCGCAGATCCTTCAGCTCGATGCCGCGGCGGACCAGGCTGTTCAGCTCCTGGGGCGTGCAGTCCATCAGTGAGAGAAAATGCCTTGCGCTCATATCAACTACCTTTATTGCCGCAGCGCGATCCAGTGCTTTTCGACAGAAAAAGGGGACCGACGACTGGGGGTCGCACGGGGAGCGACGAAACGGGAAAGGCGCGATCTTATCCAGAAAGCGAGCATAGGCGCAAATCCGCAGCCCACGGCCTCCGGTGGGCTGAATCGCCGTGCTGACGGCCTTTGCGCCGCAACAAAGCCGAGTCCTCCGCTCGGCTTTCCCACGCTTTTTCCGTTACAATGCGCGGCAACCGTGTCTAGCCGAGGTACTCCATGGATATCATCGAAACCATCAAAGAACAGATCGCCAACAACCCGGTGCTGCTTTACATGAAGGGTTCGCCCAACGCCCCGCAGTGCGGCTTTTCCGCTCGTGCGACCCAGGCGGTAATGGGCTGTGGCGAGAAGTTCGCTTACGTCGACATCCTGCAGAACCCGGAAATTCGCGCCAACCTGCCGACCTATGCCAACTGGCCGACCTTCCCGCAGCTGTGGGTGAACGGTGAGCTGGTCGGAGGCAGCGACATCATCCTCGAGATGTTCGAGAAGGGTGAACTGCAGACCCTGATCAAGTCCGCTGTCGGCAAGGCCGAGGCCTGAGCCCGGTCTGACCGCGTAGGCTCTGCCTGATGCCCGCATCCAAGGATGCGGGCATTTTTGTTTGTGTCACTTCGCTGAAAAATGCCGCTCGGCTGACGCGTTGATCTTTATGGTTCTTTCCGGGTCAGAGGTCGCGGTGAGGGCGCTTCCCTCTGTTCTGCTTGATCCCTTGATGTGAGAGACGCCACCTGATGCCCTATATGCGAGTGTTGCCTTTCCTGATCGTGTTGGCGATTGTCTTGTTCAACGGCTTGAAGCCAGAGCCGGTACCGCAGCTGTTCGATCAGCAAGACAAGCTGCATCATCTGCTGGGTTTCGCCGCGCTGGCGTTTACCCTTCGCCTGGCGTTCCCGCGGGTGCCATTCCTGTGGGGACTGAGCCTGACAGTTATTGCAGCGCTGTCGATCGAGATCGGTCAGGGCTTGCTGCCTTATCGGACCGCTTCGCGCTGGGACATGCTGGCCAATGTTCTGGGTGTGCTGCTGGGCTGGGGCTGCTCATTGATTGCGCAAGGCTGGTGGCGTCAGCGTCTGGGTGAACCGCTGACCGAGTAGGATTCGGCAACCTGGACTCGACTGCGCCAGCAGAACGCGCTTCAGCGCGGCCCCGGAGGGGTGAGCGAAGCGAATAACCTGGGACATGGTCCCTGGTGAGAGTCCGGCGACAATAAAAAAGCCCCGGTATCAACCGAGGCTTAGAAATTTGGCTCCGCGACCTGGACTCGAACCAGGGACCCAATGATTAACAGTCATTTGCTCTACCGACTGAGCTATCGCGGAACAACGGTGCGTATCCTACTGTTTGCAAAAGAGAAGTCAACCCTTTGCAACGCAAGGAACGACGCCGCGCCCGGAGTCTGAGAAGGCCCCGGGCGGATCGAGTCAGAGCACCTGAACGATGGCGTCAGTGACGTGACCGATATTGTTGCGGTTCAGTGCGGCGGCGCAGATTCGGCCGGTGCTGATAGCGTAGACGCCGAACTCGACCCGCAGTCGCTCGACCTGCTCGGCCGTAAGGCCGGAGTAGGAGAACATGCCGCGCTGCGCTGCAACGAAACTGAAGTCCGTCTTCGCGCCTTTGGCCGCCAGTTGCTCGACCATGCTCAGACGCAGCTCGCGGATGCGACTGCGCATCTCGCCCAGCTCGGCTTCCCACATCGCGCGCAGTTCCGGACTGTTGAGTACAGCGGAGACGATGATGGCGCCATGGGTCGGCGGGTTGGAATAGTTGGTGCGGATCACGCGCTTGACCTGCGACAGTACGCGTGCCGACTCCTCGCGACTCTGAGTCACCATCGACAGTGCGCCGACGCGTTCGCCGTACAGCGAGAAGGACTTGGAGAACGAGCTGGAAACGAAGAAGGTCATGCCCGACTCGGCGAACAGGCGCACGGCGGCAGCGTCCTCTTCGATGCTGTCGCCGAAGCCCTGGTAGGCGATGTCGATGAACGGCACGTGATCCTGGGCGCGCAGCACGTCGAGAATCTGCTTCCAGTCATCCAGGTTCAGATCGACGCCAGTCGGGTTGTGGCAGCAGGCGTGCAGCACGACGATGGAGCGCGGCGGCAGGTTCTTCAGGTCCTGCAGCAGACCGGCGCGGTCGATGCCGTGATTGCTGGCGTCGTAGTAGCTGTAGTTCTGCACCGGAAAGCCGGCCGACTCGAACAGCGCGCGATGGTTTTCCCAGCTCGGGTTGCTGATGGCAACCACGGCGTCCGGTAGCAGGCGTTTGAGGAAGTCTGCGCCGACCTTGAGTGCGCCGGTTCCGCCGAGCGCCTGGGTAGTCACCACCCGGCCTTCGGCGATCAGCGGAGAATTCTCGCCGAACAGCAGTTTCTGTACGGCAGCGTCGTAGGCGGCGATGCCTTCGATCGGCAGGTAGCCGCGGGGCGCGTGGGCAGCTATACGGGCCTGCTCGGCTTCGACCACGGCGCGCAGCAACGGAATGCGGCCTTCTTCGTTGTAGTAGACACCGACACCGAGATTGACCTTGTTCGGCCGCGTGTCGGCGTTGAAGGCTTCATTGAGGCCGAGGATAGGATCGCGCGGCGCCATTTCGACAGCAGAGAACAAACTCATGGTGAGGGGGCTCGAAAGAGAAGAGTGACTAGATTCACCACCCTCGCGTCGGCGCGCAGGGTGATGCGCAAACGGGGCGGTAGTATAGCGGTCATGCCTGTTGCCTGCGATATGCTACCGAGGTTTTCTGATCACTTTCGGTGCGTTTTGCGTACTGAAAAGATGGGCGGTTTCTCAGCTTTGCGCGCCATCGCTGGCAGCGGATTTCAGGATTCGCTCGCCGTCGCGCCAAGCCGCTGGATGGCTGTCGAAAGTCCGGCTGCCAAGCTCGCACACGTTACCTAGAGAGGCGAAATGTCCAAGTTCGAACTGGTCACCCGTTTCAAGCCGGCCGGCGATCAGCCGGAGGCCATTCGGCAGATGATCGAAGGCATCGAGGCGGGGTTGTCGCACCAGACGCTGCTGGGCGTCACCGGCTCGGGCAAGACCTTCAGCATTGCCAACGTCATCGCCCACGTGCAGCGACCCACGCTGGTGCTGGCGCCGAACAAGACGCTCGCTGCGCAGCTCTATGGCGAGTTCAAAGCGTTCTTTCCGAACAACGCGGTGGAGTATTTCGTTTCCTACTACGACTATTACCAGCCGGAAGCCTATGTGCCATCGTCCGACACCTTCATCGAGAAGGACGCCTCGATCAACGACCATATCGAGCAGATGCGCCTGTCGGCGACCAAGGCGCTGCTGGAGCGGCCGGATGCGATCATCGTCACCACGGTGTCGTGCATCTACGGTCTGGGTGATCCGCAGTCGTATCTGAAGATGGTGCTGCACGTCGATCGCGGCGACCGCCTCGATCAGCGCGAGCTGCTGCGCCGGCTGACCGGCCTGCAGTACACCCGCAACGACATGGATTTCGCTCGCGCGACCTTCCGTGTGCGCGGCGACGTGATCGACGTGTTCCCGGCCGAATCGGACCTCGAAGCGGTGCGCATCGAGCTGTTCGACGACGAGGTGGAGAGCCTGTCGGCCTTCGATCCGCTCACCGGCGAAGTGATCCGCAAGCTGCCGCGCTTCACCTTCTACCCCAAGAGTCATTACGTGACGCCGCGCGAGACCCTGCTCGATGCCATCGAGAAGATCAAGGACGAGCTGCGTGAGCGCCTCGACTATCTGCGCGGCCAGAACAAGCTGGTGGAGGCGCAGCGTCTGGAGCAGCGCACGCGTTTCGATCTGGAAATGATCATGGAGCTGGGTTACTGCAACGGCATCGAAAATTACTCGCGCTATCTGTCCGGGCGTGATGCTGGCGAGCCGCCACCGACGCTGTTCGACTACCTGCCGGCCGATGCTCTTCTGGTGATCGATGAGTCCCACGTGTCGGTGCCGCAGGTCGGCGCGATGTACAAGGGCGACCGCTCGCGCAAGGAAACCCTGGTGGAATACGGCTTTCGCCTGCCATCGGCGCTGGACAACCGGCCGATGCGCTTCGACGAATGGGAAGCGATCTGCCCGCAGACCATCTTTGTCTCCGCGACACCCGGCCCTTACGAGGCCGAACATGCAGGCCGCGTGGTCGAGCAGGTTGTGCGTCCGACGGGGCTGGTCGATCCACAGATCGAGGTACGTCCGGCGCTGACGCAGGTCGACGATCTACTGTCGGAGATCCGCAAGTGCGTGGCCAAGGAGGAGCGGGTGCTGGTCACCACGCTGACCAAGCGCATGGCCGAGGACCTGACCGACTACCTTGGCGATCACGACGTGCGGGTGCGCTACCTGCACTCGGACATCGACACGGTGGAGCGGGTCGAGATCATCCGCGACCTGCGGTTGGGCACTTTCGACGTGCTGGTGGGCATCAACCTGCTGCGCGAAGGCCTGGACATGCCCGAGGTGTCGCTGGTGGCGATTCTCGATGCGGACAAGGAAGGCTTCCTGCGCTCCGAGCGCTCGCTGATCCAGACTATCGGCCGCGCCGCGCGCAACCTCAATGGCCGGGCGATTCTCTACGCGGACAACGTCACCGGCTCCATGCAGCGCGCCATCGACGAGACCGAGCGTCGTCGTGCCAAGCAAATCGCTTTCAACGAGGCTCATGGCATCGTGCCGAAGGGCGTCACGAAGGATGTGCAGGACATTCTCGAAGGCGCCACGGTCCCCGGCTCGCGCAGCAAGAAGCGGCGCGGCGAGGCCAGGGCGGCGGAAGAGAGTGCGCGCTACGAGAACGATCTGCGTTCGCCGAGCGAGATCACCAAGCGGATTCGTCAGCTGGAAGAGAAAATGCTGAGCCTGGCGCGCGATCTGGAGTTCGAGGCGGCCGCCGAGGCGCGCGACGAAATCCACAAGCTGCGCGAGCGGCTGCTGCAGGTCTGACGGCAGCTCAGTGGCCGCCCGCGCCGGCCTGCATGTCCTGCGGCAGTGCGCGCGTCAGCATCACCGCGACCATGCTGATGGCCAGGGCGATGCCGACGAAGTGGAAGGCGTCGTTGTAGGCCATGATCATCGCCTGCTGGTGGGTGATCTCGCTGAGTCGGCCCAGCGCCGCCTGCTCGCTGCCCAGTTGCGCGGCCAGGGTGCTCAGGCGCTCGGCTACCGCTGGGTTGGTCGGCACCAGCGCTTCGCGCAGGTAGTCGAAATAGACCTTGGTGCGGCTGTCCAGCAGGGTGGCGAGCAGGGCGATGCCAATGGCGCCGCCCAGGTTGCGCAGGATGTTGAACAAACTGGAGGCGGAGCCGGCGTCCTGTGGCTGCACGTAGGCGGTGGCGATCAACGAGATGGTCACCATGATCAGCGGCTGACCGATCGCGCGGATGATCTGAATGGGATGGAACTGGTCACCGGCAAAGTCCG
This sequence comes from Pseudomonas sp. FeN3W, assembly GCA_030263805.2. Classification (NCBI taxonomy): domain Bacteria; kingdom Pseudomonadati; phylum Pseudomonadota; class Gammaproteobacteria; order Pseudomonadales; family Pseudomonadaceae; genus Pseudomonas; species Pseudomonas sp. FeN3W. Next base: position 4,294,570 of record CP136010.1, read on the forward strand.
GGTTGAGCGCCCCCGAGGCGAAGCTGGACAGGCCGAACAGGGCGAAGCCCGCGGCGCATAGCCATTTCGGCGGGATGATCTTCATCAGCTTGGGCACCAGCGGAATCAGGAACAGCTGCGGAATGCCCATCCACATGATCACCTGGCCGATCTGCAGGGCGTTGTACTGCTGGATCTGCGCCAGGTACAGCGGCAGCAGGTAGATCGAACCGTAGAGCCCGAGACCCATGCCGAGACTGGCGATGCTGGTCAGGCCGAAGTTGCGCTCGCGCAGGATGCCCAGGTTGATCAGCGGGTTGGGCCGCGACAGCTGCAGGATCACGAACAGGATCAGGCTCAGCAGGGCGATGGCGCCCAGCTCGACGATCAGGCTCGATTCGAGCCAGTCCTTGCGATGGCCTTCTTCGAGAAACACCTGCAGGCAGCCGAGGCCGGCCGCCAGCGTGACGATACCGGCGTAGTCGGTGCTCTTCAGCAGCGCCCAGTGCGGCGGCTTCTTCTCCAGGCCGTAGAGCAGGCCGGCGATCATCACCAGGCCCGGCGGCACGTTGATGTAGAAGATGTACTCCCAGCCCCAGTTCTCGGTGAGCCAGCCGCCGAGCGTCGGGCCGATCGACGGGGCGAAGGTCGCGGTGATGGCGAACAGCGCCATGCCCTTGGCGCGGTGGTGCTCCGGCAGCTTGATCAGCGTCAGCGTGAAAGCCAGGGGGATCAGCGCACCGCCGGTGAAGCCCTGCAGCGCCCGGAAGACGATCATGCTTTCAAGGTTCCAGGCGAAGGAGCAGAGCAGGGAAGAGATCAGAAAACCGATCGACACCCAGACCGCCAATCGGCGTGCCGAGAGCAACTGCACCAGCCAGGCGGTCAGCGGAATCATGATGATTTCCGCCACCAGGTAGGAGGTGGAAATCCACGAGCCTTCCTCCAGCGTGGCCGAGAGCGCGCCCTGGATGTCCTTGAGCGACGAGTTGGTGATCTGGATATCCAGCACCGCCATGAAGGCGCCGAGCATGGCGCTCATCACGGCGATCCAGTCGCGCCGGCTGGGTTCGCCGACCGGGCGGGTCAGCGCATCAGCGGCCACGAAGGTCGACCTTCACTTCCACCGACATGCCGGGGCGGATGCGGCCCTCGAGCGGGTTGTCACGGGCGAAGGTCAGCTTGACCGGAATGCGTTGGACCACCTTGGTGAAGTTGCCGGTGGCATTGTCCGGCGGCAGCAGGCTGAACTGCGCGCCGGAAGCCGGGAAGAGGCTCGCCACGCGGCCCTCGATGGGCGTATCGGGAAAGCTGTCGAAGGTCAGCTCGGCGACCTGGCCTTCGCGCATGCGGCCGATCTGGGTTTCCTTGAAGTTGGCCTGGACCCAGATGTCCTCGTCCGGCACCACCGACATCAGATAGGCGCCGACCGCCACGTATTGCCCGGTACGCGCGGAGCGCTGGCCGACGACGCCGCTGATGGGTGAGTGGATCTCGGTGCGCTGGAGGTTCAACTCGGCCTGCTCGATCTGCGCGCGGGCGCTGCCGATCAGTGCCTGCAGGCGTTGCACCTCCGCCTCGAGCGTGTCGACCTGCTGGTGCTGGGCGTTCAGGTCCGCCCCGGCTTTCTGCCGCTGCGAGCGGGCCACGCGGGCATCGGCCGACAGCGTCGTCACGCGCTCTTCCGAGACGAAGCCGGGTTTGCGCAGCGCCTCGACGCGCGACAGGTCGAGCTGGCTGCGCTCCAGGTTCGCCTGTGCCGCGTCCAGGGCGGCCTGGCTGGCGGCGATCAGGCTGTTCTGCTGGGTCAGGCGGCTGCGCACCTGGGCGAGCTCGGCCTCGTGGATCGCCAGGTTGGCGCGGGCCTGTTCGAGCGCAAGGCGGAAATCCCCGGCTTCGAGCGTCACCAGCAGGTCGCCGCGCTCGACATGCTGGTTGTCCTCGACGTGCACCCGCTCGATGCGCGCGGCCAACTGGCTGGAGACGCGGGTGATCTCACCCTGCACGTAGGCATTGTCGGTGTGCTCGTAATGGCGGCCGATCAAGAACCAGTGGGCGAACAGGGCGGCTGCGGCCAGCAGCACAAGAGTCAAGAAGATGAAGAGTCGGCGTTTCAGCGTGGCGGGCATGTCGAAGCTCGTTGCCATGGAGGACAGCCGGGCAATCTAGCAGCGTTAGGTCTTAGAAATAAACTGTTACAGTCGTGGAAATTCCTTTGCATTCAGGAAACGTCGGGACGCGCTTCTTCCGCTGCGGACGCAGCCGCAGCCAGTCGCGGATGCCCGCCTGGTGGAGCCCGAAGAGGTCCGCCTGCTAACATCGCGCCTTTCCGCGTGCGACCTGCCCAGCCGCCGGTCGCCGTGTTCTTCCGTGGCCTGGATTCGAGACCAACATGACCACCGTCCGCACCCGTATCGCGCCGTCCCCGACCGGCGACCCCCATGTCGGTACCGCCTACATCGCGCTGTTCAATCTTTGCTTCGCCCGCCAGCACGGTGGCCAATTCATCCTGCGCATCGAGGACACCGATCAGCTGCGCTCGACCCGCGAATCCGAACAGCAGATCTACGACGCACTGCGCTGGCTGGGCATCGAGTGGGACGAAGGCCCCGACGTTGGCGGTCCGCATGGCCCGTACCGACAGAGCGAGCGCGGCGAAATCTACAAGAAGTACTCGGACGAGCTGGTCGCCAAGGGGTATGCGTTCCCGTGCTTCTGCAGCAGCGAGCGCCTGGATCAGGTGCGTGCCGAGCAGATGGCGAACAAGGAAACACCGCGTTATGACGGCCATTGCATGCACCTCGATCCGGCCGAAGCTCAGCGTCGCATCGCCGCTGGTGAATCCCATGTGATCCGCATGAAGGTGCCGAGCGAAGGCGTGTGTCAGGTGCAGGACATGCTGCGCGGCACCGTCGAGATCGGCTGGGACCGCATGGACATGCAGGTGCTGATGAAGGCCGACGGCCTGCCGACCTACTTCCTCGCCAACGTGGTCGACGACCACCTGATGGGCATCACCCATGTGTTGCGTGGCGAGGAGTGGCTGCCGTCGGCGCCCAAGCTGATCAAGCTGTATGAGTACTTCGGCTGGGAGCAGCCGCAGCTGTGCTACATGCCGCTGCTGCGCAATCCGGACAAGAGCAAGCTGTCCAAGCGCAAGAATCCGACCTCGGTGACCTTCTACGAGCGTATGGGCTTCCTGCCGCAGGCGATGCTCAACTATCTCGGGCGCATGGGTTGGTCGATGCCTGATGAGCGCGAGAAATTCACGCTGAACGAGATGATCGAGCACTTCGACATCAATCGTGTATCGCTCGGTGGGCCGATCTTCGATCTGGAGAAGCTCTCCTGGCTGAACGGCCAGTGGCTGCGCGAGCTGCCGGTCGAGCAATTCGCTGCCGAAGTGCAGAAGTGGGCATTCAATCCGCGGTACATGATGCAGATCGCACCGCACGTGCAGCAGCGCGTCGAAACCTTCAGCCAGATCGCGCCATTGGCTGGCTTCTTCTTCTCCGGTGCATTGCCGCTGGATCCCGCATTGTTCGCCCACAAGAAGCTCGATGCGACGCAGGTGCGCCAGGTCATGCAGCTGATTCTGTGGAAGCTGGAAGCACTGCGCCAGTGGGAAAAGGAGCGCATCACCGCGTGCATCACCCAGGTAGCGGAACATCTTGGCTTCAAGCTGCGCGATGTAATGCCGCTGATGTTCGCCGCCATCACCGGGCAGGCCAGTTCGGTATCGGTACTCGACGCCATGGAGATTCTCGGCCCGGATCTGACGCGCTTCCGCCTGCGCAACGCACTCGAGTTGCTCGGCGGTGCGTCGAAGAAGGAAGCCAAGGAGTGGGAGAAGCTCGCAGCGACGATTGTCTGAGTGCCGAGCAGGGGCAGTGCTCGCGACCTGCATTGCCCGGAGGTGCAGCCGTTACCATTCGTCGGTGGTAAGTAGTTGTTCCTAATGCCAAAAAATCTTCGGCCCGTTGGAAATTGTTGTTGACACTACCTGGGGGCGCCCCTAATATGCGCCCCGTCCTCGAGATGGGGCTATAGCTCAGCTGGGAGAGCGCTTGCATGGCATGCAAGAGGTCGACGGTTCGATCCCGTCTAGCTCCACCAATCTCGAAGAGCAGAATTTGCCACCAGCTTGTATTTGCCGAATAAGCAATACGGGTTGCGCTTGAAGGGTTTGCGTCCCCTTCGTCTAGTGGCCTAGGACACCGCCCTTTCACGGCGGTAACAGGGGTTCGAGTCCCCTAGGGGACGCCATTATTCAGCGATGTTCGCATCGCGCGTCGAGAGACGATAAATCCGGGGCTATAGCTCAGCTGGGAGAGCGCTTGCATGGCATGCAAGAGGTCGACGGTTCGATCCCGTCTAGCTCCACCAATCACGGCTTGCCGATAGATTGTTCGGCAGGTTCACGAAGGTTTCGTCCCCTTCGTCTAGTGGCCTAGGACACCGCCCTTTCACGGCGGTAACAGGGGTTCGAGTCCCCTAGGGGACGCCATTTTATTGCCCGTTTTGGGCTTCAAGGGGTCATCTTTCATGAGATGGCCCTTTTTGTTTTGCGCGGCCGAAAAGACGGCTGAGTCGCGCTGCGCTGAATGTCTTGTCATTGCTCGCAGGAACAGGCGTGACTCATCGCGGCGACTACGGTTTCATAGGTCATCGCAAACGGCCAACGAGGCTTGCAACGAATGAGCTGGGATCAGGCGGACGCGTTCACCATCGACCTGCAGGTGCAGTTCGAGCATATCGACGAGTTGGGCCATGCCAACAATGCTGCGTATGTGACCTGGCTGGAGCGGTGTGCCTGGCAGCATTCGCAGAGTCTGGGGTTGGGCATCGACGACTATCGCCGCTTGGATCGGGCCATGGCGGTGCTCCGGCATGAGATCGACTATCTGGCCGCAGCCTACGAAGGCGACCTGCTGCAGTTGGGAACCTGGATTTCGGAATCCGATCAGCGTTTGAAAATGAAGCGCAATTTCCAGCTGATCAGGCCAGCCGATGGTGCAACGCTGTTGCGTGCACAGACGACTTTCGTCTGTATCGAACTCTCCAGCGGGAAACCCAAGCGTATGCCGCTGGAGTTCATCGACGGCTACGGCAAAGCGCTGGTGCAACCGTACCCGCTGGAGCTTTGACGAGGCTGGTTGCTCAGCCGCGCTGCTCGGGCTTCATGACATCGCTCTCGCGGCGCTTCTCGGCATCCTCGCGCCAGTCTTCCTGGATTTCCTCTTTCATCTTCGGGTCGGCGCCGCCGTCTTCGTTTTCGCGAACCATACCCTCGCCCTTCTTTTCCTGCTGAATGTTGGTGCCTTGCGACTGAGTGTTCATCATGTCCTGGTCGGCCAGTGCGACTGCGGAAAACAAGCTGCCCAGTGCGATGATGCCTGCGTACAAGATTTTCATCTGAACCTCCGGCTATCGGGTAATAAAGGACTTACCATCTCAATAACCGACCTGCTGCGCTGAAGATTCGTTCACTCCTGCCTGGTGCTCCGTTTTCCGTGAGTCAGTCCATTCTCCGCAAGATCATCCACATCGATTGCGACTGCTTTTACGCCGCGATCGAGATGCGCGACGACCCCAGCCTGGCTCGGCGGCCAATCGCGGTTGGCGGCGCTGCGGACCGGCGCGGGGTCATCGCCACGTGCAATTACGAGGCGCGTGCATACGGTATTCGCTCGGCCATGGCTTCCGGGCATGCGCTGAAATTGTGTCCTGACTTGCTGATCCTGCGCCCACGGATGGACGTGTATCGGGAAGCGTCGCGTGAGATCCATAACATCTTTCGCACCTATACCGAGCAGATCGAACCGCTGTCGCTGGACGAGGCCTATCTAGATGTCACCGCCTGCGAGCATTTTTCCGGCAGCGCCACGCGTATCGCCGAGGACATCCGCCGTCGGGTCTGGCAACAGCTGCGCATTACGGTGTCGGCGGGCGTAGCACCGAACAAGTTTCTCGCCAAGATCGCCAGCGAATGGAACAAGCCCGACGGCCTGTTCGTTATCACCCCGGCACAGGTCGACGAGTTCGTGCAGATGCTGGAGGTCAAGCGGCTGCATGGCGTCGGTCGGGTCACCGCCGAGAAGCTGGGCCGGCTCGGCATCCGCACCTGTAGCGACTTGCGCGAGTGGCGCAGATTGGACCTGGTTCGCGAGTTCGGCGCCTTCGGTGAGCGGCTCTGGGGGCTGGCGCGGGGCATCGATGAGCGCCCGGTACAGGTGGAAAGTCGGCGCCAGTCGGTGAGCGTAGAGCAGACCTACGACCGCGATCTGCCGGATCTGGCGGCGTGCCTTGAGCGTTTGCCGGAGCTGCTGCAGCAGCTGGCTGCGCGCATGGCACGCCTGGACAGCGGCTATCGGCCCGGCAAGCCTTTCGTAAAGCTCAAATTCCATGACTTCACCCAGACCACGATGGAGCAGGCCGGCGCCGGACTCGAACTCGATGACTACGCTGATCTGCTCGCCATCGCCTTTTCCCGTGGTGCCCGGCCGGTTCGCTTGATCGGTGTCGGCGTACGCTTGGTCGATCTGCGTGGTGGTTTCGAGCAGCTCACCCTGTTCTAGAGCTTCAGTTCCTTTGTCCGTCGCATAAGCCCTCCGCTGGCACCGTTCGTCAGATACGAAGTTTGTGATGAATTCGAGCGACGAAAGGGCTTAGGCCGATATAGCGCCAGATAATTAATTGACCCAGAATGCGCGCGATCTTTGACGTCCTTAGGTTGACGGTTTTTTGTTGCGCGATTGATTTACGACAATATTTGGACGCATTCATCGGATATTGTTAGAGTCACGCAGGATGGCAATGTGCTATCTATTGACGCCCTCAGTATCGATTCTCTGCTTGTTGGCAGTTGAGCACCGACGTCTTGGCGAGGGAGCCATTGGTGGGTCTGTTTTCCAAAACCAAGAAATCAAAACCAGCCGGCATGCTTGGCATCGAGGCTGGTCCGCAAGGCATTGCATTGGCGCAGGTCGTTCGGGGGCCCGGTGCACGGCCGATGCTGCCGTACTGCGAACACTTGGAAGGTAGCGCCGAAGTGCAGGCAGCGCTGCTGGAGAAGGCCGTGAGCGAACGTGCCTTGCAGGGCTTGCCGACGAACGTGCTGCTGCATCCTTCCGAATACCAGATGTTCCTTCTCGAAGCGCCTGAAGTGCCGCCGCAGGAGCTGCGTGACGCCATGCGCTGGCGCATCAAGGACATGATCAGCCAGCCGCTGGATGATGTGGTGATCGACTGCTTCGCGCTGCCCGAGGACGCCTATCGCGGACGCACGCGCATGGTCTATTGCGCCGTTCTCGAGAAAGCCCGGATGCAGCACTACGCCCAGCTCGTCCGCCAGGCCGGCCTGTACATGGCGAGCATCGACATCACCGAGATGGCGTTTCGCAACCTGGGCTCGCTCGCCGGTGCCGAAGGCATGAATCTCGCACTGCTGCGCCTGCGCACCAGCGAAGGCCTGATCTGCATTCAGAACGGCGCCGATCTCTACATGGCTCGGCGTATCGAGCAAGGGCTGGCGCGCGCTGCTCAGGATCTGAGCAGTACGACACTGGAAATCCAGCGTTCGCTCGATTATTTCGAGAGCCAGCTCGGCAAGGGCTATATCAATCGCTTGATGTTGCTGCCTATGAAGCAGGATGGCGAACGCGCATATCAGGGGCTGGCCAGCGGATTGGCGGTGAACCTGCAACGCCTCGACCTGCGTGAACTGTTCCCCGGCCAGCCTGGTGTCGAGCTGACCGAGGCGCAGCAGGCGTTCTGCATTGGCGCCGTCGGCGCCGCCCTGCGTCAGGAAGCGGCATGATGCAGAACGTCAATCTCTATCAGCGCGAACGTCGTCAGCAGGGTGGTCCGCGCCCGCGGCAACTGCTGCTTGGCGCATGTGCGCTGGCGCTTGCCCTGGCTTCGCACGCTGCCTGGCAGGGCTGGAATCTCAAGCAGCGCGCCTCGGACCGCCAATTGGCCGAGGCGCAGGCAGTCTCTGCGGAGGCGCAGTTGGCCGCCTTCAAGGCTAACTATCGGGAACCGACGCTGGATACCCGGCTGCCAGCGCAACTGGCGGAGCGAGAAGCGGAAAACCGCCAGCTGCAGCGCCTCGCAACGCATCTGCGAACGCTCGACGGCCAGCTGCGTGGCGGCTTCGCGCCGGTACTCACGGCCCTGGCCGATCGGCACCCGCCGCACGGGCTCTGGCTGACCCGCATCCGTCTGCAGGCGGGCGGTAGCGACATGCTGTTGCGTGGGTTGAGTCAGGATCAGGAACTGCTTCCGCTTTATCTGGAAAGCCTCGGGCGCAGCGAGACGTTGCAGGGGCGCGAGTTCGGCAGCTTCGATCTGCGGCGCGACGACAGTGGCATGCTGGCGTTCCGCCTGGCATCTCGTGCGGCTGAGGAGGGCGACGATGAATAACGCCATGCAAAGCCTGCGACAGCGCTGGCAGACGCTGGCTCCGCGCGAACAGTGGTTGAGCGTGCTGGTCGGCGCGTCCCTGCTGGGCATGCTTTATCTGTTGCTGGTGGCTGAGCCGCTCGCCGGGCGCATCGCCCATCAGGACAGCCAGCTGCGTCTCGCCGAAGCCCGTCAGCTGGAGGCGAACAATGCGTTGCGCGAACTCCAGGCCAAGCTCGCAGCCGATCCCAATCGTCCCTATCGCGATGCCCTCGATGTGGCGCTCACCAATCGCGAACAGATTCTGCGCAACATCGACGAGGAGACTCGCTCACTGGTTTCGCCTGCGCGTATGAAAGCGCTGCTGCAGGACCTGCTGCGCCGGCAGCCTCAACTGCAGATGGTCGCGCTGCAGAGTTTCAGCGCGCCGCTGGAGTTGCCCGCCAGTGCCACGGATGCAGCGAAGGATGCGCCGCCAGCGGCGGTCAGCTTCTATCGGCACGGTTTGCGTCTGACCCTGCAAGGTGGCTACTTCGACCTGCTCGATTACCTGCAGGCGGTGCAGAACAGTGGTTGGCGTCTGCATTGGGACAGCCTGGACTATCACATCGATGAGGCCGGGCCGGACCAGGCGCGGATCACGCTGGAGCTGCATACCTTGAGTCGCGAAGCGGGGTGGGTTGGTGTCTGATTTTTCTCGTGCGTTGTGCTTGCTCCTTTTGCTGCCCGCTTCGGCCTACGCGCTCGATCCCACCCGCCCGCCCGCGGCGTTCGTGACCGCGGCAGTGGAGCGTCAGGCACCGGCGACGCTGCACCTGCAAGCCATTTTCCGTGGTGCACAGAGCGCCAGGGCGGTGCTCAACGGCCAATCGCTGCGTGTCGGCGACACCCTGGCCGATGCCCGAGTCCTGGCCATCCACACGAATTCCGTCCTGATCGAGCGCGATGGCCAGCAGCAAACGCTGCATCTGGTTGCCCCGATCATCACTCCGAGCCAAACCCGACCATGATGCCGACCCTTTTGCCACGTCTCGGCTTGCTGAGCCTGTTCTGCCTGCTGGCCGCTTGCCAGACATTCGAGGACGGTGACAAGCGCCTCTACGAGCAGAGCAACCGTCTGTTCGAGGAAAGCCTGCAGCAGACCCAGGCCAAGGCGCTGCCGCCGCCGTCGGTACAGGCTGCGCTGATTCCGCCGCTGAGTGTCGACGGCAGTTCGGCGGTCAGTGGCCCGCGCTTCGATGTGGTCGCCAACGACATGCCGGCCCGCGAATTCTTCCTCAGCCTGATGGACAACGCCGGACAGAACCTGCTGGTGCACCCGGCGGTGACTGGCAACATCACCTTCAGCCTGCGCAACGTGACGCTGGAAGAAGTGCTCGCGGCGGTGCGCGACAGCTACGGCTACGACTATCGCCGCACCAGCTATGGCTACCAGATCCAGGCCAATACCGCGGTCACCCGCACCTATGACCTGAACTACCTCAACCTGCAGCGTCAGGGCATGACCGATACCCGGGTCAGCTCCGGCCAGGTCACCACCAGCGACAACATTGATACCGGCGCAAGCGGCACCACGACCAACTCGACCTCCAGCACCGTCAATGCCAGCCAGTTGCTGACCAGTAGCACCGTCGACTTCTGGAGTGAGGTGCGCGAAGTCGTGGCGATGATGATCGGCAGCGAGGCGGGCAACAGCGTGGTGGTCAACCCGCAGGCCGGCCTGCTGGTGGTTCGTGCGTCCAGTGCCGACCAGCAGAGCGTCGAGCGCTTTCTGCAACAGGCGCAGCGCAACCTGCAGCGGCAGGTGATTCTGGAGACCAAGATTCTCGAAGTGAGGCTGTCCGACGGCTTCCAGTCCGGGATCAACTGGGCACAGCTGGGCTCCATGGGCAACGCCGATTTCGCCTTGGGTGTGCAGGGCGACACACTCGACGGCGTCAACAATGTCGGTGGCGTGTTCAGCGCTGCGGTCAGCGTCGGCGACTTCAGCGGCGTGCTGCAGTTGCTGGAAACCCAGGGCGATGTGCGGGTGCTTTCCAGTCCGCGGATTTCCACCCTCAACAACCAGAAGGCGGTGATCAAGGTCGGCACCGACGAGTTCTTCGTCACCGATGTTTCGACCACCACCACGTCGCTGGCGGGCGGCACCACGGCGCCCGACCTGGACATCACCCTGACGCCGTTCTTCTCCGGCATCTCGCTGGACGTTACCCCGCAGATCGACGAGAACGACCAGGTCACTCTGCACGTCCGGCCCACCGTCAGCCGCGTTCAGGATCAGAACAAGAGCATCCAGCTCGGCGGTTCCGACAACGTCTTCAACCTGCCGCTGGCGCTGTCCACCACGCGCCAGTCGGACTCCATCGTGCGTGCGCGCAGCGGTCAGGTCGTGGTCATCGGCGGCCTGCTGGAAAACCGCAACAGCAATAACGACGCCAACATTCCCTGGGCCTCCAAGCTGCCCATCGTCGGCGGCCTGTTCCAGCAGCAACGCAAATCGCTCGAGCAGACCGAACTGGTCATCCTGGTGCGCCCGCAGGTGATCGACGATCAGGTCTGGCTCGACGAGCTGCGCCGCAGCGCCGATTCGTTCCGCCAGGTCAGGTAGGCGCCGGTATGTACGAAGCATTCTTCGGCCTGCAGGAAAAGCCATTCGCATTGACGCCGAATACCGGCTTCATGGTTCGCCTGCCGCCTTACCAGGCGTGCCTGAACCTGCTGCGCGTGGCGCTGGCCGAAGGCGAGGGCTTCATCAAGGTGACTGGCGAGGTGGGCACCGGCAAGACCCTGCTCTGCCGCGCGTTGCTCAAGCAACTGGATGCCGAACATTACCAGCTGGCGTGGCTGCCGAACCCGGCGCTCGGGCCCATGGCGCTGCGCCAGGCGCTGGCCCATGAGTTGCACGTACCGCGGGTCGAGCAGCTGGATAACCACGGACTGCTGACGGCACTGCATCGCCGGCTGATCGAGCTGGCCGGCCAGGGCAAGGGCACCGTGCTGTTGATCGATGAGGCGCAGGCGCTGCCACCGGCAACGCTGGAGGCCCTGCGCCTGCTGACCAATCTGGAAACCGAGCAGCGCAAACTGCTGCAGGTGGTGCTGTTCGGTCAACCTGAATTGGACGCTACGCTGGCCAGCGAGAGTTTCCGGCAGTTGCGCCAGCGCATCACATTCTCCTACCGCCTGCGCCCGCTGGATGTCAGCGACGCCCGGCGCTACCTGCACGAACGTCTGGCGGTGGCCGGCTATCAAGGCGAACCGCTGTTCAAGCCGGCTGCGATTCGCCTGCTGGTCAAGGGCAGCGGTGGCATTCCGCGGTTGCTCAACATCCTGGCGAACAAGTGCCTGATGGCGGCGTTTGGCGAAGGCCAGCGACGCGTCGCCAGCCGACACGTGCGCCGCGCCCTGGCCGATACCGAGGGCGCGCGACCGTTCCTGCGTGCAGCCCTTCCGTTGCGCTGGGCGCTGCTGGCGGGTGCGGCCACACTGAGCCTACTGCTAAGTGCATTGCCCTGGCTGTCGCAGCTGGCCGAGGTGCGGCCATGAGCCTGGTCAACGACATGCTGCGCGATCTCGAAGCGCGCGGCGCGGCGTCCGGCGGGCAGAGCCCGTTCCTCGACATGCAGGCCGTCGATGAAACAGCCGCAACCCGGCGCCAGCGATCAGCACGGTTGCGCCGTTGGCTGTTGCCGCTGACTGGCGTGGTGCTGGTCGCTGCGGCCTCGGTGGCACTGTTCGAACGTTTCGCGCAAACCCCGGTGGTGCCGGAAGCGCCTGTCGACGCTGCGATGACCGCTGCGGTGCCCTCAACTCAGCTCCTTGATATCCTGCCGCAGCAAGACGGCGACCGTTTCGTGCTGCAACTGCTGCTCGATCGCTCGATCAGCTACCAGCGCACCGACGAGGGCGGCGCGATCAGCCTGCGTCTACCGGACGTTACGCTCGCCGGTGGCCCGCGAAACGGCCGCGTGGAGAGCAACGGCCTGAGCCTGTTCTGGCGTGTCGAACAGCAGGGCGACCAGGTGCAGGTACTGCTGATCGGCATGACCGATCGCCTCGACGTGCGTGATCGGCTCGAGCCGGTCGCTGGCCATGCGCAGCTCTGGCTGGAAGTCCATATGGATGGTGCACCAGTGACCGTCCCTGAGGATCTGGACCTGCCTTTCGCCGAGCCGGCGTTGGACGAAGCGAGTCTGCCGGACTGGGTCACCCGCACAGCGCCCGACGCGAACACCGTGCCGGCTATCGCGCCGGATGTGCAGCCGGTCGCCGAGCCAGCCCCGGCGCCGGTTGCCAGACCCCAGGTCGCCACCACACCCACCGTGCAGATCGGCAGTCATCGACCGGACCCGCTGGCCCAGGCGCGCGACGCGTTGCAGCAGCGGAACTTCCCCCGTGCCATCGAGCTGCTGCAGGCGCTCCATGCCGCGCAGCCGGACAATGCCGAGGCGGCGCGCTGGTTGGCTCGCGCCTACCTGGCGGCTGGACAGATCGAGCCACTGCTCGCCTGGTTGCCCGCCCAGCTACAAAGCCGACCGTTCGATGCCGAGCTGCGCATGCTGCTCGCCCGTGGGCAGCTGCAGAGTGGCGACAAACAAACCGCGCTCGCCACCTTGGTGCAGAACGCGCCGGCGCTGGCGAGCGACCCCGGCTATCACGCATTGCTGGCGGCTCTGCAACAGCAGGTCGGCGACTGGGCGGGCAGCGCAGCGGTGTATCGCCAGCTGGTCGCTTCCCAGCCGCAGCAGGCGGCCTGGCAGCTGGGCTTGGCCATCGCGCTGGAGCAGATCGATCAGCCCGCCCGGGCGGCGCGCCATTACCGCCTGGCCGCGCAAGGGCAGGGGCTCGATGACAACTCGCGGCGCTTCGCCGCTGAACGTGCCGGCGTACTCGGAGGTGCCCGATGACCGCGCAAGACATGCGTCAGCGCAAGATTCGTCTTGGCGATCTGCTGGTCCAGGCCGGCCTGATCAGCGAGGCGCAGCTGCAGCAGGCGCTGCAGGACCAGAAGCGCACCGGCTCCAAGCTCGGGCGCACGGTACTCGACCTCGGCTTCATCGACGAAGGCCGTTTGCTGCGTGCGCTGTCCGAGCAGCTGCAGATTCCCTTCGTCGAACTCAAGCACTACAAGTTCGATAACCAATTGACCCAGAGCCTGCCCGAGGCGGTCGCCCGGCGCTTCCGGGTAATCGTGCTGTCCCGCCAGGGTGACGGCCTGCTGGTGGGCATGACCGACCCGCTGGACATCTTCGCCCAGGACGAGATCGAGCGCCTGCTGGGCAAGCGCGTTCACCCGGCGGTGGTGCGTGAAAGCGAGCTGCTCGGCGCACTGGATCAGCTCTACCGCCGTACCAGCGAGATCGCCTCGCTGGCCGGCGAGCTGGAAGGTGAACTGCAGGAAAGCGACTTCGACCTCTCGCGCCTGGGCGAAAGCAACAGCGATGCGCCGGTGGTGCGCCTGCTGCAGACGCTGTTCGAGGACGCCGTACAGATGAAGGCTTCGGACATCCACATCGAGCCGGACGAAGGCGTGGTGCGGATTCGCCAGCGTATCGACGGTGTGCTCAACGAGCAGGTGATGAAGGAGCACCGCGTCGCCTCGGCGCTGGTCATGCGCCTGAAGATCATGTCCGGTCTGGATATCTCGGAAAAGCGCCTGCCGCAGGACGGCCGTTTCAACATCCGTGTGAAGAACCGCAACCTCGATGTGCGGGTTTCCACCATGCCGGTGCAGTTCGGCGAGTCGGTGGTCATGCGTCTGCTCGACCAGAGCGGCGCCATGTTCAAGCTCGACGGCACCGGCATGCCGCCGGCGATGCTCGAACGCTTCCGGCGCCTGTTGCAACGCCCGCACGGCATGGTGCTGGTCACCGGCCCGACCGGCTCGGGCAAGACCACCACGCTCTATGCCGGGCTCTCCGAGCTGAACAGCCCGGAGAAGAAGATCATCACCGTCGAAGACCCGGTGGAATACCGCCTGCCGCGCATCAACCAGGTGCAGGTCAACGCCAAGATTGAGCTGACATTCGCCCGCGTGCTGCGCGCCGCGCTGCGCCAGGACCCGGACATCGTCCTGGTCGGCGAGATCCGCGATCAGGAAACCGCCGAGATCGGCCTGCGCGCCGCACTGACCGGCCACCTGGTGCTCTCGACGCTGCACACCAATGATGCCCTGACCTCGGCCATGCGCCTGATCGACATGGGCGTCGAGCCTTTCCTCGTCGCCACCGCGCTGAATGCGGTGCTGGCCCAGCGTCTCATTCGCCGGGTGTGCGAGAACTGCATGGAGGACGACCAGCCCGATCCTCGGCAACTGGCCTGGCTGGAGGCGCTGCACGGCGGCTCGCTGCGCGACAACCGCTTCAAGCGCGGCAGTGGTTGCCATCAATGCCACAACAGTGGCTATGCCGGCCGTGTCGGTGTGTACGAGCTGCTGGAACTGGACGAACCGATGATCGCCGCCCTGCGCCGCGGCGACCCGCAAGGCTTCGCCGAGGCCGCGCGCCAGCAGGCGCACTATCGACCACTGGCGGCTTGCGCGCTGGATTACGCCATTGCCGGCGTCACCAGTATCGAAGAGGTGCTGAAGGTCTGCGCGACCCTGGCGGACGACGAGGTGATCGCGTGATCGTCGCTAATCTCCTGCTCATCGCGACCGTAGGCGCCAGCGCCACGGGCGTCATCCGCTCGCTTCGCGGGGTGCGTGCCGATGCCTAGCTTCCGCTATACCGGCCGCGATATGCGCGGCGCACGGGTCAGCGGGGCGCTCGATGGCGCCAGCGCTGACGCCGTGGCCAGCGAACTGGTGTCGCGCCAGATCACCCCGCTGACCATCGATGCGGAGCGTGCCCAGGCCGATAGCGTCGACGTGTTCGCCGTGCTGCGCGAGAAGCTGCGGCGCAAACGTGTCGATCTGGACGAACTGATCATCTTCAGCCGCCAGATGTACAGCCTGAACAAGGCCGGCGTGCCGATCATTCGCGCCATCGGCGGCCTGGCCGAATCCAATCGAAACCTGTATTTCCGCGGCATCCTGCAGGACGTGCGCGCCAGTCTTGAGAGTGGCCAGTCCATGGCGGTCGCGCTGAACGCCCATCCCAAGGTGTTCAACAATCTGTTCGTCAGCATGGTCAGCGTCGGTGAGAACACCGGCCAGCTCGATCAGGCGTTCAAGCAGCTGTCCGCCTATCTCGAGCTGGAACGCGAGACCCGCAAGCGTATCAAGCAGGCCACGCGTTATCCGATCTTCGTGCTGGTGGCCATGGGGGTGGCGCTGGGCGTCATCAACCTCTTGGTGATCCCGGCGTTCGCCAAGGTCTTCGCCCAGTTCCATGCGCAACTGCCGTGGGCCACGCGCGTGCTGATCGGCACCTCGAATTTCATGCGCGACTATTGGTGGCTGTTGCTGCTGGGCATCGTTGGCGGGCTTTACGCCTTCTTCAAATGGATCGAAACCGACGCCGGTCGGCTGCGCTGGGATCGCATCAAGCTGCGCCTGCCCATCGTCGGCGGCATCTTCGAACGTATCGCCCTGGCGCGCTTCACCCGCACCTTCGCGATGATGTATCGCGCCGGCGTGCCGCTGCTGCAGACGCTCTCGATCAACAGCGCCAGTGTCGGCAACCAGCATATCGGCCAGGCGATTCTCGGCATCCGCGAAAGCGTCGAACGCGGCGAAGCGCTGACCCGCTCGGCGCACAACTCCGGCCTGTTCACTCCATTGGTACTGCAGATGATGGCCGTCGGCGAAGAAACCGGCGCGCTGGACGACCTGTTCATCGAAGTCGCCGACTTCTACGAGCAGGAAGTCGACTACGACCTCAAGCAGCTGGCCGATGCCATCGAGCCAATCCTTATCGTGGCCATGGGCGTGATGGTGCTGATTCTCGCGCTCGGCGTGTTTCTGCCGATGTGGGAACTGGGTAGCGCGGCGCAGGGGAGGGGGTGATGGGCACACTAATCGCGACATTCCACAAAAGCCGCGGAGGCACGATGCAACGACACAAGGGTTTCACCATGATCGAGCTGGTCGTGGTCATCGCCATCCTCGGCATCCTGGCCGCGGTGGCCTTGCCCCACTTCATCGATTCGGCGAAGGACGCCCACCGCGCCAGCGTGCGCAGCGCCGGCGGTGCGCTCACATCCGCCGTCTCGCTTGTGCGCGGCCAATACGAACTGAATCGCGGCGGCGGCAGCAATGCCTGCCTGGCCGGCAACTGCCAGATCAACGTACAGGGCTACGGCAACGGCGCCATCGATGTCAACGCCGACGGTTGGCCCATCGGCACCGAGCGCAGCGGTACCCCGCTCGCCAACACCAGCATGTCCGCCGATGAATGCCGCAACCTCTGGAGCAACCTGCTGCAGGCCTCCTCGCACAGCCTGACCGGCACCAATCCGGCATTCACCGCCACGGCCAACGGCACCCGCTGCCGGTACACCTACAACCTCGATGGCGGCGACGACGTCATCGAATACAACGCCAATACCGGCGAAGTTTTCGTCACCTTTAACTGAACGTAAAACAGGAGCTGCATCATGAAGAGACAACAAAGCGGTTTTACCTTGATCGAATTGATTATGGTGATTGTGATTTTGGGGATTTTGGCGGCGTTTGCATTGCCGAGGTTTGCAAACTTGGGAGGGGATGCGCGAGCAGCAACCCTACAGGGTGTTGCTGCTTCCATGAAATCAGCATCAGCAATTGTACATTCGGCATGGCTGGCAAAGAATGGAGTTGATGGCTCGGGAGATCCGCTTACTGCTATTGAACTCGAAGGCGCCTCTGTTGCAGTTGATGGGTTGGGTTACCCAACAGTTGCCGGTATTTTGGCTGCAGCGCAGGTTAGTTCGACTGAGTTCGATACTGCGACCACCCCCGGTGTCGTAATAGCAAACGGTGCTGCTGATGGAGCTAACTGCAGGGTCACTTACACTGCTGCGTCTGCAACAACCGCTACCCCTCCGGTTGTCACTCCGCCACAAGTTGCGGTTTTGACTAGCGGTTGTTAGTTAGCCTTGTAGGGCGGGGGGAGACCTGCCGATATCCTGAATTAGCTGCGACCTACGGTTGGCGGATCTCATCCTTCCCTGCAGCTGCATGGCAACCCGGTTTCTGGCCGGGTTGCCACAAATCTCTTGGGGGTGGTCAACTCCTGCCTTCAAACCCGCTTGGATAAAAAGGCTGGCCAATGATTAAACAACGCGGTTTTACAATCGTCGAGTTGATCATGGTAATCGTGATCCTCGGCATTATTTCCGCCGTGGCCGTCCCGCGCTTTTTCGACCGCAAGGTCTTCGATGAGCGCTTTTATTTTGAAGAAACTCTTTCTGCCGTTCGCTATGCTCAGAAACTGGCAGTGGCGAGCGGTTGCCTGGTTAGGGTAACAGTAGACAACCGCGGTTATGGGCTGGCTTACGGGACTGGCGATTGCAACGGTGTCCAGATCAAAGACCCTTCCGATAAAAACTATCCAATTAAGCCTCCGGCTGATGTTGAAGTTCAGAGCGGGATGGATATCGAGTTCAATTCGCTCGGTTGTATTACGAGCAATGCCTCTATTAATTGCAGCGTCGGGAATAACATCGTAACGGTTGGCGGCCTTTCATTCACCGTCCACGCCGCCACCGGCTTTATCGAGGTGGGCCAATGACCCGAACCGTAGGTTGGGTTGAGCCTGCGAAGCCCAACGAGCGAACTATCGGCCGACCCCGACGGCTCGTGCTTGCCATCGCTTCGATGCTCGTTGGGCTTCGACGCTACGCGTCTCAACCACAACCTACCTCCAACCGTAGGGTGGATGACGCTTCACCCATCCACCAACAAGCCAACCACCAGACCCTTGCTGGAAACCGCCGCATGCTTTTCCACAGGATGGCCATCCACCCGACGGACCGGCGAAGGGTTGGCCAAATGACCAGGCAGAGCGGCTTTACCCTGATCGAACTGATCATGGTCATCATCATTCTCGGCATCCTGTCGGCCTTCGCCTTGCCACGCTTTTTCGACGTTTCCGCCGACGCCCGTGCGGCGCGGGTCAATGCCGGTTTGGGTGCGGCTCGCAGCGCGCTGGCAATCGTCAATGCCAAGGCCCGGCTATCGGGCATCGGCATGGGCGAAGAGGAGCAGCAAATATTTCTGGAAGGGCAGGCCATAGCTGTGAAATTCGGCTATCCCGCGCAACCTTATTCCCTGCTGATCGCCGCCGGCATGGAGACAGATTTCGACGGCGCAGGTGCTGATGGCATCGTGCACAAGAACACCTACGACCTGGGCACGGGCCGTTGCGGCTTCCGCTATATCGCACCGACCGCCGCCGGCGAAGCACCCCGTTTCGAGCCCTGGCCCGGCAGCAGCCTGCCCGTCACCGCTGCCGATTGCAGAAGGAACTGACCATGCCGCCGCTTGCAGCCCCCCGGCAACCCAGCCACCACCCGGCACGCGCCACGCCCCGCAAGCAGCACGGCATGACCCTCGTCGAACTGGTTATCACCATTGTCATCATCGGCATCGCCGCCGCCGCACTCTTCTCCGCCATGGCCTCCATCACCGCTCGCTCCGCCGACCCGATGTTGCGGCAGCAGAGTTTGTATATTGCCGAGGCGTATATGGAAGAGATTCTGCAACAGTCGTATTCTCAAATTACGCCGAGCGATTGTAACGAGCGATCCTGCTTTCAAGATGTCAGGAAGTATCACGAGCTGGCCACCAATAAGCCCTATGACATTAATGGTAATGAAATTGGTTTGGATGGCTATCCGGTACGAGTTAAAGCCATAGAAATAGAGAATGGCCTTAATGGAGTTGACGCTATACAGGTGACCGTTATCGTCACAGATCCATCAGGTCAGGACCTGCAATTGGTTGGTTGGCGCACCTGCTATGGCGAATACGATGAGGCGGGGGGTGACGCATGTATCTAGCCCTCCCACAAACTAATGTAGGAGCGAACTTGTTCGCGAGCTGTCCCCCCAGTGCAGCGACGAACCGCCAGCAAACCCGCTCCAGCAAGAGCGCCGAATGCGGCTTCACCCTAGTAGAACTCATCATGGTCATCGCCCTGGCCGGCATCGTCGCGGTCATGATCACCACCGTCATGTCCCGCCCCTTGCAAGGCTTCGCCGACCAAAGCCGCCGCGCCGAACTCACCGACCTCGCCGCCAGCGCGCTCAATCGTATGGCGCGGGATATCCGGCTGGCGGTGCCGAACTCGATTGTTGTAGTGAATAACAACGAGTTGAGGTTGTTGCACATAGCTGCTGCCGGGCGATATCGCGCCAACCAGCCAGAGCTTGATGGTCCGCGTATGGACCCGCCTGCCTGCACTCAGACAAGTGCCGATTGCGAGATAGAGATACTTAGTCCTCTGGAGTCAAACAGCAGTGAAAAGCACTGGCTGATTATCTACCCTACGGGTCCCATCGCAGAGGAACCCCAAGTTTCCGTAATTTCACCTAAAGAATTCACTTGGAATAACGGGGTGCTAGAGGCCAGCTTGCAAGATTTTCGATTCAAGTATGCTTCGCCTCAACGCCGCTTTTACCTCGCCAGGGAAACCCTGATATACCACTGTGGGGGTGACGAACTACTACGAGCGACATCGGAGAATCTGGATGGCTCCAGCGCCTTTACGCCAGCAGTTGTCGTCAATGCGGCATCCAATTGCACCTTCACCTACGAGCCCGCCACCAACACCCGTAACGGCCTCGTTACCCTCCGTCTGTCACTGAGCAAGGACGGCGAAACCATCACCCTGCTGCAACAGGTCCACGTCGACAATGCGCCCTGATCCCAAAGCCCCCCGTAGGAGCGGGCCATGCCCGCGAACCGGGCCCATGCACAAGCTTCGCGGGCACGGCCCGCTCCTACAGAGGCAGCACGGCTTTGGACTCGTCGCCGCGATGTTCCTGATCATCGTGATTGCCGGTGTTATCGCCGCGATGTGGCGCATGTCAGCCACTCAAACTGCCACCAATAACCTCACCTTGCAGCAGACTCGCGCTTATCAGGCGGCGCGGGCGGGGCTGGAGTGGGGGATTTCACGTTTTCTGAACGATGAGACATGTACAGCGCCGCCTTTCAGCGTGCCAGGGCTGGATGGTTTCGTGGTGACAGTCGAGTGCCCTGTCGGTGAGCGGGTGGAGCGTAATGATCTGCATGAGGAGGACCTGCAGGGCATCGTGATTCAGCGCATCGTCGCCACGGCGGAATATTCGAGTGTGGGCAGTCCCGACTATGCCTATCGAAAGCTCTCCACCGTGGTGGAGCTGGGGAGGGAAATACCATGAGCCGTATCGGCCTCGCGTGGTTATTGCTGTTCGTGCTGTTGCTGGCTAATGGTGCCGCACAGGCGGCGACCTACAGTTTCGGCAGTGGCGGCTGGTTGACGCCGAGTAACCCACCAGACTGTCAGGGTGGAAGTTGGAGTCGAAGCGGCAGTACCTTCACCTGTACTGGACGCGTGACCCTGGCCTCGGGCGATGTGTTGCAGGTCGCGACCGGTTTGTTTGAAAGCCTCGGTCATATCACCGTCGTAGCGAACAACGGCTTTTCGCTGAACAACAACACCGTCGGCACTTCGTCGAAGAACATTACCTTGCGTTCCGACTGGGGAACCATCAACGCGATCAACAGCAACAGCATCTTCGGTTCAGTGCTGTCCAACTCGGGAGCCATCGACCTAGCCGGTACCACCGTACGAGGTTCGGTAACCGGCAACGGCAAGGTGACTCTGAGCGCTGGGAATGTGACCAGCCATGTTTCGGGCACCAATGGCGTGACGACCAGCGGCACGACGATCACCGGTAATGTATCGGCCAGCAACGGCGCCATGGATCTTAGCGGCGGCAGCATTACCGGCAACGTCAGCGGTGGTTGCTGCAAGATCACCCTGAGTAATGGCCTCACGCTCATCGGCAATATTTCGTTGACCTCGAATGACATCGAGATCAACGACAGCAGTGTCACCGGCAATATCACCACGAACAATACGGTCAGCCTGAGCAACAGCACGGTGCATGGCAATGTCCAGGCTGCCGATTGGCACGATAGAACTATCAATGGTAGCGGGAACAGTAGGGTCTACGGCATCTGTAGACCAGCCGCGACCACACCGGTCGATTTGTGTATCAGCGAGACCACGTTGATTTGCCTGGACGACAATTTCAATCGCAGTACGCTTGGCCTCGATTGGGCGGTGACCAGTCGTAATGGCAGTTTCGGTGTGCCACGGATCGTCAGCAACCGTCTGCGCCTGACTGATAACAGCGGGAACGTCGCCACTGGCGCAACGGTCCAGCGCCTGCTACCAGCCAAGAACAATTACATTCAGGTGCAGTTCAAGTACTACGCCTATAACGGCAATGGCGCCGACGGCTTGGCGATCACTCTGTCGAATGCGGCCCACACGCCACAGCCAGGTGGTTTCGGTGGTTCGCTGGGATATGCCCAGGGCCATGGCGAAAGTGGTTTCGCAGGTGGTTGGCTGGGTATTGCGCTGGACGAATACGGCAACTTTTCCAACCCAACCGAGGACCGTATTGGCGGCCCCGGTGCTCGCCAGGATTCCGTGGCCATCCGGGGTTCCGGATCGGGCGCTAGTGGCTATGCCTATCTGCGGGGAACTGCAGCCAATCTGAGTCCGGGCATCGACGTGTCCGGCTCGTCCGCTGGGCCGGGGCACACCTATCGTATTACCGTCGACAGTACGGTGAGCGGAAAGGCGATGGTGAAAGTCGAGAGAAACACGGGGTCAGGCTTCACCACACTGGTGGATACGTTCAACGCGCTGGACAGCCCAGGGCAGGCGGCGCTACCGGATAATTTCTACCTGACCCTTACGGGCTCCACGGGTGGCTCCAACAATGTCCATGAGCTGGACGACCTTCGGGTATGCGCCAGCAAGATGAACCCGGTCAGTCAGCAGATCGACCATTTCGAGATAATCGCTCCGAGCTCCGGCCTGACGTGCAACCCGGTGGCCGCGACGCTCAGGGCCTGCCTCGATGCGACGTGCAATACATTCTATACGGACCCTGTACTTGCCGATGTGCTAGTGACTCAGGGGACGACGGTCACCCAGAATGCCGGAGCCTTCACGGGCGGTTCCGGTGCCTACGCGCTCAGAGCCGGAAAAGTCGGCTCGGCGACCTTGAGCGTGGGTTCCTCCACTCCTCCAGCCAAGCCTCTTAGCCAGACGCTGTGCAAGATCGGCTCGGCTGCCCTGAGTACCCAGTGCAGGCTGACCATGCTGGAAAGTGGCTTCGTTGTAGACGAGATTCCGGCACATCTGTCTGCTCAAGAGACACAGCATGATTTGCTGGTACGGGCGGTGAAAAGCAATCCGAATGATCCATTGCGTTGCGTGCCGGGATTTTCGGACGCGCAGGCGCGCGAAGTGGGTTTCGCATCCGATTACATCGATCCGCAACCGGGACAGATTCTCGGGGCGCCGGCTCTGAAGGTGAATGATGTCTCGGTTTCCCGCCAGTCTTCAGGCTTCACCCTCGTGCCTCTGAATTTCAATGCCCAGGCCGAGGCGGCGATTCGCCTGCGCTACCCGGATGCAGGCCTGCTCAGGCTGAGCATGCGTTACGAGGAGCCGGATAGCGGCCTGGTCATGGTCGGTCAGTCGAATGACTTCGTGGTCAAGCCATACGGTTTGTGCTTGGAGACGGATTCGGCCTGTACCCTGGCGGTCGTCAACGATGATGACTGCCCGGTTTTCCGGCATGCCGGCGATGGCTTCCCGCTGCGGATCAAGGCCGTCGCCTGGCAGGCCAATGGCCAATCCCTGCAGGCGGATCAATTATGTGGCAACCCCGCCACGCCCAACTTTCGCTTGAACGACATTTCGCTGAGCAGCCTGCTGGTCGAGCCGGAGGACGGCAGTAATCCCGAGGAGCTGAAGCCATCTAGCTACGATCACAAGCTCGGTGCCCAGACCGAAGAGAACGTCGTGATGCCCGAAGTGGGGATCTTCAAGCTGAAGGCCACGCCGGCATCCGGCCACTATTTCGGTGAGACCGTCGGTGGTGGCGAGAGCGGGCTGGTCGGTCGTTTTATCCCGGCCTGGCTGGACGTCTCCGGTGCCGCCAGCCTGAACAGCTGCGATGGCTTCAGCTATCAGCGGGAATTGGTGCCCTATGGCGTGTTTCCGAGACTGATGGTAACGGGCAAGAACCGTCAGGGCGGTACGACGAAAAACTATGATCGTGGCGATTTCTGGCGTTTGTCGTCGGCCTTGCCCAGCACGTGGTGGACCCTGGACGGTGAGCGGGAACTGACGGCTAAGCTGAGCTTTCCTGGGCAGGATTCCGCCTTGACCGATGCCGAGGATAGGGATGGCCAGCGTGAGTACGAGTGGTCGGGAGACGGTCTGAAGTATGACTCTGAGAGTCCGACTCCGGGCGCCGATGATTTGCCCTTCTCGATCCTGCAGCGCTTTTCTGCGACCGCTCTAACCGATGCCGATGGCGTCTGCCATATGGTGGGAACGGAGGCCTGCCAGTCATATGAACTGCCCTACGAGGCCAGCGAAATTCGTTTGGGGCGGTTGCGTGTCGGCAATGCTCATGGTTCGGAGCTGCAGCCGCTCAGTCTTCCCTGGACGATCGAGAGCTGGCGAGTGCCTGGTGTTTTCCTGCCGGAAACGGAGGATGTCTGTAGCGCGCCGAAGTGGTCTGAACCCGATCTGAGCGATGCTACCGGCGAACTGGTGACGGGAAGCCTGCCGTCTGTATCCAGCGATAGAAGTGGCTATCAGGGTCAGTTGCTTCTGGCTTCGCCGCAAAGGCGCGGTAGCGTCCGGGCCGGATTCCCCGACGTGCCCGAATGGCTCTGGTATGACTGGTATGGCGAAGGATGGGAGGCAAGTAGAGGCCTTGCCACCTTCGGCATCTACCAAGGCCCCAAACCCCTGATCTTTCGCCGAGAGGTTTATCGATAAAAGGGCCGCTCACCGAGCTGACGAATAAAAGAGGGGATTCTCGGCCTGCCTGTACCGAGGTCCCCGAAACTGGCTGGATAAAACTATGCACTGCATGTGCCAGTTTCGCTGGGGGAGGTCGCGATGGGTGAGGATTAAGCAGTGGAGTGGGCGTAAGGCCTAAAAAACAGGCCTTTGCCGATTGCTGATCCGCTTTTCGACCGCATGACGGGCGTATACGCGCGGAGCCGGTAAAGGAGCCGCGGCGCCTGATCGCAGTGCGCATGCCTTGCTGCATGCGCACATTTGGCGCGTTATTCCTGTTCCGGCCAGAGCCGTAGCGGGGCACCCTGGGCGGGCCAGAGGCGCAGCTGGTCGATGTTCGAGACATCCCAGCGCTCGACGCGATTGAGCAGATCGAGGAAGTGGTGCTCCTGCTCCATGATTTGTTCCGCGCACATCTTGCGTGTGCTGCCCAGGTTGCTGAAGCGGATCTGCTGGCCATCGCGCTCGTAACTGCCGAACCAGTGGTTGCAGCCCGCGTTGCCGTACGCGCGGCCGTCGCTCAGCGTGAGCGAGACGGGCGTGCGGCCGATCACGGCGTCATCGCCGATCCATTCGGCGATGTAGGTGACGTCGCTTCGCAGCTCCAGTTGCTCGGTGGCACAGCCTGTCAGGCCGAGGGCTGCGATAAAAGGCAGGATTCGTGAATTCATGCCTGTTGCTCCTTCTGGCAGCTGGGGCAGCGGTGTTGGTCGTTCTGGCCGGACCAGCCCAGTTCGGTGATGCGTGCCTGGGCAGCGGGTTTGCGTGCGGCCTCGCCGAGCTTGGCGTCGACGGCAAACTCGAAGTCCAGCTGCTTGCCGCAGCTGTCGCAGGAAACCTGCCAGTTGAGAATTTCCAGTTCGCGGAACACCGGCCCGCTGGCCACGGCCATCCATTGCCCGGGTGGGTTGATCAGGTGGCGGACCTTCTCCACCGTCAGGCGTTGGGAAAGGTCGCGGCTGCCCTTGAGCGTGACGATCAGTACATCGCCGCTGCGAATCGAGCCGCCATTACCGGTGACCTGATAGCGGCCCGGCGCCAGCGCGCGGCATTCGGTGAGGGTGTGGGCGGGGTTGAGCAGGGTGTAGCGGAAATCGTGTTCGGCCATGACTCGTGATCGACGGTGAATTGTGCGCGCAATGCTAGCACGCGCCCCGGCGGCAGGCGTGCCGCCGGGACGAATCACGGTCGAGAAGCGAGCCGATCACTGCGCCCGGGCGGTCGCCAACGTGCCAAAGGTGTCTTCGAAAAAGCGCTGCATGTCGCGCCAGGAGCGTTCGTCCGCGGCTTTCTGATAGGCCACGTCGAGGCCGTTCTTCTGATGGGCATCGGCACCGGGGTTAGTGAAACCGTGCTTGGCGCCCGGCAGGCTGACGAACTGGTAGTCGGCGCCAGCCTTGACCATCTCGACGTTAAGCGCGGCGATGTCATCGCTGCTGATCATGCTGTCTTCGGCACCATGCTCGACCAGCACGCGCGCCTTGACGCTGCCCGGCGCGGCGCGGGTTTCGGTGGCCAATGCGCCATGGAAGCTGACCACGCCGTCCAGTGGCACGCCCTGGCGCGCCATGTCCAGCACCACCTTGCCGCCGAAGCAGTAGCCCACCGCGCCGAGCTTGTCGTTATCCGTCTGGGCCTGCTCCTTGAGCAGATCCAGCCCGGCATTGAAGCGGCCTTTGGCCGCATCGGCGTCCTTCAAGGCGGCCTGCATGAAGCCCATGGCGTCTTTCGGGTGATCGGTGTTCTTGCCTTCGCCGTACATGTCGATTGCCAACGCGCTGTAGCCCAGCTCGGCGAGGTCGCGGGCGCGTTGCTTGGCGTAGTCGTTCAGGCCCCACCATTCGTGCACCACGACGATGCCGGGGCGCTTGCCTTCGATGGCGTCGTCGTAGGCGTAATAGCCGATCATCTTGGTGCCGTCGGCAGCGGTGTAGGGGATTTCCTGGGTTTGTACCGCGGCGTTGGCAGTGACGCTGGCAGCCATGAGCAGGCCGAGTAGGCAGTGGCGCATCATGAGGTCTCCTTGACGGGCATCAGGTGAGAGAGGCGGTTCGACGAAGAATAGCGGGTGTTCGACTGTGCGCGCAGCGCCCGGGTTCGTCTGGCGGCGCGATGGGTATGGCTGAAAACGAAAAAGCCCCGCCGGCTGGCAGGGCTTCGTTCGTCGAGTATGGTTGTGGTGTCAGCCGCCCAAGTAGGCGTCGCGCACCTTCGGATCGGTCAGCAGATCCTCGCCGCTACCCTGCATGACGATGTGGCCGTTTTCCAGCACGTAACCGCGGTCGGCCAGCTTGAGCGCCTGGTTGGCGTTCTGTTCGACCAGGAACACCGTCACGCCATCCTCGCGCAGCTGTTCGATGATCTCGAAGATCTGCTGGATGATGATCGGCGCCAGGCCCAGCGATGGCTCGTCGAGCAGCAGCAGCTTGGGTTTGCTCATCAGCGCGCGGGCAATGGCGAGCATCTGCTGTTCACCACCGGACATGGTGCCGCCGCGCTGCTGATAGCGCTCCTTGAGTCGCGGGAACAGGCCGAGCACCTTGTCCAGCTGCTCCTGGAAATCGGCCTTGCCGGTGAAGAAACCGCCCATGGAGAGGTTCTCTTCAACGGTCAGACGAGCAAAGATCCGCCGCCCCTCGGGTACCACTGCAATGGCCTTGCGCATGATGTCGCAGGTCTGCTGGCCGACCAGCTCTTCACCCTGGAAGCGGATGCTGCCGCTGGCCGCCTGCGGCGAGCCGCAGAGGGTCATCAGCAGGGTCGATTTGCCGGCACCGTTGGCGCCGATCAGGGTGACGATTTCGCCCTGTTCCACCTGCACGTTGATGCCGTGCAGGGCCTGGATCTTGCCATAGAAGGTCGAGACGTTTTCGAAAGTCAGCATGCTTACGCCTCTCCCAGATAGGCTTTGATCACGTCCGGGTTGTTGCGGACCTGCTCGGGCGTACCGTTGGCCAGCGGGGTGCCCTGGTTGATCACGTAGATGTGGTCGGAAATGCTCATGACCAGCTTCATGTCGTGCTCGATCAGCAGCACGGTGACGCCGTGCTCGTCGCGCAGCATGGCGATCAGCGCCTTGAGGTCTTCGGTCTCCTTCGGGTTCAGGCCGGCGGCCGGCTCGTCGAGCATGAGGATGCGTGGGCGCGTCATCATGCAGCGGGCGATTTCCAGGCGGCGCTGCTGGCCGTAGGCGAGGGTGCCCGCCGGGCGGTTGGCGATATCCGTAAGGTTCACCTGTTCCAGCCAGTGTGCAGCGAACTCCATGGCCTCGCGTTCGCTCTGGCGGAACGCCGGCGTCTTCAGCAGACCGGCGAGGAAGTTGGTGTTCAGGTGGCGGTGCTGCGCCACCAGCAGGTTTTCCACCGCCGTCATGTCCTTGAACAGGCGGACGTTCTGGAAGGTG